>UQGD01000005.1 GCA_900540455.1 uncultured Faecalibacterium sp.
AGTCGATATCCTTGCGGTGGTTGGAGTGCATCTGCAGGATGCGGCCCATACGCTCGTTGGTATCCTTCACCGAGTTGTACACGGTGGTGCCGGACTCGACCTTACCGGAGTAAACACGGAAGTAAGCCAGCTTACCAACAAACGGGTCGGTAGCGATCTTGAATGCCAGAGCTGCGAAGGGAGCGTTGTCGCTAGACGGACGGGTCTCCTCTTCCTCAGTCTCGGGGTTGACGCCCTTGATGTCAGGCACGTCGGTGGGAGCGGGCATATAGTCCACGATAGCATCCAGCAGCTTCTGGACGCCACGGTTCTTGTAAGAAGAACCGCAGACCACGGGAACCAGAGTGTTGGCGATGGTCTCCTTGCGGATCGCAGCCTTCAGCTCTTCCTTGGTGATCTCCTCGCCCTCGAGGTACTTCTCCATCAGCTCCTCGTCGTTCTCGGCCACAGCCTCGACCAGGATGTTGTGGTACTCCTCGGCCTGCTCACGCATATCCTCGGGGATATCCTCGGTGCGCATATCGTTGCCCAGATCGTCGTAGTAGACCTCGGCGTTCATCTCCACCAGGTCAACGATGCCGCGGAAGGTGTCTTCCTGGCCGATGGGCAGCTGGATAGCCACGCCATTAGCGTGCAGACGATCGTGCATCATCTGAATGCAGCGGAAGAAGTCGGCACCCATGGTATCCATCTTGTTGACGTAGACCATACGGGGAACCTTGTACTCGTCCGCCTGGCGCCAGACAGTCTCAGACTGGGGCTCGACACCACCCTTAGCAGCCAGAACGGTCACAGAACCGTCCAGCACGCGCAGGGAACGCTGGACCTCAACGGTGAAGTCCACGTGGCCCGGGGTGTCGATGATGTTGATGCGGTGACGGTTCTTCTTGAATGCTGCGGGGTCCTTCTGGGTCTCAGAATGGCTCCAGTAGCAAGTGGTCGCCGCGGAAGTGATGGTGATACCACGCTCCTGCTCCTGGGCCATCCAGTCCATGGTAGCGCTGCCGTCGTGGGTCTCACCGATCTTGTGGTTGATGCCGGTGTAGTACAGGATACGCTCGGTAGTGGTGGTCTTACCAGCATCGATGTGAGCCATGATGCCGATATTTCTCGTCATCTGAAGAGAAACTTCTCTGGATGTAGCCATGAAATGAACCTCCTACCGATCAGATCAATAACGGAAATGTGCGAAAGCCTTGTTGGCCTCGGCCATCTTGTGGGTATCCTCGCGCTTCTTCACGGCGTTGCCAGTGTTATTGGCAGCGTCCATGATCTCAGCAGCCAGACGCTGGCTCATGGTCTTCTCGCCACGGCTGCGGCTGTAAGCAGTCAGCCAGCGCAGGCCCAGGGTCTCACGACGAGCGGGGCTGACCTCCAGGGGAACCTGGTAGTTAGCACCACCCACGCGGCGGGTCTTGCACTCGAGGCTGGGCATAATGTTCTCCATGGCCTTCTCAAAGGTCTCCAGGGGATCGTTGCCGGTCTTCTCCTGGATCATGGTGAAAGCATCATACACAATCTTCTGGGCGACGCCCTTCTTGCCATCCAGCATCACGCTGTTGACCAGGCGGGTGACCATCTTGGAATTGTAAATAGGATCAGCTAAGACATCGCGCTTAGCAATGTTACCTCTTCTAGGCATCTTTCTTCCCTCCTTCACAGAATGATATCATCGGTACTCGAAAGTAATTAAACTCCCGTTGTGTCACAAAGAGCTGACCTTACATAAACTGTTGACCATCCGCTCAGGGCGGACTTGTTATTTATATAATGGAAAGCCGTTTATGGCGGTCGTTCCTCAATTACTTCTTCGCTGCACCGGCCTTAGGACGCTTTGCGCCGTACTTGGAGCGGGCCTGGCCACGACCTGCAACACCCTGGGTATCCAGAGTACCACGGATGATGTGGTAACGAACACCGGGCAGGTCCTTGACACGACCGCCGCGGATCAGAACGACGGAGTGCTCCTGCAGGTTATGGCCGATGCCGGGAATGTAAGAGGTGACCTCAATACCATTCGTCAGGCGGACACGGGCGACCTTACGCAGAGCAGAGTTCGGCTTCTTGGGGGTCATGGTACGGACTGCAGTGCAGACACCACGCTTCTGGGGGCTGCTCAGATCAGAGTACTGCTTCTTCTGAGAGTTGTAGCTCTTCAGCAGAGCAGGAGAAGCGCTCTTCGTAGCCAGGACCTCACGGCCTTTGCGTACAAGCTGGTTAAAAGTAGGCATTTGGTTTCTCCTTTCGTAGAGTGATAACCGGGCAACCGCCCGGATTTTTTGCCGCACTTCCCCCTAAAGGGATGCGCAACAGTTATATAATACTCGTTGTGGGGCGTAATGTCAACAGTTTTTGCAAAGTTTTTTTGTACTTTCCGCTGATTTTTTCTCGAACAGCCCTCTCCCCTGCTCCAAAGCACAAAAGCCCCCGCAGAGTATGTGCTCTGCGGGGGCTTTTTATGCTTTTATCCGGAAAACGGAGGGTTTACAGCTGGGCAGCGGCCAGTTCAGCAGCCACCTGCTCATCCCGCTCCGCCTCGCGGCGGATCAGGTCCTCACGGACCTCCGGCAGGCCGGTACCTGCGGGGATCAGCTTACCGATGATGACGTTCTCCTTCAGGCCAGCCAGCGGGTCGGTCTTGCCCTTGATGGCAGCCTCGGTCAGCACGCGGGTGGTCTCCTGGAAGGATGCAGCAGACAGGAAGGACTCATTGGCCAGGGCAGCCTTGGTGATGCCCAGCAGCACCTGCTGGTACTCCACCAGCTTGAGGCCCTGCTCGCCTGCGTCGATCCGCTTCTGCAGATCTGCATTGATGTTCTCCACATCCAGGCGGTTTGCCAGTGCGCCGCCGATCAGGTCGGAAGAGCCGGAGTCGGTGACCCGGACCTTACGGCACATCTGACGGACGATGACCTCGATATGCTTATCGTTGATCTCAACGCCCTGCAGACGGTAGACCTTCTGGACCTCGCTGATCAGGTAGTTCTGCACATCGCTCAGGCCCTTGATCGCCAGGATATCCTGGGGATAGAGCACGCCCTCACGGGTGATGATGTCGCCCTTCTCCACACGGTCACCCGGCACAACGCGTGCATGCTGGGTAAAGGGGATGGAGTAGCTCTTGACCACCTCTGCACCGGTCTCTTCGTCCTTGCCGGTGACCTTGATGACCACGTTCTTCTTGGTATCGTCCTGAGAGACCACACCAGAGATCTCGCTCATGATGGCCATGCTCTTGGGACGGCGGCTCTCGAACAGCTCCTCAACACGAGGCAGACCCTGGGTAATATCCTCGGCCGATGCGATACCGCCGGTATGGAAGGTACGCATGGTCAGCTGGGTGCCCGGCTCGCCGATGGACTCAGCTGCAATAACGCCGATGGACTCGCCCAGCTGGACCGGCTCACCATTGGCCATGTCGGAGCCATAGCAGCGGGCGCAGACACCGATCTTTGCACGGCAGGTCAGCAGACTGCGGATCTTCAGCTTGGTGATGCCAGCCGACTCGATCTCGTCTGCATCGTACAGGTCGATCATCTTGCCTTCCGGCACGATGACCTTGCCGGTGACCGGATTCACCACGTCGCCCACGGCATAACGGCCGATGAGACGCTCGCGGAAGCTCTCGATCTTCTCCTTGCCCTCGTGGATCTCAGAGACCCACAGGCCGTCGGTGGTGCCGCAGTCGATCTCGCGGACGATAACGTCCTGAGAGACGTCGACCATGCGGCGGGTCAGGTAGCCGGAGTCTGCGGTACGCAGAGCGGTATCTGCCAGACCCTTACGAGCACCACGAGCGGAAACGAAGTATTCCAGAATGTTCAGACCTTCGCGGTAGTTCGCACGAATGGGCATCTCGATGGTGTGGCCGGCGGTGTTTGCCAGCAGGCCGCGCATGCCGGCCAGCTGCTTGATCTGGTTCATAGAACCACGAGCACCAGAGTCCGCCATCATATAGATCTCGTTGTCCTTGGGCAGGTTGTCCGCCAGAGCCTTGGAGACTCTGTCGGTGGTCGCCTGCCAGATGTCGATGGTCTGCTTGTAGCGCTCGCCCTCGGAGATCAGGCCGCGGTTGAACAGCTTGCCCACCTGGGAGACCTGCTTATCTGCCTCTGCGATCAGCTCTGCCTTCTGGGGCGGGATCACCGCATCACAGACGGCCACAGAGATCGCAGACAGGGTGGAATACTTATAGCCCTGACTCTTGATGGCATCCAGCATCTTTGCACAGGCGCGGGTGCCATTGCGGGTCATGCAGCGGGAGATGATGTCCGGCAGGGTCTTTTTGGTCACGCGGAAGCTGACCTCGTACTCCAGCCAGTGCTCCGGATCGGTACGGTCGATATAGCCCAGGTTCTGGGGGATCGGGTTATTGAAGATGATCCGGCCTGCGGTGGCATCCACCAGACCGCTGCGCTCCACGCCATCCAGCACCATGGTGCGGCGCACCTTGATGGGAGCGTGCAGGGAGATGACGTGCTCGGCATAGGCCATCAGGGCCTCGTTCTCATCACGGAACACCTTGCCGGCGCCAATCTCCTCCTCACGGACGGTGGTCAGGTAGTAGCTGCCCAGGATCATATCCTGCGTAGGCACGGTGACGGGGGCGCCGTCGGAGGGCTTCAGCAGGTTGCCGGAAGCCAGCATCAGCATCTTGGCCTCACGGCAGGCATCCGCGCTCAGCGGCAGGTGGACAGCCATCTGGTCGCCGTCGAAGTCCGCGTTGAATGCGGTACAGGACAGGGGGTGCAGCTTGATGGCACGGCCCTCCACCAGCACCGGGTTGAATGCCTGGATGCCCAGACGGTGCAGGGTAGGTGCACGGTTCAGCAGCACGGGATGACCCTGGATCACAGTCTCCAGGCTGTCCCAGACTTCCGGCTTTGCACGCTCCACCATCTTGCGGGCGGACTTGATGTTGTTGGCAATACCCTTTTCCACCAGGTCCTTCATGACAAAGGGCTTGAACAGCTCCAGAGCCATCTCCTTGGGCAGACCACACTGGTCCATACGCAGCTCAGGGCCGACAACGATAACGGAACGGCCGGAGTAGTCCACGCGCTTGCCCAGCAGGTTCTGACGGAAGCGGCCCTGCTTGCCCTTGAGCATATCAGACAGGCTCTTCAGGGCACGGTTGTTGGGGCCGGTGACCGGACGGCCGCGGCGGCCGTTGTCGATCAGGCTGTCCACAGCCTCCTGCAGCATCCGCTTCTCGTTGCGGACGATGATATCCGGTGCGCCCAGCTCCAGCAGACGGCGCAGACGGTTGTTGCGGTTGATGACCCGGCGATACAGATCGTTCAGGTCAGAGGTAGCAAAGCGGCCGCCATCCAGCTGGACCATGGGGCGCAGATCCGGCGGCAGCACCGGCAGAACGTCCATGACCATCCACTCGGGGCGGTTGCCGGAGATGCGGAAAGCCTCCACGACCTCCAGGCGCTTCAGGATGCGGACACGCTTCTGGCCGGAGGACTTCTCCACCTCAGCGGTCAGCTCCGCACTGAGCTGATCCAGGTCGATCTCCCGCAGCAGCTCCTGGATGGCCTCAGCACCCATCGATGCCTCGAACTCATCGCCGTAGCGCTCCTGCATCTCCCGGTATTCCTTCTCGGTCAGCAGCTGCTTTTTCTCCAGCGGGGTCAGGCCGGGGTTGGTGACGATATAGCTGGCAAAGTACAGCACCTTCTCCAGCAGGCGGGGGCTGATGTCCAGCATCAGGCCAATGCGGCTGGGGATGCCCTTGAAGTACCAGATGTGGCTGACCGGAGCGGCCAGCTCGATGTGGCCCATACGCTCGCGGCGGACCTTTGCCTTGGTGACCTCAACGCCGCAGCGGTCGCAGACCTTGCCCTTATAACGGATGCGCTTGTACTTGCCGCAGTGGCACTCCCAGTCCTTGGTAGGTCCAAAAATGCGCTCGCAGTACAGGCCGTCGCGCTCCGGCTTCAGGGTGCGGTAGTTGATGGTCTCCGGCTTCTTCACCTCGCCGTAGCTCCACTTGCGGATCTGATCGGGAGAGGCAAGGCCGATTTTGATCGAATCGAAAACGTTGTTTTCCATGAAACGAACCCTTCCTTAATCTCTAGTTGTCTCGATGATAACACGCGGCTGTGCGGGTCCGCACCGGCTGCGGCGGGTCACCGGCTTTTCTGCCGGCCGCCGCAGCGGGCGACCCTAAGGGGTCATTCAATGTCCACTTCGTCAAAAGAAGCGGGAGCCGCTTCGCTGGAGCTGTCCTCCAGCACAGAAGGATCATCGAAGCTGGAGCCTGCGTCCTTGATGGTGTAGTCGCCTGCCAGCTCGTTCTCGTTAGTGACAGTCTCGGTACCGGCAACATCGCGCATATCAAAGCCGGTCTCCTCGTCGTCAAAGTTCTGGCGCATATCGATCTCGTTGCCTTCCTTGTCCTGGACCACCACGTCCAGACCCAGGGACTGCAGCTCCTTGAGCATAACGCGGAAGGACTCCGGAATACCCGGCTGCGGCACCGGCTCGCCCTTGACGATGGCCTCGTAGGTCTTGACACGACCCTCCACGTCGTCGGACTTGACGGTCAGGATCTCCTGCAGGGTATAAGCTGCGCCGTAAGCCTCCAGTGCCCAGACCTCCATCTCGCCGAAGCGCTGGCCGCCGAACTGGGCCTTGCCGCCCAGGGGCTGCTGCGTGACCAGAGAGTAGGGGCCGGTAGAACGGGCATGGATCTTATCGTCGACCAGGTGGTGCAGCTTCAGGTAGTACATATAGCCCACCGTGACCCGGTTGTCGAACTTTTCGCCGGTACGGCCATCGTAAACGGTGGTCTTGCCGTCACGGTCCAGCTCGATCTTGGAGAAGTCGATGATATGGCCCTTCTCGCCCATGATCCGGGGGAGCTTGGTGGGGTATGCGGGGGCGTTCTCGCCGTGCCACATCTCCCGGGCAGTATCAAATGCATCGCCGATATCGTTCTCTCGTGCGGAGTCGAACACCGGGGTCATGACCTTGATGCCGCAAGCCTTGGCTGCATAGCCCAGGTTGACTTCCAGCACCTGACCAATGTTCATACGGGAGGGAACGCCCAGCGGGTTCAGCACGATATCCAGCGGGGTGCCGTCCGGCAGGTACGGCATATCCTCCTGCGGCAGGATGCGGGAAACGACACCCTTGTTGCCGTGACGGCCTGCCATCTTATCGCCCACGCTGATCTTGCGCTTCTGGGCAATGTAGCAGCGCACCACCTGGCGCACGCCGGGCTGCAGCTCGTCGCTGTTTTCCGGAGTGAACACCTTGACATCCACAATGATGCCATACTCGCCATGGGGCACACGCAGGGAGGTGTCACGCACCTCACGGGCCTTCTCACCAAAGATAGCACGCAGCAGGCGCTCCTCAGCGGTCAGCTCGGTCTCGCCCTTGGGGGTGACCTTACCAACCAGGATATCGCCGCTCTTGACCTCGGCGCCAATGCGGATGATACCGCGCTCGTCCAGGTCCTTCAGGGCATCCTCGGAGACGTTGGGGATATCACGGGTGATCTCCTCAGGTCCCAGCTTGGTGTCACGAGACTCGGTCTCGTACTCCTCGATATGGATGGAGGTGTACACATCCTCGCGGACGATCTTCTCGTTCAGCAGGACGGCGTCCTCGTAGTTGTAGCCCTCCCAGGTCATGAAGCCGATCAGAGCGTTCTTGCCCAGAGAGATCTCACCATTGCGCATAGCAGGGCCATCGGCCAGCACCTGGCCTGCCTTGACGGCCTCCCCTACTTCCACGATGGGGCGCTGGTTGATGCAGGTGCCTGCGTTAGAGCGGGCAAACTTCACCAGAGCGTAATCCTCCAGGGCACCTGCGGTGGTGCGCACCAGCACATGGTCTGCATCCACCTTTTCCACGATGCCGTCGTTCTTGGCCAGCACAGCAGTACCAGAGTCGGTAGCTGCCTTGTACTCCATACCGGTGGCGACCAGCGGCTGCTGGGTGACCATCAGAGGCACAGCCTGACGCTGCATGTTGGAGCCCATCAGAGCACGGTTACAGTCGTCGTTCTCCAGGAAGGGGATGCAGGCGGTTGCCACAGAGACCATCATCCGGGGAGAAACGTCCATATAATCGACCTTTTCAGCGTCGATTTCCAGGATCTCGTCCCGGCGGCGGGCAGACACGCGCTGCCGCTTGAAGTGCTTGCTCTCATCCAGGGGCTCGTTGGCCTGGGCGACGACGTACTCGTCCTCCAGATCAGCGGTCATATACTCCACTTCATCGGTAACGACCTGGTCGATCAGGCGGCCTTCCTCATCGTAGGTCTTTTTCACCTTACGGTAAGGGGCCTCCACGAAGCCATATGCGTTGATCTTAGCATAGGATGCCAGGTAAGAGATCAGACCGATGTTGGGGCCTTCCGGCGTCTCGATGGGGCACATACGGCCGTAGTGGCTGTAGTGAACGTCACGGACCTCGAAACCAGCACGGTCACGGCTCAGACCGCCAGGGCCCAGAGCGGACAGACGGCGCTTATGGGTCAGCTCAGCCAGAGGGTTGTTCTGGTCCATGAACTGAGACAGCGGAGAGGAGCCAAAGAACTCCTTGATGGCAGCCACCACAGGACGGATGTTGATCAGTGCCTGCGGGGTGATGACGCTCTGATCCTGGCTCTGCAGGGTCATGCGCTCACGGATCACACGCTCCATACGGGAGAAGCCGATGCGGAACTGGTTCTGCAGCAGCTCGCCCACGCTGCGGATACGGCGGTTGCCCAGGTGGTCGATATCATCGGTAGAGCCGATGCCGTGGGCCAGGCCGTTCAGGTAGTTGATGGAAGCAAAGATGTCCGCAGTGGTAACGGTGCGGCCGATCAGCTGGTCGTGGTTGCGGCACAGCAGCTCCTTCTGCTCCTCCACATCGGAGGTGGTGTCCAGGATCTTGCGGATCTCCTCAAAAGAGCAGCGCTCGTTGATGCCGCACTCCTTCACGTCGAAGGAGAAGAAAGCCTGTGCGTCCACACAGCCGTTGGTGATGACCTTGACGTCCTTGTCATCGATGCGCAGGGTGACCAGGCTGACACCAGCAGCGTCTGCCTGCTCTGCCATTGCGCGGGTGATCTTGGAGCCAGCCTCGATCATGATCTCGCCGGTCAGGGGGGCCACCACGTTATCCGCAGCCACATGGCCGATGATACGGCGGGCCAGAGCCAGCTTCTTGTTCATCTTGTACCGGCCAAACCGGGACAGATCGTACCGGCGGGGGTCAAAGAACAGCATATTGATCTGGCTGGTAGCGGACTCCACCGTGGGAGGCTCGCCGGGGCGCAGCTTGCGGTAGACCTCCAGCAGGCCCTCTTCCCTATTCTTGGTGGTATCCTTCTCCAGGGTGGCCAGGATGCGCTCATCCTCGCCGAAGTAGTTCAGGATATCCTCATCCGAGGACAGGCCCAGGGCACGGCACAGCACGGTGACCGGCAGCTTGCGGTTCTTGTCGATGCGGACATAGAACACGTTGGAAGCATCGGTCTCATACTCCAGCCAGGCACCGCGGTTGGGGTTCATGGTGGCGCTGTACAGGTCGTTGCCCACCTTGTCC
Source organism: uncultured Faecalibacterium sp. (assembly GCA_900540455.1). Taxonomy (GTDB): domain Bacteria; phylum Bacillota; class Clostridia; order Oscillospirales; family Ruminococcaceae; genus Faecalibacterium. The sequence continues at coordinate 9,556 of UQGD01000005.1, forward strand.
TTTGCATCGCCGTAGAATACGCCGGGAGAACGGACCAGCTGGCTGACGATAGCGCGCTCTGCACCATTGATCACAAAGGTGCCCGCATCGGTCATCAGCGGGAAGTCACCCATGAAGATCTCCTGATCTTTGACCTCGCCGGTCTCCTTATTCAGCAGACGAGCCGTGACACGCAGCGGGGCAGCGTAGGTCACGTCCCGCTCTTTGCACTCCTTGATGGAATACTTCGGCTCCTTGTCCAGGCGGAAATCCACAAAGCTCAGTGCCAGGTTGCCGGTGTAATCCTCAATGGCGCCGATGTCATGGAAGACCTCTTTCAGGCCCTCGTCCAGAAACCACTGATACGAGTTCTTCTGGACCTCGATCAGGTTGGGCATACTGATGACTTCGTCGATGTGGGAGAAGCTCATGCGCTCGGTTTTGCCGAGCTTTACGGGCTTGACTTTCATCATAAAATCAACCACTCCTTACTTTTATACTCTACGGATGTTGCATACGCGGGTCGAAATTTGAGCACACGCACATAATTCGGCCCGCGCAGCGCGGAGAGTTTCGGCATTTTTAACAAACTTTAGGATGAACGCCCCAAAGTGCCGACGCCTCAAACCCCGTTTTTGGCGCACTAGGCCATTATGTGATACTATCTCAGTATAACACAAAAACCCCTGGTGTCAAGCCATTTTCGGGTTTTTGAGCAGATTTTTTCTTTCAGGCCGGTTTTTGCAGCACACCCGGAGACGTGTATGCTTTGAGTATTTTTCGTCTTGATTTTTCTGTTTTTTGCGTTCCTGACCAAAAGCGCCTTGTGCATTTTGTCTATGTTTGCTCTTGCCTTTCCCTCCCCTGCCGCACACAAAAAAGCCCTGCCGGGCAGTGCTTTCCGGCAGGGCTGTAAAAGGATGCGCAGTCGGCGCTTTCCCGCTTAGGTTCAGCGGTCCCACTTGTCGCACAGGGCATTGATCTGGTCGGCAAAGCGGGCCAGGTCCTTGTTTGCTCCGCCCTGGTTGTGCTCGATGACCCGCAGCAGACGGCGGCCTGCATTGACCAGCCGCTGGAATACCGATGCAGCACGGCTCGGCCCCTCCGTGCCAGTGCGGCGCTGCACCTTCTCCCGACTACCCTCCTGAACACAGACTGCACCCTCTGCGCCCAAGACCCACTGCGCCCCGTTGTAAGGCGCACAAGCGGTAAAGCCCCTCTCCTGCAGCAGCTGAACGAACCGGTCCTCCACTTCGTCCTCGCCATGGTTGACGAATACCCGCTTGGGTTTTGTGTCAAAGGCTTCGATCCAGCGCAGCAGCCCTTCCCGGTCTGCATGGCCGGACATACCGGTCAGCTGACACAGCTCCGCCTGCACCTCGATGGTCTCACCAAACAGTTTTACCTGCGGGGCACCCTCCAGCAGGACTCGTCCCAAGGTGCCCGCGGCCTGATAGCCCACAAACAGGATGGTGCTCTCCGGCCGCCAAAGGTTATGCTTCAGATGATGGCGGATACGGCCCGCCTCACACATACCGCTGGCAGAAAGGATGACCTTGGGCTCCCGGTCCGAGTTGATCTGGCGGGATTCCTCACTGGTCACGCTGACCCGCAGCCCCGGGAACAGGATCGGGTGGACTCCCTGTGCCAGCAGCTCCCGTGTTTCCTGATCAAAACAGGCAGAATCCGTCTCATGGAAGATGCGGGTCGCTTCAACGGCCAGCGGACTGTCGATATAGACCGGGAAATTGCCGTGCCCTTTGACCAGGCCCCGGTTTTTGATCTCCCGGATAAAATACAGCATCTCCTGGGTGCGGCCCACCGCAAAGCTGGGGATGACCACATTGCCGCCCCGGTCCAGGGTGCGCTGCAAAATAGCGCTCAGCTCCCCTACATAGTCCGGCCGGGGGCCGTGGCTGCGGTCGCCGTAGGTGGACTCCATCACCACATAATCTGCCTCGTGCAGATAGGCGGGATCTTTCAGGATCGGCTGATTCAGGTTGCCGATATCGCCGGAAAACACCAGCTTGACCGTTTTGCCTTCCTCTGTGATCCAGATCTCCACACTGGCCGAGCCGAGCAGATGTCCCACATCCACAAAGCGGACCTCTACCCCCGGCGCCAGGGCAAACTGCGTGTTATAGGGCACGCCGTGGAACAGTTTGATGGCCGCCTCTGCATCCTGAACCGTGTACATGGGCTCCACCGGGTCTGCACCGGAGCGCTGGCCTTTGCGGTTTTTCCACTCCGCCTCAAACTCCTGGATATGCGCCGAGTCCCGCAGCATGATGCCGCACAGCTCTACCGTAGGTGTCGTGGCGTAGATCTCGCCCCCAAAACCGTTGCGCACCAAAAGCGGCAGCAGTCCGGTATGGTCAATATGGGCGTGTGTGATCAGCACACAGTCCACCTCACCTGCCGGCACCGGCAAAGGCTGGTTTTCATAGGTATCCCGTCCCTGTTCCATGCCGCAGTCGATCAAGATCCGCTTGCCGGCGGCCTCCAACAAGGTACAGCTGCCTGTAACTTCATGGTTCGCACCTAAAAATGTCAGTTTCACAGTGGACACCTCCCATCGCGCCCGGAGCACGGGCGTTGAAACGGCCTTAATAATACATTATAATGGCCCCCGGTCCATGAAAATGCAAGCATCCCGCTGCCATCTCCCACAAACCTTTGGGTTACGTTCAGTATACCACATTTTGTGCCCCAGCGCCCCCCAAAAACGCAGGTTTTTCTCAGGCAAAACGCCGAAAGACTGAAAAAATTTTTATACAACCTTGACAAACTACCCCGGGATGCGATAAACTCAGACAGTATGATATTCCTTCTAAGAAGATCTGAATAGAGAGGTTGTATATTTATGGTTCGTAACGATTTGCGCAACGTCGCTATTATCGCTCACGTTGACCACGGCAAGACCACCCTGGTGGACGCCCTGCTGCGCCAGAGCGGCGCGTTCCGTGACAATCAGGTAGTGTCCGAGCGTGTGATGGACAGCGGCGACATCGAGCGTGAGCGCGGCATTACCATCCTGGCCAAGAACTGCTCCTGCACCTACAAGGGCGTGAAGATCAACATCGTGGACACTCCGGGCCACGCCGACTTTGGCGGCGAGGTGGAGCGTGTGCTGAAGATGGTCAACGGCGTGCTGCTGCTGGTGGACGCCGCTGAGGGCTGCATGCCCCAGACCCGCTTTGTTCTGCAGAAGGCTCTGCAGCAGAACCTGAGCCTGGTGGTGGCCATCAACAAGATCGACCGCCCCGATGCCCGCATCAAAGAGGTCATCGACGAGGTGCTGTACCTGCTGATGGACCTGGGTGCCTCCGACGAGCAGCTGGACTGCCCCATCCTGTTCTGCTGCGGCCGTCAGGGTACCGCCAGCCTGGACCCTGATGTGCCCGGCACCGACCTGATGCCCCTGTTCGACACCCTGCTGGACACCATCCAGCCCCCGGAAGGCGACCCTGAGGCTCCCTTCCAGATGCTGGTGTCCTCTGTGGACTACAACGAGTTCGTGGGCCGCATTGGCATTGGCCGCATCCAGAACGGCGTGGCCAAGGTAGGCGAGGAAGTGGTGGTGTGCGACTGGCACAACCCGGACCTGAAGATGCGGGGCCGCCTGACCAAGCTCTACGACTTCCAGGCCAACGGCCGCCAGCCCTGCGACAACATCACCGCCGGCGATATCGTGGCCTTCTCCGGTCTGCCGGATGTGACCATCGGCAACACCCTGTGCAGCCCCTCTCAGGTGGAGCCCCTGCCCTTTGTGAAGATCAATGACCCCACCGTGGAGATGACCTTCTCGGTCAACGACAGCCCCCTGGCTGGCCGTGAGGGCAAGTTCGTCACCAGCCGCCAGATCCGTGACCGCCTCCAGAAGGAGCTGCTGAAGGACGTGGCCCTGAAGGTGGAGGACTCCCCCACCACTGATTCCTTCCGGGTCATGGGCCGTGGCGAGATGCACCTGTCCATCCTCATCGAGACCATGCGCCGTGAAGGCTACGAGCTGCAGGTCTCCCCTCCCCACGTTCTGACCAAGGTGATCGACGGCAAGACCTACGAGCCCATGGAGCACGTGGTGATCGACGTGCCCACCCAGTATCAGGGTGCTGTCATGACCGGCCTGGGCCAGCGCAAGGCCATCCTGCAGCAGATGGAAGCTCTGGGCGACACCCGTGTGCGTCTGGAGTTCCGGATGCCCAGCCGCGGCCTGTTCGGCTACCGCAACCAGTTCCTGACCGACACCCATGGTGAGGGCATCCTGAACCAGATCTTTGACGGCTACGATGTGTGGGCCGGCATGATCGCCAACCGCGCCACCGGTTCTCTGGTGAGCTTTGAGACTGGCGAGTCTGTCACCTACGGCCTGTTCAATGCCCAGCAGCGCGGCACCCTGCTGATCGGACCCGGCGAGAAGGTCTACGAGGGCATGGTCATCGGCTACACCCCCACCGGTGAGGATGTGGACGTGAACATCTGCAAGACCAAGCACCTGACCAACACCCGCGCTTCCGGCTCGGACGACGCTCTGCGTTTGGTGCCCATCAGCAAGCTGAGCCTGGAGGGCAGCCTGGAGTTCCTGGCACAGGACGAGCTGCTGGAGGTCACCCCCCAGAACCTGCGTATCCGCAAGCAGATCCTGAACCACGAGCAGCGCATGAAAGCTAAGAGCAAGAAGAAGTAAGCTGCTGTAAAATACACAAAAATCCCCCGCAGCGCTCTGAAAAGAGCCGCTGCGGGGGATTTTTATCTTTGGTCAGCCCTGGCTGTATACACTGCCGGGGGTCCAGGGGTTGGCGGGGTCGTACTGGGCGTGGTTGCGCAGATAGGTGACCCAGGCTCCATAGCCATTGCCGGCAGACAGGTGCACGCCGTCCGGTGCAGCCAGGATCTCCTTCAAATTGCCCTCTCCATCGGCCAGCGTCTCCCACAGATCCAGGTAAATGCAGCCCTTTGCATCCGCCAGCTGCGCCAGCTGCTCGTTGACAGCCCGCAGCGACTCGCTGGCAAGACCCGGACGCTCGGCGGCTGCATTGGGCCGCACCGGCGGAATGGACTGCACATAGATCCGGCACTGATCCCCCAGCGTCTGCCGCAGCACATCCAGCATCTGGCCGTAATAGGCCAGGAACTTGCCCTCTGCGCCCGCCCTGGTCAGGGTATTGGTGCCCAGCAGCAGATAGAGTTTTTTGGGCTGCGCTGCCGCCAGCACGTCCAGCGCCACTTCCGGACCGCGGACCGGGCTCTTGACCGTGCTGCGGTTGACGATGGCATCCGGTCCCACACCGGTATAGCCGCAGATCAGCGCACCGCCCAGAGGGATGCTGTAATCCGAAAAGCCCACCGTCAGGCTATCGCCCAGAAACGCTGCATCCGCAAAGTAGCTCAGGTCCACCTGTCCACAGGCGGGCTGACGAATGGTCTGCGCATCATACGCACGCAGCGCATATGCCCCCGGTGTTTGGAGAGCCGGACCAAACGCTTCCAGCTCCACCACTCCAGGCTGCACATCCGGCTCTCCAGTTGTCCCCTGCCCCTGCATGGGCAGCGGCGCCAGGATCTCCTGCGCTGTGCCGCTGGGCTGTACCGGAACAGAGGCAGCCTGTTCCGGCCCGCCGTGCTGCAAAACAGCTGTCACGGCAGCAGAGATCAGCAAAATGGCGGCAGCTGTACCAGCCAGCCGCAATATAAATACGCTTTTGCCCCGGCGCTGCGCAGGCCGTGCATGTGCGGAATGATATTCGTGTGAGATGCCCATTGTGGTCTTATCCACCTTTCCTGTCGGCGTTACATAGGGCTCCGGGAGCACAAACCCGGACACAGCCCCTGTGTCGTACCATTTTAGCATATTTTTTTTGCCTTCGCAACCAATTGGGTCTTGCATACAACACGCAAAATGGTTACAATAGAATCGTAGCTGAATTTACACATTTTACAAAAACCGTGCAAACAAGGCTGCTACTTTTTTGTACGACTTGCGGCGCAGGCTTTGGGACATCGGGGCTCTTGTGATGCAGTGCAGGGCAGCACGGGGCTTTTGCATCCGACACAGTCCAGCCAGCCGCAGCCAACCCACAGATAAGAAGGAGGAACTATCATGGCCAGGAACGTCATCGTCGGCCAGTCGGGCGGCCCCACCGCCGTCATCAACGCAAGCCTGGCGGGTGTCTACAAGGCAGCCCGCAGCATGGGCGCCGACACGGTCTACGGGATGAAGTACGGCATCGAGGGACTGTTGAAGGAGGAGCTGGTAGAGCTGAATGTTCTGCTGGACGACCGGCTGAGCATCGAGCTGCTGAAGCGCACGCCTTCCAGTTACCTGGGCAGCTGCCGCTATAAGCTGCCGGACCCGGAAAAAGACAGCGCCCCCTTTGTCAAGCTGTTTACCCTGTTTGACAAATACGAGGTGTGCGCCGTGTTCTACATCGGCGGCAACGACTCCATGGACACCATTGCCAAGCTCTCCCGCTATGCCAGCTCGGTGGGCAGCCCCATCCGCTTTATCGGGGTGCCCAAGACCATCGACAACGACCTGTGTCTGACCGACCACACCCCTGGTTACGGTTCCGCAGCCAAGTACATTGCCACCATCCTCAAGGAGGTCATCCAGGATTCCTCGGTCTACAATATGCGCAGCGTGACCGTAGCCGAGATCATGGGCCGTCATGCCGGGTGGCTGGCCGGCGCCGCCTGCCTGGCCGGCGGCGACGACTGCGACGGCCCCGACCTGATCCTGCTGCCGGAAGTGCCCTTTGACCAGGAAAAATTCCTGGCACGGGTGGACGAGCTGCAGCGCACAAAGCCCAACGTGATCATTGCCGCCAGCGAGGGCGTCAAAACCGCAGACGGCACCTATCTGTGCGACCTGGTGTCCACCGCCGGGCAGCTGGATGCCTTTGGCCACAAAGCCATCCTCAGCGGAACCAGCCGGTATCTGTCCGAGCTGATCCACGACAAGCTGGGCTGCAAGAGCCGCGCGATCGAGTTTTCCACCCTGCAGCGCTGCGCCAGCCATCTGGCCAGCCGCACCGACGTAAACGAAGCCTACGCCGTGGGCGGCGCCGCTGCCGCTGCCGCCTTTGCCGGGGAGACCGGCCGCATGGTCGCGCTGAAGCGGATCTCTGCCTACCCCTATCAGTGTGTCACGGAGCTGGTGGATGTGCAGCAGGTGGCCAACCTGGAAAAGAAGGTCCCGCTGGAATGGATCACCCCGGACGGGATGCAGGTGACCTCCGCTTTTGAGGAGTACGCCCGCCCCTTGATCCTGGATGAGGTGACCCCTGTTTACGTCAACGGCACCCCCCGTCACATCTGCCTTTGATCCCGTTCTGCACCTGGCGTATCCTGCCGGATGCAGCCCCTTTCCCCCATCCCTTTAGTCTTGTTTTCGTGCGCCTGCACGATCTCAATAAAGGCTCTGTCCCGCCCTGCTGCTGCCGGGCAGGATAAAGCCGATCAAAGCCGAAAACAAAAAAGGAGAAATCATCATGGGTAAGAACGCAATCGTTGGTCAATCCGGCGGCCCCACCTCGGTCATCAATGCAAGCTTGGCCGGTGTGTTTGAAAGTTGCAAAAACCGCGGCGCATCCGTCGTGTACGGTATGTGCAATGGTGTAGCGGGGCTTTTGGAGGAGCGGGTCGTGGATCTGTCCCAGTACCTCACGGATGACCTGGACATCGAGCTGCTGAAGCGCACCCCTTCCAGCTTTTTGGGCAGCTGCCGCTATAAGCTGCCGGATTGGCGGGAGGATGAGTCGGTCTACAAAAAGCTGTTTGCGATCCTGGACAAGCTGGATGTGGGCTACTTCTTCTACATCGGCGGCAACGACTCCATGGATACCATCGGCAAGCTGGCAGACTACGGCACCCGTATCGACAGCGATATCCGGTTCATGGGCGTGCCCAAGACCATCGACAACGACCTGATGGTCACTGACCACACCCCCGGCTATGGCTCTGCGGCCAAGTACATTGGTGTGGTGATGAAGGAGATCATCCGGGATGCTACGGTCTACGGCACCAAATATGTCACCGTTGTGGAGATCATGGGCCGCAATGCCGGCTGGCTGACCGCCGCCGCTGCCCTGGCCAAGAGCGATGACTGTGAAGGCGTGGATATGATCTGCCTGCCGGAAGTGCCGTTCAATGTGGATCGTTTTGTCGAAAAGGTCCAGGCCATGCAGGAGACCAAGCCCAGCATCGTGATCGCTGTTTCCGAGGGCGTCAAGCTGGAGGACGGCCGCTATGTCTGTGAGCTGGCGGATGATGTGCACGCAGTGGACGCCTTTGGCCACAAAGCCCTGACCGGCACTGCCCGGTATCTGGCCAACGTGATCGCCCGCAAGCTGGACACCAAGACCCGCTGCATCGAGCTTGCTACCCTGCAGCGCTGTGCCGGTCACCTGACCAGCCGCACCGATATCACCGAAGCATACCAGGTGGGCGGCGCTGCCGCCAAGGCTGCTTTTGAGGGCGTCACCGGGCAGATGGTTGCATTGAAGCGCCTGTCCAACAACCCCTACCAGTGCACCACCGAGCTGCACCCCATCAGCGAAGTAGCCAATCTGGAGAAAAAGGTGCCCTTGAGCTGGATGAACGAGAACCATACCCAGATGACGGAGGAATTTTTGGCTTACGCCCGCCCGCTGATCCAGGCGGAGCTGACCCCGCTGTACATTGCCGGTTTGCCCCATCACATCTATATGAAGGCGAAGCAGTAAGCATGGCACGGGCCGCCGCTTTGTGTGTGCCGCCCCTTGTGCCCCTATCCTAATATAAGCAAAGTCCCGCCCCACGGCAGAGCTACCTGCTGTGGGGCGGGACTTTTTTCTATTGGATGGTTTTGCAGCGCTTAGCCCAGCTCTGCCAGAGCGCGGCGCAGATTCTGTGCGATCTGGTCCGGGCAGCTGGTGGGACGGGGACCGCAGGTGGTACCCTCCATACGGGCAATGGCGTCCTCTGCCTTCATGCCCTGCAGCAGGCTGCTGATGCCCTTCAGGTTGCCATTGCAGCCGCCCACCACCTGGATGGATTCAATGGTATGGTCCTCGTTCAGGGTGATCAGGGTCTCACGGGAACAGGTGCCGTGGTTCGGGTAACGAAAACTCTTGCTCATGGTTTAGATATCCTCTTTTCTTTTTTATCCTATATCTTGATCCGTCCGGTCACCGGACATGACGGCGTGCCGCCGCCAGTTCCTCCAGACGTGCCAGCGATTCATCCGCGGTCAGGCAGGTGCCCAGCGGGTGGGGCACTTTGTGATTGGCTCCATGAAAATCACTGCCGCCCAGCGGGATCAGCCCATACTTCCGGCACAGCTCGATGCACTCTGCACGGTCTGCCGGGCTGTTGCGGGGATGATCCACCTCTATGCCGTCGATCTTCCCTGCGGCAGCCAGTTCCCGCACCAGCGGCATACTTTTATATACCGTCGGATGTGCCAGGACCACCACGGCTCCCGCCTTATGGGCCATATCCAGCACCTGCTCCACCGGCGGATACTCCGGCGAGTGCAGCACCACGCCCCGCGGCTCCCATCCAAACAGGTAATGGTAGGTCTCCCCGTAAATATTGCCATCGCTCAGGCCAAGATGCTGCAGCGCCCGCATCAGGTCGCACTTATACAGCACCCCGCTGTCCTTGCAGTATTCCAGCGCCTGCTCGGTACGGAACTGAGGGTACATCGCCTCCAGCTCCCGGGCGCTTTGCAGGCAGCACTCGTTGCGGCGCTGGCGCATCAGATCGCAGTGCGCCCGCATCCCCTCGTCCTCCGGGTCAGGCCAATAACACAGCAGATGCACCCGATGTTTGCGGGCAAAATCGTAGCCGGTAAGCTCGGTGGCGGGGATCAGACGCACCCCCTCCTGCACCAGATGATCATAGGCGTAGCGGACACTGAGCAGGGTATCATGATCCGAGACCGCCAGTGTGCCGATGCCCAGCCGGGAAGCCATGAGCGGCAGGCGGCCAATGGGCACCGAGCCATCTGAAAATGTAGAATGAGAATGAAGATCGCCAGGCATGAAGTAAAGACCTCTTTTTTAGTGTTTATAGTAGTTGATCAGGCAGCCATCCGCCAGGATGCGGCGCTCATCCGCCGTCAGCGGAGCCATGTACAGAGTAAAGGGCAGCACCTTCTCCCCCAGCACATAAGCGGGGATGTTTTGCAAATCGCCTTCCAGCGCCTGGCGCACATTGGGGATCAGGATATAATCGCCCAGTCCAAACGGTGCCGGGCCGGACAGCTGCAGCGGCAGCATACCCCAGTTGATCAGGTTCGAGCGGTAGCGCTTGGTGGCATACTCGGACACGATATTTGCTCCGGCGCCCAGTACACGCTGGCAGGAGGCTGCCTGCTCCCGGGCGGAACCATCGCCGGGCTTGACCGCATAAATGGTGGAAGCCAGCTGTACATCCGCCCAGGTCAGAGCCTCGCAGCCGGGCACAGCATGGATCTTATCCAGCAGGGACGCATCCCCCTGCCCTGCCCGGCGGGCAGCCTCCTCCGACTGGACGGCTTTGGCACGGCCCACATAGGCGGGGTCCTTGCGGCTAAGGGTAAATTCGGCCAGACCCAAGGGGTTGGAACGGTAGGAGCTGGTCTCGCCCGAAGGGATCAGCTCGTCGGTGGTGGTGACAGGGTCGGTAATGAACGAAGCCACCTTCAACAGCAGGTTCTCCCCCAAGGGGGCGATCTCCGGCCAGTCTTTGATGTTGGGACCCAGCTTGAGCAGGGTGTCGTAGCTGCCCTTGCCAAAGCCCTGGTAGACCCGGGCATCGTAGCTGGAGGGGTCGTACTGGTACTCCGGTACGGTAGGATCGTAATCCACCTCGGTGGCGGCGGTCAGCAGGCCGCCATTGGCCGTGGTAGCTGCAATGCTGCGGGCATCCATCAGCGCCACGCCGGACAGCTGGCCGGAACCGGGCTTGGAACCCTCCCGGCTGGGGAAGTTGCGGGTGGTATGCCGGATGGACAACGCTCCGTTGGCGGGCACATCTCCTGCACCAAAGCACGGACCGCAGAAAGCCGTGCGCACCGTTGCGCCGCTGGCCATCAGCTGACCAATGACCCCCGTGCGCACCAGCTCCATCATAATGGGCTGGCTGCCGGGGTATACGCTGAGGGCATAATCTCCACAGCCGCCGGTATGACCCTTGAGGATGGAATTGGCCTCGTAGATGCTGTCGAACAGGCCGCCGGCGCAGCCTGCAATGACCCCCTGATCCACCCGCAGCCGGCCATTTTCGATCTTGCTGCACAGATCCAGCTTTACGTCCTTTCGGCCCACCAGCTGCTGCACGTTCTGCTCGCACTGGTGCAGGATATCCTCCAGGTTGGCGTTCAGTTCCTCAATGGTGAATGCGTTGGACGGGTGCATCGGCAGGGCGATCATGGGGCGGATACGGGACAGATCCACCGTGACCAGGCCATCGTAATAGGCCAGCTCTGCCGGAGCCAGGGGCTTATAATCCTTCTCTCTGCCATGTGCAGCCAGGAAACGGCGGGTGGTCTCGTCTGTTTCCCAAATAGAGGACAAGCAGGTGGTCTCGGTGGTCATCGCATCAATGGCATTGCGGGTATCCTGCCGCAGCGAAGCGATGCCAGGGCCTACAAATTCCATGACCTTGTTCTTGACATAGCCGCTCTGGAACAGCTTGCCCACCAGCGCAATGGCCACATCGTGGGGGCCGCAGCCAGCAGGCAGCGCTCCGGTGAGGTAGATGGCCACCACGCCGGGCCGGGCCACATCGTAGGTGCGGCCCAGCAGCTGCTTTGCCAGCTCGCCGCCGCCCTCACCGATGGCCATAGTGCCCAAAGCACCATAACGGGTATGAGAGTCCGAACCAAGAATCATTTTGCCGCAGCCGGCAAATTGCTCCCGCATATACTGGTGGATCACCGCCAGATGGGGCGGAACAAAGATCCCGCCGTATTTTTGAGCGGCGGACAGACCAAACCGGTGGTCGTCCTCATTGATCGTCCCCCCCACTGCACACAGGCTGTTGTGGCAGTTGGTGAGCACATACGGGATCGGGAAACGCTCCAGCCCGGAAGCCCGCGCTGTCTGGATAATGCCCACAAAGGTGATATCGTGGCTGGCCATAGCATCGAACTTCAGCTGCAATGCGTCGTCATCCCCGCTGTGGTTATGCGCACTGAGGATGCCATAGGCCATCGTGCCTTTTTTGGCCTGGGCTGCTGCAGCCGCATCAAAGCCCTTGGACGCCAGTACCTGGCCTGCGTTTTCATCCGCCGGGACCCATTCTCCACGGGCATAGTAGGCTCCGCCGCTGGTGCATTGAATCATATCCAACATTTCCATCCGCCTCTCTTTTTTCATGATCTGCCGCCGGGCAGCCCCGGGCGGCCATTGTCCACCCCATCCAGGGCAGGAAGGGCTCATGCCATAGGCGCCCTTATTGAAAGACCGCCTATTATATAGCCTATTATATAGCACAGTATACCATGAAACCGTCAAAAGAAAAGCTTTTTTTCATCTCCGGCCGGTATATCCATCTATTTTCCGGAGCAGACAGGCCCCAAAACCCAAAAAGTCGAAAATCCCTTCCGGAAACCTGTTGACAAAGCCAGCAGAATCTGCTAATATAAATAAGCACTTGCAGGGTTAGCTCATCCGGTAGAGCGACTGCTTCCCAAGCAGTAGGCGGCGGGTTCGAGTCCCGTATCCTGCTCCAAGCCATAAAACCGCATGGATACTCAGAAAACGAGTATTCATGCGGTTTTTTTGTTTTTCTCTGTGCGAAAAAAACGAAACCTTCTGCACTCTTGTGCGGTTTTGCAGACCTCAAAAAGTCGGCAAAAAGTCGGCAGCAATATTGAGCAAACGATTGAGCCACACCTTCTCCGTCCCGGCCACCCCTTTCTTGCTATCATACAAAAAGAAAATGATCGCTCCCCCCTTCTTTGCCTTAGAGCTTTCTCCCTTTCAGGAAGGCAACCGGAAAAAGTCCTGCCTTAGCGAGGCGGGATTTTTGTTTTATTGTGACGCAAAATATGTCCATGCAGATTTTTGACAGAACGCAACAAAATATAGTATGATGTTCGTATAAAGTGACAGAGCAAAAAAAATCACTTTTTGCTATAATATATGAAGGAGAACTATACATTACGGAAAAGGAGCGTTGACAATGACCGCAATCGAATTGTCGAAGAATATCATTGCCTATGCTGCAATATACGGATACCAAGTAACAAACCTGAAACTTCAAAAGACTCTTTACTATGTACAGGGATACTATCTTGATCGATTTGGAAAACCGCTTTTCAATGACGAAATCGTAAACTGGGCCTATGGTCCGGTTGTACCAGAGGCATACTTCAAGTTTTGCTCTTATGGTGCTGCACCGATCGAATCGGAAGATATTCCAAACTATTTTGCCGGTTTGAGCCATGGCGAGTCTGGCTATGTCTGCAAAGTGGTGAACGCTTGTCTATGCTGTACCGCAAGGCAACTGGTCGAAAAAACTCACACAGAGGATCCATGGCTGAACACTTTCCGAAATCAAACGATCGACATTGTGAGCATCCGGGACTTCTTTAACAAGAATGATCCGCTTCAAATCAAGTAAAAGGGTTGAAGTATGCCGAATAAACTTGTTGAAAGTAAAATGACGCAACTTATCGAGCTTTTAGGCGATATGGTTGAAAAGGGCGGTGTCGATGAGCTTGACTCTGAACCCGCAACAGATTTTGCCAAAGAATGCTGGGAGCGTTTTTGCAAGATATATGATGACCCGGATTTTCGGCATTCGTATTATACGATTTCATCCAGCTTGGAAAAATACGATCCAGACCAGCGTGATTCCCTGCCGGTTTACTTGGACAGAGTGGTGGACTATGCAAGAATGAAAGAAGATCCCAATTCTTGTAGAATTTTAAAGTCCGTACAAAAATTATTGGATCATGTGGAGCTCGAATGCCTTCGGATAAACCGGATGGATCAAGTAAAACGAGATGCAGACCGTGCAGAACGTATGCAGAGCGAAGCGATAAAGTTAAATCAAGCGACAGAGGAAGCCAGCAGAAAATTGGACGAACGAGTAAGCGGTTTCCACGAGCAATCCATTACAATTCTCGGCATTTTCTCAGCCGTAGTCATAGGTTTTATGTCGGGCGTTTCGATGTTCACATCAGGCTTCAATAAGCTGAACCAGGTTAACGTATATATTATTACATTCTACTCTGTTTTTGTTGGCATTCTTGTGTTCGACCTGTTATTCATGCTGGTTTTTTTCATTGCGAAGATCTCCGGGCACTCCATTGCCAGGGAAGTTCCAAAAAGCAAAAACTGGCTCTTCTCAACGTTCTATCGGTATCCTGGTGTTTACTGTTTCCATATCTTTGCAATCATCGCACTGGCACTCCTGATTTTTTTGCAGGCGAAATTTGGAGCATCCGTACAACCGGAACAGATTGCCGAGGCCGTGGCAAGCAGTGCCCTGTCATAAACAAAAAACTCCCCCCGCAAAAGCCTTCAAGAGGCCCGTGCGGGGGGAGTTTTGCTTTGCAGTCTCAGTGGATCTGCGTCTTCAGGTCGTGCATCCGCTTGTCGCTCTCGATCGCTTCCGGGGTAAAGGAGTTGTTCTTCCACCAGCCCCACAGGCTTGCACCCACAGTCATACTGGTGGTGATGAGCGTCTCCAGCTCTGCGTTCTCGATCGGGAGAACCGGGTGCCCAGTAGCACTCAAAATCTGGTTGGTCAGGGCAAGACCCAGAAGTGCCGTGCGCACAATCGTGCCAGTTTCAATTTTGTTTGCCATAAGTCATTTCCTTTCTTTATCAGTCATCTTCTTGGGCAGAGATCGTTTGTACCGGCAGCGCTCGCATGGCAGGCTCGATTTTACCGTGAACAAAGCCATCTCCACCAAGTTTTTCATAATCCGAAAAAAGTTCCCAGAACACATCGGCCTCCATGATGTTCCAGGCGCCCTTACCGGTGTAATAGCGGTACGCTTCCAGCAGCCGATCCCGCAGTTCATTGCGCTTTAATGTGCGCTGCTCCTCGTCCATCTTCTGCAGCCGCTGGGCAGTCTGCTGCTGGCTACTTCTCAGCTCGGCAATCTCTCCCCGAAGCTCATCCTGGATTTTCAGGCTCTGTGCTCTGTATTCGGGATACTTGTTAATGCTGTCCAACGCCTGAGCTAACTTCTCATCCCGCTCCTGTTCGGCGTCGTGCCTTTCCACGATATAGCTCTTGACTTTGCGATAGATCATTGCCGCAAAGCTGACAGCTAAGCCCAGCTCCACAACCTGCCAGAGCGTAACACCACCAAAAATCAGCTTAAATTCTTCTGCTCCTGTCACACGTCACCCTCCCCTCTCAAAAGCCATTCAGGCGTGCTCTGCGCATAATGGCCGGGTAGTCCTTGTACGACACATCGCAGTCCAGCCTTTTGCCGAACCCTGCAATATCAAGAGCGTTAGTGCTGCTGTACTGCCACAGACCGTTCTGCACGGCGCTGGTGTCCACTTTCGTGTAGGCCGCTTCCCACTTGTCAAACGCTTTCAGTTCGCTAAGATTCGTATAGCTCTGGAAGAAATCCCGACTACAGTATACAGCTGCATAGTAGCCAGCCTGCTCGAAAATATCCAGGACCGTCTTGATAATCGTCGTGTTATCAGCTTTCACCTGAGCCCGGCTGCGGCCAGAGCCATCCTTACCAGTGTTAAACGGCTCGTACTCTACATCAAAGTAGATCGGGTAGTCCCACTTATGCCCTCGCAGCTGGTCCACCACCTGCCTGGCAGTGGCGGCTGCAGCCTCGGCAGAGGTATCGTAGCTGTAAAAATATGCGCCCATAGGCACACCGTTGGTCTCACAGCCAGCGACATTTGCCGTCCACTGCTTGTCCAGGATCAGCCCGCCCTTGCCATGCCGTGCGCTGTACCCAGCCCGCAGGATGGCAAATCCAGGGCTTGTGCCGCCGTTTACCCGGGACAGCTCTCTGGCCGTGCACGCCCAGTCGATTTTCCCCTGGTGATGGGATACATCAATGCCGTAGGTTTTCATACATCCTCCTTACTCATTGTTTTTGCGCACCTGCGCCGCCGCCTGGGCCTGCAAGGCCCACAGTTCGTCCGCTGCCGCCTTGCCGATCAGGCTCTCTGCCTCGGCACGGGGCAGGTGGATGGGCTTGGGGGCGCAGTCCCCCAAGGTGCAAAAGCGCTTGTTGTAGTAGTAGCAGGCCGCCAGCACCCGGGCCTTGTGGGCCAGACAGATATGGGTGATGCGCTTGTTGGGCGTGCCGGTGCACTCATAGTTGTAGCCGCTGCACCAGCCGCAGCCGGTGGCTACCGGGCAGTGGATGCACTCCTCGGTGGACTGGCTGGTGAGCGTGATGCTGTCCAGCATGGCCTTGGTGTCCCGCTGGGCCTGGGTCGCATACAGACCTGCGTAGCAATCCCCCAGGCACATGGGGGCGGCTCTGTCCTGGCCGATGCTAATCGGCGCATACCGGATGCAGGGGTAGGCTTTGCCGTCCGGCGCAAATGCCAGCATGGCCCCCGTGCCCCCGCACCAGTTGTGGTCCTGGGGGTCCGGCTCGCCGATGGTCTCATCCAGGATGCTGACCCACACATCCGGGGCAGTATCCAGCAGCCACTCCGACACCTGCCGCAGCTGGTCGTACAGCACAGCAGCATCCTGGGCGGTGTACACAGGCTCAAAAGCGTAGTTGCACAGGATGTCCTCGCACCCTGCCTGCACCATCTGCTGGATGCTGGGCAGGATATAAGGAAAGCTCTCGGGCACAAAGGTCATCTTGCTGCCCGTCCAACCGTACCGTCTGGCATCCTGGAAAGCCGCCCACGCCTTGTCAAAGCTGCCTTGGCCTGCCGGGGTCAAGCGGTATTTATCATGTAGCTGCGGCACACCGTCGATGCTGACCGTCACGGCCATAAACTCATGGTACTTTGCCAGCAGGTGCTGCACCTCCGGGGTAAACCACACCTGGCCGTTGGTGGCAAAGCTGGCCCGCATCCGAGGCCCCAGGGGGCACTGCCGCTGCCAGCACTGCTGGAACCAGTAGTCCAGGATGTGCTCGATCAGCTCGGCTTCCAGCAGCGGCTCCCCGCCGATGAAGTCCAGCACGATGCCCTGGGTGTCCCGGTTGATAAAGTCCCCGGTACCGCCCTCCCACAGGTCGATCAAATAATCCACGATCCGCTCACCCGTTTCCCGGCTCATGGCTCCGCAGCTCTTGTGGTGCTCGTAGCAGTAAGAGCAGCGCAGGTTGCAGTCTCCGGTCACCTGGATGGTAACATTGCGGGCAATCGCTCCCTTTTCCGTTCCCTTGCCGGGGAACATCTTGCGGATCAGCTCGGTATATTCCTCGTTATGCCTGTGCACCGATCATCACCTCCTGCTGGCGGAAATCAAAGGTGAACTGCACCGGGCCGTGCTCCGGCCCCAGATGCGCAGCCAGCACTTCGTCCTGCGCCACCCGCAGCGCCAGATATGCGCTCTTGCACTGGGCGCAGGCATCCTCCAGCATCGCTTTCGCCTCCGGGATCTCACTGCCCCCCAGCTGGCGGGCCAGCACCTCCACCAGCATCTTTTCGCTCTGCCAGATATAGTTCAGCCGCTCCACCAGGGAGCTTTCCTCCCAGGTCAGCTCAATAACTTCGCTTTTCATTGACGATATCCCCCCACAAACGTCCTTCCATCGTGCCGACCCGGAAGCTTTCCGATACCTGGGCCAGATCCCGGACGACCACAAACTTGTCCAGCAGCTGCAAAAAGAGCTGCATATCCTGCTGCTCTGCGGGCAGGGCCTCCATCTGCTCCAGTGCTACCGAGCAGATGATCAGCAGCGCCCAAATGGTCGCATCTGTGTAGGTATCCAGTGCCACAAACTTATCCAGCAGCTCTCCCGGCAGCTCCGCCGCCGGGTAAAGCTCCTGGGGAGCGCTGCGCAGCGCCAGTCCATAGGCCAGCAGCTGGGTCTCATCCTCACTGTGCGGGTCTGCTCTGCACTCTGTCATCAGCAGATCCACCGCCTGCCGTGCATGGGCAAGCCAGCCAGCAAAGTCGATCACTTTGGGATTCTGGAACGCCCCCAGATAGCGGAGGATGCGGAAGAACTGCTCCTCCTCCGGCAGAAGCTTCTTGGCTTCAGCCAGATCTTCTGCCGCCAGGATCTCTCCACACAGGTACTTCCAGAGCAGGCGGTGCTTATCATATAAGTAGGTCTCCGGGAAGATGTGCTCCCGGAAGCTTCGGCTGTTTTCCATAGTTCACCTCATCCAATCAGAGAGCCACCGAGGCAGCTCATGTAGCACCCACCGCCGCACCCGCTTGCACAGCCGCCGCAGTTACCACCGCAGCCAGCGCTGCACGCCTGCTCACAGCTATCGCCGCAGCTGCCATCACAGTCACCGTCGCAGTCACCGTCACAGGAGCTGTCACAGCTGCCGGTGCAGCTGGAAGAACACCCACTGCCGCACTTGCCAGAGCAGCTGCCGGTACAACTACCAGTGCATCCGGTCTTGCAACCACCCGTGCAGTCGTTTGCGCAGGTTTTTGTGCAGCTGCCGGTACAGCTACCAGTGCAGCTGCCCGTGCAGCCGGTGCAGCCGGAGTAGCATCCGGTAGCACACAGCCCACTGCAACTGGATTTGCACCCAGTAGCACTCTGTGCGCTGGTCGGCGACTTCTGGGCGAGATTCGCAGCCAGGATGGCCGCATCGGTCAGCGTTGCCGCCCGGATGGCTGCACCGGCAGCCGGAGTCAGCTTGCCGCCGTTCACGGCATCCAGCGGCTGGGTGATTTTGTTGATGTGCTCCTGTGCCACCTTGCCCCCCTTGGCGGGCTTGGTGGTGTACTCGTAAGCGGCGCCGTTGTATGCAGCCATGCTGCCAGTGCTCTTCGCATTGGAGCGCCGGGCGATCTCTTTTTTGACGGTGGCTTTCAGATTCAAAAAATCTGCCGACGAGATCAGGTCATTTGCTTTCGGCATATCTTACCCTCCAATCCGCACTCTCAGCCGCCGGATGTCGGTCCGATCGTCCCCCTCTACGGCGTAGCCAACCACAGTGGCCGGGTCGGCCCGGTCGCCGGGCTTTGCCGCACGGCCCACGCCCGGCTCCTCCGACGGCAGGATGATGTCCCCGGTATGCACCGGACCCATCACCCGCACCCGGACACGGCCCGCCAGGGCCACCGGGATATACTGCGGCAGGTTGGTCTCCAGGTAGCTTTTGCCCGGCTCTGCCGGATTACCGCCGATCAGCATGGCGCACTCATCGGTGTGCACCCCCGCCACCCGGCGGCTGCGGTTGGTAGCCAGCAGATACCGTTCCGCCGGGCTGTCGGTGTCCAGCGCCACGATGTCCCCGGGCTGGGTCTGCTCCCCCCGGGGCAGAAACTCTGCGTAGTCTGCGTTGTAGGCAGCGCCCAGCGCCTTGGTAAACTGGGCAGTTCCGTCCGTCTTGATGTAAGTGCCACTGCCGCCAAAGTACACCGTCCCCGTAAAGGTGCCACCCGCTTTGGGCATTCCGCCCAAATTCGCAAGCCCCTGCGATGCAGTGGATGCGCCAGTGCCGCCACGCCCCACAGCGAAAATGCCGGATGTGATATTGCCAGCATCGTGGGTGTGGCTGCTGTTGGCCTTTGCGTTCAGTTTCGCATTGACTTCCGATTCGGTATAGTACCGGTCGTCGTGGGTGTGGCTGGAAGCAGCCTTTCCATTCAAAAGGTTGTTTACTTCCGCTTCGGTATAGTACCGGTCATCGTGGGTATGGCTGGAAGCAGCCGCCCCTAAGTTCTGACGAGCCTGCGCTGCAGTAGTCGCGCCAGTGCCGCCATGAGCTATATCCACGATATCTTTCGGAGTTGTGTTTACAATACCCCACGCCATGGTTCATCCCTCCTTTGTTTCGCCCTGCAAAATGGCATACGACGCATTCAGCGATTTACTCGGTGCTTTGCGTGCCCAGATCCGGAGCTTGCCAGCCTGGGTTTCGCAGACCGGGCACAGGCCGCATGTTGCTGCTGTGGACAAGCTATCAGGCAGCACCGTAACAGCCACGTGGTCGGCAGCTGTGATGCTAGCTGCCGCAACATCGTACCGCAGCGGGTACTCAGCCCACTTACTATCTGCAACCCAGCCAGTTGCTGGGATAGTAATGGTTACAGCTGCGACCCGGTCAGCTTTTGCACGGTCCATCTCCTGTATCGCATCCAGCGTGGCGCTGCTCAGCTCCCCGATCCTTTTTGCTACATACCCTTTGGCACGCTGTGCCGTCTGCTTCAAGGCATCCAACTGTGTAATTTTCACATCATGCCTCCTTCCTTAAAAAAGAAAAGGGAGACCGCATCAGCAGTCTCCCTCTCCACACGATCTGAGCGGCTGCTTATGCGCCGAAGACCTCGGTCAGCATGGCGGAGATCTCCCCGGAGGATGCGATGGCACCGTGGATCACGTCCTCCGGCTCCTTATAGACCTGGGTCTCGGTGCCGTTGATCTTGACGTTGCCATTGGTGGCGGAGCGCTCCACCTTGGTGGCGTTTGCCGCAATGCCGCCCAGCTTGGTGCCCTCGGCATCGGTCATCAGGCGCTTGCCAGCCTCGGCCGCCACAAAGTCGGCAGCCTTCTTGCCGCTGTCGGTCAGGTTGCCGCTGGCGTCCAGGCCAGCAAAGTTGCCATCCACAGCGGGCTGCACCTTGTCGGCCTTGCCGGAGATGTCAGTCTTCGGGACATACAGGCCATCGGCACGAGCTTCCAGAACGTTGTTCGGCTCCTTGCTGACATTGACCTTCACATCCACCTCGTAACCCGCAATGGTCACGGTGGTAGAAGCGTCCTTCCCCTCGACCTTGGCCTTGTAGGTATCCACCAGGGCGGCCATGCCCATGAAGGAATAGTTGACGGAACCGTCGCTGCCCTTTACGGCCAGCACCATGACCGGCTTGCCGTTCAGGCCGGGGTCCTCAGAGCCGGGGTAGGTCTCAAGCGACCAGGTGAACTTGGGGACAAAGGCGGTCTTGGCCTGATCCAGCACCATCTCCACCGGGAAGTCGAACTCAAAGGCGGCAGTGCCGGTCTTGTCGGTGCTGGTGAACAGCTTGACCTTGTTGCCCTCCACCTTGCCGCTCTTGAATACGGTGCTCAGCTCGGTGTTGACCCTTTCTGCCAGAGCCTTGAGAGAAGCGAGCTTGACCAGCTTGTTGATATCGTATGCCATTGTAATTTACCTCCAAAATATAAAATCGTGTTACTTACCAAAAACCTCGGTGAGCATCTCGCCAACTTCGGGGTCGGTCGCCACAGCCACCGCGGCCGCCCCCAGCGGAGCCAGGGTGCCTGCGGCATCTGCGATGGTGTAGCTGACAGCGGTGCCGCCCGTCACTACGGACAGCACCTGCCCAATGTAGGCGGTGGGGTTGGACTTTGCGTACTCCTGCGCCGCCGCCAGAGACGGCCAGACGCAGGTGGGATCCAGAGCAAAAGCGTCCTGACGCTGCATCGCCAGCGGGAACTCCATCTTGGCATAGGTCTTTGCAGTATTATTTACAGCCATTGTTTATCCCTCCTTAACCCAGCGTGACCTTCAGGGTCGCTTTGTTTTCGTAGGGCACAGCAGGCTCAAACACCCAGACATTGTAGTCCTGAGCGGTATAGCCAGCAGCGCCCTCAACGGCCACAGTAGACTTGACGAAGGTGCTGGTCACATCGGCGTTCATCGCACTTTCGTTGATAACCTTGGTCACGCCCTTTTTGGTGGCCAGGCAGGCGATGCACACCCGCTGCGCACCAGCAGGCACGGACAGGGTGATTGTCCCGGCCGCATACGCCTTGTTGCTCTTGGTCAGCCCACGGATATACGCAGTATCCAGAGCGGGCTTTGCCGGGGTAGCACCGTAGAAATAGTTCCGGTACGGGGTATAAGCGGCAGTCTCACGGGTCTTGGTATCCGCCTCGATGGCCACCACCGGCGCAGAGTCTGCGCCCAGATTGTCTTTTGCAGTTACGCCCTTGCCATGAGTAGCCGTAACTCGGTACTTGAGACTGGACACCGCTGTGCCGCCTGCATCGCCAATGACAAAGCCTGCGCCGCCGTTATCGTCTGAGCCGCCGGACAGGGATGCAGCGTCCTGGCTTGCTACCTGCTCGGTGCCCTGGTCGGTGATGCGCTCCACCTTCCAGCTGCTGGCGGCGACACCAGTTGCGGGACCATACTGATAAGTACCAGGAGAGAGGGTGGCTGCGGTATAATTTGCAGTTGCAATCTTAGTACCGGCTTCAACTGCGCCAGCACCAGTAAGTGCAAAGCCACCAACAGAGGGCTGGGCCGTGATGGTGGGCTGAAGACGCTTGCTGAAGATCTCGGTCAGAGCGTCCATAACGCTCTTGCCCTTGGTGGAGAAAGTGGCCGTGCCGTTCTGGCTCTTGGTCAGGTTTCCCACCTGGGTATAGCCGCCCGCCAGGGTGATATTTTCCCGCAGGATGACCTTGTCGGCATCCACGCTGCCGGTCATAGCAGACCACTTGGAACCATCGTAGAAGTAAGCAGCCTGCTCATAGGTGCTGCCCTCCACGGTGGTGACCACCACAAACACATCGCCCTTTTTGGGCTTTGCATCCGGGTGCTGTGCAAAGTAGCCGGTAATCACGCTCTCATCCGAGGCGGTCAGATCCTCCTTGGTCGCCGTATAGACCGTGCCGCCCAGCCCGCCGGAGACGGCTTCCAGCTGCTCCTTGGTAGCGTAGCCGGTCAGGTCCACGGTGGTGTCGTCCAGCAGGACGACCGCCCCCTCGACCTTGGCGTAGATGTCGTAGTGCTGGGTCTTCGGGTTGAGGACCAGGTACAGCACATTCTCCTTGGCCGTGCCAGCATCGGGGACCGTTTCGACCTTCTCAAAGTGGGCGTGGCCGGTCTTAGCGATGTCCTTCGCCCACTCGGTCTGCGCCCGCTGCACTGCAGTCTTGAGCGCTGCAAGGGTAACCAGTTTTTCGTTTGCCATACAAACCTCCTATTTGCCGATGTTATGCGTTATCGGGAAAAATTTCGTCCAGCATCTTCTCCGTATCCGTTGCAGAAACGACTTTTTCAGGTGGGATACCGCTGTTCGATGCGGTGATCGTGCCGTCTGGGGATGCGGTGATGCCGGGGCCGATTTTCACGCCGCCAAGCCGGGTGGCTGTTGCCACCGGCAGCACATAGCCAGCGCTGCTGCCCACCATGTTGCCAGGTGTCATCAGTATTGCTGTGGCTGACAGATTTGTCTTAGGCGGTGTCTGAGCCCAGAAGCGCAGGACACCGGCAAGAGCCTGCACAGCGGGGCACAGCCCGGCGGTGTTGGCGGCCTCCAGGGCCGCTTTATGCACAGCTACGCTGGGATACACCGCCTCGGTCACGCCCTCTACGGCGATGTCGATGGTGTAGCTAAGCGCAGCTGCTTCATCCGATCCCGGCGACTGGGTCCAGCCCTCCGCCGGGATCGTGATGTCCTTGATCTGCACGGCCCCGCTGGCGGCCGCCTGCACTGCCTTGCGGATCGTCTCCTCATGGGCAGCGGGGTCAGTATTGTGCTCACCGATCATCTGCTGCACCTGGCTCGGTGTCACCCTTGTTCCCGCAGTTACGTTCACCGTGATCTGCGCCTTATTTGAAATGAAGATCACTGCGTACAAGTCCACTTCAAAATCTGGATTGTGCGCCTCCGGCGGCACCTCGATGCCACGCTCATCTTGCAGGATGTAGATCATCCGATCTTCGCTCTCACCATCCAGGTGTCCAAAAACCGCCACTTGGTGCAGATAGCAGGTCTTTAGCCGGTCTTCATTGGTGATTACGATACCCACCTTTTTGGCTGGGACAACATTTCCTTCACTGTCTTCAGCCTCTGTATCCTCAATGCCCAGCAGTCCAAGAGCAATTTTTTCGCCCTGTACGTCTGTTGCATTTCCAAGTAAGCTTTCACTGACAGCCTCTGTCCCACCAAATGCCTGCGTGATGGTCAACTTCCTGCCGGACAGCGTCTCGGCCAGCATTTCTGCTCCAAGGAGCGTGTAGGCCGACTGGTTCCAGGACATTACGCATTCCCTCCCTTTACTTTGACCTCAATGCGCTGCACGGTTTCCGTCACCTTTGCGGCGACAAATCCGTGCACCGTGATATCTCTCTGTTCAATTTTTCCGTTGATTGCCGCAGTCATCCGTATAGCTGTAGCAGCGGTTCTGGCAGAAGCATAACCCGTCACCTTCACCGGGTGTGGCTCAATTTTACCCGGTAAAATCACCGTCATCCGTCCTGCGCTTCCGGTCAGCGCCCCACCGGCATAGGCCGTTACCGCCCTTTCTGCCGTAACAATAAAGCGGATGTGCTCAAGGTGAGCAGTCATCCGCTTGTAAATGTTTGTGATCCGCTTGATTTCGGCAGTGCTCGGCTGTTCCCAGCTATCGGACATATCGCACTCTACGATGAAATGTCCCGGTGTGCCGCCGTAATCGTACCACTCAATGATCTTTGACCCCGGATAGATCGACCGCAGTGCCGTCTCTGTAGCCCAGTCGGTGCCATAATAGCGCCGCACTTCAAGCGCTGTCTTGATGACACGACGCTTGGTTTCCAGCGGCCAGCTTTGGTTGTACCAATCAACTTTGAACTGCACAGCCAGGACATCCAGCACATCCTCGCTTACATCGTCAAGGTGGGTGTAAATGCTCAGCTTGTCCGCGTATTCCAGCGTCTTGCACTGCATTTGGAGGTAAACCTTTTCCAGCACCTGAACCCACGGCGTATCCGCCGGGATAGGCGGCAACCCAGCCAGAAGCCCTGTCATGCGCAGTTCATCAGTCATCTTCTACCCCTCCATAGGTCACACTACAGCTCGTCAGCTTGGCAACCTGGATGCGGGATACTTTGGTGTTGACCGGTGCGGTTAATGTCGGGCGCTTTGCTCCGGCCTGTCGAACCCGTTTAATAAGTTCCGAGTTGTCGATGTCGCGCCCGATCTTCCGTTGCCAAAGGATATAATCCCGCACAGCTCTATTGACGTTCTCCTGGATTGTCGTTGCACTTCTGGCGTCGCTCGATGCGATGTAGTAGCTCAGTGCAATGCTGTATTCTACTTCCTCCGGGGCATGAGCTTTTACCAGATCACCCATCGGTTTGCGCACACCCTCGAAGTATTGTTCGAGCGCTGCACATTCCTCTTTTGTTGGAAGCCTGCGCTCATCCTCCATAAGAAAAAAGATATGTACCGTATACCCTTTCTCGCAAACGATCTTTTTGTCCGTCAAGTCCGCCCGCCAACTCGAAGCATAATATTCGTAGGCATCCTGCGGTCCAGCCACAGAAAATGCGGATGGTGCAAGGTAGATCCGCCTCGTAAGGCTATCATCCCCTTCAACATCAGTCCCGCCGGTCGATTCCGAGATATTGGTCACTTCTTTCATATACGGGATAGGATCGACCAAAATATTGATCTCCCCAGGCGGCAGACCATCACTTTTCGCTCCAGCTTCCTCGGCCTGAGCCATCACATCTACCGTCATTTCTCCCGGCATGATCTCCGCTAGTTTTGAGGTGCGAAAATAAATCCCATCCCCAGTCCTCACTCGTGTACCTTCCGGGATCGTAATGGCCCCGGGCCGCACTGCCGACAAAGTGAAGCGCAGCGCAACCGTTGCGCGTCCCGCTGGCATCCGCCCAATTCCGACCAGTGGAGCCAGGTTGTCCAGTGCTGCACCCGTGCTTGTGGGCAAAAGCTCTGCCCTTCCCCAAGCATCGGTGTACTCCATCTGGTGATGGAAGCGATACGCCATGGTCAGCAAAACCAGGTTTGCTACGTTGCAGCGAGCCAATGTGTACTCTGAGTTGTTCCCGTTCAGTTCTTTGTCAAACTTTGCGTATAGTTCCCTACATTTTGCAATGGTCTGCTCCAGTGTTTCTGCTCCTGTAATGCTCACCCTTGGCAGGTTTGCAAATTCCTCAATTTGTGACAATCGTATACACCACCTTTGGCGCAACTGTTCCGTGCAGCGCATCTTCTTTTGTAAACTCAACTCGCAGCACTTTTACTCTCGGCTCATATTCCGCTGTTTTGGCCACATACTCTGCTGTCAGCAGCGCTTTGGCCGCCTCCATCGGCTTGTCCAGGACGGATGACACGTTGATGCCAAGCCGTCGGTCTCCCTCCTGGGTCCCCATCGGCGTTGTGTATAGTACTCTCAGGCACTCCTCGATGTCTCTCAGCTCAGCCTGCGTCACATTGTCCGGTGCCGCTGACAGTGCAAGGATCGTTTTACTGATGTCGATCATACACACTCCCTCATACATATTCCCTGAAAGTCAAACTGACCTTGCATTCCATCAGGACACCCATGCGGCCTACATCGTCCCAGGTATCGGTGATGCTTTCAATGGCAAACTTGTTCATAGAAAGCGGCACCAGGCCAATGATGAGATAGTGCACTTCTCCACGCTCGCTCATCTCCTGCAACCGGTTCAGCGCTATGCGTGGGGCCACCCCAAAGGACGAACTGAGCTGGATATCCATCTGGTATTTTTTAAGCTTCGGGCTCATGTACTGACTCTTGGGTTTGCCGTTCAGCACAGCATGATCCGCCCAGTCTGCTCCCGTGCTTCCTGAAATATTGGACGGCGTCAATACTCGTAACTGGCTGACGCTGAATAAAACGTCTCCATATGTCCCCACATACATTCACTTCACCTCCATCAGAGCTGCGGTGGTGAGGTTGGTTTTGCGAGATTGCCCATGTGGAAGTGATCGACAAGACTCACGCCATTGATAACGCAATCGCCGGTTGCGCCGGTGATGTTGACCGCATTTCCGTCAATCTTTATTGTTGGTGCCGTCATGTTCAGCCCCCTAGCAGCATCCACCGTTACTGTCCCGTCATCGATGGTCACTGTGCAATTTCCCACCCTCAGCACCAGCTTGCCTTTAACGTTGATGTTCGCATCTCCGTCAATATCGGTCTTCTGGTTCTTCTTGATCTCCACATGGTCGTCACCTTCAATGTGGTAAAGAGCTTCTGGCACGTTGGCATCATAGCGGCGGTAGCATTTTCCCTTTTCAATGTCATAGTCCTGCCGGTACAACCCCTCGTATCCTTCTGCGGGGCTGTTCACATTGTTCCAAATCGTGCCCAAGACAATGGCATCTTCCGGTTGTGTGCCCGGGTGCAGCACGATCAGCAAGTCTCCCACCTTTGGCATGATGTACTGTCGGTTGGAGATACAGGACACTTGCTTGGTCACTGTTTCATCTCTATCTTTGTACGTCACTTCGCAGGTGCCCGCCAAGTAGTCGATGCTGCTTACCCGGCCAAAGCGAATTTCGCTTTTCATCCAGTCACCGCCTCCACCTTACTTGCCTCGATTTTTGTCGTATAGCCTGAACTGTCCAGCCTATGCTCCATGCTGTCAATAAAGTACTTGCCGTCCATCGTCCCATAGCCCAACAGGGTAAAGCACTGGGCAGCGGCTCCCGCCGGATAACCCATCATAGTAAAGCTGATCGTGGTCGCTTTATGGTTGGCGTTGGCAATGGACGCTTCAAGCTGTGCTCTGGCATCCGCCTCACTACTCGCTTTTTTGTTCAGTTTGAGCTGCCGCTCGGGCGTTCCTACCTCCACTGAGATGTCGATTTCCTCTTTCTCGTTGGTATAGGTAAAGATCCCACCTGTATAGGTTCCAGCCAATGTGGTGTTCCAGTTAAAGCTACCACGCTGGACGCAGAGCGCTGTGGGATCATCCGCCGGGGCAACTCGGCAAACAGTGAAGGCCGGGTCGGTTGCCTTATAGGCTTCCCGGTTGTAAATCCACAGCTTTTCTGTATAGACCTTCATGCACAGCCCATAAGTTTCGCATAGTTCTTGAAGAAATGCGCTGTCCGTTCCACTCTGTTCCTTGACCTCGATCTCATGGTCAGGTCCCTCGAACTGCAGCTCCAATCCGTACCGGACTGCAATCTCCTCCGCAATCCTTTGAACGCTGGTGTTCTTCCAGTCAAAATCCCGATCCCTCTCACTGAATCCAGTGTCGTTCGGCTTTGCTACCGCTCCAATGTTCAGCACATCTGGCGCATCGCTATAACTCAGATCGTCCAGGGTAAACGCCCCGCACTCTGCACTCAAATCTCGAATGCTGCTTGCAACGCCCCCAAAGTTCCAGTCTGTCACCTCTATGGTCGGGTAGAGCTTTGCGCCCTTATCCGGCATCCAGCTTCCCTTCCATTCATCGCCGGTGGCATCAATGGCAATGGAGACACTATCGCTTTCCCCTTCAGCACAATCCTTGTAGCGGAAGCTTTCCAGGATTCCCGAGATATCTGCGGTGATATCCGTATTCCCATATATCAACCGAACAGCTGCCTGTCTGGCTTTTTCGCTGATCCGTCCCGCAATGCTCATATCAAATTCCCCGCTTCCAGGGCGGCAGGTTCGCCGATACCTTCACCGGTATCGGCGGAGTCTGCAAAGTCATGCCAGAGGAAAACTTTGTGACGGAGATGTGCTCTGGGTTGTGCCGCATCAGCCAATCGGTCTTTGTCTCGCTCCCATACACCTCCGCTGCAATGCTATCCCAGGTGTCACCGCTTATGGTGGTATAAGTATCAGGCATAGCGCGTCCGCCTCCTCTCTCGTTCATAGCGATCCATGAAATCAGCGAACTTCTGGTAGAGCAGTTCCACCAGCCTGTTCACATCTTCCTCGCTCATGCTGCCGCTGACAGTGATCTGCGGTGCAAAGTTGATCGACGGCAAACTTCCGCTCCCGCCTGCGCTTCCAATGCTTCCCCTGGGGGTCAAGTCGGGCAGCTTCTGACGGGCACTTGCTCCAACTGCCGAAGTGAAACCGTCCAAGCCCAAGATAGAACCAGTTTGCAGCCAAAGATCAATCGCCCTGCTCCGCTTGGCCGGATCATGTGGGATGATGCTTTCAGGGCCGTCCTCGCCTGCGATAGACGGCCTTGTGGCAAATCCACCGTTGCCAAACTGCGGCAAGGATACTTCCTTTAGGTTGAATCCGAAGTGCCCTCCTCCAAGCCAATCCGGCACAGTAAAGGACAACCTGTTTAGCGCCCGAATCACAAAATTGACCACCGACACCGCCACATTGGCAATGCCCTTGATCAACCCGATGATTCCGGTGATGATCGGTTCAACCACCGGCAGTATGCCCCTTACCACATCTACGATGACCGTCACTGCATTGACCAGTGTTGTGCCCACCAGCCCAATAACAGTAGACAGCAGCGGTACTACCACCGGGAAAAGCGTTCCTGTCAAAAATGTGAAGATTTCCTCAATCAGCGGTTTCATGTGGTTTACGCCCAGGTCTACGATCTGGCCAAAAACACCCGTCACTGTCTGGATCATGGGGATCAGCGTTGCAAACGCCTCCCCTGCACCAGGCCCAAATGTTCCCGTAACCGCCTGCTGAAAGTTCGCCAGACCTTCCGGGCTAAGGACATTCCGGATCGTGTTTCCGATATTAGTCACTCCACCCACGAAGTTGTCCAGTATCTGTACACCCGCCGGACCGAAGATATTCTCCACAACCATTCGGATGCCGCCAAGATGATCCCCTAAGATGCTTACCGTAGCGATCACACCGCCAAGGCCGGCAATAACAGGCCCAAACGTTCCAAGCAACGAGAGAAATCCACTTACAAAAGGTGACGCCACTGCGCCAACCACTCCGGCCCCAGCGCTAAGGAATGAGCCAACATTCATGGCTGCCATGCCTACCGGCGATGCCGCCAATGCTGCACCAAAACCGGAAACCGTCCCCGCTGCGCCTCCCAACGCACCGCCTATCTTCCCAAGCAGTCCTGGTAATCCGCCAGACTTCGCTGCCGCAGAAGCAGGTGTTCTTCCAAACAAGTTCCCGATCCCGCCCAGCGCCATTGCTCCAACGCTAAGCGTATCCTGTACAAACCCAGTGTTCGCCAGATTTTGTACCGCCCGCCCAACGTTCCCTGCATATCTTCCAACGCCAGTGTTCCCGACAACTCCAAGAATACCTCTGCCTGCTTGGGCCGCCGCAATGCTACCCATCAAATTTCCAACAGCACGAGACATTCCCTTGCCCGTTTTTGACTTATTGAGGCTTCCCGCAGACTGGATCCCGAGTATTCCGCCAAGGATCGTATTCCCCAGAGAGCTTCCGCCCAGGCTGTTTGACATCTGAGCGCCAAGCTGTGCAGCTCGAAACGTTCCTCCTATGCCAGATACTGCTCCGCTCACCCCCGCCGCAAAGCGCCTCCCTCTGCCGGGAGATACAGACATCATGCCAGCTGCCGGACCAAAAACAGTGCTTGTGATCCCACTAATGGCAGGTGCCGCACTCATGAGAGCAAAGATCCCCACAAGGCCAGTAGCCCATTTGGCTACCGTGTCGCCATTGTTTGCCACATAATCAATCGCTTGTTGGATATGCGGCAAAGCATTTTTGACAGCACTCCCGATGCCTTCCACTGCACTACGCAGCATCGGCATGATCCCCTCGGCCAGTCTTGCCAGATCCGGCAAGCTGTCTGTGATGCCGTTCATCATGTCTATGCCCAGCGTCGCCAGTTCTTTCTTGAAAGGCAAGAAATTGTTGCCCACTGTGACCATGAATCGGTTGACCGAACTGTCAAACATCTGGTCAACGGCATTCCCGGTGCCGGACTTTACAATAAGCTCACGTTCCAGGCTTCCTTCCCATGCTCTCCCTTGTACCATGTCAATGGCATCTGTAAAGGCGCTCATGTTCTCGGCAACCTTGGCTGCGCTTTCTAGTGGCCATCTGCCAAAAATATCTGTAATGGTCGCAAGTCGTTGCTCATCGGGCAAATTTCCAATCGCCTCGAAAACACTTTTCATGGTTTCAGGCGCATTATTTTGCATAGCCGCAGCAACGCTTTGCGCTGTCATTCCCAGGCGCTTCCAGCCTTTATCCATCCGCTCTGTAGCACTTGCACCAAGAGATAAGTTCGTGTAGATGTTCTTGATGCTTGTAGCTGCACGGGCGCCATCAACGCCCATTGACAGCAGCGCATCTGCCAGGGCCGCCGTGTACTGCGGTTCCATGCCCGCAATGTTGCCAACCGAGCCGGATTTGTTCACGACCTCTGCGATCTCCGCAGCGGAAGTCGCTGTATTTGCCGCCAAATAGTTGATCTGGTCGAACAAGTCCATGACCTGTCCGTGGCTCATGTTCAGCGCAACTTCCCACTTTGCCGCCCAGTCGCCTGCTTGATCTGCTGAAATATCCAGGGCAGATCCTGCCATTGCAACATCTCGCAAAAAGCCGGTGATCTCTCCTGTGGCCTTATCGATATGCACGATGCTGTCAAAATCATACCCTGACTCGCCAGCGGCGGCAGCCAATCTGGTCAGCTCCTCTGCCGTGTACGGGATCTGCGTGGACAGTTTCAGGATCGCATCGGCCATCTCGTTGTACTTGCTTACATCGATCCGCCCGGCTGCATCCGCGATGCCATCAACGTACTTCGCAACATCGGCCATCTGCCCCTCAAACACCTGAGCGGTCTTAGTCGTGCTCCCTATGACGCCAGCAGCAACCGCCGCCACTGCGCCGGTCATGGCAATGCCCGCTTTGCCGATATTCCCAATCACCGCCGACATGGAACTTGCCTGTTTCGTCACGCTGGAAATAGACTTGGCAAGCGACGGATCCACCTTGCCCATGATGCGGATCGTTAAATCTAACGCGCCATTGCTTGGCATACCTCGCTCACCTCGTTACTCAAATCAAGCAGTTCTCTCATCGGCATTTTCAACAGTGAATCAAGGCTTGAGTATGTCACCTGGCTGACCTGGATCGCCAGTCGGCGCAACTCTTTTGCGCCCCCGTTTACTCGAAAAAACCGCTGTCCACCGCATTACGCAGTTTAGTCGCCTCGCACAGAGGGAGTCCAGTAAAGAAATCCTCCGGCAGGCCAGTGGCCTGGCTGGCAACGATGACCGCATGAAGATAGTTGCGATCTTTGTTCAGCACCATAAAGCCTTCCGCCGCCATACGGTTCTCTGCTGTCAGCTCGTGCATAGTACACAGATCCCCTACACCAGACAGGTCTACGCTCTCAAAAGTCTGGCCCTTGATGTCCGCCTTTTTCCCGTTATAGATATAGAGCGAGTTGAATTTTACGACATGCGTTTTAGCCTGCATCTCAGTCTGCTCTTTGGTTTGTCCCCTGCCCAGCACCTTCATGACCGTTTCCTGCACCTGCTCCATTGTCTTCCGGGGCATCAGCTTGAACATCTCCACCGGCTTCCGGCTGGCCTTGGTGGCCAGCACCATTGCAAAGCCGGTAGTAGATTCAATAGCCCCCAAGGCAATGGTGTCGCCTTGGTTAGTCAACTCCCGCTGAGCGTCGATCACATCCTGTACAGTCAGCTTTTCCAGACCAGACAGATCCAGCTCGGTGTATTCTTTTCCCTCGAACTTATAGGACTTCTTAAACTCCACAACGATCTTCTTCTCCGCCGATCCCAGCGCAATAGCTTCTGCCATTTCTGCCTCCTATAAAATCACCCGGCCACCCATCAAGGTAGCCGGGTTTTATTTAGATCAGGGCGTTGATCTCCGCCCGCAGGTCTTCGCCGTTAACCACATACTTTCCGCCCAGCTTATCAATATCAAGGATAATCTGGCCATCCACCTCGACCTTATAGGTCAGCAGCTCCAAGGTCGTGGCGGCTCCCATCGTATCGCCGCGTTTCAGAGTGCCCAGGTCGATCTCCTTCGGATGACCGCTGCACACGATACGCAGGCCCTTATAGATAACACCGCCATCCTTGTTCGCGGTCTGCTGTGCGGCTCGAATGGTCAACTGCGCTGTCTCGTTCGGGTTCATCATTCGAGCAGCATGGCTGTACAGGTGATTCCACTTGATCTGCATCTCGCTGCTTTTGATCTGACCCGGCACGGGAGCGTCGATTTCTCCCAGAATACCTGCGCCCGACAGTGTAGTTGTCTTCGAGGCAATCTTGGGCAGAGTGATCTCATCCGCCAGGCCAATCAGAACATCCCCATCCGAACCGTAGACGTTATAGTCGTTGATGACCTCGGGAACGAGCGTGCTAGAAACATTCAATGCCATTTATGTCCGCTCCTTTCTCAACCCATCAGTGCCGCAGCCAGTGCGCCAGCCTGGTATTCCATGGTATTCGTGACCAACTTCATCGGCGTGAAGGGAGTGCAAAACTGATGGAAGTAGACGTGTCCCGCCGCCAGCTCCGCGTCGGTAGTGCGGTCGGTGTCCAGCATCATCTCATAGCTGGCGCAGACACCAGTGGAAACATAGACCTGCCCACGCATATTTTCGCTGTCGATGATGGAATCCAACAGCCGTTTGTTCATGACCTTGTCCAGCTTCTGTCGATTATTCAGCACGAACTCGGCTGCTGCATAATTGAAGAACCGACGGACACACAAAAACATATCTTTCGGATCTGTAGTGCCGGGGTAAGCACAGGTCTCATTGCCCCACAGCACAAACCCGTCCTTGGATCGAACCCAAGCAGCAACGCCGTTCTCATTCAGAACATTCCCCTGCTCCTGATCCATCAGCACCTCGGTGCCGTCTGCCAAGCAGGCAGCGGTGATGGGGGCGGTAACATTGGATGGACTGGCATTCGGCACATCGCCGTGCTGGGTGTCGTTGTAGACCGTAACAGCGGCAGCCATTGCGCTGCCACTGTATACCACATCGCCCACCTTGCAGTAGGGCCAAATGCCATAAGCTTCCCGGCTAGTTGCCGCCTGGCTGACCTTCTGCTCCACTGCATCTTGATACTTGAGTGCCCCTTCTGCGCTACTGTCGATATCTACGAAGCAAACACAGTTAAACACGCCATTGATACTACGGCACTTGGCCTGCAATGCAGCGCAGACATTGGCATTCCGAGAGAAGCGCGGTGCCAGCAGGATACCAGGCACATAACCGATCTTCGGATAGACTTGCCGCACCACTTCCAACCCAGTTTCCACCCCAGTACCGGAGTTTACACCGCCTATGATATCGTCTTCCGTTACCTTGGACGGATCCAGCTTTGTACCGCTTACCAACAGCTGGGTCGCCCCGTCCCCCGCTCCACCGTCGATCAGCGCAATACTCACCGTGCCATCATCACGGAAGGCTGCAACATAGTCCACATCTGCGGTCAGCTCCGCAGCCTCTTTCTTTACCACCAGCTTTGCTAGCAGCAGGCCAGTAATATCGATTTCAGCTACGCCATCGTTGACCTGAATGGCAGTTTCCTCCACAGTGGTGGTGTGCTTCGCCGGATCAAGAACATTGATGAGAACCAGCGGCCCCACATTCATCATCTGAAACGATGCATTGACAGCCTCACAAATCGTATAGCTTTCAAAATCGTCGCTGTATCCTACAGCCTCGACCGCATCTTTGTAAGACCGAACGATCAGCGGAGTGTTGACCGCCGCTGCCGGATCTTTCAGCATATTCACAGGCGCAGTGCCTACCACGACCTGCAGTCCTGCCGTTGCAGTAAGCGGCGCAGTCATGCTGGTTGCCGCTTCCTTAATAACAAAACCATGCGTTACTGCCATGTATATCTCCTCTCTATTTTACTGCAGGACGGCCTGGGCCTTCTGAAACAAAACATTTTCAGCCGTCCCCTGCCGCTCCACCCGCTCACGGGTCAAAGCAAACTTCTCCAACGGCACGATCAGTGCCTTGATGGCTGTGCTCTTGTCTGCCCATTCCTCCAGTTTGTCAGGAACTCCCCCTTCAAAAACGGTATACTGATTTGCCACGCCACGGATGGTGGGGCCGCAGTAGACCATCTTCTCTTTCGCCCTTGCCACTTTCAGAACAGCTTTCTTATCTTCGCTCATATCAAACCCTCCACTTGCGTATTCTTTCTCGCCGGAGCTGAGGCGTAAAAATTCACAACGCCCCAGTAAAAGGGCACCGTGCTTTCTTCCTGAATTGCCCAGGCCATGGGGTACTGCACAACAAATGCTCCCCCAAATGTCGGCTGTGTCAGGAAGTGTTGTGTGATTCGTTCCTTGATGTTTACTACATCAATGTATCCTTGACGGCTTACATCCCGGTCATAGGCGGCGATCACCAACTGAAACATCAGCAGCTGTGCCTCATTTGCTGCCGCAAAGTTGCCAGATAGCAGCTTGCAGATGATACACGGACAGTTTGCTGCATCTGTATCCGCATCCTCGTCATTATCCGTTGGAATAGGCTCAAACTGTTTGAAGATTTTCAGCGTCTTCAAACCTTCCTGCCCAGAGTATTCTTTACCCTTAAACAGCTTTTCCAGTTCCTCGACCATGGCTTGGTGCGCCATCTCACTGGTATGCCCCATCTCCATGTCTGCCGCCTCACTTTCTGTACCTTAAGATCAGTTCTGCCACACGGCGCTCTGCATTGTCCTGCAGCATTTCAGCAACGTCCGGCCAATCCTCGTTCCAAATCGTTCGGTGCATAGCAGAACCTGACGGACTGGACATGGTTTCCAGTAGGTGGTTTGGCGACCACCGCACCTTTCCGCTGGCAGTATAGGCCGGGCCCATCTTTCCAGTATTGCGCTGTACCATGCCAATATGTCCGCTTTTGAACTTTACAAGGAAACCCTTGCTCATGCGCCCGTCTCCGCTCAGATTTTTCATAGGACTGTCCTTTAAGACACGCGCCTGAAAATACTCTGGTGCATTCCGCACCGCCGCCCCCATATAGGGCCTATTGGGGCTGGTGCGGAAATACCCCAGATCCGCCCGAAAAGCACCCGGTTCATTTCTGGTAATCCCCAGCCTTGCTTCCAGGCTTTTATTTGTCGCACTCTTCCTCTGCTTGAGATCTTGGATCATCCGCCGTCCTGCAGCGTTCAGGTCGTAGCGCTCCTTCACATCGTCCAGCATCATCCTTCTGGCTTGTCGCGCTGTTCGGTTAATAGCTACCTTGAGCGCTGCTGGGGTCTTTGCCTTCAAATCCCCCAGCGCCTTTTCGACCTGTTCGCTGTCCAGTATGATGCTCATACTGCCCGCATCATAGGCTGCCTTGTAGTTGGCCACCGTATCACCCTCTTACCCTTTCAAGCTCCATGCGGTAAACCCCCATTTTCAACGAGCACTCCTTGATATGGTAGTCCCGTTTCTTATCAAGCCGAATCAGTTTTCCCGACTTCGGCATGGGGCCATAATCCTTCTGCTTGACATAGAGGATCAGATCAGCCCTATACAGGCCCTCATCAAAGCTCTGTTTTGCACCAGCTTGCCAATGTGCATCATACGGGGTCACCCCTGGTTTCTGGGATATGCAGGCCATCATCCTATCGTCCACGAACCGCATCTCCGCGAATTCATTCAAGTTAAAGAAGGTGTCCTCTACATCACCGGGTAAAAAGTCTTTGAATGTAGATCTCTCATCCGGGTCCGAGCTTCCCGGAGTGCCGTAGACCTGCTCGACGGTAATCATGGCAAATGCCTCAACAGACAGTTGCCACCAGCCAGCTATCCACCTTATCAGGGATCAGCAGCGGGTGAGACTGAAGCTCCAGCATCCGCCGATCCGGACGATGTTCCACAAAGCTGCGCAGCAGGCGATCCGTCTGTGCAGTAGCCCAGCTCCCATTGTCATTCAGATAGGTGCATGCTCCATAGGCCCGCATAAAGCCAGGATTGGAAGAGATCAGAATGACCATATTGTCCGGCACCAGAGGTTTAGCCTCGGGCTTGTTGGGATCCGTCCAATCGTCCAGATACACTTCACTGTAGGTATAGATGTCCAAACTGGGCTTATTCAGCGCGCCGATGTATTGCACACCGTTGGGCAGGTTCGAGGGTCTGATCTCCCCCATGAAGACCCGCCGGTTGTCCAGCATCTCCTTGATGGTCTTGTCGGACAAAAACTTCTTCAGGGCGGTCTTGCCCATGATGACACGATCCACATTGGCAAAACCATTGACCAGCACCTGATCCACCCAGCTCTCCAGATTGTCCAGAATGGCCGCCTTCGTGCCTCCCCAAACATTGTCCCCGGACAGTGTGACCTTGTTGGTGAAACCAAAGTCGATGACCTCATTCACGCCAGGGCCCACAACGGGGATCTGGCCGGTAGTGATCGCCTGTACGGCCATCCACTCCTCACGGCGAGTTGCCGCATCATTCAGCCGACGATACTCCTCGGTAAGCTGCTGGGCGGCACGATCCGCCGGGGTCATCCCGCTGTACAGGGTCTCCCCAGGCAGACGCTCCATCAGCATATCTGCCGTGGTGATGTCGTAGGGGTTGACGAGGGGCGGCGCATAACTCTCAGTTCGGTAACCATCGCCCTTCAGTACCTGTCCGCCGACACGGGGATGCACAAAGGCGGCCATCCGACGATCGCCTTTCACGATATCAATATCGACCCGCTTCGTCGCAAACGTCCGCACGTTGGTAAAAAAACTGTCGAGAAAGAAAGTGTGCAGCGGGGGCGAAGTGCGCACCACCTCTGCCAGGTATCTCGGCTCATAAATGTTCACTTGATTAGGCATGTCTGTTCTTCCTCCTTACTTCAGGAAAATCCCGATGTTACGGAATGCGGTTTCCAGCTTGTCCGCCGTTACGCCATCTTCCAGCGCCAGCGAATCCGCAAAGTATTCGCCAGTCATCAGGATCACAACATCTTTCTCTGCTGCATCAACGCTATCCGCCGTAATCCCATACAAGCCGGACAGGTCGCTCAGTTCTGCCGAGGTCACCGCCTTCATCTTCCCAGCTTCGTCCAGGATGACCGGGGCATGTGCTTTCAGCGCCTCAGCTGCAGTCTTCACGGCGGTAGCTACACGGATGTTCGTACTTGCTTCAATATACTTTCGATCCGTGCTGAAAGTCTTTTTTGCAAGATCCATAGCCATTGCTGTTCTCTCCTTTACTTCTTGTCTTCGGTACCATTGGCACGCCGGATCGCATTCAGCAGCTCATTTTCGGCGGCCTTGCCATCCTGTACCTCCTGGCCAACACTGCCGGTGCCGCTCTTTTGCGCATCCAGCTTGGTATTATTCAGGTAGCCTTTACCCTGTGCCTTCATCCGCTGCATGGCTGCAACAGCATACTCGCTTGCAGCAATAGGCTTGTCGAACTTGGCGGCGTTTACTGCCTCCTCATCGCCAGGCATGGCCATATCTTCGATGTCCCTGATCCGACTGCGCTCTGCGGATGCTGCCTCATGCTCGATCTGCTTCACAAAGTCCGGGTAGGCCGCCCGAAGGTCGTTTGCGTTCTTGATGTCCATATCCGATCCATCTCCTTTGTTTGTTCCCGGCTGGCCCGCCGGTTGTTTATTTTGCAAGCCGCTGTTTTTGATGCGGCTCTGCACAAAGTCTGGGGCTTTGCTGATAGAAAGCCCTGTTGCCATGCTGTTGACGAAAAGGAAACCGCTGCGGTTTTCCACAACGGATCCTTCGTCATCTGTAAGCTCATCCACAAAGCCGTTTTCTTTGGCTTGCGATCCCGTCCACCAACTGGTGGCATCCATCTGGGCTGCCACATCTTCCTGCGGTCTGCCGGTCTTTTTTGCGTACAAACCGGTAATGCTCTCCCGAATCGCATCCAAAGCATCCATACACTGGCGCAAGTCCTCTTTGCCCATATAGTCGCAGATGCCCATCTGCACAGGATGGATCATGTAGATGCTATCGTTTGCCGCCACCACCCTGTCGCAATGACAGGCCACGATAGTGGCCGCACTGGCGCACAGGCCATCGATCTGGGCGGTCACTGTCGCAGCATTCTGTTCCAGCAGGTTGCCGATGGATTGCGCCGCAAACACATCGCCTCCACCTGAGTTGATCCGCACCTTGATCTCGCTCACCGAACCAAGGGCGGCTAACTCATCCGCAAATTTTTTGGCCGTCACATCATCGTTGTACCAGCTGTATTTTGCGATATCGCCATACAGCATCAGCTCGGCACTCTGGCCTCCTGCAACGTTGCGGAACTGCCAGAAATGCTTATTCTCCGCCTTTCTGGTTTCCGGCGCCGCCATTGCCACCACCTGAATTGGCTTTTTGCAAGTCGGCATATGCAATTCCTGTCGCCTCCTCCATTTGTTTGATCTCTCGCTTTCGCTGACGGATATTGGCGGCATAGCTGCCGCCGGTCATCTGGGCGGTCTCCTGCTCGGCAGTAGAAATGCCGCTTTGGATGCGCAGGGTGGCCGCCTCGATCTCCGATTTTGCATCAAGGTTCGTTCTTGCCGGGCCGTTCCAGCGGCAGCCAAGGTAAGCTCTGGCCACCGCCGGGTCATTGAAAAAGCCAGGGGCGTTGATGCGCCCTCTGGCCACTGCTTCTGCGAACCATCGCTCATAAACAGGTTGACAAAAACTGTTTGCAAACCCACTGCGCTCCATGTCACAGACTCGCCAAAACTCATTCAGTGCCCCCCGGCTGGCACTATAATTACTGGAGAAGCTCTTAAACAACACCTCAACAGGGATTTCTGCGGCGGCCCCGATCTGCTTTGCTTCTGCAGTCACAAACCCATCATAAGTTGTAGTAGGGTGCTTCGGATCAAGCATATTTGCCTTTTCACCCGGAGCCAAATCAAAAATTGCAGCCGGGGCAAGCTCTATGCCCAGTTCATCCGGCGGCGTGCTTGAGTCCTTTGCTGCTTCCAACGGCACCTGTCCAAAGGGGGCAGTGGTAGACGGGCTGTCTTTCTGGATCATAACGGTGACCATAGATGCCACCATAGCCGCATCCAGTTCGGCTTCTGTATAGCGTCCCAGCTGTTTCAGGCTTTCCAACACAGGTGCCAGCATTGGCACACCGCGCAACTGCCCGGCCCGTTCTCGCTTCATGATATGCAGGATATTCCGGTTTCCCGTCAGTTCTCCTCTGACCTCTATGCGCTGCCACTTCAGTTCATTGTGATCCAGTTTGGCCAGTGGGTGACGATCGCAGATCCAGTAGGCCACCACACGGCCCATCTTGTCGGTTTCCACCCCTTGAACGATCCGATAGACTGAATGCCCATTTACTTCACAGGGGGCCAGCCGGTCGTATTTAT
This sequence comes from uncultured Faecalibacterium sp., assembly GCA_900540455.1. Taxonomy (GTDB): domain Bacteria; phylum Bacillota; class Clostridia; order Oscillospirales; family Ruminococcaceae; genus Faecalibacterium. The sequence continues at coordinate 49,575 of UQGD01000005.1, forward strand.
CCGGGCTGCAAATCCGGTCTGCCTCAATCAGCCGCACCTGCAGCCCGTAGGGCTTCCACGGCTGTTCATCATACGGCAGCACCGCAAAGGCGTCTCCATTCATCAGCTCACTGATGTAGGCCAACATTTGCAGTTTCCAAAAGTTGTCCACGCCATCCGCATCACAATCCGTGCTGTCAGCCCAGAGATTGAACTCTCGAACGATCTGTGCTTGCAGTTCGTCTGCCTGCTTTTCATCCAGCCCAAGAAAGTCTGCATCCACCTGGGGTGTTGGAACCAGACCGCTGCACACCACATTTGTGCGCATCGTCTTAATCATAGCGGCGGCAATGGGTATGCCCATATAAGCATCCCGGCTGCGCTGGCGCAGAACATCCAGGTTATCCTCGATGTCCTCCTGCGGGCTGCCGCCATAGTATCGCCACCCCCGCATAGAGCGTTTTGTCAGGTTGGCCCCATAGTTGCCATACCCGCTGTCAATAACAGAAAGGGTCTTTCTTGCCACCGCCCGCCGGGCCGCTCTGTCCGGCCAGAGGTAGGCGATTGCCTTATCCATCATGTTTGCCACAGTGCATCGCCCCCCTCACATATCATGCGGCTGAAAATGGTAGATGCGGTTTCGGCCTCGGCCTTTTTCTTCGGCCTCAGCCTCCGCAACCTTCGCAGACCAGAATTCGATCTCCTCACGGATCTGCTTTAAGCTGGCCCTGGTCAGAGTCATCTGCTCGATCTGATAGCTTTGCCCCGCTGCGACAGCAGCCTCAGCTTTCAGCCAAAGAATCAAATGCTTTTCCGCCAGCTCTTTTGAAATGATCGCCATTGTCAAATCCCCCCTGACAGCCGACGACGGCTCTGCGTCACCGCCGTTTGCGGTTTGGAAACTTCTTCGCCTGGAACTTCCAATCCTGGCGGGTTGCTGATCTCCAGCGCTGCCGTGGCGTAGTTGCGGATATCAAAGGGTTCGTTCCGTTTGAAGGCCGGATCTTTCAACTCCCAAGCCTCTACGCTGCGCCCGTTTTTGTACCGTGTGACCCGGTGTTCAGCAGTCAGTCCTTTGAAGTAGTTCTCATCGTATCCCGCATCGTCTGCCGCCGGGAAATGGCAGTAGTTCGGCCCTTTGAACAGAATGTTCAAACGAGAGAGCACCACATTCTTGCCGGTATCAACGCCGATGGTAAACAAGTCGGCCCCGACACGATTGTTGCGTGTCGGGTTGCGGGTATAAGGCACATCCATGCCGCCACGACCCTTGATGGGCCAGATACGTCGATCTGCTCTGTCTTTGCAGAACCTCAACACCTCATCCGGATAATGACCGCCGCTATCCATACAGGTGGCCATCAAGTAAAGCGCTGTGCCATCTTTCTTCCTCCAGCCGCGGGCAAGGAACTCGTCTAGGTCAGCCCATATCTGACCCCGCTTGAGGTCGCCGTATATTTTCTGGTAGCGGATGCCCCAGCTTTCTTTGCCGATGCCCCACCCTACCACCTCGATCTCGAACCGGTTGTCCTGGGTATCTACCCCGGCTGTCAGATAACATACACCGTCTGGCACTTCCGCCTCGTAGAACTCCCGGCGCTGGTAGAGAAGCATCGGCTCTGCGGTGTCACCTTTTTCCTCCCAGGGCAGGCCCAGATCCGTGTTGACCCACACTTTCATCTTTTGGTAGTCTCCACGCTTGGCGTCCTCATCGGCTTCCACATAGCGTTGGACGATACCTGGCCAGTCACACAGGGTACTGCCCAAAGTGTTCATATGGAACCCTCGCACGTTCCGTTCTGGATAGGTCGCCACCCATCGCCCCCGGATGCTCTGCTTCTTCCAGCTGTATTCTTTATCTACACAGCCGCATTCTTCGCAACGGTACTGTGCCCCGCCCACTGGCCAGTTCTCTGCATCGTATACTACATTGTCCCAGACAAGGGGCTGGTAGTGGCCACAATGAGGGCAAGGCAGTTCCCATTCTTCCTGTGTCGAAAGCTCGTATTCCTCCCGGATGCGGCTGGTGGACTTGTTTGTGGGTGTGCTGGTCAGCACCGTCTTGTAATCCCAGAAGGTCGCCTGCCGCTTCTCGGCCAGCTTGAGGGGATCGCCCTCCTTACCCGCACTGGGCGGGTAAGCATCCACCTCATCCGCCAGCAGGATCTTGATGGGTCTCCCGCGCAGATCTGTGGGGGCATTGGCCCCAACAATGGTCAGCTGCCCGCCGGGGAAGTTCTTTTTCATGATGGTGTTCCCGGCATAGCGGCTCTTGTTGTTGATGAGGCCACGCAGCGCTGGGGTATCTCGCAGCATCGTGGCCAGGCGATCCTTGGAAAAAGATTCTCCCAGGTTGACCGTGGGCTGCACCACCATGATGGGAGCCGGTCGATACTTCATGAAATAGCCAATGGTGTTCAAAATAAATGCATCCGTCTTCCCGATCTGGGCGCAGGACATCACCACCACCTTGTGGATATGTACATCACTGATGGCATCCATGATCTCGCGCTGGTAAGGTGCGTTGTCAGTGCGCCATTGGCCGGGCGCAGCGGCGGCTTCCGCCGACAGTTTCCGGTATGTATCAGCCCACAAGCTAAGGGTCAGGCTCGGGGGCGGTTTGAGGGCTGCCAGAACTTCCTGCATCAGCTTTTCGGTCTGCGGCTCCAGCTTCAGCACTGTCATCCCGTTTTCCGCCTTTCTTTACACAGTTTTTGAAGGGGCAAAAGGTTTTTGACTCGGTCAATCGCGTAGCCCAGATGCAGTGGCGACATTTATTCTTCCTGCTCATCTGCATCCTCTCCTTCCTCCATCGCAAAGGCGATGTCGTACCGACTGATCTCATCCAGTGCCTCGCACACGGCACCTCGTAGGATATCGAAGGCTTCCCCCTGGTCAGTCACCTGGGCAAGGGTTCCAGAGTACTTCATGGGTATCTCCAGCATCCTGGTTCTGAAGTTTGCAAAGGCGATTTCCAATGCACGTTTAACATCTTCCGTACGGTGAAGATTGCCCTGGGCTTCTTCCAGACGCATCTTTTCCAGCTCTGCCTTGATCCGTTCCCTCTCGGCTTTCCTGGCGATCAGGTTTGCCTGATCGTCTCTGCCGCCCAGCTTGAAATCAAGATACTGTCGCACAACCGCCTTGATATTGAACAGCCCCGGCTTTGCCTCGGACAGAACTCCATCGTCCCGTAAATTGCGCACCTGCCGGTCTGTGATGCCCAAACATTCAGCCACTGCCTTTGCCGTATATAGCTTCATAGCTCCTCGCCGCCTTCACTATCATCCACCTCGCCGGTGACTTTCATCCGTATCAGTTCGAGACGTCGTTCTTCCAAAGCCGCCCGCCGGTCGCTCTCCTCTACGGCCCGCAGAGCCCCGGCCACTGCAGCGATCCGTCCCTGCACTTTATACAGCGCCTCCTGCAGCTTCAAGATGCGGGCAAATGGCGTGTCCTTGAAGTACATTCCCATGTTCTGGTTTGCCCCATCCTGCTTATTCTCTCCCTTGCCGTCGGGCACCCGCATATCCATAACATTGTTCACGATGAGGGTATCCTCGCCCATCTCCTCATATTCTTTGATCTTATCGAGGATCTTCTTTTCCCGAAGTTTGAGGATACCCATCTCATGCTTGAGCGCTTCTACCGCACTGCGGGGTGCTCCATTGAAAACAGCCAGCTCGTCTTCCGACAGCTGGCTGAAAAAAATCGCCGAATAGGCTCCATCCTTCTCGGCATTTTTGTTTCCGCAGGGGGCACCGCCCCGGTTCCCTACCGCATTTTTGTTTTGTGGCTGCCCGCCGGGCTTGCGTTTGATCTGGCTATCCCACTTCTCCCGCGTCTTCCAGTGCCGTAGGGTGTCATAGCTTATACCCAGCTTTTCTGCCAGCTCTTTCAGGTTTACCTTATCGCCCTTTTGCCTCCGGGCGATGTATTCCTCCCGGGCTGCGTCGCGGGCAGTGCTCCGCTTTGCCATCCGTTTTCCCTCCAACCTTCAGGCATAGAAAAAGCCCCTCAGCGTTTCCGCTGTGGGGCTTCCATACTTTTTACTATACCAATACTACCACAAAAAGCGTATCATGGCGTATCATTTTCAAATTCACTTGTAAATTTTCTGTGAACACCCCCTTTTCCTAGCCCCTATTGGCGGAACCCTAAAAAAATTTTTGAAACCTAGAAATATTTTGGGGCTTCGGAACCCGCAACCGCTTAAAGTTCCGTACAGTACCTTTTCCCCCTCGGGGCGGCAGCTCTGCCCGGGGGCAAGCCTCAGCGGCTGGCCGACTAAGAAAAGAAGAAGCCCGCCGGGCTGGTGTGCCTGGCGGGCTTTGTGCTGGGTGCTGGTGGGGCGGCGGGTATCTTGTGGGGCTTGTCTCTGTGCTTGTATAGGGTGCAGAGAGTGCGGGCGTGTTATGCTTGGCCCTGTGTGGGTGTGTCCTCTGCTGGGCCGCTGGGCTGCTCAGTGCCTGGGGCCTGGGCCTGTTCCCTTTCCATCCGTTCCCGCACTGCTTGCAAAATGTAGTTTTGCAGACTGTCACCAGATGCAGCGGCGGCGGCTCTGATTTGTGCATCTTCGTCTTTGGTCGGTCTAAGCGTAATACTACCACGGTTAGAGTTGTATTTATAGCTTGCTCTTTTGTGTGCTTCTGAAACTGCCATATAGATCACCTCTTTTTTATTTATATAAATATAATACTCATACCTGTAAAAACCGTCAACGGTCAATTTGCACAAACACCGTCTACGGTTTTTTGTGCAAAACATAGAACCAAAGAAAAATCGCTTGACATTCTAACCGTTGACGGTTAAAATGCAGCCATAGCAAGAGCAGCGGCCACCCCGAAAGGAGGTGAACCGCATGGAACAGAAAATGACCTGCAAGCAGTTTCATTTGCTGAGCCGAGAAAAGCAGCTTTCCCGCTTCCGTTACTGGAGCGAGAAAGCAAAAAAGAGCTTAACCGGTCGGACGGTTAAGCTCTAAAGCAAAAGCAACACCCAATGCCGCTGCTCTTGTTGTTATTTTATCACAGAAGGGAGATGAAAGCAAGCCCGCCCCGCAAGGCCGACGGCATCCGCCGCCGCTGGTGCAAGTCCAGCCGCCCCGCATTGGGGCGGGCGCTCATGGGGACCGGCACACCGCCGGGGGGATGCGCTCACTTGTCCAGGGCGGACGGTTCCGCCGGGGGGTCAAGTGTCAGCGGCTGGCCTTCTTGCTCTATTCGGGTGCGGATAGCTTGCAAAATGTACCCTTGCACGCTGTCGCCCGTCCTGTTCGCTGCGGCCTGTATAGTTACATATTCTTCTGGCTTCATGCGAATTGTTAGCGTTTTCATTTTCGCCAAATAGCGGGCGTTGCCTGCTCTCTTTGCATCTGTTGACATAGTTAGCCTCTATTCTTTTTTGTTATATTATATCATATTGCGGCGCTTCATGCAATCATGTACAAATTGCACAACACATGACAGCATGACTTGTGCAATTTATAGAAATTCATGCTATCATGTTGACGTCCCATTTCATTCATGCTATCATGTAAACACGGCAAGCGACACAGCAAACAGCCGGACGCAAGCGAGTACAGCGAAAGGAGAAAGTTACACATGAGCGCAAAATTTTTCGAGCTTCCCGAATCCGACAAACGCCGCATCTGGGCCGCTCTGCTGGCAGAGTGGCAAAAGAAAAAGGCCGCCAACCGCTCCAACGGTTGACAGCCTAGCAAGATGGGATTTTGACCGCCCTTCTTGCAATGATTTTACCACCGGCAGGCGGTAAAGTCAAGCGGACACCCTGGCAGGGTCGCACCGCTCCACCAAAGCGGCCCCGCTCCACTACCCCGGCACACCGCCCGGGGGGGATGCGCTCACTTGTCCAGGCCGGACGGTTCCGCCGGGGGGTCAAGTGTCAGCGGCTGGCCTTCTTGCTCCATTCGGGCGTATACCGCCGCCAAAATATACCCTTGTAGGCTTTCCCCGTTTGCTTTTGCTGCGGCGCGAATTGCTGCGCCTTTTTCTTTTATGGGCCAAACGGTTATGCGGTCACATTTCGCATTGTATTTGTCGTTATTTCGTCTTTTTGTTTCCGAAACTGGCATATTATTACCCCTTGCTTATTTTTATAAATATAATATAGCACAGTTCCATCGACACCGCAACGTGCAATTTCCACAACACCGCACCGTGTTTTTTGTGTAAACCGCCAAAAACACCGCAACGTGCTTGACAACCGACACGTTGCGGTGTTACAATGCAGCCACAGCAGACGACACCGCAACGTGTCAAGCTGGTATCATAGCCGCCCCGGTTTGGGGCAGGAAGCGAGGTGAGCCACACGAACGCAAAATTTTTTGAGCTTCCCGAATCCGATAAACGCCGGATTTGGGCGGCGCTGCTCAAAGAGTGGGCAGCAAAAAAGGCCGCCAACCGCTCCAACGGTTGACAGCCTACAGGTGAAAAAGATTTCAGAACCCTTTTTCACCTGTGATTTTACCAGCTTAGGCCGGTAAAGTCAAGCGGATACCCTGGCAGGGTCGCACCGCTCCACCAAAGCGGCCCCGCTCCACTACCCCGGCACACCGCCGGGAGAAATTGCAAAAAAGAAAGGACGTACCATCATGACGAACAATCAGATCATCCGCAACGAAGCCGCCAAGCTCGCCCCCGCTACCCTGCACGCCATCGCCACCGCCAACCACACCCCCGCCGAGATCGAAGCGCTGGCCGCTCAAATCCTCGTAACCGAGGAGGACGGCACCCAGCACCCCGGCACCGTCCAGGATGCCGAAGTCATGCTTGCAGCGGATGAGTTGCACACCATCCACGAATGGAACCGGCAGGGCAAGCGGGTCAAGACTGGCGAAACCCATCTAAGCGAGTGCTATTTGTGGATGTTCACCACGAAACCCAGCAAGGCCCAGCGGGAAGCCGCCGAAGCCGAAGGCAAGGAAGCCGCAGAGCATCCCCACTTCTACCCCACAAAAGCGTACCTGTTCAGCTGCTTGCAGGTAGAGGACGAGAAAGCCGCCCCGGCTGGCCGGTTCAGCTCCACCGCCGAGATCATCGCCTATAACAAGAAGCTGGCCGCTGAACGAAAAGCAGCAAAGGCCCCCGCCAAAACCGCCACCCCCACCAAAAAGGCCAGCAAGCCCGCCGCCCCGGCAAAAATGACCGCCGAACAGCTCAAAGCCAAAAACGCCCAGCTGCTTGCAGCGTTCAAGGCCAGCCAGGCCGCACCGAAGCCCGAAAACGAGATCTTCGCCCCCGAAAAATCTGCAAAGTCCGTTGTGATTGCCGTGGAAGAGTTCCACGAACTGCCCCAGCTGGCGAAAGTCCCCGAAGCGGTCAAAAAAGCCGCCGAAAAAAAGAAGGCCACAAAAAAAGCAGCAAAGCCCGCACCTATCCCCACCGCTGAACCCGACTTTGCAGCCCTGGCCGCCTCTATCCTGTTTTGACGTGGATACCTTGACGGGCCGCACCACAAAAAAGCGACCCGATCCCAGCCCCGCCGGGGCATATAACACAGCAAGGAGAGAATCAAAATGACAACACCCAATGACAGCCGGGATTTTTACCCCACCCCGGACGGGCTCGCATGGGATATGGTGCACAGTTTAGAAGATGACTTCGGCAACTTTAAGTGCCTGCCCGCTCCCATCCTGGAGCCTTCCGCCGGAGATGGCGCACTTGCCCGGGCGGTTCACGCCGCCGCCGGGATCTACCATGATAGCCGCACGGGTGAGATCAAGCGCAATTCTTGGGAAAAGACCAAGGATTTTGACCTTGATTGTATCGAGCTTTCCAGCGACTTCCGCGCAAAGCTGAAAAAAGACGGTTTCCGGGTAGTGCATGACGATTTTTTGAGCTTCAGGCCCTGCAAAAAGTACGCCGCCATCGTCATGAATCCGCCTTTCTCCGCCGGGGCGGCGCACCTGCTCAAGGCCCTGGACATCATGAAGGACGGCGGAAAGATCCGCTGTCTGCTTAACGCCGAGACCCTCCGCAACCCTTACACCAACGAGCGGAAAGAGCTTGTGCAGAAACTGGGATCCCTAAACGCAACTGTAAAATACATTCCCGACGCTTTCAAAACTGCCGCCCGCCGGGCCGATGTGGAGGTTGCGTTTGTATCGGTGGATATCCCCCAGCGTGAACCCGTCAGCAAAATTCGGCTGGAGCTTCAGCACGAAACCGAGCAGCGGTTCCGGGAGAACAAAAACCTGGCCGCCCTGGTCAGCTCCGACCCCATCACCGCCGCCATTGAGCGATACAACGCCGCCGCCGAGGGTATCCGCCGCATCTATGAGGAGTTCAACGGGATCAAGAGCCTGTTTTCCTCTGCTACCACCGAAGATCAGGAAAGCGAAGTGCTGAACTTCTCCAAAGACTACAACCAAGCTATCCGCAGTTTGCGTGCCTTGTACTGGAAAAAACTTTTTGACCTTCCCCAGATCCGCGACAACCTCACCGTCGATATGCAGCACGAGTACAGCAAACGTATTGACGAGCTTGCCGACTACGATTTCAGCGCCTATAACATCCTGACCATCCGGGAAGAGATGTCCCGAAACATCGTTTCCGGCATCGAAAAAGAGATCATTGCTCTTTTTGACGACTGGACAAACCTCCACTATAGCGAGTACAGCAAAAATATCCACTACTACAACGGATGGTGTACAAACGAAGCCTACAAAGTTGGAAGCAAGGTCATTTTCCGGTGCAATGCCTTTAGTGACTGGTCCGGCAAATTTGAACCCGCCTGGCAGTGTGAAAGGCATCTCGCCCAGATAGAACGTGTACTGCACTACCTGGACACCAACGGCAAGAAATATAACGGCGACGCTCTGAGAACCACGCTGAAAGCAGCGGAATCGTCCGGCCAAAGCGCAAAAATCCAGCTGCAGTACTTCACTGCCACATTTTACAAAAAAGGCACCTGCCACATCGAATTTACAAACGAAGATGTTTTGAAGTCCTTCAACTCCTTCGCCAGTCAGAAAAAAGGCTGGCTGCCGCCCAGCTACGGGAAGAAATCCTACCGGGATATGTCCGCCGCCGACAAAAAGGTCGTGGACAGCTTCGAGGGCGAAGCAAGCTATACTGATACCCTGACCCGGCACCTGATCCCCACCACAACCAGTCTTTTGCAGCTTGGCACATAACAAAACCCCGCAAGGCCGACGGCATCCGCCGCCGCTGGTGCAAGCCCAGCCGCCCCGCATTGGGACGGGCGCTCATGGGGCCCCGACAAAACGAAAGGAATTTTTTCGCTATGGAAAAACAAAACCACTGGGCGATCTATGCCCGCCGGGCAGGGCACAAAAAAGTGCACCCCTGCGCCCCCTCCAAAGGGCTGTATAACTGCCCTTTGTCCGCACTGGAACGCTACCCCACAAAACAGTGCGCCGAGGCTGTACGGGCCTCGCTGGCCTGTGAGAACCCTGATTTTTTCTTTTTTGTGCGTTACTTGCGGTCTTGAGTTTCCAAGAAAAACTCCCAGCAGGTTTTATCCCGCCGGGAGTTTTCGGTTATCCCTGCACGCAATCTTGCTTGTTTTTCCTTGCTTTTCCAGACTTTTTGCCCTATCATGGTAACAGTGAAATCCACAACGAAATCCAACAGGAGGTTCTTTCGATGAAAAAAGTTATAGCTACTTTGAATCCTGCCGCCAGTCCGCAGATCAGTGCAGCGGACAGCATCACGCAGATTGAAAGGTTGTCCGATGCGGCGCAGAGATATCTCTTGGATATGCTGGCCGAAACCAGCAGCTCCGCTTGCACCCGGCAGTATGCCGTTACCTGTCACGAAATGGAGCTTTTGCCCGAGCTTCGTACTCTGCCCCTCCTGCACGAAAACCCGTATCCCTTGGCCGAGGTGCTTTCTGATCTTCCAAAGCCGTTGCTGCTGTATCTCCTTGGTGCTGTCAGGCGGAGTGACAAGCCAAAGCCCAGCGCACCCAGCAGCGAGATCATTTCATGGCTTACCCACAACGTGCCTATGCTGGCGTCAGAACTTCCACCCGTTGCATCTTTCTCATTTTCAGAATCGTTCATCGAAGCACAGCCCGCTGTTTATTCCTACCTAAGCAGCAAGTACAGCACAACATCTGATTCCTGACCCTGCACACAAAATTCACTTTTTTGTGAATGAGTTGAACTTTTCCGTTATCAAACCTCCAACTCGTTCACGAAAACGGCACGAAACGGAGTGTTTTCATGGATGAACTAGAGTTTTTTGCCCCTTGGCGCATCCTTGGGGTGTTTGGTGATGGATCGCGCCTTACATTTGACGGCTTAACAGAAGGCCAGGCGTATGACCGCATGTTGGAAGCTGCTGCCGACCATGACGATTTGCGTTACTGGCTGCATGTCACAGACCAGAATTACGAGGATGGCCAGTATTACAAGCTGCTCAACCATCCCGAGCCGCCCGCCGTGCATATCGTGGACTTCACCGGCTACGATGGTCCACTTGATGAGAACGGGTTCCCCGTCGGGCTGCCGGACGAGATCGCCCAGTATGCCAAGGAGCAGGGAGCCGCCCCGGACGCCCCACAGATCATCATCAAGCGCAATGCACCACCTGATCCACCGCACGAAAAGTAATTACAAAAACAAAACCCAGCGGACTGCACAGCCCGCCGGGTTTTTCTTTGCTTTACTCTGGCTTTCGGGGTAGTCGAGTTGTTTTTCCGATGCACTTCTACCCCTTTTCACGGAAACTGCGCATACAAGGATGGTTTCCCTCCTACCCTTATACAAAAATATCTTTTCCCTTTCCTAGACTGAGGTATGCATTCCGGTCTCTCTGGCAGCCTTGCGCGCATTATACGCGCGTTCTAAAAGAGCATCCCTTTCAGGTAGGCGATCCAGCTTTTCCGCCAGCATTACAAGAGCCACCACACGCAGGCGTTTAAGATGGGATATGCTATACTGTTGCCCCGCCTTTTGTGCCTTAACAGTTGCCCTCACCTGGCCCCAAGTGTACCCAAACACATAACGCTTGACTAGTATCTCACTGTGGACACTGCGAAGACCATTTATTTCTTCTCGAATCAGCACCAAATCAGACCGCAATGCTGCTTCCTGCCGTTCAAGTTGACGGAGTTGCTCAGAAATACCAAGCTCCTCCATCTTGATTGCCATGTCTGCCGTACTGTCTCCAGGCTGACTGCCTCTCGGCATTCCGTCCAAATTCATCCCGCGCAAGCTGCTGATCTCGTCGTCCAGCTCTATCAACTGTTGGCGAATCAATCCCATCTTGCGCCGAATATCTGCATAGTACTCCACAATCATCTCCGCCTGGTCTTTTGTCATGGCCCGCCTCCATCAAAATTCCTTTCCAAAATCCGGATTTCCTGCACTCTCCTGCGCCATTCTGGCTGCTGTTTCTTTTTGGTTGCCGTCTTTTTTTGCTTCATGTGCCGCTTTCTGGCGGGCCGCTTGTTTCTGCTTCACCTGCAATCTCAGAGATTTCTTGAAATACTCCGGGAACGGTTTTCTCCGTGGTTTCCCCATGTTTTCACCTCCTTATCTTCCCAATTCAATGATGGCGCCCATCTTTTCAATCCTTTTCCGCGAAACATAGCGTTTTTTCAGCATAGCAAAGATTTTTGTTTCGCTTTCCGCATAGAAATTTGCCCCAGCGCAAAAATATCGCGATTCAGGGTTAAACTGCTGCCGGATTTTCAAACAGAGCGCCATATATCCACTGAATGGCACGTCCAGCTTATAAACCATGATCCGTCCGGTCTGCTGGTCAACTTCCCGACAAAGAAAGACTGCATCCGTTTCCATCATCGCATTCCTCTCCCTTCCATCTGCGCCGCCAGCCTTTTCCACTCCTTGATTTCATTCTTGCTGCCTGGTGTGATGATCTCGGTAAATTTGTACCCTTTTGGTTCTGCGATCAAGTCAATAAATAATCTCCGGCGGTATATATAGTCCCGCTGCATCCGCCGGGTGAATTTCGACTTGATCTCTACCACCTCCACTGTGCTATCCGCATATACAAGCACATAATCTGCCGTGTATTGTGCCGCCGGAAGGTGTATCCCGCCATAGTCCTTTGCGGGCAGCAGCGGGAAAGTAACGTGCGGTGTCGCTTTTATAATACTTCCCGATTCGATTCCCGGCAGGATCACCGTCATGTAGTATTCATACTCTCCCCGGCTCTCAAACGCCTTGCCGATCTTCCCCGCAGTGCGCACCGCCTCCACCAGCGTTTGCTGGGCCGGGGTACACTTCCCCCTTGTTCGCCTTGCAATCTGGGCTTCTGCCTGTGCCCGGTATCGCGGCGGCAGGTCTGATAGCTCCATTCTTGTGCTCATTTTCTTACCACCTCCTGCTCAAAATCACATAGCATTGCGGTTCTGTCACCTCCCACCCGTCTTCCCGCTTTTTCTCTGAGTCGTGCAGCTCTCCCGGGTCAAAAACAGTGGTCTTCTCCAACTTCCACCCTGGAAAGCGCTGCCCCCACCAATATTCATCGTTTTGCATATCACCACACGCAGCCCGAAGCTGCTTGCGGCTCCACTTTGTGTCATTTGGCACCTGCTCTACCGGCAATATCAAATTTTTGCTCTCAACGCAGATGCGTTCCTTGTGACCGTAAATGTAACCAACCGTCCCATGCTTTCCCTGTGCAGCTCCATCATTGCCCAGCAACTTTTTCATGTCGATTCGGTCTGCATTCATCGTGCCAAGCGGCTCAAATTCGTTTGTCCCAGGCACACGCCGCCGCCAAAGGTCCTCCAGCATCTCCCGAAACTCCCGGCGCTGGCCGCACGACATCCCTGCGCACTCCACAAATCCGTGCATATGTAAGCGGCCTTTTTCGCCTTTTCGCACGGCCCACAGCATAAGCCGCACGCTTTCTCGTTGAACACTAAATTTTTTGCAAGCCGCCGCAATCACCCGGCGCTTGTAGTTTACGACCTCCCTTTTGCACCCCAGGATGTCATCCGGCAAAAAAGCTTCGTCGAACGTCCCTGTCAAAAAAAATCCCTCCCGACTAAAGTTCGCCAAAGCCTTTCTCTGTTTTTTTCGTAAGGAGCTTATCCGGTTTCTGCTTTTCTGGTCCGTAGTGGATTCTTTGCGCTTTTTTCCGCGGCTCTTGTGCTCTTGTGGAGTGATCGCAAAAAGTCCGACCGCCATGTAGCCTTCTCCGCAAAGGATCTTCTTTTCTCGGATGAAGTTGCATCTCATCTTTTTACCTTCCTGTCTCGGTCAGCATCCTGTGTTTACTCGCTTTTTGTTGCCCACAGTCACAGAAATAACGGGTATACAAGCTCCCTAAAAGGGGGTCCCCTTTTATCAGCTCACCCTCTTGCCGGATAGCAAGAGGGTGAATCATCTGCTTTTCACTTTAATACAAAGCCTGCAAATTGCAGCTGTGCCTCCCTGACAAAGGAGTCCAGGATCGGATCCAAGTTTTCTTCAAAAACACGGTAGTAACAAGCATTGCTCACATCTTTGCTTCCTTCTGCCCGCTGTAGCATGATCGTGTAATTCGCCTGATTGCGGGACAATCCCTTTGCCATCATCAATTTTTTAAGACGCTTTGTTTTCATCTTCCTTGTTCTCCTTTTTTGGTTTTCGCATTCACTTCCACTTTCGGCATCGGCTGATCCGACCGATTGAGCGGGATAAAAAAGTCGCACCCCATCCCTCCCTTCGGAAAGTCATGCCACGCCAGCGCATAACGGATCGCAAGCCATACAGATTCCGCCCGGTATGCCTCCCGCAATGTAAATTGAATAGATGTGGGCGGCACATTTTGTGCCCATAATGTGCGCAGCCCTTCCCGCATATGGTTGCGAAGCCGCATACACTTTCTAAAATCCTGTTCGTGCTCCCGGTGGAACTTCTTCCGTTCCTCGCTGGTGTGGCACTCTTTTTCCATCTGCTCTGTATAGTCCCAGCAGCAGACCTCATTCACAAAATCCTCAAACTGCCCCATCCGAAACCGGATGTATTCCTCACACGCCAGCTTCACCGCCACCGCGGTTTCCCGGCTCATCGTGACAGTGACTGTCTCGCTCTCTTCCGGTGCTTTATTCTTCTTTTTCATATCCCATCTCCTTGCTGCCAGGCCAGCCGTTCCGCTGGCTGCGCTCGTACTTCTCAAGCATTGCCGCCAGTTGAATCGCCTCCACCGCCAGATGGATCGCATTTTCCATCATTTCTTTCAGTTCCTCTTTTGCAACCTCCTTATTTCCTTTGACTGTGTTCCACATCCTGATCTCGACGAAAAATTTCAGCGGCTCAAGCGCCATTTCAACCTCGTCCAGCTCTTCTCTGATGACGTTTTGCCCTTCATGGGCACTCGCAAACATCCGAAACCGACGGTTTGCTGCCGCCAGTTCCTTCTTGACAAGTCCCCGAACTTCTTTTGTAATGACATCCATTCTTGTCTCTCCCTTCATACACTTACAAACCGGTTCCGGCAGTTCATGTTGTTGCAGAACCGTTCCCGCCCGATCTCCCGCAGCGGACGACCGCAGTATTGGCAAAAGCCTCCGGCCTGACGGGGCGGCGCATCGTCTGCGTGTGTGCCTCCATACCTCATGCGGTTTACCATACACACCACGGATCCCGGCTCAGCCGCCGCGGTGCAGTGTTCCTTTGCTTTGCAGTAATAGCAGTCCACCATATCACCCCCATCTCCTCAAAACATCCGCAGTTGCAACGGCTCGTCCAGCATCCTCCAGAAAAACCGTTTGTCCGCACGAATAAATCCCTCATCCTCAAGTTGAAATCTCCGGTCATAATCATGTACTGTCCGCCCGTCCGGTTTGAAGCTTACCGGACTGTCATTGTCCCATTTCAGCAGCAGTGTCCACAGCTCAGGATAGTCTCTCCGAAGTTGCCGGAGCTGGTCAACACCTTGGTTGTGGCAAAACCAACATCCCCCCCTCGTTGCTGTTTCATAGGTAGGGGACAGTAGACCATGCTTTTCACACCACTCTCTGCAATATGCTTCATCCCAACCCAGTTCAACAAGCGGCAACCTATAACCCGGTCTATCTATGTACCGGGCGATGCGCTCCGGCTCGTCTGCTGCGATGCCCAAATACTGTACACAGGTATCTCCATTCAGCCCCATTTGCGAGATCGCATTTAATTTCAGTTTGGTGCACCAATTCCCGCGTTGCATTGGAAAGCCTTTTATCTTCCCCACAAATTTTCCAGCCGTCATTTCCCGATAGAAGCATTCCTCAAAGCTGACCCGCTCCCCTCTAATGCTCTCAGCATATTTGGTTGTAAAATGCTCCACAATCAACCCGAAATCTCTCTTTATAATTGCATCTGCCTCGGCCTTGAATTCCACCATGCGCGGATACTCCGCTGGTATCGTTGGTGTCGCCCATAGATCAGCAGTCACGATACGATCAATCTGCCATCCCAATTCTCTGCACGCCCCAATACACGCACCGCTATCTTTTCCGTAACTGTATGAAAGCACATACTCCAAATTCATGCCGTCACAGCTTTTTCCAGCTCCTCCATGGTCGTGATCGTCCGGCTGCACCACTCCGGCAGGTTCGCCCGTACAAGGGCCGTCGCCATGGGAGGGCATACTGCGTTCCCGCACCGGGCCACCTGCTTTGTTTTCCCGTACTCGTTGCCCAGGTAATCCCGGTCGATGATGTAATCCGGCGGAAAACCCATGGCGTTATAGAGTTCCCGCGGCGTCAGCATCCGCAGAAGGATGTCCGCGATAAAGTAAAGCCCTCCGCCGATCTCCAGCAGCAGGATTTCATCGTCTGCCATCTCATACCCACAATGGCGGTTGAGCAGGTCACGGACTTCCGGCCAGTGCATCAGGTCTTGGCCGCCCACCTCCATCAGCTCTGCCCGGCAGTCTGCAAATTCACCGGCAGACGCCGTGATCGTGCGCAGTGGCCGATCTGCGTCCTGCCCAATGTCCTGCCCTTTGAACTCGACAATATGGGCCGCCGCTACCGCATTGTGGTCAACCGCCGTCACAGTCGGCAGCGGCTCTTGCGCTTCCGCCCCTATCACGCCTCCGTAATACTTGCAGATGTGGGCGCAGACTATCGCCTCCCGGTCGTGGCTCGTTACCGTGTGCAACGGCTTTCTCACATCAATCGGCTGCCCATTCCCGAAATATTCCACAAGCTGCGCCGTGGTCAGCCCGTACCGGTTGGAGGCGTCCACCGTCGGCAGCGGCATCCTCAGCCCGTTTGCACGAACATTTTCCGTCTGCTCTGTGTGGTACTGAATAATGTTCGCCGCCACAACACACGCCTCTTGTTTTGTTACCCCAGTGGGTGCAGGGTCTCTGGCATCTCTGACACGATCTCCGCCACCGGTCTGCTCAATGCTCATGATATTCGCTGCCGTTCCACTTTCGTGGTTGCACTCCACGATGAACGGGTGACCGCTGCGGATGGTAAACTTGTCCACGCCCCGGATAACCCTCCGCATGGTGTTATCCGCCAGTGGCCGGACGGCGTTCACACCATATTTTTCTTTCAGCTCCCGCTTGCTGGCAAATACAGAGTAGCAAGGTACGCTCCAGTCGATGATCTCCGCGGCGCTTTTCCATGGCATCAGCCGCCCATCTCGTACCTCCTCGCTATCTCTCGGCCCATGCGTCCGTTCCGGCCACACGATAGGCCGCCCGTCGCAGCGAGCAACCAGCACAAAGCGTTTTCTTGTGGTCGGCGCTCCCAGGTCTGCCGCAACAATCTCCCGGTGTTCAACCTGATACCCCAGCTCCAGAAGCTGCCGCTTCCATTTTTGAAAGGTCTGTCCGGCTTTTTTCTTCACCGGTTTTCCTTTTCGTACAGGCCCCCAGGTAACGAACTCCTCCACATTTTCCAGAATAATCACCCGCGGGCGGACAGTCCCGGCCCAGCGCAGCACAATCCACGCAAGGCCCCGGATATTCCGGTCTACCAGCGCCGCTCCTTTTGCTTTGGAGAAGTGCTTACAGTCCGGCGAGAACCACGCAAGCCCCACCGGACGGCCCCGACAAACCTCCCTCGGGTCTACATCCCACACGCTCGCTTGCAGGTGTTCCGCGTATGGGTGGTTTGTGCGGTGCATCAGGATTGCATCAGGGTCATGGTTGATCGCTATGGCGACAGGCCGCCCCGTTGCCAGTTCCATTCCCGTTGATGCACCGCCGCCCCCGGCGAAGTTGTCCACTATAATCTCATCAAGAAAATTGAGCTGATTTTCTCCGCTCCTTATCTGCTTATTTGTCATTGCTGATCTCCGCTCGACCGTCTTCCCATCTTTTCTTAGTTGTCCATGTTCAGCTCGAATCCCAAGGAGTCCAGCTTGGCCGTGATTTCTTCCAGGCTCCTGCGGTCGAGATTATGGATTCCCCTCATTCCGTCCTTGCTCTTGCCGACAAAGTCTCCAACCGTGTTGATGCCAGCACACTTCAAGCCATCTCTTCCGTGTTTGTTTCCGCCAACATCGCCACAAGACTTTGCAGTCTGCATTCATCGGTCCACGATAGTCTGTATGGTTCAATGGCAGCAATGACACACATCCCATTTTTTACAACGTAGTATTCGCTTCCGCTCGCTCTTCTGCGCTTGTAGTATTTGATGTACCCGTTCCCGTTGATCTCAGCCATGATTGGTACAAGCGTTGACTTGCCGATCATCCCAACGGTCTGTCTTTTCTCCTCTACAAGAGGTATCAGGTTTTCTCCACAAGAAACGATCTCGATCCCCAGCTCTTTTACCTCTTCTTCCTCACTGATCGCATCACGCAGATCAAAACCGAGGAGAGCTTCTTTGTAAGCGACCTCGTACTCGTCGTAGGCGATTTTCTCCATTGTATTGTCGCTGATCCCCAGCATTGCCGCCGTTTCATCTCGGCAGCAAGGAAACGGGAATCCCGTCATAGAGTAAATCCCCGCCCCAGCCCCAATATAAAACTCGTTGCTATCTGCAATTCTGAAGACATTGCAGATCATGTGATCCTTGATCACCCTTGCCAGTCCAGAAAGTTTCATGGTTTCTCCTTGTTCCTTCGATTCATTCTTCTTGTGCGGGTGTCCGGTATCGAACCGGACCACGGGATTTTTCCGGGGGGAAGTCGGCATCCTGTGCCCGCCTGGGCACCCGCTTATAGATCCCCATCGCCCTATTTCCAGCGATGGGGCGGCCTGGCCTACCAAACCAGACCTGCCGCCTTTGGCTTGGGCGGGTAGGACAAGGCGTTTCTTCGCTCACGCAGCGGCGCATCCTTAAAAGCAGATGGTCAGTCTGTCCGGCGTGGATGCGTCTTTTTGCAGTGCAGGCAGCCTGGTTTTTCACCAAGCTTGAACGGAAAGGAGGAACGCTGCTGTACAGCACCTGCTCTGCTGCGCCTCATGAGAGCGTCTTCGCCGGTCTTGCATTGACCCGCCCAGGAGCATTCCCCTGGCGCAGGGCCCCATATACCCCAGCGCTGCATCATGTCACCAACGCAGCGCTGGGGGTCACTCTCTATTATTTTGCGGGGTATACTTTGCACAGCCGCTATTGTAGCCAGAACAAGCTGCACAGCTTGTGTTTGTTATCTCAAACGTATGTATACACTGTACTTGTGCTCTGCTGGCTGTGCGGTGGATGGTGTGTGCACTCCTCGCCAGTCGGTGTGACGCACTGGCTTTGCGTAAATAGTCAGATCGTGCCTTTCGTTTCGCTATGGCTTCCCCCTTTCTCTTTTTTCTTGGCGGCGGGTCTTGTTTATTCCCCTCCCGCTATAGGGGATATGTCTTGCTCTCAGCTGCTCTTTCCTTCCACAGCCTGACGCCAGGCATCTTCCAACTTCTCATGCAGGCTCTTGTGGATCTCTTCCAGCTCCTCCTTTTTTACGTTTGTGACGGACATGTCAGCCGCAATCCGCAACAGTCCTTCCGGTGCATAGCGCAGATCTCCCCGGCCCCTGGTTTTCAGCGTCATCTTGTTGGCTTCCTGATCTATATAGCCAACGATTTTCATGGTGAGCACCTTTTTCCGCTTCACATTCATTTCTTCCCTTTCTTTTTGTGCTTCTGGTGTCTTTTTGCCTTGGTGCGATCTTTTTCCGGGCGGCAGTGCATTTGTATCATCGTCTCGCACCGCCGCCAGGCTCCACCGTCATGGCGCTTCTTGCTGTTGTTCATCCGGTGCACCTCTCGTTTTTTGCCACATACACCCCATAGCTCATCCCCGCAGCATCCGCCAACCGGCAAACTTCCTCGATCGATGCTCCTTCCAGATGCCGCCGGTCTTTTTTCTGATTTTTCAGCTGGTTTTTCTTTCTATCTTGGACTCTCCTCTTTTCTGCCAGGCAGCTGTCGCAAAACTGTCTGCGACGCCCCACGTTCTCCATTTTCTTCCCGCACAATTCGCAGATGCGGGTGTACTTCAGCTCCGACAATGTCAATCCCCTTTCTTTTTTCTTCGTCCCCAGACCAGTCCCCGGTTCCTGTGCATCGCCTGGTTTTTCCATGTCTCTTGGTACAAGCTCCCCCGCTGGAGCTGGTCTCGTGTATACTCCCGTTCTGCCTGGTGTGCAGTGTGGAACGCCTGGTACTCCGGGCACTCATCGTGGCAGGCCGCGTGCCGCCGCTGACAGTGCTGGCATGGAGAGTTCATTTTTGTCCACCTCTCATCAATTCCCGCAGGAAATCTCTCTCCTTCACGCTCAAAGGTCCAGTTTGAGTGCGGCCTCGCTCCTCCAGCTGCGCCTTGATGGCTCTGACCACCAGCTCTCGTACAAGTTCCCCGCCTTCCTGCGCAGCCTCCTCAAACTTCTCTGGCGAGACATCTTTCCTTACACAATTTGCAAGTATAGTTCCTGTTACGGCAATCAGAGTTCCAAATACCTCGCCGTTGAGCATTGGTTCCGAGGCAGTCACGGAACAGCCTTCCCCCTCGTGGCGGATAATGATCTCTTTCTTCTTTTCCATATTCACACATCTCCTTTCACGCTTCTGGATCGTCCGGTCCTTCCATCCAGTGGGTGGGATGCAGCGGCGTACCGTTCCGATCTGCAAACCCTGCCCAGCACTCTTCTTGAAGGTATCTCCCCACCACCTGGTGCGGATCTTTGTCCGGACACCACAAGATCAGCGGGGCGCTTGTGGAGAAGATGTAATCCCCTTCATCCGGGTCAACTTCCCGCTGTTCTTCCAGCTTTGGCAGCTGATCCGCCGGGTGCCATCTCATCCGCTGCCAGCAGGTTCTGCAAATGCAGTGCAGCACCATTCCACCAGCCCCACATACTACACATCTTGCCATCTTCTCACCCCGCATCCCGGTCATTGTGGGTATAAGTATGGCTGCGGTGGACCGGACGGCCCAGGTCATCCGCCCAGTCGTCCAGCCGCTTGCCTTCCATCACGCAAGGGATCGTCAGGGCAAAGATCGCCACCGCCAACAAGCAGTACCCGATCATGCCACTAAACGTGGCGGCCGTCTCGATTCCGCTGGCCGCCAGCAAACTGGCAACACCTGCCACGATCGCACCGGTGTACCACATTTTTGCCCGCCGCAGCAGGGCTTTTTTAGTAGGTTTCATACGTCCTCCTCTTATTCCAGGTCCGCCAGCTGGCGGGAAAAGCTGACCGTCTTGATCCGCAGGCCAGGGCCGTTGCCGACCCAGCCGTCCGGGATGCGGTTGAACACCGTCTTGCGGGACTTGATGTGCAGCTCCTGGCTGACCTCCGGAAGGGTCATCATCTGGCCATACTTCTGGCTCAGCTCGTGGTAGATCGCTGCAAAATCCGGGTTTTGCTTCATGATTGAACTCCTTTCTGCTTTCATCCGACTGGCCCACTGGGGCACTACGGTGGATAAGATAACCTTGCTTATTTGGTTGACCTCCTTCATTTTTGAGAGGTTGAAAGGCGACATTTGATTTTTCCACAGATACGGCAGACTGCTGTATAGAATTTGACTTTTTGTTCTGTGATGAGTATCTTAATAACTAGAACAAGTTCTTCCATGAAACCTCCAGTGGATAGGCTATAATGGTCTTGTTATTTGTTTTTCGGGGTTGCCGCCCCGAACAACTCTTCCACCGTGCTGTAAAGAGCACTTCGCTTTTGCTCCCGGTGTTCGGTTCTGCGATCAGTGCGGAAGTTTCACGACCGACGGAAAAGAAATCGATGCTTTGACGTAAAGTTTTAACTTTCACCCCTGCTTCTGGTTTAAGCAGGGGGCTTTTTATGCCCACTTTTCGCCATTCAATCTGACCCAGCGGATCTTCCCGGTGTCGTCCTTGAAAAGCACAACCTCTTCCAGCTTGTCAATTTCGGCAAGCTGTTGTTTCATGGCTTCCAGTTCTTCCGGCGAGTTCGGATCTGCCTTGCCGCCGATGGTTCCGCCCTGTTGCTGAATCAACTGCGACAGGGCGTTTGCCCTTTCTGCCTTGCGTCCCTCGAAAAGCACCCGCCGGATGGTTCCGTACAGGTTGTAGATTTCACAGGCTCGCTTCTGAGCAGCTTCCATGCTAGCTTCCAGAAATCCGTTGTCCTTGAAAGCGGCTCCCTGCTTTGGCATTGTATCTTCTCTATCCATCTTCTTCACCACCTTGTTGTCCGCCACCTCTCCGCCGTGCTATAATCAGGACAGAAAGGAGGTGTTGTTTATGCCCATCTACTGGATCAACACGAAAGACAAGGGCCTTTCCAGTTCCCAGATCACGGAAGCCGAACGGGTTGCAGACGGAGCGGATTTTTCGATTGCCAGTTATGACTTCTCGCACAGGGCGATTCACGTTACTGTGCTTGACGGTCATTCAAAAGACGATCTTCCCGCATTGCCTTACGGCCTTGCTTACTCCGACTCCCTGAACAGCTGACCCTCGACCCCGCTTGTACCAGAAGTGGGGTCTTTTTCTGCCAGCCATTTTTCCCGTTCTGTGCGCTCTGCTTCATCGAACCGCCGAAGGTCTCTCAGCAGGCCGTCCCAGAACTCGTCTTTTTTCAGTTCTTTCCGGGCGTTCTGAATCAGTTCTGCAAACTCTTTCGTCTGTGGACGGTGCGGGCTACCCACATAGCTCATGTGAATAGACACCCCGATTGCTGCCTTGCGGCCAGACTTACAGGATACGCCGATAAGCTTTTCCATCTTCTTCACCGCCCTCCTCCGGCTTTTCAGGCTTCTGCGCAGCTCTGCTTTCTCTCTGCACAATCTCAGCGATCGGGATGTTCAGAACCCCCGACAGAACGCTCGCAAGGGACAAGTTCATTCTCTTCTGGCGTTCTCCGGTTTCAACCATCTGATAATACTGTCGCGAGATTCCAACTCGTTTCGCAACTTCTTGTTGCGTAAGACCTGCCCTCTCTCGGGCTTCCACAAGGTATTTTCTCACCTGTTCTTTCCCTTCCTTGCAACGTGTCGTTGCCAACATAATAACTTCATTCCTTTCAAAAGTCAACGTTTTGTTGCATTTTTGGCACATTGTACAGTTTATTTGCAACATTTTGTTTCTTCCGTTGAAAAAGCAACAACTAGTTGCTATAATAAAGAAAAGGAGGCCATCCTATGGAAAACCTGACTACTCTTCGCAAAGAATTTCATGTCACTCAACAGCAAGTCGCTGATTATCTTGGGATTTCCCGCCAAGCATATAGCAACTATGAATCCGGCAAGCGTGAACCAGACTACGAAACCCTCTTAAAGCTTGGTGAATATTTTAATTGCAGTATCGACTATCTTCTTGGGAGCAGCCGCAATGTTTGCTATCCCCTCCTCTCCGCATTTGAGCGCAGTCTATTAGAGCAGTACCGAAATGCCGCCCCGGCCATCCAAAGCGCCGTCTGCAAACTTCTTGATCTTGACGAAGATTGATAGAACCCATTAGGTTCCCCTGTCAATACAGGGGAACCTCCGCATGCTACACTAGGTTGCTTCTGCCCCTAGTGTAGCATGCGGATTCGCCATCTTTTCTAAAGTGATTTTTCTTTTTCGCTTCACAATTTAATGTTAATTGTCTTTTATCCTTTTTATATGTAACATTTGCAAAAAGAAAAAACGCCCGCCGGGCGTACCGGCAGGCATTTTTCAAGCAAGTGTTTTCTCCCACATGTGCGGGGGTAATCCCATTATCAAGGGTAAATCCAGTTTTAAAAGAGAGGTGCTTTTTATGATGTATCCGTTCATGACGCTGGATGACGGCGCAGAGATCGTCCATTCCGACATGTATGAGGACGGCCAGGTAAAGGTCTATGTTGAAAAGCCCGATGCGGCAGATTGCTTCCACTCAGCCACCTGTTGGCTGCCCAGCTACCGCTGGGAAAGCGTGACCGGTTTTTCTCAGGAGGAGCTGGCCCGCTATGAGGATGTGATCCGTTCAACGGCGCACCTGATCCTCCGCTTTGCGCAGGAAGGGGGCTTCGACAGTGCCGCAAATCTTTAAGATCGGCTCTTACTGGGTCTACTTCTGGTCAAACGAGGGTGATCCGCTCGAGCCGGTTCACGTCCATGTGGCACAAGGCTCGCCCAGTGCCGGGGCCACAAAAATCTGGATAACCGCAGCAGGCGGCTGCTACCTGTGCAATAATGATTCACACATTCCAGCCCGCACGCTGCGCAACATTATGGCGATTCTTGAAGCTCGAAGCCGTGAGATCATCGCCAAATGGACCGCTTATTTTGGCCAGGCGCATTTCTACTGCTAAACAAAAAACGCCCGCCGGGCGCATCGAGGGCAAGGTCATAGGGCTTTGCAGGGATATATAAAGGGCAAAAGAGTAGAGCAAGAAAGACAAAAACACAGAAAACAGGCGTAAAAGCCGCAAAATGCGAATATTCTTGCCAATTTTGCGAAACAAGTTGACAAAATTAACAGAAACGCATATAATGAGAGTATGATACAGACCCCGTCACGCCTCTCAACGATGCGTACCATGACGGGGTCGCTTTTTTGTTATACGGAGCTTTTCACATGAAGGAATTGAAAAAACATCTTTCCCTGACAGAGCAAGTAAGCCTTCTTGAATCCCGCGGGTTAATTATCACGGACAAGGAAGAAGCGGAAAAGTTACTATATCATGTGAACTATTATCGGCTTTCTGGTTATCTTCATGGATTCAAACAGGATGATGGCATACACTATCTTCCCGGCACTACATTGGCGCAAATCAAGGCGCTATATGATTTTGACCGAAAACTGACTCGCATTTTAATGTTTGCATTGGAAGACATCGAAGAAACGTTGAAAACACGGCTGTCCTATGCTCTTACATCGGCTTTCCCTGAAAATCCCCTGATCTATTTGGATAGTTCGATTTATCGCAATCATTCAGATTTTTTGAAGTTCTCAAGCTTGTTTTATCACGAGTTTAAAAACAGCCGCAATCTCCCATTTATCAAACATCATATGCAGGAATATGATGGCAATCTTCCAATGTGGGTAGCCGTCGAGATTCTGACGATGGGAAATATATCCGCTATTTATGAGAATCTTCAAACGCCCTATCAGAAAAGATTGGCCCGAAGTTACCAAACAGGGCCTGCACAGCTGGGAAGTTGGATTAAAAATATCACCTATACTCGAAATCATCTCGCACATTATATGCGCATCTATAATTTTAATTTTGGCCGAACTCCCATTCAGTGCAAGAAGCATCACAAATATAAAGAAGCCAGCGGAAAAATTTTCGACCAGATTTACATTATGGCGTTTCTTTATTCAACACCTACTGAGTGGAACAATTATGTTCTTTCCGAAATCGAAGCCCTTCTGGAAGAGTATTCGGAATATGTACATCTTTCGGCGTTGGGATTTCCTCCAAATTGGAAAGAACTATTGAACATACCCGAGGATGATAAGTCCTGACTTCTTGCAAACTTCCCCCTATATGCGGGGGAATAAAACAAAAACTCCCCCGGTGCTACCAACACCGAGGGAGTTAAGATCAGCAGCTCGCCCCTGCGAGAGGGGCGATATCGCACACTCGACACTGCGATTATACTCCAAGCGGGCAGGCTTGTCAAAGTGTACCCAAAACAAGGAGGTGCAGATCATGCCAAAAAAGAAGCGCCGCTCGGATGGGCGCATGGAGATCAAACGCAAAATGCCGGACGGCAAGCTCCGGCACTTCATGGGCCAGACGGCTAAGGAATGTGAGGAAAAATACCGCCAGGCTCTTGTGGACTTCAACGCCCAGCAGGCCGATCGGGCCGCCGGGCCAGCCTTTTGCACCCTGGCAGACGACTGGTGGGCCGCAAAGCAGCGGGAGGTGCGGCACGGCACGGTGCGCTGCTATGCTCCCGCCGTCCAGCGGCTGAAGGAGGCCTTTGGCGACTCCCCTGCCGCCCAGATCAGCGCCCAGGACGTGGCCGAGCTGCTGGCGGGGATGCAGCACCAGGGCCTGGCCACAAAGACCATCAGCAACGCACACAGCATCTTAAGCATGATCTTTGAGTTTGGGGCCGTCCACTATGGACTGACCGCCAACCCCTCCCGCCTGGTGTCCACCCCGACCGGCAAAAAGGTAAAGCGCAAGCCTCCCACCGACCCGCAGGAGCAGGCCGTGCGGCGTGTGCTGCAGCAGGCCGCAGACTCCGGCCAGGTCGATACCGCTATTGCCCTGGGGGCGATTTTGCTGTATACTGGAGTACGCCGGGGCGAGGCGCTGGCGCTGCGCTATGGAGACATCGACCGCACAGCGGGCACGATCACCATCGGCGCATCGGTCGAGCACCGTGGCAACCGCCCCACCCTTGGCGCACCCAAAACCGAAAACGGGTACCGAGTACTCCCCCTGCTGCCTCAGCTGCGCCGCATCCTGGATGCGTATGGCTGGCACGCTGCCTCCCGCTATGTGCTGGGCGGCGGCGAGGAGCCTTTGACCTACCGGCAGACCACCAACTGCTGGACGGCCTTCTGCCGCCGCTGCGGCCTGGCAGAGGCCGTTGTGCGCCAGCGCAAAGGCTACGGCTCCGGCCGAGTCCCCCGCACCGTCCAGCACACAGAATACAAACCCCTTGTCACTCCGCACCAGTTCCGGCACTGGTATGTGACCGAGCTGTACCAAGCGCAGATCCCCATGGAGGTCGCCGTGCGGATGCTGGGCCATGCGGACAGCGAAATGGTGCGCCGGGTCTACCTGGACGTAAACGGCACCATGCTGGCCCAGGCCGGGCAGATGCTCTCTGCCCACATGGCCGCCGGGTCTGCAAAAAGTCTGCAATAGCAAATATACGTCGAGTTCTCGTTGTTTTATGAGAGTTCGAGTCCCGTATCCTGCTCCAAGCCATAAAACCGCATGGATGCTCAGAAAACGAGTATCCATGCGGTTTTTCTGTTTTTCTCCGCATCGTTTTGGGCCATTCCCTGCACCGCCTGCGATTTTGCAAGGGTCTACAAGATCGCCTGGATGCTTTAAGCGTCCGGACGATATTGTAGATGCATCTGGGAGACTGCAACTCTGCCAACTGAGCTAAAACGGCATGAAAAAACCACGGTGCGGGTGCATCGTGGTTAAAAGGTCTATTAACAGGAACGGGGAACGGCATCTGAACCGTTCCCCATCGATTGGCATTTGGCAGGCGTACCATCCTCCTGCATCTCTCAGGGCACAGCCCTTGTCATTACCAGCGGCGTGTGGTCGGTACGAAATCTACCACCTCAAATGCCTTTCTTATCCTATGCTTATCATAGCATTTTTATTTTACCTTGTAAAGAACTTCTTTGTTGTGGATAAGTAAGGCAAACTCACAGCTGCAGTTTGCATGGATGTGCTCTGCGTGCCCGCCCTTGCACAGCTTCGGCCAAGCGGACAGCGCTATTGCCCTGGAAACGATTTTGCTGTATACTGGAGTTTACTGAGGCGAGGCGCATCGACTGCACAGCAGGCAGGAGCCCATCGGCGCATGGGTCCAGCACGCTGGCAACCGCCCCCAAACCCAAAAGCGGGCACAGATCGCCCCCATAGAGGTTTTTGTGCGGATGCTGGTCAGGCCGGGCAGATGCTCCCCCCTATGGCCGCCGGGTCTAAAAAAGTCTGCAACAGCAAATATATGGCGAATTTTTGTTATTCCACGAAAGTTCCGGCCCCGTATCCTGCTTTGATTCGCCGCAGGCTCTAAGTCTGCGGCTTTTTTGTTTCCCTTACAGAAAGGACAGGTCCATTCCATGATCTTTATCCCTCTACTGCATTATTTTCAGTGTAAAAACACCTACAGCGGCAACGAGGAGGGCATGCGGTACCGGCTGACCCCTGGCAAATGCAAAGTCACCGGGGAGGACGGTGCTGAGCAGGAGCGCTCCACTTTGACGGTGGACGTCTGGCCGGACCCCTGGACGCTGGAATTTACCGACCCGGCCCTGCGCCGGCAGGCCGTATTTGCGCTGAGCGACGAGGGCCGGGCACAGGCCGCCGATTATCTGTCCCAGCTGTATGAAGATGAGATCGACCGCTGGAAGGCCTGTCCTTCCCTGCTGGACTGCGATCCCTGGACGCCGCCCCAGCCAGCAGAAGATGAAGGAGAGAGCTGACCGTGATCTATCGTTTAAAGGAATACAAAGGCGACAGCGTACCTGTGCCCCAGCTGGTGTTCAGCAAGCTGGGCATCGCAGAGGAGTACAGTGTGCGGGTCGCATTATATGTGCTGGCCACCGGCATCACCGACCCCGACAAGCTCTGCGCTGATCTGAAACTGCGCAGCCGCATCACCGCCGAAAGCGCCCTCTCCTTCTGGGCGGGCGCAGGTCTGCTGGAGCGCTACGACGAAAACGCAGCCCCCAGCCTGGAACCCAGCGCACCTGCCCCCATGACCTGGCAGGAGATCGCTGCCGCCAGCCGCACCGACCCCATGATCTCCAGCCTGATCGACTGCGGGCAGACCAGCTTTGGCCGGGCTTTGACCCACAAGGAGATGGAAAAGCTGGTCAACCTCTACATCCTGGATGGCTATGCCCCGGAGACGGTCATGCTTTGTCTTGCTTACACCGCCAGCTTAGGCAAACGCACGCTGGCGGCGGTGGACCATGAGCTGAAGGTCTGGCGTGCGGAAGGCGTGGAGACCGGCGAGCAGGCCGATGCCCACCTGAAACTGCTGGCGGTGCGCCGCAGCCGAGAGCAATACGTCTGCGGTCTGCTGGGTCTGACAGAGGCAGAGCTGACCCTGGGCGGGCGCAAGGCCATCGCACGCTGGTACGAAGTATACGGCTACGACGATGCCATGGTGCAGGAGGCCGCCATCCAGGCCGGGCCAAAGAAAGACCTGTGGTACTGGAACAGCATCCTCAAGACCTGGAACGCCAAGGGGCTGCGCACGATCCACGATGTGCGGGGGCCGGTGCCTGCAGCTGGCGCCAGCCGGAACATCCGTGTAGACCGGACGACCCCCAGCGGCAACGACTTTTTGAGCACACCTGTCCGCCGACGTTCGCTGAAAAAGCAGCCGGACTGATCTTTCCCCCCATACGATAAGGAGGCTTTATGCGTACCAAAAGCGAATTGTACCAGGCTGCACTGCGCACCGTAGCGGTGCGGCGTCAGACCGCCCGTGCGCTGGCCCAGGATGCCCGCGCCCAGGCCGAAGCCGCGATCCCCGGCCTGCTCCATGCGGAAGAAGAAGTGCGGGTGCGGGGGGTGCGCTGTGCTTTGGCGGGCGCCACCGGCACCGGCCGAGCAGAAGCCGCCGCAGCCCTGGCAGATGCCAAGAAAAAGCTGCAGCAGCTGCTTGCCCAAAGCGGCCGCCCGGCGGATGCGCTGGAGCCAAAGTACCACTGTGCCCTGTGCCAGGATACCGGCATACAGCAAGGGCACACCTGCACCTGTGTCCACCGGGAAATGCAGCGTCTGCGCCGGGAAGAGATCGAGGCGCTTTCCAGTTTATCGGTCTCCAGCTTTGATACCATGGATCTTGGCTACTACCCCAACACCCCGGACCCCGCTTTAGGCGAAAGCGTCCGCAGCTACATGGGGGCGCTGCTGGCTGACCTGAAAGACTATGCCGAGCAGTTCTCCCCCGCCCTGCGGGAAAGCCTTTTGCTCATTGGCAATGCAGGCTTGGGCAAGACCCATGCTGCGCTGGCCATTGCCGGGCGGGTCCTGGAGCAAGGCTTTGACGTGATCTATGTATCCAGCCCGGATTTCTTTGCCCGGCTGGAAGCCCTGCACTTTGGCGCTGACCCTGCCGGAGAGGAGGAGACCCTGCTGCGCACCGCCTCCGCTGCGGATCTGCTGATCCTGGACGATCTGGGCACAGAGTTCAACTCCAATTTTCTCATCACCACCCTGTACAGCCTGCTGAACAACCGTCTGGGGGCCAAGCTGCCTACCATTGTGACCACCAATGTCACCGATGGCTCGCTGCTGGAAAAGCTCTACACCGAAAAGATCTCCAGCCGGCTTTCCTCTTTTGTTCCCTGCCGCTTTTTGGGGGAGGATATCCGCACGAAACTAGCCCAGGGCGAACAGCCCTGACCTGCATCCCAAACGCGATCTGCCCCACAGACAGCCTGAACCCCACACAACGCACAAGCCCCCGGCATCGTCCGAATCACGATGCCGGGGGCTTGTTTTAGGGAAAAGCAAAAAGCAGGTAAAGGTTATTTCTTGGCCTGGTACCAATCAGAAGAAGCCTGGTACTCCCCTGCGGTAACTGCCACCGGAGCACTGGACGGATCGGCCTGGTAATACAGGGTGCCGTCTGCACCGCGGCTGTACTTGGTGAAGAAGTCCTCCCAGATGGTCACGCTTTCCTCCTGGAGGTAAACGTGGGGGGTATCGTTGACCATGGTGTACCGCATCAGCGGGATGCCCGCATCATTGGAGAAGGTCTTGGTAACGAATGCGCCGTTGTAATCGGTGCTGTCCTGGACCGTCTTTTCATTGACCTGGTTCACTGCGTTCCAGCCCTGGATGGTCTTGACGTTGCCATTGCCCTCTACCAGGCTGGAATCGCCGTCGTACTCGCCCAGAATGCCCCAAGCGGGGATCATCTTGCCCTCCGGGATCGCCTCAGAGGGAGCGTTCATTGCACCAATGGGTGCGATCGCAGCCAAACGGTCGGTAAAACGGGAAGCCAGCGTCCAGGTCATCATGCTGCCGTTGGAATGGCCGGTGGCATAGATACGGCTGGCGTCGATGTTGAAATCTGCCTCCATGCGGTCCAGCAGGCTGTCCAGGAAGTTCAGGTCTGCATCCGGGTCTGCACCCTGCACCAGCTTGCTAAAGGCACCGCCCAGCCACATAGCGGTGGGGATGTTGCCCAGAGCATCTGCCGGACGGACCATGCCCTGTGCAAACACAACGATAAAGCCATTCTCCTCCGCCACATCATACCAGCGGGACTCCTCCGCAATGGCGTACATGGAGGCAGTGTAGCCGTGCATCACCAGCACCAGGGGCACAGCCTCGTCTCCGGTATAGGTGGAGGGCACATAGGTCATCCAACGGCGCAGCTCGCCATTGACCTCTTCCTCATGCACGGTAAAGCCAGGCTTGGTGAAGTCCTGGGTCTTTGCAACACGGCCAGGCAGCTGCATTGCCATAAAGCGCTTGAACTGACCGGAGAACTGATTCCAGATCGCTGCCGGGCTGCGCTTGCCGGTGCTGACCCACACCTCAGAAGCCGAGCCTTCCCGACCGGTGGTGTAGACCGTCTCTGCGGCCTGGTTTGCAGCGGCAGGCTTTGCCTGGTTTGCCTGCAGGTAGTAATCCAGCGCCGTCTTATCGTCCTCATCCGAGGCAACGAACCAGACCGGGGTATCCACGGTCTTGGCGGCAATGGCTTCCTCCTGCACACCGCGGGTGGAGTCGCCGGGGAACGGCAGCACATACTGCTCGCCTACCGCTGCCAGAGAAGCAGCCGGCACAGCGGCTGCATCCACCGCACAGATGGAGCTGAAATCGCTGGCCCAGCGGGCACCAAACAGCAGGGCTGCAGCGCCGCCCTCCTCGTAACCCACCAGAGCAGTGTGGGACTTATCCATCGAGAAAGCACCCGTCAGCTTCGTGCTCTTTTTGCGCATCAGCTGATACAGGCCATCCAGCAGGGCTGCATCGTCCCGGCGGGCAGGGTCCAGAGAGAGGTTCCAGGTGCCGCCGTTTTCCGGCTCCACAAAAGCCACGCCGATCTTATTCTGGTCGGCTACGGCACGCCACTGCAGACCGGTGATGGAGTTGGAGAACTCCTTTGCCGTGGTGTGGTCCGGCGTCATCACGATGACCGCCGGTGCCCAGGGGCTCATCCCATCCGGCAGGTAGTAAGTAGCAATGCCCTTGGTGTTCTCGTTGACCTCCACAGGCACGTTGTGGAACACGCCCACGTTCACGTTGACATAGGGGTTTGCGGGATCATAACCACTGGTCTGACCGCCGATGACACCAGCGCCTGCCATCCGACGTGCCAGAGGGGTATACCACTCATTTGCTTCCAGCGTAACAGCGTTTTCCACATCCAGACCCGTGGCGGCCGCTGCACTGACCGGCAGCATCATACCCGCTGCCATGCTGGCCACCAATGCCAGCGAGACAGCGCTTTTCCAGATGATCCTCATGTTTTGTTCCTCCTTTAGTGAAAAGAGCGGCAGCCTTCTCCGCCCGTGGGACCTCCACAGGCGGCCGCTTTTCCGCATTTGCAAGGAGAGTTTACCATATTTCACGGATTTTTTGAAGTATATATTATCAATTTCAGCAAAATTGATATACTAGCATTTCACTTCCTGTGTATTTTCACCAACCAACATTCGGAACCCCCTCCAAAAACGAACCAGCAGGAGAAAAGCTTCCTCCTGCTGGTTCGTTCTGGACATCCTTACCTTTTCAGCCTCTCCCGCCGGACAAGGGCGAAAAAACAGCCCATCAGCGGGAGGTAGGTGGCCACAAATACCACCCCCGCCCCCAGGGCGGCGGCTTTGCGGTGCTTTGGGGGGATCTGCATCCCCAGCAGGATGCCCACAGCACACAGGCAGAGTTTGATCCGGGCCAGGTCCATCCAGTCACTTTCCCGGATATACTGGTTCGCCAGCCGGAACAGGTCCTTCATCGCAGCGCATCTCCTTTTTGTCCCCTTTTTCTAAGGGTATTTTCTCTATTATAGCACATCCGGACAAGAAAAAAAGCCCGCCCCGCCGCAATTCTGCGATGGGTGCGGGCTGGTTCTCAGAACTCCAGCGCAGGGCTGACCTCATTGCGGCGCTGTGCCTGGACGATGCAGTCCTTTTCCGGCACCACGTCCGCTGCCCCCAGCGTGGCAAACACCGTTTGCAGCGCCAGGGCGGGAGTGTTATTTTCCTGCGAAAGGTGGCAGAGCGCAAACTTTTTGCACCCCTGCTGGATCAATTCCAGCAGCTTTGCGGCGCACTCGTCGTTGGACAGGTGCCCCCGGGCGGACTCGATGCGCGCCCGCAGATAGTAAGGGTATGGCCCACTGCGGAGCATCCGCAGATCATAGTTGCTCTCCAAAGCGACCAGGTCACAGCCGGCAAGCGCCTCATGCACCGGCGGAGTCAGCACCCCCAGGTCGGTGGCAATGGTCATGGTTTTGCCGTCCGGGGTCTGGATGCGGTAGCCCACACAGGGCACATCGTGGCTGGTGGGGAACATCTGCACCCCAAAAGCGCCCACTTCCTCCTGTGCATGGGGGGTCAGCTCATGCAGCGAGCTTGTTGCGGGAACCACGCCATTGGCGTCCAAAAAATCCAGCGTAGCCGCAGCGCCGTACACCGGCAGCGGGTATTTCTTCAAAAAGGTGCTCAGCCCCTTGACATGGTCACTATGCTCGTGGGTGACCAGGATGCCGTCACAGCCGCTTACCGGCAGATCCAGCGCTTTCAGGGCAGCGGTAGTGCTGCGCACGCCTTTGCCCATATCCACGATCAGATACCGCTCGCCGCAGCGCACCACACTGCTGTTGCCGGACGAGCCGGAGTACAAGGAAATGAATTCTGCCATAGAAGCTGTGGGGCCTCCCCTATCCCCTATGTACCGGAAAGGACACAGCCCGCCCCAGGACGGACTGTGTCCTCTTTTTGCTTGTTTACAGTGCCTGTTCCAGCGAGGCAGGCAGATGCTCGATCTTGCGGATATCTGCACCCAGCCCCTGGAGCTTTTGCACGATATTCTCGTAGCCGCGTTCGATGTGGCCGATCTCCTCGATCTCGCTGGTGCCGTTGGCGATCAGTGCTGCCACCACCATGGCTGCACCTGCCCGCAGGTCACTGGCCCGCAGCGGTGCCGGGGAGAGGTGATCCACCCCTTCAAACACGGCCACCTGACCATCCACCTGCACATTTGCCCCCATCTTGCGCAGCTCATCCACATAGCGGAAGCGATTATCCCACACGCCTTCGGTAACGGTGCTGGTGCCATCGGCTACGCTGAGCAGCACACCCATCAAGGGCTGCATATCGGTGGGGAAGCCCGGGTGGGGCATGGTATTGATCTTCAGCGGCAGGATGGGGCCGGTACGGCTCACCCGCACTGCGTCGTCAAACTCCTCGACCTCTGCCCCAGCCCGGCGCAGCTTTGCCGTGATGGGCTCCAGATGCTTCGGAGTGACATTCTTGATCAGCACATCCCCGCCGGTGGCGGCCGCAGCTACCATATAGCTGCCTGCCTCGATCTGGTCCGGGATAATGCTGTAGGTGCAGCCATGGAGCTGGCTGACGCCCCGCACCTTGATCACATCGGTGCCAGCGCCCCGGATATCGGCGCCGCACATATTCAAAAAGTTTGCCAGGTCCACCACATGGGGTTCCTTTGCGCAGTTTTCCAGCACCGTCTGCCCCTTAGCCATCACGGCCGAGAGCATACCGTTCATGGTAGCGCCCACGCTGACCTTATCAAAGAAGATGCGGGCAGCGTTCAGCTCTTCGGCCCGCACCGAGATCATGCCGTAATCCACGCTATCCTCTGCGCCCAGTGCGCTGAACACCTTCAGGTGCTGGTCGATGGGGCGGGGACCCAGATTGCAGCCGCCGGGCATAGCCACCTGCGCCTTGCCAAAACGGGACAGCAGCGCACCCAGGAAGTAGTAGCTGGCCCGCATCTGACGGGACAGATCGTCCGGCACACTGGTAGTGTGCAGGTGGGTGGTGTCGATCTCATAGGTGTTGCGGTTCAGCATACGCACCTTTGCACCCAATACGCTGAGGATCTTCAGACTGACAGCCACATCGCTGATATCCGGCAGGTTCTCGATCACACAAACATCCGCCGCCAGGATCGTGGCGGGCAGAATGCCCACAGCCGCATTCTTTGCGCCAGAGATCGTGACTTCACCGTGCAGGGGCTTGCCGCCCGTAATAACAAACTTTTCCAATTTTATAATCTCCTTGTTCGGGGCCGGTCCCTCTGTCGGCCCGTAAGGTAATGATCGCCTTTTCACCAGCAGTCAGGCACTGCCGGTATCTGTGCAAATGGGCCTGTGCCCGCACATCCATAGCTAACTTATTATACACTACTTCACGCAAAAAGCAAAGCCCCATCCGCATAAGGGAGATTATTTTCCGTTTTGCCTATTTTTTCAGCGAACTGGCGGTGATTTTGTCTGTTTTTTCGCTGTTCTGCATTACCAGATCCGATCCTCGTCCTGCGCCTCCTTGATCCAACCCAGCTGGTAGGCCGCGACCAGCTGCTTCAGATCCCGCACACGCTCCCGCAGGGTCTCGCCTTCATCGGTCTGCTCCACCAGGATGCGCCGATCCTCCGTTTCCAGGATATCCGTCTGGGATAGGATATCCAAATTTTCATGGATCGCTTTCTCTGCGCTGACAAAGGGCTGATGGGTGCGCAGGGACATGGTGCGGGAGGAATAGACCAGCGTATACCCGGCAATACCGGTCTTTTCGTGATAGGCGCGGCAGAATCCGCCGTCGATGACCACCAAACGTCCGCCGCCTTTGATTGGGCTTTCCCCGTTTTTCTCCTGCACCGGCACATGACCATTGACGATATGGCAGTTGGCCCCCAAGCCAAACTCGGACAGGATGCGCTGACAGGTCTGCTCCTCATTATACCAAGTATAATAGGGGTCTTTGACCTCCACATGGGCAGCCGGGTCGGCGACATACAGCCGCTCAAAGGTCGTCATGGCGCTGCGCCCAAACAAGGGCGAGAGCTTGCCGCACCATAGATACCACAAAAAGTCCTGGCCGCTCTGACGGGCAGCGCTGCCCTCCGGCGCATAGTAGCCCCGCCGTGCCCGTGCATCGCAATAATCCATCAGTGCACGGCCGGAGTAGCATTTGCCTTCAAACTCTTCCTGCGCAAACGCACCGTCTACCGTCATGGGGACTGCCCCATGATACAGCAGGTTCCCGTTCTCGATATGGTATACGCTGCCCTTGGCATACAAAAACTCCACGTGGGTCTGCAGCCGCCGGCTCTGCCGGAACGACTGCACCAGCTTATCCAGCACCAGCTGCTCGTCTTCGTTCAATGCAGTGGGGTCAGCCGGGTCTACGGTGGGAAACGCCGTATCCCGCAGCGGATACTCCCGCCCGGACACGGTCACTGTGCCCTTCTGCCAGTGGATGCGGCGCAGGAAGTCCCGCTCCTGCATCTTGAAATCCGGGTTCCGGTCGATAACCTGACACTCCAGCTTGAGCATCAGGATGGTAACTGCCTTGTGCATCACCGCACAGCGGTGCAGCATCCCCCAGGTATACGGGCCACGGGCTGCATCGGTGTGGGGCATCCAAAGGGTCAGGTCGTCCCCGCCG
Source organism: uncultured Faecalibacterium sp. (assembly GCA_900540455.1). GTDB lineage: Bacteria > Bacillota > Clostridia > Oscillospirales > Ruminococcaceae > Faecalibacterium. Next base: position 85,198 of record UQGD01000005.1, read on the forward strand.
TAATAGCGGTCTGCCATGCGCTGCAAATGCCGCAGGTTGATGCCGTAGCAGTCCTCCAGCATCCCATGGTTATGGTATGCCAGGGTCGTTTTAAGCACTGTACAGATGCACAGCGGGCTGCCGGAAGCGGCCCCCATCCACACTACGTCGTGGTTGCCCCACTGGATGTCTACACTGTGGTGGCGCATCAGCAGATCCAGGATGATCTCCGGATGCGGTCCCCGGTCGAACAGATCGCCCACAATGTGCAGCTTATCCACCGCCAGGCGCTTGATCATCTCGCACAGGCGCACGATGAACCGGTCTGCCCGTCCGTTCTCGATGATGCTGCCCACAATCTGGCCGTAATACAGATCCTTATTGTGGTCCTCAAAATGGGCATGGAGCAGCTCATCCAGGATATAACCGCAGCTGGCGGGCAGGCAGCGGCGCACATGGGCCCGGGTGTGTTTGGAAGATACCAGACGGCACAGCTCGATCAGCTGCAGCAGGGTGTCCTGGTACCAGCGGGACAGAGCCTCCTGGTCCGGACACTGTGCCTTGAGCTGCGGGAGCTTTTCGTGGGGGTAATAGATCAAGGTGGCCAGCTCCGCACGGGTCTGCTCCGGAGTATCCGGCCCCAAAACAATATCCACTTTTTCCCGTATGACACCGGAAGCCGAGTTCAGGATGTGGACAAACGCCTCGTTCTCCCCGTGCAGGTCACTCATGAAATGCTCTGTCCCCTTGGGCAGTTTCAGCAGCGCCTGGGTATTGATGATCTCGCTGGCAGCGGCAGCCTGAGAGGGGTAGTCTCTGGCCAGCAGGGTAAGATATTTGAGGTTTGTGCGGATCAGTTCCGTATCGGTCTGCATGTCGTCCTCCCAACTTTTTTCAAATTTCCGCTCTAAGTATAACACGGGCCGGGCAAAAGATGGTATACTGTATTTGTCAAATCTTCGGAAAGGTCTTTGGATACTATGTCTAATCCCTCGTTTTTTCCTGCACCGGACCGGTGCACCCTTTGCCCCCGCCGCTGCATGGCCCGGCGGGCCCAGGGACAGGCAGGCTTTTGCGGCGCTGCCGGTGTGCTGAAAGCAGCCCGTGCGGCACTGCACTTCTGGGAGGAGCCCTGCATCAGCGGACAGCGGGGCAGCGGCACGGTGTTTTTCTCCGGGTGCACCCTGAAATGCTGTTACTGCCAGAACTATCCCATCAGCGCCGAGGTACAGGGCAAGGAGCTGAGCGTGGACCGTCTGGCGGCGATCTTTTTGGAATTGCAGCAAAAAGGCGCCCACAACATCAACCTGGTCACCCCGGGACAGTGGCGGCCCTGGATCACGGCTGCACTGGACAAGGCCCGTGCCGAGGGGCTGACCCTGCCCATCGTCTGCAATACCGGCAGCTACGAGACGCTGGAGAGCATCGCCGCCTGGCAGGGCTATGTAGATATCTGGCTGGCAGACCTGAAATACGTCTCCCCGGCTGTGTCGGCAGAGCTGTCTGCCGCGCCGGATTATTTTGCAGTGGCAAAAGCCGCTATTGAGGCCATGATGGCACAGACTGGCCGCCCTGTGCTGGATGCAGAGGGCATCCTGCGCCGGGGTGTGATCCTGCGGCATCTTGCCCTGCCCGGCCATACCGAGGACAGCTTTGCCGTGCTGGACCAGATGGCTGCCTGGAACGATGCCGACCCGGGCTGCTTTATCCCCAGCCTGATGAGCCAGTACACCCCTTTCTACCACGCAGCGGACCATGGCATCGGCCGGCGCATCACCACCTACGAGTACCGCCGGGTGGTCAATTATGCAATGGACAAGGGGCTTTCGGCCGGTTATATGCAGCAAAAAAGCAGCGCCAAGGAGGAATACACCCCCTTGTTTGACCTGACCGGACTATGATCCCCCTCAAAAAACTGGCAGATTAGACGAAAAAATCCGCTGAGATTTTTCACATCCAAGGGGATGTTGTCGCTTGTAATTGGCCCCCAAAAGAGCTATAATGTATACAACAATGCAACAGCGAACCTGCACTGGGTCACACCACCTGTACAGACCAAGGAGGAGCATTATGGAACATTTTAACCCGATCCTGGGCAACGAGGCCCCCGGCCAGAAGTTTATCACCTGTGGCGAGATCATGCTCCGTCTGACCCCGCCGAACTATGAAAAGATCCGCATGGCCTCCAATTTCGAGGCCAGCTATGGCGGCAGCGAAGCCAACATTGCGCTGGCGCTGGCAAACCTGGGGGTGGACAGCACCTTCTTCAGCGTAGTGCCCAACAACAGCCTGGGCAAAAGCGCCGTGCGCTGGCTGCGCTCCAACGACGTACACTGCACCCCCATGATCCTGACCACCCAGGCCGAGACCCCCAGCCACCGCCTGGGTACCTATTACCTGGAGACCGGCTATGGCATCCGCCCCTCCAAAGTGACGTATGACCGCAAGCACAGCGCCATTACCGAGTATGACTTTACCCAGGTAGACCTGGATGAGCTGCTGGATGGTTTTGACTGGCTGCACCTGAGCGGCATTACCCCGGCGCTGGCCCCCAACTGCCGCAGCCTGGTGCTGGACCTGCTGAAGGTGGCCAAGAAGAAGGGCCTGACCGTCAGCTTTGACGGCAACTTCCGCAGCTCTCTGTGGAGCTGGGAGGAAGCCCGGGACTTCTGCACCGCTTGCCTGCCCTATGTGGACGTGCTGCTGGGCATTGAGCCGTATCACCTGTGGAAGGATGAGAACGACCACACCAAGGGCGATTGGAAGGACGGCGTGCCCCTGCAGCCCAGCTATGAGCAGCAGGACGAGATCTTCCAGCGTTTTATCGAGCGCTACCCCAACCTCCGCTGCATTGCCCGCCATGTGCGCTACGCTCACAGCGGCAGCGAGAACAGCCTGAAAGCCTTTATGTGGTACGAGGGCCATACCTTTGAGAGCAAGCTGTTCACCTTTAATATCCTGGACCGTGTGGGCGGCGGCGACGCCTTTGCCAGCGGCCTGATCTACGCCATGCTGCACGACTACAAGCCCATGGACATGATCAACTTTGCAGTGGCCTCCAGCGCCATCAAGCACACCATCCACGGCGATGCCAACATCACCGATGATGTTAGCTCGATCCGCAACCTGATGTACATGAATTACGATATCAAGCGCTGACATAACAGCAAAAAGCGGGCAGGCTCCTTATACAGGAGTCTGCCCGCTTTTGTTATACGCTATGCTTGCTGCAGCATCAAGAGAGCATCATGCGGTCGTTAGCGAACTCTCCGCCGGAGGCGATCTGGAACTTAGCCAAAAGATCCGACACCTGGAGAGACTTTTTCTCTGCCCCGCTCACATCGTAAATAATATGGCCATCGTACATCATGATCAGGCGGTTGCCGTACTTGATGGCATCCTTCATATTGTGGGTGATCATCATGGTGGTCAGGTGATTTTTCTCCACCAGCTCGGCAGAGAGGGTCAGCACCTTAAGGGCGGTTTTTGGGTCCAGGGCAGCTGTATGCTCATCCAGCAGCAGGAGCTTCGGGTTATTCATGGTTGCCATCAGCAAAGTCAGTGCCTGGCGCTGGCCACCAGAAAGCAGCCCTACCCGGGCGGTGAGCCGGTCCTCCAGGCCGAGGTCCAGGCTGCGCAGCAGCTCCCGATAGCGCTCCCGCTCTGCCTTGGTGATGCCGATACGCAGCCCCCGCCGCTGTCCCCGGCGGGCTGCAAGCGCCAGGTTCTCCTCGATCTGCATGGTTGCGGCGGTGCCGGTCATGGGGTCCTGAAAGACCCGGCCAATATAGGCAGCCCGCTGATGTTCCCCTAAACGGGTAACATCCTGGCCATCGATCAAGATCTTGCCTTCATCCACCGGCCAGACACCGGCCACAGCGTTCAGCATCGTGGATTTGCCTGCGCCATTGCCGCCGATCACGGTAACAAAATCCCCCGCGTTCAGGTGCAGAGAGAGACCGTTCAGCGCCCGCTTTTCATTAACGGTGCCAGGATTGAAGGTCTTGAAAATATTTTGGATCTCAAGCATGGTGTGCCTCCTCCTTCTGCGTCTTTTTGGCAGCAGGCTTTGCAAAATATTTGCCCCGCCAGTATGGTATGGCCAGGAACACTGCCACCACCATTGCGCTGAGCAGCTTGAGCAGATTGGCGTCAAAGCCCAGGGTGAGCACCAGCTGGATCACGATATAGTAAAGAATGGCCCCCAGGGACACCGAAAGCAGCTTGAGGGCAAAGTTATGGAACAGCTTGCTGAATACCGCTTCGCCAATGATCACCGCCGCCAGACCGATGACGATGGCACCCCGGCCCATGCTGACATCTGCAAAGCCTTGATACTGTGCCAGCAGCGCACCGCTGAGAGCCACCAGACCGTTGGAGACCGCCAGCCCGAGCACCAGGTTAAAATTGGTGTTAATGCCCTGTGCACGGGACATCTGGGGGTTGGAGCCTGTGGCACGGATGCCGCAGCCCAGCTCGGTGCCAAAGAACCAGTACAAAACACCAATGACCGCCGCCGTGGCCAGCGTTACCACTGCAATGGGGTTGCGGAGTGCCAGCTCCTTGACCCAGCGCAGCGAGATCAGCAGATCGTATTTGTCCACGTTGATGGACTGGTTTGCCTTGCCCATGATCTTTAGGTTTACCGAGTAGAGGGCAAGCTGGGTCAGGATGCCGGCCAGAATGGCTGGGATGCCCATAAAGGTATGCAGTATCCCGGTGACAAAACCGGTAAGCAGCCCTGCTGCCAGCGCTGCCAGCAGCGAGACCCAGACACTTTGGCCGGAAAGCAGGCACATGACGCAGACCGCACCGCCGGTGCCAAAAGAGCCATCTACGGTCAGGTCGGCCACATCCAGGATGCGGTAGGTCAGGTAGACACCAATAGCCATGATGCCCCACACCAGGCCCTGGGCGCAGGCACCTGGCAGTGCGCCCGGCAGGTTGGCCAGTCTTGCAATAAGTTCCAACGTAAAACCTCCCCATCAAATCCACTTTTTTATCATAGCCAGCGGCGGAGCAAAGCCTTTGGAAAGCTTCGCCCGCCGTCATTCCACTGCATAACGCAGTTTTTTCGCTTATTTCCTCTTAGCTCTCAATCGCCTCGTAGCCTTCGGGAACGGTAAGGCCCAGCTCCTGACAGATGGCGGCGTTGTACTTTTTGGTTGTGCTGGTGTACTCAATGGGCATCTGGGAGATATCCGCCTCCCCCTTCAGCACCCGGACGGCCATCTCGCCGGTGGTGTAGCCCAAATCGTAATAGCTGATGGACAAAGTTGCCACACCGCAGCCGGAGCAGATGCCCTCCTCCCCAGCAAACACCGGCTTCTTCATGGGGCGGCAAATGCCGTCCACGATGCCTGCGTTGGCAGCCACCGTATTATCCGTCGGCACGTAGAGCACGTCGTTCTCATTGGCAGCGTTCTGGCAGACCGCAGCCAGATCATTGGAGTCAGAGAACGCATACTGCTTGACCGTGACCCCCTTGGCCTCCAGGAATTTCTGCACCTCATCCACCTGGTACTGGCTGTTTGCCTCGGCCGAGCAGAACACCAGGCCCGCCGTTTTGGCCTCCGGGACCCACTCCAGGATCATATCCGCCTGCTGCTCCAGCGGTGCCAGATCCGAGGTGCCGGAGATGTTGCCGCCCACCGTGCCGTCAAACGCATCCAGGCCCAGGGCCACGCCGTACTCGGTGATGGAGGTAGCCAGAATGGGGATCTGGTTGGTAGCTGCCTGGGCCGCCTGCAAAGCGGGGGTGGCGTTGGCCAGGATCAGATCCACCCCTGCTGCCACAAAGCCATTGGCGATCGTGGCGCAGGTGGCCGAGTCGTTCTGGGCGTTCTGGAAATCAAACTGGACCCGATCCCCCAAAGCTGCAGTCAATGCATCCTCAAAACCCTGGGTGGCGGCATCCAGGGCGGCGTGCTCCACCAGCTGACAGATGCCTACCGTATAGGTCTGCCCCTGAGCAGAAGACGCCGCTGCACTGCTGGCCGAAGAAGCGGTGGACGAAGCCGAGCCGCCGCAGGCTGTCAGGACCGCGGCTGCGCCGCACAGAGCGGCACCGGACAGAAAAGACCGACGAGAAATTTTACGCATAATACATTCTCCCCCTTATTGTTTTGCTGCGGCCACCGTTGCCCCAGCAAGCGCGCTGCGCTTTACACTCGTGAAGTATAGCACACTTTACTCTCCAAAACAATCCTGGGGCGGGAATTTGCGGTTTGAATTATTGGTTCAATCGATTTTATCCATCTGTTTTTTTGATAGCAACCCGCTCCTGATAGGCAGCCAGCTTGTCAAGCTCCCCTTCCAGCCACAGAAGATTCGCTTCCAGCTGTTCCCGCCAGGGGCGGTGCGGGTCATAGCCAAAGTATAGCGCCTGCCACAGTTTATCCTGCATCCGGCGCCGCAGTACGGGCGCCAAGTCCAGCCCCGCCACCCGGTCTTCCAGATCCATGCACGCCATAGCCCAGCGCACATCCAGCGGTTCCCGCTCCAGGGTGCCATACAGTGCCAGATAATCCTCTACCCGGGCTTCCACCCGCTGTCCGCCGCACTGGGTAGGCTGCAAAAAATAGGCGGTCTCCCCTTCCCGGCTGATCTCCTGTGCCAGCGGATAGAGTGCGCAGACCAATGGCTCTGCATCATGGATCGCGCAGCGGCCTCCATCCAGAAAAGGGCAGTTGTTGCGCTGCTCCTTCACTGGTGCCAGCCGCAGCACCGGCAGCCCGCTGACCGGCCCGATGCTGCTGCGGCAATACCCCCGGGCCACGATCTTTGGGGGGAGATCCAGCCTTTGGGCAATGCGCCATAGATCGTACCCGGACAACACAATATCCTCCCGGCCGCGGCAGCAGTCCCCGCAGCCTGCACAGGCAAAGGAGAACCGGGCTTTCCGGCCCAGCAGCGGCATCCCCTCGTCCCGTAAAAAATCCACCCGGCCGCACAAATCGATCTGGTTATCTCTCATATCGGTAAATCCTCCTCTGTTGTTCCCATCTATTGTAGCACAGATGGCGAGGAAATGGTTTTTCTTTTTTGCTCTGGCTGCACAGGGGTCCTGCTTTTTCCGGCCGCAGCAGAAACAAAAAACGGGACTCTGACAAAGCGCCGGCACAGCGGCTGCACAGACAGAGTCCCGTTTTTATTCAATTTTGCTGCACCGCTTTGCTGCGCGAATGCAGCTTTCTATAAAGCGATGTGCAGCTGCACATTCCTGCCTTTTCTTCTACCGGCCCGCTCAGTCCTTGACCAGAACATCCGTGATCTCGGCAATGTACAGCAGATGGTAGCCGCCGCCTGTTCCGTCCGCACGGTTCTCACCGCCGTACCACTTGTCGGTAAAGGCGCTGTTCCCCAGGAAATCCTCCTCAGCCAGAGGGGTGACGCACAGCTTCTTGCACAGGAACGCCATGCGGTTCTCCTCAAAGTAGGGCACGCCGTCCTTGTGGGCTACGGTCAGACCCGCCTTGGCCACCTTGTCTTCCTGACGGCCAGACACAGTGCCGCAGTATCCCAGCATCTTGCGCCAGCTGTTCTCAAATACGGTCAGGCTGAACACATCCGAAGCATCCAAAAACTCACGGGTAAAACGCTCCGGACGGACCGCGCAGATCACGACCGGCTTCTGCCACAGGATGCCCATGGTCGCCCATGCCACAGTCATGGGATTGACCCGGCCATCCTTTTCTGCGGACATCAAAAACCAGTCCTTACCGATCAGATTGAACAGGTTCTCCTGGAGTTCAGCGGGCTTGATAGAATGAAACGACATCTTTACTTTTTCCTTTCTTTCAGGCGTTTTTTCCTGGCTGGATCAGCCGTTCTGCAGATAGGTCTTGAGTTCCTCGGTGGTCATCCCGGCAATGCCCAGGTCCTGCATAGAGTAGCCCTTTTCCCAGCAATCGTACCCCAGCAGGCAGCTGCCCAGTGCCAGCAGACCTTCCATCAGCGGAGTTTTTACCCCCATTTCCCGGGCCAGCTTAGCCCAGGGAGCAATACCATAAGGGATATCCTCCGAGAAATAGCGGTTCTTCAGGTCGGCCGGTCCCTTGATCTTGGCAAAGTTGGGGTCGCCGGCAATCGCCTCGCCCACATCATCGGTGACCACCTCGCCGCCAATGCCGTGTGCCACAATATCACTTACATAGCCAAAGTGATCCAGCAGGGCAATGCGCTCCTTATCCACGGCTTCGGTGGTCCGTGCTACGCAGGGAGAGAATCCCTCGGTATAGAAGTAAAACTCTCCCTTTGCCTGCTCGATATGGCCGGCGTTCAGCACACAGCCCGGCACATGGATGATCGGGTTCAGGCTGGACAGACCGCAGGCGACAACGCTTTCCACCGGCTCCAGCTGCGGATAGAACTGCTTCAGCTGCTCCACCGTCTCCTGGGTACGCGCAGCGGGCATCACGCCAATTTTCAGCGGCTTGAACAGGCTCATGATCAGGGTATCGCCAGGGCCGCGCAGCCGGGTAGCGTAGGGCAGGGTGTTGGTCTCTGCGACGACTACATCCTTCACCCCTTTTTCCTTGATCTTCTTATAAAAGATCAGGCTGTCAAAGGTACCGGGAAGCACCGTGATGATCTGGCCCGGACGCACAAGCTCTGCCAGTTTTTCTGCATATACTGCATGGGCAAATGCCGGCACTGCTACAAAGATGTACTTCACGCCTTCAATGGCCTGTGCCAGATCGGAGGTGACCATGGCTACAGTTACTTCTGCGTTGCCCGCAGCGCCAGCCATCGTGATCCGATGGGTATCAAACACCTGCTGCATCTTGGGTGCAAAGCGAGCATCTTCATACAAATGGACTTCAAATCCACGGTTGGACAGGTCCGCAGCGGCTGCATGACCGCCGTTTCCTCCACCCAGAACTGCAACGGAAACAGACATAATGGTTCTCTCCTTTTAGCGATTTGCATTGTCTTTCTGAATTTGTTAAAAGAAAAACAATTTTCTTGTCCCTATGATACCACTTGCCTTGCTGCGGGTGTTAATATATAATCTGTATTATGACATATGCAAAAATATATACCATATTCTTCTCTGAAAGGCGGTCTGTTTCATGAATCTGCAGCAGCTCCGGGATATCCTGACCATTGCCCGGGAAGGCTCCATCACCAAAGCATCCCGTGTGCTGTTCAAAGCGCAGCCAAACCTCAGCAATATGCTGCGGGAGGTGGAGGAGGAACTGCAGATCACGATTTTTGAGCGCACCCCCACCGGTGTGACCCTGACCCCTCAGGGCGAGCGGTTTGCTGCACAGGCCAGCGGTATTCTGGCCCAGATGGATCAGCTCATGCAGATCGGTCAGCAGCCGGAAGAAAAATTCACCTTAGGGATATCGGTCTGCCGGGCCTCTTATTGTGTGCGGGCGGTCTCTGCCTGGATGGACCAGACCCTTGACCCGGAGCATCCGTTCTCCCTGCATCTCCACGAAACCAATACCGATGAAGCCATCGACCAGGTATTTCATGCCGAAAGCAGCCTGGGTATCATCCGGATGCCCAATTTTTTTGAAAACCACTACCTGCAGCAGCTGGAAAACAAGGGGCTGTGCTGGGAGCCGCTGATGGATTTTACGATGATGCTGATCATGCGGAAGGACCACCCCTTGGCCTCGGTGCAGAACATCCAACAGCGGGATCTGTATCGCTACACCGAGATCGTGCATGGAGACCAACAGATCCCCGCCCTGAGCATGGCCCGCATCAATCCCCTGCTCCACGGCACCCCGCCCCGCCGGATCTATGTCTACGACCGGGGCAGTCAGATCGACCTGCTGCAGCGGCTTCCGGATACCTATATGTGGGCTTCCCCCATTCCGCTGGATATGGTGGATGACTACGGTATGTGCATCCGCCGCTGTGCCCTTTCCACCGTGGTGAACCGGGATATGCTGATTTGGCGCAAAGAATCCATGGAAGATGCCCGCCTGCGCAGCTGCGGAGATTTTTTGCGGGATTATGCTTCGGAGCTGAGCTACCGTACAGCGCAGCGGCTGGAACAAAAATAAAGCAGCGAGGGCGGCATGACCACCCTCGCTCTTTTTCATTCCTCTCTATAACCGATCCAGAAGCCGCCCTGATGGCTTTCCCCCGTGAGCTGGACCTTTACCCTGCCCTGCACCGGGATCGTGTACAGGCCGTTTTTCAACTCTTGCTGTTCAAACAGCGTTCGACCCTCCTGGTCGGTGACCTGCACGGAAAGGCGCCCGGACTGGGTCATCCCCTGGATCTGCAGGCTCTGCCCCTCTTGGGCGGGAGTCAAACTGTGCTGCATCCAGCCATCAAAGTACTGATATTGGGCAGACCAATGGTGTCTATCTACCGTCTCGGTATACATGAGCTGTACAGCCGAGCGGCTGCGCCCGCCGCCCAGCAGACAGATGCACAACACCCCCAGGACCAGCATCAGTACCGCCCCGCCCAAAAATCTCCGGCGGGAAAATTTTTCTTCTGACTGCTCCGTGGGAGGTTGCTCTCCCACAAACTCATAACGGCGGCTGGGCACTGCCACCGCTGCAACCAAGCTGCCCAAAAACACGACCAGCAACAGCAGATGACCGGCACCCGCTCCATCTCCCAACTGCAAAGCCAACAGCGCCCCTGCGGCCAGTGGGCTCAGCACCATTGCCGCTAAGGACCATCCCCGCAAACTTCTAAGGATATGGGGCCAGTTTCGGTTATTATAGTAGATCCCCGGCAGATGCATATGCATCCCGTTGTGGGCAAAGTATGCGACGCGTTCCTGGTCGTAGTAGGCAGGCAGCCGCTGGGGCATCCCCAGCCAGAAAAATCCGCCAAAGATCATAGCCAGAAGCTCCAGCGTCAACCCTTCCGGGAGCATCTGCATCCCAAAGGCAAAGTAGAGCACGACACACTCTGTCAATGCGATGGCCGCAGCTCCCAGGTAAATGCACAGCCTTCTCCGGCGCTGAAGCCGCTGTACCTCCGGTGGGATCTCCGGATATTGCAGCGCCTTTTGCACCAGGGTCTCCACTTCTTCCGGAGCCATTGGTTCTTCCAGCTGACGTCCCTCTAACAGCTCTGTTACCGACACCCCCAAAAGCTGGGACAGCGGCAGCAGCAAAGAAACGTCCGGCAGACTAAGACCGCGCTCCCATTTGCTCACAGCCTTATCCGATACAAACAGCCGTTCCGCCAGCTGCTTTTGGGTCATCCCCTGTTCTTTTCTGTGCTGCGCCAGAAACTGACCAAAGCTCTCCTTATCCATCTCAAACATAGGCAACGCCTCCTTTTCTCTGGGGACATCCTACCATTGCAGCTGCATACAGTCAACCGACCCGCAGTAGAATCATCGCAGCATGGTCTGTTTTTGCCTGCCAGCGGCTGTCCCCTTGTGCGCTGCCCTGCCGTGTGCTATAATACAGCGCAAATCGTGAAACAGGAGGTACTGCACCATGCAATTTGATCCCGTCCACTTTCAAAACAAACTGGGACAAACCGTCCTGGTAAGAAGCGCCCTTGAGGAGGATGCCGCCCCCCGCTCCCTGATGCTGGCCGCCTTCTGCGATGGAAGACTGGCCGGGACCTGTTCCTTTGCTCCCGCAGGCCCTTTCCGGCGGTATACCCATCGCTGTGAAATCGCTATTGCTCTCTATCAGGATTTCTGTGGGCATGGCATTGGCGAAAAATTGATGGAGCTGCTCTTGGAGCAAGCCCGTGCTGCGGGGTTTGAGCAGGCAGAGCTGGAAGTCGTCTCGGACAACAAAGCCGCCTTTACGCTGTACCAGAAACTCGGCTTTGTTTCCTACGGCATGTTTCCCCGCAATATGAAATACGCCGATGGCCAGTATGCCTCCGCCACCTGGATGATGAAGCCCCTGTGATCCCCGCCGCCTAAGATCGCTGGTGGATGGATCCTCTCTGTCGCTGGCGCAACATCTCTCCCCCGCGGGGGAGAGTCTTTCCACTCAGGGCGAGCCTTTGGCAAAGAGGGCAAGTCTTGCGCTCACAGGCTAACGACATAAAACAGTTGGCCTATAACCAACAAACCTCCCGCCTTTGCCAAAATCCGTGCGCAGCACTCCAAATTGGAGGAGGGGAAAAATCGGAAAAGAGTCTGTGCCGCAGGGCACACCGCCCGATTTTTGCCCGACGACATCCTCTTTGAGGTCACTAGGGGCGAGCAGCCCCTAGTTCGTTGCGGGGAGAGGGGAGTCCAGAGGGTGAGAGGGGGGAGTCGAAACACCCCTCTCACCCTCTGGCCCAGCGGAGCGTCCTGCTTATAGCGTAATGCCTAGAAGCATCAGGAAAAAATAACGCCGCACTTTCCACTTTTGCCAAAGCCACTCCCCTTGAAAGACTCCCCCGGCCGGGGGAGATTCTCCGCAGGCGACTGAGAGGGTTTCTTTCAGCGAGAACCCGCTCCAACACACAGCAAAAGCCCCCGAGGAAAATCCTCAGGGGCTTTCATTCAAGTCGGCGTCTACCTATTTTCACAAGCCGTCTCCAGCTAACTATCTTCGGCACAAGCGAGCTTAACTTCTGTGTTCGGAATGGGAACAGGTGGGGCCTCGCCGTCATCGACACCGACCGTATGACTGGTCTAGTATAACATTTCTGCTTTACTTTGTCCAGTGTTTTTTAGAAGGACGTGCCTTCAAAACTGAATAATAAACTGCTCAACTTCGTTGGCTCTCTAGAGAGCTTCAAGCGAATTGTGGTCAAGCCCTCGACCTATTAGTACATGCTCGCTGAATGGATCACTCCACTTACACGTCATGCCTATCAACCTTGTAGTCTTCAAGGGGTCTTACCTGATCAAATCAGTGGGATA
>UQGD01000006.1 GCA_900540455.1 uncultured Faecalibacterium sp.
TGGACCAGGTGGTGGAACCCTTTGTGCAGGCCAAGCGGCAGACAGGACAGTGGACGCAGGAGGATGAGGCGGGCTATCAGCTCTACCAGCAGGAAACAGATCCGAAGAAACGCACCTTTCGGGTATGGTATCTCATCGCCAATCCCCGGGGTCTGCCGAAAGAGTTTGTCCAAAAAGAACTGGAATTCCGGTGGAAGCTGTTCCCGGAGAAGAAGGAGGAAACCAAATGAGCAATCAACTTTTCCAGCAAAACCTGGATGACAAAAAAGGCCCTCAGCCCGGAGGCCCCTATCTCATTCAGATGCTATTCAAAGAGCCGGTAGAAATGCCGGATAAAGCAAAAATGACTGCCGTAATGGGGAAACACATCGGGTCAGCAGAGTGCTTCTGTTATGATAAGAAAATGGCTGGCTTTGCCGCTCTGGATCATATAGCGGAATTTCAGGACGGCAAGTGCCCGGTACAGCTGATGGTGATGAAATGCGACAAGTTCAAAGGCAAGGGCTTTGATGCGTTTCTCATGAGCCAGATGTGGGACTGCCAGGAGGACCGGGAGCGGATCTTCCGGGAGTGTCGGTATCATGTCGTAGCCACCGATATGCTGGCGGCGGCGCTTCCGGCGCTGGAGAGGGCCAACCTGGACGCCGACTTCTTGGAGGCTCTGGCGGAGCTGTACCCCACCTGTGAGGCGTTCTATTTCCAGAACTGCGGCAAGCTGTTTCTGGCAGAGGATGTGCGCTCCCATCAGATTGAGGGCCCGGATCGGTTCATCCGCTTTGGGGTCAATGTCCGATTCTTCAACATTGAGGGTACGGAGGATATGCTCATCGACACGGTGGGCATGGGTACCCTGTTTCTGCCTGACCTCCAGTACCACTTCCACGGCATGGACCCCAACTGGGTGGTAAACCACGCCTACAATGTGGCATCGTACATATTGGAGCATGATAACCCCATTCAGGATGGGGAAACCATAGACGGAGTTGTGGATGGCCAGATGTGTTGGGAGATTCAGTGGAAGTGCCAGTATGAGGATGCCCTGATCCAGCCGCCCAGAGGGGTGCTGGACATCCACATGGGGAACTATGCCGCCGGGAGCCGCTGAAAAAGCTGCACAAGAATCCCTGCCAGCAGACTGCTGTTTCGGTCGTCTCCCCATTCTATTAAAACACGAAGGGCGGGGCCTGTTATAAGGCCCCGCCCTGTATATTTACAGTATTCAGTGTTATAAACAACCCTGGTTCGCATCTGCACAGAGATCCTTCCACCGCTCCGCCGGGATGACCGGTTCCACCACAAAAGCCTCCGGGTTAGGTGCAAGGACATGACGGGTCACCCGGAAAAGCCCCTCAGCGTCGCACAATATGCACTTTGCATCGCCCAATTTTGTGTTTTGTGCTGCACCGCAGTCCAGGTATGCCTGCTCCAGTTTGACAAAGTCCTCTGAGATATGGGGCTGGTCTGCATTGTAATGGCGGCGCATATAGGCCGTATGGCTCTCCCCCGCCTCATCCACCACCGTCAGCTTGAGAGGCTTATCTGTCAGCCGGTGCGGAACATTCAGCACCTCCTCTACGCTGTGAATAAAGGTGTTGCGCGCATGCGTGACCCCCAGCAGCAGGATCTTGCCGTGAACTGTCCGCAGCCGATCGTAACAGCCGCCCGGGGCACAGGGCGTGCTGGTTTCCAGCTCACCCGCCAGGTATGCCGCTGCGTCCTTACCATAAGCAGCCATACTGTGGGTCGGGTGGAGAGAACGAATCACACCCGGCCGCTGCCGGAACAGCTCCGGAAGGATGCCCACACAGCAGGGGCTGTTCCGAACATCGAACACGGTATTTCCGCCATCCATAAAGCGCCAGGTATGGGTCGGCAGCAGAAGCAACCCCTGTGCAAAATACTCCATCAGGGCATCCAGGACGGTATCTGCGCCCCCTTCCACCTCTCCGATGGACTTCATAGACGAATGGATCAGGATGGTCTCGGCACCGGTCAGCCCCATCGCCGCCAGGTCCTGTTTAAGGCTCTGTTTTGTATACGCCATATTGTTTCTCCTTTTATTCCGCCCGCTCCCCGGCTCAAATGAGGACAACCGTTCCCTCGGGTCGCAGCAGTTTTTAACTGTTCCCATCCTATCATAGTCTCCCCTTTGACGCAAGCGCAGAACGGATAGCAAGTCGATCTCCATGCTTGGAATGGCCGGTTTTGACTGTGTTTTCGCCTTACAGCACTCTTACAGTCGTGACCGTTGTGACACGATTTTTCGGATAAGATTTTGGACACAGCACCATCCAAGCCCCTTTTTCTTATCGAGAAAAGGGCTGACTTTTCTTGTATATCCAACGATAAAACAAACAGCCCTGGCGCAGGTGTCCCAACAAGAACACTGCGCCAGGGCTGTTTGTATGAAGAAGAAAAATATCTTTCAGCTGTCAGAGAAGAACCGGACATCTACGGCAAAGTATACCCCACTGCTGGAGAGACTCTGCCAGAGAGAAGGAGCAGACGCCTTATCTTGCTCCGCCAGCAAAAAGCAAGTTCAGACCCGGACACCGTATGCTCGCAGGTTTTGGCGCAGCTGCTCCGGGTCCTGACGGAAGAGAATACCTGCCATTCCTTCCTGCTGTGCTGCTTCCACATTGATGGGCGTATCATCAATGAATACACATTCCTCTGCACACAGCGCAAACCTCTGCAAAAAGGTTTGATAGATTCGAGGATCTGGCTTCAAAAGCCCCACCTGTGCAGAAATCAATGCTCCATCCATCAGGCGGCTGGCCTCTGTGCGAGCCCAATACAAGGGCTGGCGCGCAGCGGCATTGGACAACAGATAAAGCTGGTAGCCCTGCTGTTTGAGCTGCCGCACCAGTTCCAACATACCACGAACTGGAATAAGCGGCTCATCCCAAGCCTCGATCAGATCCTGCGCCACCGCATGCAGCGGCTCCGGCAGGCGGGGCAGGATGCGCTGCTCTGCTCCGGCTTCGTCCAGTGTGCCCCGGTCCAGCATGACCCATTCCACTGAGCGGAACACCTGCTCCAGCAGCATCTTCCGCTGCTCTTCCGTAAGGACATAGCGGGAAAGGAACAGCTCCGGGTCAAAGCGGATCAGCACGTTGCCCATATCCAACACAATATTTTTGATCATGGCAGTGCCCTCCGGCCATCAAAGGATCTCCAAATATTTCACGCCTTCCATCCGCCTTACAATATTCAGGATCTGTTCCTGATTTCGGATGGTCTGACTGCGGATCGTACTATGACACCACAACATCCCCGTTTTGCCCGCAAAATGCAAAAAATAAGAGGACGCTTTTTGCATCCTCTCAATAACCATGCGTGGCAATCAGACACACGCAGGCTCTTTTTCCTGTTCATGGATTCGTAAGGCACCGTCAATGGCACCTTCTACGATGGGTAAGTATTCTTCCGGGCAAAGCTGCAGCTTGTGGCTGACCCGCTGACGTTCCGCACTTTCTTCCCGCATGAGTTCCGGGTTGAAGTACCGCTCCACGGGCAGACCACATATTTTTATCAGCTGAATCACCACCGGCAGGCTGGGCAGCGTGCCTTCGTTTTCGATGTTCGCAAGATACCGGCTGTCACAATGTATCACGCACTGCGGGAAAGTTGTTTTGCCTTTCGAGCTGCCTTGACATCTGCTCCGAACGTTTCAAAGCCGGGACAGTCCTCAATTTTCGCCATTCTGCATCACCCATATACATTTTATAGTTCATGAGCGATTGGCGAAATGTTGCTATGTCCGTTCTGTTTACATTTTATAATTCGTATTTTGATACTACTATCATTCGCTTGATTATACATACTCCTTTGCAGTAGTTGCCAAAGCGAACACAAGAATATAAACACGAACGCTTCCTTTCCTGCCAAGATCAAAATAACATACAGCATTCAGAAGTTCATTCCAACGACATGTAGAGAGTTAAAATGCCACTTGTTTGAGTAACAGTAAAGCTTAAATTCTAGGTAAACTGCTCTATTTTTTTCGTCTTTATTCTGAAGGATTTATTTGATTCTCTTTTAATAAAGCAATCCATGCTTGGATTGCTTCCACCAGTACATACTGCTGACGCAAAACAGCCATACCTGTTGCGGGAATACTGGGTTCATTTTCTTTTTTCTGTATATTATATTCCAGATAGGATTTTAAGGTACTAATATTTTCCTCAATTTCTGCTATACACGATTTTTGTTTTTCAGGTGGCAAGGAATCCAAATTCACAATAACTGCGTTGAAGTCTAGAAAAATGTTAATAGGTTTTTCAGAAATCTCAAACATGAGCCGTTCAAATTCTGCTTCTCCGGCATCCGTCAGGGAATAAATCACTTTTTCTGGCATCTTCCCTTCTTTTACGATTTCGCCTCGGATTAGCCCCTTTTCTTCTAGCTGAATGGCTTTTTTATAAATGGATGGAGTGCTGATCTTTACCCATTTGGATATGTTTCTATATTCTACCAACTTTTGAATATCGTAGGCACTCATTGGCTCCTTTTTCAATATTCCCAATACAATTAAATCTATGGTTGCCATGTGGAATCACGTCCTTTCGCTATGTTTTCTGAATAAAAGAGCACCGTCAAATTCACTATAAAATATAGTATTGTATTTTATACTTTTTGTCAAGATAAATTGCCTCACCTCTTGACATATACTATAAATTATAGTACTATTATTTATACTGTGTAGCACTATGGCCTACACTACTGTAAATTATCCTTGAAGAAGCGAAAGGAGTTTTAACAATGAATGAACGCAACAACAAACTTGAGCTTTTGGGCAGTGCGCCTATCCCCAAAGCTCTGATGGCTCTCGGCATACCGATTATGATTGGGATGTTGATCAATGCACTCTATAATCTGGTGGATGCCTATTTTGTGGCTGGTTTGGGCAAAAGTCAAATGGGTGCTATTTCTATCGTATTTCCGTTGGGACAAGTTGTGGTTGGTTTAGGTCTTATGTTCGGTAACGGAGCCGCATCCTATCTGTCAAGACTATTAGGGTGCGGAGATAAAGATACCGCCGATAAAGTGGCAAGCACCGCACTGTATAGCAGTATTCTGATTGGTGCTATTATCATTCTACTTTCTACGATTTTCCTTAAACCAATTTTGGTGATGGTGGGAGCGACGGAAACAATTATGCCGTATGCCTCGACATACGCAAGAATTTATGTGCTGTCCTGTATTTTCAATGTGTTTAATGTAACAATGAACAATATTGTAAGTAGCGAGGGTGCAGCAAAAACGACCATGTGTGCCTTGCTATTGGGAGCCGTATTGAACATCGGATTAGACCCTTTTTTCATTTACATTTTGGACATGGGAGTAGCAGGTGCAGCAATCGCCACAGCAATTTCGCAAATGGTATCCACGCTTGTTTATCTCACCTATGTTCTTCGCAAAAAAAGCGTATTTACGTTCAGCATAAAAGAGTTTTCTCCTACGAGGCAAATGATGACGGAAATTTTAAAAATTGGAGTTCCCACTTTGGTGTTCCAACTGCTGACAAGTCTTTCGATTGCGCTAATTAACCGCGCGTCCAGCAATTATGGCGATTCGGTCATTGCAGGCATGGGTGCGGTTACGCGAATTACTTCTATGGGAACTCTTGTTGTTTTTGGATTTCTGAAAGGGTTCCAGCCTATTGCTGGATTCAGCTATGGGGCAAAGAAGTTTGATCGCCTGCGCGAAGCAATCAAAACCTCAATCATTTGGTCTACAAGTTTCTGCTTAGTCGTAGGTTTGGTGATGGCTGTTTTTTCTACGCAGATTATCTCTCAATTTACTAAGGGAGATACTCAAATGATTTTAGTGGGTCAAAAATCACTGTTTGCAAATGGGATCACATTCATTCTTTTTGGTTTCTACACGGTTTACTCCTCTTTGTTTCTTGCCTTGGGTAAAGGTGCGGCAGGTTTCTTTTTGGGAGCATGTAGACAAGGTGTCTGCTTTGTTCCTGTCATTTTGCTGCTGCCTATGGTATGGGGAATGAACGGAATCCTATATACCCAACCCATCGCAGATGTGATTTCCGTAGTAATCACTGTATTTATGGCGTTACACCTTCATCGGGAATTGTCTATGGCTGAAAAACAGGTTAGGTCCAATTCGGAAATATAAAGTACTTCCCCTTGACTTTTGCTATCAACAATAGTACTATTGATAATAGTAAAGGTTGGAGGTGTAGTTATGTCGTCAATCGATTTAGTCATACTTGGTATTGTATTGGAAAAACCGCAAAGCGCCTATGACATTCAAAAGGATGTGGAGTACCACCATTTTTCCCGCTGGACAAAAATAAGCGTACCTTCTATTTATCGCAAGGTTCTCCAGTTGAGCGAAAAGGGTTATCTGCAAAGCGATATTGTCAAGGGCGATAAGTTTGCGGATAAAGCTATTTATTCTATTACCGATCAGGGCAGAGCGTATTTCAAGGAGCTGATGGCCTCTTATGCCGCTGGCCCAGTACCCTTGCTATTCGATTTCAATGTGGTTATTACCAATTTGAACAAGATGGACAAGGCCGAAGCGTTGGAGCTGGTTTCGGCTTTGCGCCGGAGCATACAGTCCTCGGCTGAATCCAACGAGGGCTATGCGCGGGAATTTACAGACATTCCTTTGGTTGGGAGAACAATTTTTGAGCAGCAGCAGCTTCTCTATCGCGCCCTTTTGGAATGGCTGGATCACTTTGAAGGGCAGTTCTTAAAAGAATGAGCACAGTCCCCCAAAGCAGTTTGACCATCCTGTTTGAAGCTCCATTTTGGATTGGTCTATACGAAAGAACGGATAACGGTAAGTACGAGGTATGTAAAATCACTTTTGGTTCAGAGCCCAAAGACTATGAGGTCTATGAGTTTCTGCTGAAGAATTGGCATAAATTGAAATTCAGTCCCCCGATCCAAACCGAAGTAGCCATAGAGCGAAAAATCAATCCCAAACGAATGCAGCGCGAAATCCAAAGTCAACTGCAAGATAAAGGCATTGGCACAAAGGCACAGCAGGCGTTGAAACTCCAGCATGAGCAATGTAAGCTGGAACGGAAAACCAAGAGCCGTGAGCAGAAAGAGGCTGAGAAAGACCGTCAGTTTGCCATACGGCAGGAAAAGAAGAAAGCCAAGCACAGAGGAAGATAACATGAAGATAGAATGGATTTTATGCCCCTTTTGCGGCAGCAAAACGCGATTGAAAATCCGCAATGGTGCAGTTGAGCAATCCAAATCCGAACCTGTTTTCTGATCGGCCAATGCGGTTTTGAGGTCATCAAAAGTGAGGGTCGTTGTCCCTTCTTTGTAGTTGAAGGTTATCACCATCTTGTCATCGTACAGGAAAATGGCGTTGATAAAAGTGTCAATCAGCATCTTACGGTGGGACTTTTGCTGTACGTCCAGCTTGCGGAAGCGGTGGAGCCAGAAGGTCATAAACTCGGCGCTCACCTTGGGCTTCGCCAGTTTCTCGCAGGCAATCTTGGTTTCCAGTTCCTCTTTCGTGGCTTCCAGTTCTTCCAGACGGCCTTTCGTGGACTTGGTCAACATACCCTGTTGGATGGCGTTTAAGAGGTTTTGAATGGCCGTGTCCGCCTCCCGCAACTGCTGTTCATAGAGGGGCAGATTGACATTCTCCCTATCCTGCAAGTCCATCAACATGGACACGATGGCTTCAATAGCAGCATCGTCCATCACCATTCTCATGGTTTCGCTGACCACCAAATCCTCAATCCACTCTTTACGGACAGATTTTTTATGGCACTCGGTGCGCTTCTTTTTCACCGACACGCACTTGTAGTAGTGGTGGACATTCCCCGTGTGGCTGGTGCCGCTCTCACCGCAGAGGTAGGCTCCGCAGTAACCGCAGAACAGCTTGGTTGTCAGCAGATAATCATCCTCGGCCTTGTGGCGGGCCGGGGCCTTTTTGTTCTTTTCCAGCTTCTCCTGCACCCGATCAAAGAGGTCTCGAGGGACAATGGTGGGAATACCGTCCGGCACCACAATGTCTCGGTAGGTGTACTCCCCGATATAGCGGCGGTTGTTCAGAAGGTGCTGGACGCTGTTATAGGTCATCTTTTGGCCTCGCGTGTTTTTCACTCCCTGCTCGTTGAGCCAGTCCCGGATTTGGGTCATGGTGGCTCCCTCGTCATACCGCTGGAACGCCTCACGGACAAAGGGGGCGGTGAGCGGGTCAAGCTGGAAACACTGGTCGCTGTCAATCAGATAGCCGATAGGACGGGTTCCACCGTTGTACTTGGATTTTAAGGCGTTCTCCGTCATGCCCCGCACTACCTTTTCGGACAGATCTGCGGAGTAGTATTCGGCATAACCCTCCAGCACGCTTTCCAGAATGATACCCTCGGCCCCGTCGGAAATGACCTCGGTAGCGGACACTACCTTGACCCCGTTCTTTTTCAGAGCGGTTTTGTAGCGTGCGCTGTCATAGCGGTTTCGTGCAAACCTGTCCAGCTTCCAGACGATAATCATATCAAACAGGCGCTTGCCGCTGTCCTTAATCATGTTCTGAAATTCCGGGCGGTTGTCGGTTTTAGCGGAAAAGGCTCGATCTATGTAGTGGCGCAGGATGGTGATATTGTTCTTTTCAGCAAAGGCGGTACACTCCCGGATTTGGCCTTCAATGCTTTCTTCTCGCTGATTATCGGAGGAATAACGGGCGTAAATAACTGCTTTCATTTTCTTTAACCTCCTTGTTTCTACGCATTTTAAAGCCGTTCTAACGGTCAGCGCAAGGAATTATATTACCGTAGTGCTGACACACCGCCAGAAGCCGCATAGCACTTTGCCTTTTGCGTCTGAAATGCGTAGATATGATACTGATTGGTGGGCGCAAGCAGCTTTCTGCTTGCACCCACTTGGTTATTGCATAGCAAAACCGGGGAATGACATCAAGGGCGCGAAGCGTTCATCTTGACCCTTGCACGGCATTCCCCGGCTTTGCTATTTCTTCGTAATAGCCTGCATCAACTTACTTTGCAAACGGCCTTTCATATATGGGTCTACTTGCTTATAGGTCTGCCCGCTTTCATCGACCATTGTCCGCAAACACAACTTGTTGATATAAGCATCATAGTGCTGCAAAATCTGTTCCATCGCATCGGCCTCTCCTGCGCGGGCTGCCTCGATAACGGATAGAAGCGGTGGGGGCTTGTATTTGCCACTTGATTTTTTCATGGCAGTTTCCCCATCAGTTGTTCCCGAATATTCCGCAAAACACTTGTACGGCGGCGCTGAATGGCACTTCTGGAACAGCACATCCTCCTGCCGATTTCCCGGTCGTTCAGTTCCAACACAAAGCGCAAAATCAAAAGTCGTCGCTCTGACTGCGGTAGCTTCTCAATGATATTTGCCAACTGCTCATTGCTGATTTGCAGGGTATAACCATCCGCTGAAAAGGTTATGTAATCGCCGGGATACTGATCTGTCGTGCAGATTCCGTCCACAATTGGCTGCGGCAGATGATTCAGAGATACCAGCCATTTGTTTTGACAGGAAAATTCCCGAAAACAGTCCAGCATTGCATGGCGCAGGACAACTTTGCAGAAGGAGTCAAAGCGGTGGCGCTCCGCAGTATCTTCATAGACCATCATGTAGCTCTCCTTTGCATAACGGCTGCAAACGGTCAATTCTCCCGGCCTGAATATCTGAAATATGCTGCTTTATTTTTTCTTCAGGCCAGTCCCACCAGTTAATTTGCAGTAAGGCCGCGATGGTATCATCCGAGAAGCGTTTGCGGATTGTTTTAGCGGGAACGCCGCCGACAATCGTATAAGGCGGCACATCTTTTGTTACGACGGCGCGAGTGCCGATGATTGCGCCATCTCCAATGGTAACACCAGACAGAATCACCGCCTCATATCCAATCCACACATCGTTGCCGATGATAATATCGCCTTTATTGTCCCATGCGCTCGTTATGTCCTGGACATCCAGTCCCCATTCCTCAAAAAAGATTGGAAACGGATAGGTGGACAAGGATGTTTGTGTATGCTTGGCGCTGGTGAACAAAAACTTTGCCCCGCAGGCGATGGAACAAAATTTTCCAATGATAAGTTTGTCATGGTTGATCGGATAGTGGTACAGTACATTGTTTTTCTCAAACTGCCGTGGGTCATAGACGAAGTCGTTATACATGGTGAAATCCCCGACAAGGATGTTGGGATTCTTGATGACATTTTTCAGATAAACGGTTTCGTGGTCGTTGGTGCGAGGATAAATATTCTCTGGATTCATAACGTTCCCTCCTCTCGAAGTTATGAGAACTCGTATCTCTCAATCTGTGAAAAATGGTTGTTCTCCACATAGTAAACAGTGTGTTCCTTTGCCGAATAAACGAAAGAAACTCTGGTGGCCCAGATTCCTTCCTGTCGGACGGCTTGAAGTACAGAAAACGCATCGGTGACAGTAAACTGCTTTCCGTAAGTGTTCAGAAGTTGAGCAGCTCTTTCGTATCGGTCATCTCCCGGCACAAGAAAAGGCATTGTGCTTTCGGGTGCAAGGACAGAGTAATTGGTAATCAGCGAGTAGCGTCCATCATCTTCCCGCCAGCCAATACCCGGTTCAACGATCAGGGTGCGGCCCTGCCTGTCGGACAGTATGGCCTGCATGGTAGCATCTGGGGCATAGACAATCTTCCGTTCCTGCACGATTTGCAGTGCATCGTCAAAACTGATTTTTGCCTGCACAAACTGTTCTGTCAGGTCTGCAATTGTCATGCAACCTTTGAAATCCTGATAGGCCCCCTCTGGGTTTCCGTGAACATACAACAAGGTTCCGACATTTCCGTTGCGGTTCACGCCATGATAGGAATGACGCACCCCATCGGGCCGTAAGATGCCGATATAAAAGCGGTCTTTTTCTGTTATGATTTTGTGATCCCATACGGCAAGGTCAATCTCAAAATTAAAGCCGGTGATGGTATCATCACCTCGGTAGACAAATCGAGTACACATGGTCTTTTCCTCTCTTATGTTGTATTTGTTATTTTTATCGTACTGCCGATGCGAACACTTTTCCATCCACCAGACAATACCGAATCAATCTGTATCAAACAAAAAGCAGGGGCTGCATTTCTGCAACCCCTGCCGGTTCATTTCTGATAAATGATTTTACGAATGGCTGATACGGACAGGAAATATTTTTTCCGCTAACGCCTCCATAGAGATTCCGTTCTGAAACTCCTCTACGATTTGGCGGTTTCGTTGCTGCAATTCCTGCCGGTAGCCCGAAGCTTCTCCCCATCGTTTTTGCTGCGCTTGATCGGCGGGAACATAAAGATAGCCCCCTTGAATATAGCTTTGCAATTCCTTGACCAGCGCATCGGGAAGAAGATTTTTTGCATTGATGTATTTCATGCAGGCTTCCTCCTTGAGATAATCGTCAAGCAGCAAAGCCAGCATATTGATTATGCGACGATTTTTACTCCATGCAAACGTCGCAATCCACTGGCTTTGCATGGAGCCGCACTTCGTTGAGTTTTGTCATTCGACACCACTTCTTTCTGTTTCATAGCATCTTTATCATACCACGCAACTTGAAATCGCTCAACGATTTTTTGTAAATAGCGGGTAGAAACGTCTAGTTTGAACGTATTATTAGCGAAGCAATCAAGAGAGGGTTTGGGATACTCCCAACAAGAAAAAATCTCCGCTCCGGCAGCAGGCCGAAAACGGAGATTTTATGGGAGTGTAGCCACACTCCCTATGCTTGCTCTCTTTTAGTTCACCCGGAATGGAAAGGAAGGGGATGTGGGATTTTATAACGGAATTTGAAGGAGTATGGTGGAAGGCGCAAAGCCTCCGACGGATTGACAGCAGCAATGTGACCAGTAACTTGAAGCTGACAGACCGGATGGAGGGATTCTTTGGGCCGAAAGAAAAAACTGATCAATAACACCACTATACCACAATATCAGATCGAGGCCATTGCCCGCTGCATCCTGCCAGACATTTTGGCCTTCTATGAGAGCAAGAAAGGGCAGCAGGAGTTTGTGGAATGGAAGATACAAAGGAAGGTAGAGAGGCAGAAGGCTGCAACGAAGGATTGATGAAAAGGGCAGGTTCACCGTGAATACGGTTAAACCTGCCCTTTTTGCGTTTATTGGGCGGCTTTCTTCTTCCGGAAATCGTTCGGCTTAGAGATTGGCTTTCTCCGTACCCTGTTGCGAAAATAGGAGCTTTCGTAGCGGTTTAAGAAAAGCAATAATTCTCCCTCATCTCCTATCAAATGGGTTAGCGTCATTATAAGCGAAATTCATTTCCGCTGGCAAATGGCACAAGAAGGGGGGCGATACTCAAAACACCTCCGCCTATTAACGTGCATCTTTTTAAAAAACATGCACGTTAAGCCTTGACAATGTAACACAGATAGTATATCATGGTTTTAGCGACGAAAGGGGATGGGCCTATGCTGGAATACATCGCAAACCGAGTAACAGATTTCGACGTCGGTTACTTCGTTAACGAGCTGGCAAATGCGTCAAAGAATCTGGGCATCTTGGAGGCGAAAATTGACTCTTACCAGTTTAACAGCATACTGATTCCTATGCTCCAGAAAAAAGAAGCGGTTTCTTCGATGTATATCGAAGGAACTCAAACAACGATAACTGACGTCCTGAAAAGTGAAGTCAATCCGCAGCCAAGCGATGAAAAAATTCAAGTCGAAGTACGAAATCATATTAGAACGTTGATTTTTGGTGCAGAGCATCTCCGCACGGGAAAGTTTACTCATTCTTTTATGAGGCAAATACATGAGTATATGATGACGGGGATTATTGCGCCGGGCCTTGAAAAGACCCTTGGAAAGTATAAGGTTAGAGACAATCAGATTAAGAGTTCTACTGGAACAGTTGTATATAACCCGCCAGCTGCATCCGAAACAAAGAAGTATATGGATGAGCTGATTTCTTTTATGAACAACACAGAAGATGGGGTCAATCCCCTAATTAAAGCGGCTATGATACACTCGCAGTTTGAATCGATTCATCCGTTTTCCGATGGAAATGGGCGTATTGGCCGTGTGTTGATTAGCCTGTATCTTTACAAGGCCAAGGTGATAAACTTCCCGTTTTTCTATATTAGCGAAGCGATCAATATGGATAAGGCAGTATATTACCGTATGCTTACAGACTCCAGAACAAACTCGCTTGATGAGTGGATTAAATACTTCTTACACAAAGTGTCGCTGCAGACTGCGAAGCACATTGGGTATATCGATGCATTGAATGCACTGTATACTAAGACGAAAAACACCGTCAAGGAATGCATTAACAGTCCAAAGTTCGATGAAATCATTGAATGCCTCTTTACACATCCTGTCCTCAACGCAAATATGCTGGAGGACGAACTTGCAGTATCTCACGGACAAGCTGTTCGATATCTGAACGTTTTAGAAGAAAAGCGGGTACTGCTTGGAGACGATCGCAAGCGCGGCAAAACCTTCTTTTTTGCCGAGCTGATTGATCTTGCCAGGGGAGCTTAAAAGCCCCCACAATCGCATACAGGAAAACAATTGCAAAAAGAAAAGCCTCGTCAAGGGCCTAATCTTGACAAGGCTTTCGGAAGCAATATCAACGATATCATTTCCAATGTATACCTTAAAATGATATCATCAATGACGGCAATTGTCAATTGCTTCTGGCAAAATTATCTCCGAGGAGTGAAACAAGCTAGGAGTCTGCTCTTTTTGCCTTGTTAAATATTTTAATGAGGTGATTACTATTCTAATTCAGCAGACAAGAATTAACAGTTCCAGTTATTTTGCATCAGCAATCCCTAACTCTGCCATCTCTGTTAGGGTGGATGACGTGGGACGTTTTGGGAACCAATTGAAATTATTCGGCTTTCAGGATACTGATAAAAGCGGGACTTCAATACTGCCGTGTAGTGTGAATCGCTATGCAAAGAAAAACGCAGAGCCGTTTTTTACCATTGATAGGAGTCTCCCGAAGGAAGATTACATCCAGACAGTATACTGGACAAGGTATGAATGGGCTGGGAGAGGAGAACTCAATCCTGTCACGGACTTCTCGTACATCAAGAAACAGCGCTACCACAGAGACTATTTCAAACCGTACTCTGTTTACTTTACGCTTGTTTCAGACGGCGACAAGAAGTATATCGTATCGGACGAGATACCGTATGTACCCGATAACCACGAAAAGCTAGTGAATACCGTTAATATGGTACTGGCAACATTCGGGGAGTGCACGGTAGATTTTGCTGGACAAGAGGACAAGACAAAACGAGTCATTGTGAATTGGGATATTCTTCCTAGAGGTGAATATCCTTGGAGCTCTATAAAAGAAACTCTTGGTAACTTGGCGAAAGAGCATACAAAGACCCAAACAAGATTGATGCTCAGAAACTGTGAGTCGATTTACGAGAGAAGCCCCGACTTTGTGGCGTATGGTAGAGCGGGGTTTAGAGGATATGCCGTTTTCGGATTTACAAGTAAGAACCTGTATGTTCTCGAAAGTGCCTTCCCGAATAACGCAACCTATGTGCTACAAAACGATTGGGAAACGATTTCTCAAATGTCAAAAGCCGAAATTCTCTCCCAAGATCTTCATAAAGCACGCATTGTGCATTCTGAGAGCTGGCAGAAAAATTTCGATGCGATAATGGAGGGACAAAATGGGTAAAAACCAACACGTTACACCGCACCCTCAAGGCGGTTGGCAAGTTAAAGGAGCCGGCAATCAGAGAGCAACTGTGCGAACCAGTACACAGGCAGAAGCCAGAGCGATTGCAAGAAACATTGCAATAAATAACAGATCTGAGCTCATTGTCCATGGTGCCGACGGACGAATCCGCGAGAAGAATTCTTACGGGAATGATCCGTATCCTCCTAAAGGATAAATGAAAAGAGCGGGCGTGACCATTTGTATGGAACGCCCGCCCTTTTTGTGTTTATTGGGTCGATTTCTTTTTCCGTGGCCCTCTTGGCTTAGAGGTGGGTTTGCGTCTCACTCCATTGCGGAAATAGGTGGCTTCATAACAGTCAAAGAAAACAAATAATCCGAACCCATCTCCTATCGGAAATAAGTTCGGATTATATTGGTTTGGTGCGGATGAAGGGACTTGAACCCCCACGGTATCGCTACCACTAGAACCTGAATCTAGCGCGTCTGCCAATTCCGCCACATCCGCATATTCTCTTTCGCTTTGGCTGTTCACCTCAGCGAGGTGTTTTGTTATAGCACGGATCTGACAAATGTCAACACCTGTTTTCAATTTTTTGAAAATATTTTCCCCAGCAGTTTTGCTTCCTTTGGAATTGACATTCCCTTTGCGGATGCGTATAATATATAAAATGTTAGGACAAAGGCGTCCATCCCAAGGCGGTAGTATCCGCTCTCGGGATGGACGCCTTTTTTGTATTGCATTACAACAGACACAATCTTCAAGGGGGATATTGGGAATATGGCAAGCAAACATATTTTTGTGACCGGCGGCGTGGTTTCCGGTCTAGGCAAGGGCATCAGCGCGGCCAGCCTTGGGCGGCTGCTCAAACAGCGCGGCCTGAAGGTGGCAGCTCAGAAGCTGGATCCTTATGTGAATGTGGACCCGGGCACCATGAGCCCTTATCAGCACGGTGAGGTATTTGTAACCGAGGACGGTGTGGAGACCGACCTGGATCTGGGCCACTACGAGCGCTTCATTGACGAGGATCTGAACAAACTCTCCAACCTGACCAGCGGCCGGGTTTACTGGAACGTACTGCATAAGGAACGGGCTGGCGAATATCTGGGCCACACGGTACAGATCATTCCCCATGTGACCAACGAGATCAAGGAGTTCGTTTACGGTCTGGGCGAGTACACCAAGGCGGACGTGGTCATCACCGAGATCGGCGGCACCATCGGTGACATCGAAAGCCAGCCGTTTCTGGAGGCTATCCGCCAGATCAGCCGGGAGGTTGGCCGGGAGAACTGCCTGTTTTTGCATGTGGTACTGGTTCCCTACCTGAAATGCTCCGGCGAGCACAAGACCAAACCCGCCCAGCATTCGGTGCATGAGCTGCAGAGCATGGGCATCATGCCGGATGTGATCATTGCCCGCTGCGACGAGCCCCTCGAGGACGGAATCTTGCAGAAAATCGCTGCCTTCTGCAACGTGGAGCAAGACTGTGTGATCGAAAACCGCACCCTCTCCAGCCTGTACGACGTACCCCTGATGCTGCACGGCGCCCGGCTGGACGAACTGGTCTGCCGCCGGTTCGGTTTCGCTGCACCGGAACCGGATCTGACCGAGTGGCGCCAGATGTGCAGCCGCATCAACGGGCTGAACCGGTCGGTGACCATTGCCATGGTGGGTAAATATGTGGAGCTGCACGACGCTTATCTCTCGGTTGTGGAGGCACTGCACCACGGCGGTTACGAGAACAGCGCGGCTGTGAGCATCCGCTGGGTGGATGCGGAGCAGCTGAGCGAAGCAAATCTGAACGAGCAGCTGGCCGGTGTGGACGGCATTCTGGTTCCCGGCGGCTTTGGCCAGCGCGGCATTGAGGGCATGATTCTGGCCGCCCGCTATGCCCGGGAGCACTCCCTGCCCTATCTGGGCATCTGCCTGGGCATGCAGATCGCCGTAATCGAAGCGGCCCGGAACATGGCCGGTCTGACCCGGGCCAACAGCCGGGAATTTACCCCGGAGAACGACCAGTGCGTGATCGACCTGATGCCAGATCAGACCGGCGAGCTGCCCAAAGGCGGCACCATGCGGTTGGGCGCATACCCCTGCGCTCTGGCCGAGGGCAGCCGGATGCGCACCATTTATGGCGGTGCCGAGCTGATTCACGAGCGTCATCGCCATCGCTACGAGGTGAGCAACGCCTTCCGTCCGGTGTTGGAAGAGGCGGGCGTGCGCTTCACCGGCGCCTCTCCGGATGGTCGTCTGGTGGAAGCCATGGAGCTGCCGGAGCACCCCTTCTTTGTTGCGGTGCAGTATCATCCGGAATTCAAGAGCCGCCCCAACCATGCACACCCCCTGTTCCGTGAGCTGATCCGGGCCTGCCTGAAGAGCTGATTGCTTTTTCATAGTGTAAGAAAACGTACCTGCCGTCTGCACCATGCAAACGGCAGGCACGTTTTTTACAAATCAAAGAGCACTCCTCCGCATTACCGCAAAAGCATCGCCAGAACGGCAAGCCCCATAATCCCCACAATAAATGCACTGAAGCCGCATGCTTCAAAAACGCGTGAAAGATCAGGATATAGCAGTATAGTCCATGATGTCCTTGAGAAAAATGTGTCAACCAATCTTGACAACATCAGAATTTCATGGATGAACCTCCTGTTTTGGAGATAATCCAAGTATAGTCCGGAAGCCGGAACACAGCAATCAACTATTATTAGCAATCTGTCAACCACACATAACCTGCCGCTGCTTGAAAAAAAACTCCCCGTTTGCGGAATCGTATTTTCTGCGACTTCCACAAACAGGGTGTTTTGTTTTACCTCATGGTCACATGGGTACGTAAAGGGCTTTATACTGGTTTTCCGGGTTGGGCTCCAGCACCCAGAAAGGGCTATTCAGCAAAGAGTCCAGATCCTCGTCAAAGGCGGTGCAGAACTGCTCCAGCAGGGGCCGAATCGCTTCTTTGTCCGCCTTCTGTGCCCGGCGGCAGAGGATCTTTTCGGTCAGATCTCGGGATGGGATATTCCCCCGCAGATAAATGTGACCGCCGTACATGCCCCGGCCGCAGAAGCCGCCCACCACCGGCTGGCCTTCCGGTGCGCCCAGACCCAGCACCACGATCGCGCCGCCTGCCTGGTACTCGCCCAGAAAGCTGCCCGCCGTGCCGCCGATTACAATGCTGGCACAGGAGTCACCGAACGCCTTCATATGAACGCCTGCCCGGTAGCCCACATCGCCCCGGATCATCAGCGTGCCACCACGCATGGCATAGCCCGCGGCGTCGCCTGCGCGGCCCTCCACCCAGATGGTGCCCGCATTCATGGTATCACCCACCGCGTCCTGCGCGTTGCCGTGAACCCGAATGCTGCCGCCGTCCAGATAGGCCCCCAGTGCATTGCCCGGTGTCCCCCAGATTTCCAGATCGCGGCCCTGCATGCCGCTAGCGATGTATCGCTGGCCGCAGCAATTGTGAATTTGAACATGGAGATCGGTACAGGAGCGCAGGCAGCGGCCCAGTTCCTCATACTCCATTCCCTTGGCATCTATTTTCATCTGTGGTTCTCCCCTCTCTTATTCCCCTGCATGCTTCACACCCAGAATATCCAGCTCCTTCTGGGTGAGCCCGACGCCGCGCAGTGCCAACCGGTTGCCGCACAACGCCTCAATGGAGTTGATGCCCATACCACCCATCATCTCGCGGATCTCACGGGTCCAGGCGTTTACCAAATTCACCAGGCGCTGTGCGCCCTCGTCCGGATCCAGACGGGCAACCAGATCCGGGCGCTGGGTGGCAATGCCCCAGTTGCACAGGCCGGTATGGCAGGAGGCGCACATGTGGCAGCCCAGCGCACACAGCGCCGCTGTGCCGATGGACACCGCGTCCGCACCAAGGGCGATGGCTTTGACCACATCTGCCGAGTTGCGGATGGAACCGGAAGCAATGACGGAGATACGACGACGAATCTGCTCCTGACGCAGCCGCTCGTCCACCGCAGCCAGAGCCAGCTCGATGGGAATGCCCACATTGTCCCGGATTCGGGCGGGGGCGGCACCGGTGCCGCCCCGGAAACCGTCGATGGCAATGGCATCCGCGCCGCTGCGGGCGATGCCCGAAGCGATGGCCGCGATGTTATGCACTGCCGCCACCTTCACGATCACCGGCTTGGTGTAGCCGGTGGCTTCCTTCAGCGAGGCCACCAGCTGACGCAGGTCTTCAATGGAATAGATGTCGTGATGGGGCGCTGGACTGATGGCATCCATGCCTTCGGGCACCATGCGGGTGCGGGCCACATCGCCCACGATTTTGGCACCAGTCAGATGTCCGCCGATCCCGGGCTTTGCGCCCTGACCGATCTTGATTTCGATGGCAGAGCCAGTCATTAGGTATTCCCGGTGCACGCCAAACCGGCCGGAGGCAACCTGCACAATGGTATTTGCCCCATACGGATACAGATCCCGGTGCAGACCGCCCTCACCGGTATTGTAATAGGTGCCCAGTGCCTGTGCAGCCCGACTGAGGGCCGCATGCACATTGTAGCTGATGGCACCGTAGCTCATGGCTGCAAACAGAATGGGAGTTTTTAATTCCAGATGCGGCGGCAGCGTGGTGTCCAGCTTGCCGTCCGGCCCACGGTGAACCTTATCTGGACGACGGCCCAGATAAACCTCGGTTTCCATGGGCTCCCGCAGAGGGTCAATGGGCGGGTTGGTCACCTGCGAAGCGTTCAGCAGCAGCTTGTCCCAATAGCAGGGCACCTCCTTCTGCGAACTGCCCATGCTGGACAGCAGCACACCGCCAGTGGCCGCCTGCCGATAGATTTCCTGCCGGGCATCCTGACTCCAGCCCACATGGGGACGGAACACATTTTCCGACGGGCGAATCTGCAGCGCCCCGGTGGGGCAGCAGGCCACGCAGCGCTGGCAGTCCACACACAGGGCGGCATTTGCCTGCATCCGGCCTGTTTTTTCGTCCTTTTTATGCACACCAAAGGCGCATTGCTGCTCGCAGATGCGGCAGTTCACGCACAGCTCCCGATCCCGCAGAACCGCAAAGCGGGGCGTATCCCATTGGATTTTCATTTTTCTTCCTCCTTCAGCCGCACAATCACCGGTTCGCCGCCATTTGGCGCCCAGATGCGATCCAGCTCCGGTTCCACTTCCCGGATAGCGGCCTCTTCACTGGCAAAATATACCCGGTCGCCCCGTTCAGCCACCACCAGACTGCGAAGCTTAAGCCGGTCATTCAGAGCCATCATACCGCCCTCAAAGCCCACCAGAATGGAAAACGGGCCGGTGATCAGCAAATCACTGTACATCTGGCGCAAAAAGCGGCGCTGCTTCTGCTCCGGCTGGGGCATGGCTGCCAGCTCACTCCAGAAGGGGGCTGCCACTACCTGTGCGGCTTCCTCCAACGTGAGGCCCTGATGGCGCAGCAGGTAGTCCAGCGTATAGGTAATGACCTCGGTATCCGTGAGCAGGTTGCAGCGATAACCGTACATCTCCACCGCCCGCCGGTTCGCGTCGTAAGAGGAAATCTCGCCGTTGTGCACCACCGACAGATCCAGTAGCGCAAAGGGGTGCGCACCGCCCCACCAGCCGGGGGTATTGGTGGGATACCGGCCGTGAGCCGTCCAGGAATAGCCCTCGTATTCCTCCAGGCGGTAGAAGTCCGCCACGTCCTCCGGGTAGCCCACCGCCTTGAACACCCCCATATTCTTACCGCAGGAAAACACATACGAGCCCTTGAGCTGATCGTTGATGCGGATTACACAGCGGGCAACATATTCCTTTTCGTCCAGATGGCTGTCCGCCAGCTTGTGGGGCAGCGGCTGTACGAAATACCGCCAGATCAGCGGCGCATCCTTGATCTTGGGTGTGGGCCGGGTGGGAATCTTGGACAGGTTGATCACATCGAAATGGCGATCCAGAAACCGTTCGCACTCCTCCCGGGCAGTCATATCATCATAAAACACATGCAGTGCATAATGATTTTTATATTGCGGGTAAATGCCGTAGCCGGCAAAACCACCACCCAATCCGTTGCTGCGCTCATGCATCACCGCGATGGAACGACGGATCACCTCACCGCTGATGGGTCGGCCATCTCTGGCAAACACTCCACTGATGGCGCATCCGGACGGGATGCGCACCTGACCTTCCTTCAACATGTTTCTCCTCCTTTTACACCGCGCAGCGCGCGAAAAACAAAAAAGGCGCCCGCACCGGCAGGAATCTGCCAATGCGAACGCCCTTGTTCGTATGCGTTATCATAGCACCACACTAAAGCAAAAGTCAAGCATTTTTTTGCTTTTTTAACCCTTTCCCACAGTTCCGACAAAGCATTCCGGGCAAATGCGTGCAACTTTTGTGCAAAGGCAAAAAAATTGTTTCCTGCAACCTTTTGCCCTCTTGACGGGGCCGCATTTGGGGGCTATAATACAGCCATTGGCACAGCAAAGGCGCTGCGATCCCTACGGATTTGCGGCGCCTTTGTCCTTTTTTATTCCCGGCGTTCAAGGAGGAATTATCCATGAGCCACACCCTTTCGCAGCTTATGCAGTTCATAGAAGAAAACGACATCAAGTTCATTCGCCTGGCCTTCTGCGATATGTTCGGCGTACAGAAGAACATTGCCATCATGGCCAGCCATCTGCCCCATGCGGTGGAAAGCGGCATTTCGTTTGATGCCTCCGCCATTGCGGGCTTTGCTAACGTTGCGGAATCGGATCTGTTCCTTGTTCCTGATCTGGACACCTTCGCCATTCTGCCATGGCGGCCCAGCGAGGGCTGCGTGGGCCGGTTCTTCTGCAACATCAAATATCCGGACGGCCGCCCATTCGAGGGTGACGGGCGGCATCTGCTGCAGACCATCGAGCAAAAGGCAGCGCAGGCCGGATACCGATTTTTGCTTGGGCCGGAATGTGAATTCTATCTGTTTGAAACCGATGAAAAGGGTCGCCCCACTCTGGAGCCTTTTGACCGGGCAGGCTACTTCGATCTCGCCCCCATGGATCGGGGCGAGAATGTGCGCCGGGAAATCTGCCTGACGCTGGAGGAGATGGGCATCCAGCCCGAGCGAAGCCATCACGAGCAGGGTCCCGGCCAGAATGAGATCGATTTCCGGTGTGCCTCTCCCCTGCATGCGGCGGATGATCTGATGACCATGCGGGCCGCCGTAAAGGCCATTGCCGCCCAGAACGGGTTGTTCGCCTCCTTCCTGCCGAAGCCGTTGCAGGACGAGAGCGGCAGCGGGCTGCACATCAATCTTTCCATTTTCCAGAACGGTGTGAATCTGTTCGAGAATTTCCGCACCGACCCGCACCCCACTGCCGCCGCTTTCCTTGCAGGTATTCTGCGGCGCATCCCGGAAATCACCGTCTTTGCCGACCCGCTGCCCGGATCCTATGAACGGCTGGGCCGCTGCGAAGCCCCGGGTGTGGCAAGCTGGTCCTGCCAGAACCGTTCTTCTCTGGTGCGGGTGCCTGCTGCCAGCGGGCCCGATTGCCGCATGGAGCTGCGCAGCCCGGACCCCTCCTGCAATCCCTATTATGTAACCGCGCTGCT
Source organism: uncultured Faecalibacterium sp. (assembly GCA_900540455.1). Classification (GTDB taxonomy): domain Bacteria; phylum Bacillota; class Clostridia; order Oscillospirales; family Ruminococcaceae; genus Faecalibacterium. The sequence continues at coordinate 22,223 of UQGD01000006.1, forward strand.
GCTGGCCGCCGGGTTTGAGGGTGTGCAGGAAGGCTTGAGCCTGCCTGCCGCGGCGGACTATGACGCATTTGCCCGGCCTGCCGGCCTTACTCCGTTGCCCGCCAGCCTGGACGAAGCGCTGGCACTGGCTCGGGAAAGCGAGTTTTTGAAGCAGGTTCTGCCGGAAAAACTGCTGGTGGATTATCTGGGCCATAAACAGCGGGAGGCGGATGCCTACGCCGCGGAAAGCAAACCCTATCAATATGAGATTCGCCAGTACTTTGAGCGAATCTGACCATCGGTTTCGAAAAGTGAGGTGAACGGGGATGCCGGGTGTTCTGATCGCAAGCGACAAGCAATACCACGAAACGCTGCGGACATTTTTTGCCGCCGGTCAGCCTGCACAGTGCTGCGCCAACGCCGGGGAAGCCCGACGTGCCATGTGCGGCGGCTCTTTTGAAACTCTGGTGATCAACGCACCGCTTCCGGATGAATTCGGCCGGGAGCTGGCGGTTCAGGCCGCAGACAACGGCATGGATTCCATTCTCCTCTGCCCCGGTCCTCAGGCGGATAAACTTGCCGCCGGGCTGGAAAAATACGGGGTATTTGTGCTGGCAAAGCCTCTTTCCCGCCAGCAGACTGCATTTGCACTGCGGCTGATCCAAACCGGACGCCAGCGGCTGCAGAAGCTCACCGCACAAAACCGCCGCCTGACCAAGCGGCTGGACGAAGCCCGAATCATCAGCCAGGCCAAATGCGCACTGGCGCTTTGCCGGGGGCTGAGAGAGGAACAGGCTCACCGGCTGATCGAAAAAGAAGCCATGGACAGCCGCATCTCCAGCCGGGAAGCCGCACTGGAGATCATGCGAAGGCTGGAGGACGAAGGCCTTTTATAACTGCTTTTTTCGTTTTACAACAGATAATAAATACGCCAAACAGGCAAAGGCGCCTGCATGAATGCTTGAGGGGAATTCTCCCCGGGCATTGTGCAGGCGCCTTTGCTTTTCGAGGGACATTTTATGCAGAAACTTCCCCGGCATCTGCCGATTCATTACGAGGACTACGCACCCGATCTTGCACCGGAGCAGCGCAAAGCCTTTTACGGACTGCCCAAAAACGTGCAGTTCTGCCGCGAGTGTGTGATGAGCAACCAGAAGCCCAACAGCTGCTACGAGTTTGAGCACACCATTCATTCCGTGAAAAAGACCATGGTCATTCAGGAGGACGGCGTGTGCGACGCCTGCCATGCCTGCCACAACAAGGAAGGCAAAATCGACTGGGCCGACCGGCTGGCGGACACGCTGTATGGCGGGCACCGAATCTGTGCCGCCGTGCAGCGCGGCAATATTACCGGGGTACAGCTTCACCCGGAGAAAAGCGGCGAGGTGGGCCTCATCATTCTGCGCACGTTCCTGGGCAGCTGCCCGGCGTGAAGATAGAGGGTAACTTTTAAGGAGGGAATTTATTATGAAACAGACCTATCGACCTGCGCTGAGCCTTTACGAGACGCAAAGTGCCATTGACATGATCAAGCAGTGCTTCCCCGCACATCTGACCCGCCAGCTTCGGCTGACCCGGGCCACCGCTCCCCTGTTTGTGGACCCCACCACCGGCCTGAACGATGATTTGAACGGTGTGGAACGCCCGGTCTCCTTTGACATTCCCGCCATTCCCGAACTGGAAAAGGGTGCACAGGTGGTGCACAGCCTGGCCAAGTGGAAGCGCCAGGCACTGGGCTGTTTCGGTTTCGCCCCGGACACCGGCCTGTATGCGGACATGAACGCCATCCGCCGGGACGAGGAACTGGACGAGCTGCATTCGGTGTATGTGGATCAGTGGGACTGGGAAAAGGTCATCACCCGCGAAACCCGCACTGAGGAATATCTGAAGGACACCGTGCGCTCCATCGTAAGCGCCATCTGTGCCACGCTGGAAGAGGTCAAGAAGGCATATCCCCAGCTGTGTGTAAGCCTTTCCGAGCATGTGAGCTTTGTGACCACCCAACAGCTGGAGGACCTGTGGCCGGACCTGACGCCCCACCAGCGGGAAAACGCTTATGTGGAGCAACACCCCACCGCCTTCATCATGCAGATCGGCGCACCGCTGGCCAGCGGCAAGCCCCATGACGGACGCGCCCCCGACTACGATGACTGGAGCCTGAACGGCGACCTGCTGTTCTGGGATGACGTTCTGGGCTGTGCGCTGGAGGTTTCCAGCATGGGCATCCGGGTAGATGCCGAAGCTATGGAACGCCAGTGCAAGGCAGCTGGCTGCCCCCACCGGCTGGAGCTGCCCTTCCACAAAGCGGTGCTGGACGGCACCCTGCCCCTGACCATGGGTGGCGGCATTGGCCAGAGCCGCCTGTGCATGCTGCTGCTGGGCAAGGCCCACATTGGCGAGGTACAGGCCAGCCTGTGGCCCAAGGCCATCCGGGAGCAGTGCGAAGCTGCCGGAATCCCCCTTTTGTAAGCGTATCCACACATTTTTGCTTTGAAGCATGAAAAAGGAGCTGTGACATATGAATCATGTACCGGAATTGTTCGGCAGTATGGTATTCAATGACAAGGTCATGAAAGCCCGCCTGCCCAAGGAAGTTTACCGTTCTTTGAAGAACACCATCCAGCGGGGTGCGCCCCTTGATCCGGGCGTGGCGGATGTGGTGGCCGCCTGCATGAAGGACTGGGCGGTAAGCAAGGGTGCGACCCATTTCACCCACTGGTTTCAGCCCATGACCGGCATCACCGCCGAAAAGCACGACAGCTTCATCAACCCCTGCGGCGACGGCAGCGTGATCATGGATTTCTCTGGCAAGGAGCTGGTCAAGGGCGAACCGGATGCTTCCAGTTTCCCCTCCGGCGGCCTGCGCGCCACCTTTGAAGCCCGCGGCTACACCGCCTGGGATCCCACCAGCTACGCCTTCATCAAGGAAGATACCCTGTGCATCCCCACTGCCTTCTGCAGCTACAACGGTCAGGTGCTGGACAAGAAAACTCCCCTGCTGCGCAGCATGGATGCCATCAGCAAACAGGCGGTTCGCATTCTTGCTCTGTTCGGCAAGAACGTCCAGCGGGTGAATGCCACTATCGGGCCCGAGCAGGAGTATTTCCTGATTAACAAGGAGGACTATGCCCGCCGCCCGGATCTGATTCTGACCGGCCGCACGCTGGTTGGTGCTCCCGCACCCAAGGGGCAGGAGCTGGAGGATCACTACTTCGGTTCCCTGCGGCCCCGGGTCAAGGCGTTCATGGCCGACCTGGACGAAGAACTGTGGAAGCTGGGCATCCTGGCCAAGACCGAACACAACGAGGTAGCCCCCTGCCAGCATGAGATGGCTCCCATCTTCGCCACCGCCAACATCTCCACCGACGCCAACCAGCTGACCATGGAGGTGATGAAAAAAGTGGCCGACCGCCACGGTTTTGCCTGCCTGCTGCATGAAAAGCCCTTCGAGGGCGTGAACGGCAGCGGCAAGCACAACAACTGGTCGCTTTCCACCGACGGGGGCGAAAACCTTCTGGATCCCGGCACCACGCCCGCCGAGAACACCCAGTTCCTGCTGTTCCTCACCGCTGTGATCAAGGCGGTGGATGATTATCAAGATCTGCTGCGTATCAGCGTGGCCAGTGCGGGCAACGACCATCGTCTGGGCGCCAACGAGGCACCTCCGGCCATCGTTTCCATGTATGTGGGCGACGAGCTGCAGGCCGTGATTGACTGCCTTGTGGCCGGCAAGCCCTGCCAGCCCAACGCCCCCACCGTGCTGGACACCGGCGCTGTGGTACTGCCCAACCTGCCCAAGGATACATCGGACCGTAACCGCACCAGCCCCTTCGCCTTCACCGGCAACAAGTTTGAGTTCCGTATGCCCGGCTCCTCCTTCAACATCGCCTGCACCAACGTGATGCTGAACACCGCTGTAGCCGAATCTCTGCGGCAGTTTGCCGACGTGCTGGAGCAGACCAACGACCTGCCCCGTGCCCTGCTGGAGCTGATTCGCGGTGAACTTACCGCCCACCAGCGCATCCTGTTCAACGGCAACGGCTACAGCCATGAATGGGAGGTCGAGGCCGCACGCCGCGGGCTTTCCAATTTCCGCACCACCCCCGAGGCACTGGTTCATTACACCGACCAGAAAAATGTGGAGCTGTTTGCCCGCCACGGTGTTTACACCCGGGACGAGATTCAGTCCCGTCAGGACATTTTGCGGGACGAATATGCCAAGGCCATCCGCATTGAAGCACTTACCCTGCTGGATCTGGTACGCTGCCGCATCTCGCCCGCCTGCGTCCACTACGCCACCGAGCTGACGCAGGGCGTGAATGCCAAGAAGCAGCTGGGCATTGAGGTTCCTCAGGAGGAACCCCTGACCCGCCACATTTCCGCCCTCAGCGGCCAGCTGATGCAGGCTGCCGATCAGCTGGAAGGCCGGCTGGCAGACCCCATGGCAGAGAATGCTGCCGAGGCCGCAAGCTGGTGTGCACATACCCTGATCCCCGCAATGGATGCGGTGCGCACCCCTGCCGATCGGTTGGAGCAGCTGGTAGATCGTTCCGTCTGGCCGCTTCCCACCTACAGCGATATGCTGTTCTACGTTTGATTACTCCTCATTCTTCGTTTTCCCCCCTATAAAACGCACAGAGCGCGCGGTTTGCCGGTTTTGGCAGTGCCGCGCGCTCTGTGTGTTTTGCGTTATTTCTTTTGATTGGGATTTGCAAGCCCCATAACCTGATAGACCGCGTCCAGATCCAGGCTGGCGCGTATCGCATCTGCCAGCAGGTCATACTGGCTCTGCTGGTATTCCCGGTGGCTCTGAGTCCGGAAGGCTTCCTGTGCAATGCCCTTGCGGGCCAGCAGCCAGCTTGCCAGCGCCTCGGTGAGCGAGCCCTCGTCGAAGAGGCCATGCAGATAGGTGCCGAACACATTGCCCTGCATCGCACCCTCTTCCTGCCCGTTTTCCAGCCGGCACAGCGGCTGGCCCGCCAGCCGTTTTGTGCGGCCCATGTGAATCTCGTAGCCTTCCATGGCCGCCCCGTCAAAGGGACCTGTCAGCACCTTTGCCGCCGTGCAGGTGCGGGCCTTGCTGGGGGTGAATTCGGTTTCGCAGGGCAAAAGACTCATGCCCCGCATCTCGCCTGCCTGAGGCTGGTAGGCCTCCATGCCGTAGTTTTCGAAGGTGTTGGATTCCTCATACACTGCCTGGGCCATATCCAGCAGCGGCATGGCCGCCAGTGCACCGGTGCCCTCAGCCAGGCGAAGCCCGGCAGTAATCAGGGGGTGCCTGTCCAGTGCATTCAGCAGCAGCGCGCCCGCAGGCTCCGCCGACACATGGCTGGCCAGAATCGCCTTGCCCGCATCCGAGCAAAGGCGCACCGCCAGAAGAGCTGCCGCCGCACTGATCACTCCGTCCATAAGCACCGGAACCCCGAAGGCCGCGCCGCCCAAAAATGCGCCGCACATACCCGCAATGTCAAATCCGCCCAGCTTGGCCAGCACGTCCAGCGGGTCCGCCGGGTTTGGCTGATTGATCTGGATAGCCCGACAGATGGCCGCCTTTTTGCGGGCAAGCCCCTCGTCGGAAAGACCGGCTCCCCGGCCGGTGATGGCCTCCGGCTCACAGCCCAGCAGCACACTGGCCACCGCGCTGGCAGTGGTGGTGTTGCCAATGCCCATTTCACCGGTGGCCAAAAGGCTCACGTCCTGCTCCTTGCAGTCCTTCAGCAGCAGTGCACCAGCCAGAATGGCCTGCTCGCGGGTCATGGCCGAGCCTTTCGAAATATCGCCGGTGCCGTTGGCCACCCGCCGGTTCAGCACACCGGGCTGCGGGCTAAAATCCTTGATGCCCATATCCACCGGAATCAGTTTACAATTCGCCCGCCGGGCCATTCGACAGGCGTGGTGCCTTCCGCAAATCCGCGGGCCACCATGGCCGTCACCTCGCTGCCGGTCTGGGTCACGCCCCTGGGCCACCACGCCGTTATCCGCGCAGAAGATCAACAGGGCTTTTTTGTTCAGATCAATGTCCACCGAGCCGGTAACCGATGCAATCTGGCACAGCGCATCCTCCAGAAGGCCCAGGCTGCCCAGCGGCTTTGCGCAGGCGTTCCAGCGACGGCGAGTTTCCTGCTCTGCCGCTTCGTTTTTCGGCTCGATCTGTTCCAGCAATTGTGCCAGTGTCACGCCTGCTCCTCCTCTCGCTCTACCCCTGCCCCCGCCAAATGCGCCAACCGGATCCCCGCCGCCTATGTCTATGTCTCCGATCAGGGGACTAAATACCACCGTGACCCGGATTGCAGCGGTATGATAGACCCCGACCGCATCGCCCTGGAGGATGCCCGGTCCATGGGCTTTGCCCCTTGCCAGAAATGCTACTAGAAAGAGCGCCTGGCGGACCCTCAATCCCCGCCAGGCACTCTTTCTCTTGTTTTAGGAGGCATGTCTCGCAACCCATATTCATTGTAGTCCCGGCAGCTGTGTGCCGCAAGTCCAAAGCAAGAACTTATGCAAAACAAAAAACGCCCTATCAAAAAGATAGAGCGTTTGATTTGAAAGGTTTGTTTTATGAAACGTAGAAAAAAATATCGATGGGGACTGCCGCCTCGTCGCCTACTATCGTTATTCTGGCGGCAGCGGCCAGACGGAACAGAGCATCGAAGGGCAGCGCTGTGACTGTGAAACTTTCGCCAAACTTCACGGGATGACCATCCTTCATTAGTATATCGACCGCCATATTTCCGGCAAGACCGATGACCGTGCCGCCTTCCAGCAGATGATCAAGGACAGCAGCAAAGGCGCATTTGATGCCGTTATCTGCTGGAAAACCGACCGCTTTGCCCGGAACCGCTATGACAGCGCTGTTTATAAAAAGCAGCTGCGGGATAATGGGGTAGAGATCATGTACGCTGCCGAAAGCAACGTGGAAGGTGCAGAGGGTATCATCATCGAGGGCCTGATGGAGGCGCTTGCCGAGTATTACTCCGCCGAGCTGTCGGAGAAGATGCGCCGCGGCATGCGGGAAAGTGCGCTAAAAGGCCAGGCTATTAGCCGCTGCCGCGCTCTTGGCTTGACCACCGATGAAAACAAGCGCTTTGTTATTGATGAAAAAACAGCCCCCACTGTGCGCTTTATCTTTGAGCATTACGCCGCCGGGGAGAGCAGCGCATCCATTGTGGCGCAGCTCAATGCTGCAAGGTAAACGCACAAGCCAGGGCAACCCCTTTAATAAAAGCAGTATCCCCCGCATCATCCAAAATGAAATGTATCGGGGCGTTTATTCCAGCCGCGCTTATAATGTCCGCATCGAGGGCGCGATCCCGGCCATCATCGATGCAGACCTTTGGGAAAGGGCACAGACCATGTTGAAGATAAATCGCCAGCTTAAAGCCAAGCATGAGCCAAAAGCCGATTACATTCTGTCCGGAAAACTTTTTTGCGGTCAGTGTGGCCGCCTGATGAAAGGTGTCAGCGGCCACAGCAGTGGCAATGGTGAGGTCTATCACTATTATGCTTGCTCAAATCCCCAGTGCCATAAACACAATGTCCCAAAATCCATGCTCGAGAACAAGGTGTTTTGCTCCATCCGTGACAATCTCTTACACCCCGCCGCCATGGAAGCTCTGGCCGATGCCATGATGGAGGTGCAGAAAACCGATTCCCAAAAGCCCGACCTGGAGCGGGAAGCCCTGGTGCGGGAACTCCGTGACGTGCAGCGGCGCAGCAAGAATATCATGGATGCCATTGAGACCGGCAGCGCAAACCCTCAGCTCATCGCCCGCCTGGACGATCTGACCCAGCAGGAAAGCACTCTGACCTTCCAGCTCTCCACCATGGAGCGGGGTCAACCTCTGACCTTCACTCGAGACCAGTTCCTTTACCTGCTCAAAAATTTCTGCGCTCAACCCACCGAGCCGCAGGATGACTATATGCACCGCCTGTTAAATACCTTCGTGACCCGCATGGAGATCACGGACTCTGAGCTGCTTATTTATTTTAACATTTCTGAAAATACCGAGAATAAAAACAAAAACGCACCTCAGCAAAACTTTACTAAAGAAAGTTCTACTGAGATGCGTCTGGTCCGAGTGGCGAGAGTCGAACTCACGGCCTCTTGAACCCCATTCAAGCGCGCTACCAAAACTGCGCTACACCCGGAAATGTGCCGTGCCTTGTTATCAAAGCGTGGCGACAAGAGATATTATACTCAGAACCAGGGTGTTTGTCAACTACTTTTTGCAACTTTTTATTCTTTTTTGGCCAGCGCATTTTCGCCCGCAAAAAGAACGGGATCAGACCTTATCCCGCTCCAGCAAGGGACGCAGATACTGCCCCGTAAAGCTGCCGGGCACAGCCGCCACCTGCTCCGGAGTACCGGCAGCCACGATCTCGCCGCCTGCACTGCCTCCCTCCGGGCCAAGGTCGATGATATGATCGGCACACTTGATCAGATCCAGATTATGCTCGATCACGATCACAGTATTGCCCGCATCCACCAGTTTTTGCAGCACCTCCACCAGGCGATGGACATCCGCAATGTGCAGGCCGGTGGTCGGCTCGTCCAGGATATACACGGTCTTGCCGGTGCTGCGCCGGGCCAGTTCATTGGCCAGCTTTACCCGCTGCGCCTCGCCGCCGGACAGCGTGGTAGCGCTTTGCCCCAGGGTGACATATCCCAGACCCACATCCAACAAGGTCTGCAGTTTGCGGGCGATTTTAGGCTGATTGGCAAAGAACTGCACCGCTTCCTCTACGGTCATATTCAGCACATCTGCAATAGTCTTGTCCCGGTATTTGACCTCCAGCGTCTCCCGGTTATAACGGGCGCCCTTGCAGACCTCACAGGGGACATAGACATCCGGCAGAAAATGCATCTCGATCTGCAAAATACCGTTGCCCTCACAGGCTTCGCACCGGCCACCCTTTACATTAAAGCTGAACCGGCCCGGTCCATAGCCCCGCATCTTTGCATCCTGGGTCTGGGAGAACACGGTGCGGATATCGTTGAACACGCCCGTATAGGTGGCCGGGTTAGAACGCGGTGTACGGCCAATGGGCTGCTGGTCGATGCCGATGACCTTGTCCACATATTCCAGCCCTTCTACGCTGCGGCAGCGCCCTGCCCGGCTGCGGGCTCCATTCAGCTCACAAGCCAGGGTCTTATACAGGATCTCGTTGACCAGGCTGGATTTGCCCGAGCCCGAGATGCCGGTGACACAGACAAGCTCGCCCAAGGGGAACTCCACCGTCAGATCATGGAGGTTATTCTCCTGTGCACCCACCACCCGCAGACAGTGGCCATTGCCGGTGCGGCGGGTGGCAGGCACGGTGATGAGCTTGCGGCCGGAGAGGTAGTCGCCTGTGATACTGCGTTTGGCCTTGCAGATATCCTTAACACTGCCAGCGGCTACGATCTCGCCGCCGTGCACTCCAGCGCCGGGCCCCACGTCCACAAGATAATCTGCACTGCGCATGGTATCCTCATCGTGTTCTACCACGATCACCGTATTGCCCAGATCCCGCAGATTTTTCAGGGTAGCAATGAGCTTATCGTTATCCCGCTGGTGCAGGCCGATCGAGGGTTCATCCAACACATACAGCACGCCGGACAGGGCGCTGCCGATCTGGGTCGTCAGGCGGATACGCTGGCTCTCACCGCCGGAAAGGGTACCCGCTGCCCGGGCCAGTGTAAGGTAATCCAGGCCGACGCTCTGCAAAAATTGCAGGCGGTTCTTGATCTCTTTCAGGATCTGACCGCCGATCTGGGCCTGTTTCTCCGAAAGGGTGGGCTCTGCCTTGGCAATGAAGGCCAGCTCTTCCCGGATGGACATTTCGCAGAACTCGCTGATGTTCTTGTCCCCTACTGTAACTGCTAGGACCACCGGCTTCAGACGCTGACCATGGCAGGCGGGACATTCCACCCCGGACATTACACTGCCGATCTCCTCTTTCATCCACTCGCTGTTGGTCTCACGGAAGCGGCGCTCCAGGTTCTCTACAATGCCCTCAAAGGCATTGTAGTACACACCGCTGCCAAACTCATTGGTGCGGTGCATCTCCAGTTTTTCCCCATTGGTGCCGTAGAGCAGGGCGTTCAATGCCTCGGTGGAGAACTGCTCCACCGGGGTATCCAGGGTAAAGCCATATCTTTTGCCCAGGGCCAGGTAATACATCTCACTGACCGAGCCCTCGGCGTAGTACCATCCGCTGGCCTTGATGGCCCCCTGCCGGATGGAGAGACTGCGATTGGGGAGGATGCGGTCCTCATCCACCCGCATAAAAGTACCCAGACCCGTGCATTTTTCACAGGCACCCTGGGGGTTATTGAAGGAGAACAGCCGGGGCGACAGCTCGCTGATGGAGATGCCATGTTCCGGGCAGGCAAAGTTCTGACTAAAGGTCATGCACTCGCCCCCGATCACGTCCACTTCAGCCAGACCACCGGTCAGGGCAAGCGCCGTTTCCAGCGAGTCGGCCAGGCGGCTGCGCACCCCTTTCCGCAGGGCCAGGCGGTCCACTACGATCTCCACGGTGTGCTTGAGATTTTTTTCCAGGGTGATCTCCTCATCCAGGTCGTAAAGGCTGCCATCGATGCGCACCCGGGCATATCCAGCCCGACGGGCAGCATCCAGCTCCTTTTGCTGGGTCCCCTTGCGCTGACGCACCACCGGCGCCAGCACCTGGAATTTTGTGCCCTCCTCCAGCTTGAGCACCGCATCCACCATCTCATCTACGGTCTGCTGGCGGATCACCCGGCCGCACACAGGGCAGTGGGGCACGCCCACCCGGGCATACAAAAGGCGCAGGTAATCGTAGATCTCGGTCACCGTGCCCACAGTAGAGCGCGGGTTGTGGCTGGTGGTCTTTTGGTCAATGGAGATAGCCGGAGACAATCCGGTGATCTCGTCCACATCCGGTTTGTCCATTCGTCCCAGAAACATCCGGGCATAGCTGGACAGGCTCTCCACATAGCGGCGCTGACCGTCGGCGTAGATGGTATCAAACGCCAGGCTTGATTTGCCCGAACCGGACAATCCGGTCATAACGATCAGCTTTTCCCGCGGGAGGGTCAGATTGATATTTTTCAGGTTGTGCTCTCGTGCACCTCGAATAACGATCTTATCGTTTGCCACCGTGTTTTCTCCCTCTTTTTGGTGTTTGTCTGCGCTGGGCCTCGGCATCCGAATCCAGGGTGGGGTTCTCGCCCCGGCGCAGGCGGTCGATCTGGTCCCGCAAAAATGCAGCGTTCTCAAAATCCAGCAGCTTGGCCGCCTGCTTCATCTCCCGGGTCAGCCGGTCAATGGCAGCCTCCCGCTCCAGCTTGCCCATGCGGCGGGTATTGAGCTTTGCTGTCTCGGCCTTATCGCTGATTTCAATGGAATCCCGGATGGCCTTGACGATGGTTTTGGGCACGATGCCATGCTCCTGATTGTACTGAGTCTGGATCGCACGGCGGCGCTCCGTCTCCGTAATGGCCCGGTCCATGCTGTCGGTGACCACATCGGCATACATGATCACCAGACCCTGTGCGTTGCGGGCGGCACGGCCGATGGTCTGGATCAGGCTGGTCTCACTGCGCAGGAAGCCTTCCTTATCCGCATCCAGGATGGCCACCAAGCTGACCTCCGGCAGGTCCAGGCCCTCCCGCAGCAGGTTGATGCCCACGATCACATCAATGGAGCCCAGGCGCAGGTCCTTGATAAGCTCCATCCGCTCAAACGTATCCACCTCATGGTGCATATACTTGACCTTTACGCCCTGCTCGGTGAGGTAATCGGTCAGATCCTCTGCCATGCGCTTAGTCAGGGTGGTTACCAGCACCCGTTCGCCCCGTGCAGTGCGGGCGTTGATCTCGCCCAGCAGGTCGGTGACCTGCCCTTCTACCGGGCGCACCGAGATCAGCGGGTCCAGCAGACCAGTAGGGCGGATCACCTGTTGGGCAATGCGGGTGCTGTGCTCCCGCTCGTACCCGCCTGGTGTTGCGGAGACGAAGATGGTCTGATTGAGCTTGGACTCGACCTCTTCAAATTTCAGCGGGCGGTTGTCAAAGGCAGAAGGCAGCCGGAAGCCATATTCCACCAGTGTTTTTTTACGGGCATAGTCGCCGCCGTACATAGCCCGAACCTGCGGCAGCGTAACATGGCTCTCGTCGATAAACAGCAGAAAATCCTCCGGGAAATAGTCCAGCAGCGTGGTGGGCATACTGCCTGGCGCCCGGCCGGACAACACGGCAGAATAGTTCTCGATGCCCTTGCACATCCCCACTTCATTGAGCATCTCGATATCATAGTTTGTCCGCTGGGAGATGCGCTGCGCCTCAATGAGCTTGCCCTCGGCGGTAAACTGCCTTACCTGGGCGTCACACTCTGCACGGATCTTCTCCAGCGCAGCGGCTTTTTTCTCGGCGCTGACGATATAGTGGCTGGCGGGAAAGATCGCCACGTGCTTGACCACGTTCTGCCGTGCGCCGGTGACTGGGTTGAACTCTGTAATGCGGTCGATCTCGTCGCCAAAAAACTCCACCCGGATGGCCAGCTCGCTCATATAGGCCAGGTAGATATCCACCGTATCCCCCCGCACCCGGAACTTGTTGCGTACAAAGTTGATATCGTTGCGCTCGTATTGCAGATGCACCAGCTTTGCGCACAGATCATCCCGCTCCATCTGCATCCCCGGACGCAGACTGATGACCATGCTGCGGTAGTCGATGGGGTCGCCCAAAGAGTAGATACAGGATACAGACGCCACGATGATCACATCCCGCCGCTCGGACAATGCTGCCGTAGCAGAATGACGCAGGCGGTCGATCTCATCGTTGATCGCACTGTCCTTTTCAATATAGGTATCGGTGCTGGGGATATACGCTTCCGGCTGGTAGTAATCGTAGTAGGAGACGAAATACTCCACCGCATTTTCCGGAAAAAAGGAGCGAAACTCCGTACACAGCTGCGCCGCCAGGGTCTTATTATGGGCCAGCACCAGGGTGGGGCGGTTGCACTGGGCAATGACGTTTGCCATTGTAAACGTCTTGCCGCTGCCGGTAACGCCCAGCAGCGTCTGGAACTTATCCCCGGCTTGCACCCCCTGCACCAGCTGGGCAATGGCCTGGGGCTGGTCACCGGTGGGAGCATAGGGGGATACCAGCTTAAAGGTCTCGTCTGACATAGAGGCGTCCTTTCCGGTTCCCGCTATGAGAACCACCATTAGTTGTTGACATTCACCTTATTATAGCACGGGTGTTTTATAATGTAAAGCGGCATGACGGCGGGAGACGTTCCTTGCTTAATACCGGCCGACAGAGCAGGGTCTAAAAAATACACTTTAGCTTTATTGGCGAAAACTCCAATACAAAATGCTCCTGTTCGATCCCTGTGCTTGGGTAGAATTTTGCGGTCCGAAATTCTATGTTGTCAATTTCGTGATGATACTCTGGTTCGCAATTACACAATGAAGATTCGGTTATAGAAGCATAAAAAGCCCTTGTTCCCGAAACATCCACCTTCATCCGCTCACATCTCCGATCCATGTTTCTATTTACCTTATCATATTTTTCTGTTCTCTTCAACGCATCTCTAAATTGACAGAGATCCGCTCCGTCCGTCTAAATGTAAAAAGGGACTCCCCCTCCCCGTTGACTTTGCCCCTTGAGATATAGTATCATGGAAGGGACAGGCGGTTTTATCCGCCAGAGAGAGAGGCCGATTTATGAAGCAATTTACCGCCACTGCCAACGATGAAGGGGTGCGGATGTCCCGTTTTGTACAAAGCGTGACACGGGGACTGCCCACAAGTTTGTTATACAAGAGTTTCCGCAACAAGCGGGTCAAGGTCAACGGCAAGCGCGCTGCGCCGGAGGACCGGCTGCGGGCCGGCGACCTGATCGAACTGTACATCAACGACGAGTTTTTCCCCCCGGAGGGGAGCGCTCCCGCCAAACCGGCAAAAAAAGCCCCTGCTCAGCCGCCGGTGACCGTGGTCTATGAAGATGCCGATATTGCGGTGCTGTATAAGCCTGCACATCTGTTATGCCACAGCGACCGTACCGGGGATGCAAACCTTGTGGATGCTTTTGCCCAGTATCTGGAGCAGAAGGGCGAGTACGACCCCCACAGCGAGCAGCGGTTCAAACCCGGGATCTGCAACCGGCTGGACCGCGGCACAGAGGGGCTGGTGATCGCCGCCAAGAGCTATGCCGCCCTGCGGGATATGAACGAGATCATCCGCACCGACCTGCTCAAAAAGGAATACTACACCATCACGGTCGGCATCCCCCAGAGCGGGCGGTTCACTGCCTGGTGGGAGCACGATGAAAAGAACAACAAGGTCTCCATCCACGCACACCAGGCACAGGACGGACACCGCAAGCAGATCATCACCGATGTGGATGTACTGCGCACCGCCGGGCCTTTTGCATTGTGCCGCATTGGCCTGGTCACCGGCCGCACCCACCAGATCCGAGCACACCTGGCCTACCTTGGCAAGCCGGTGCTGGGAGATATCAAATATGGCAACCGCAAGATGAACCAGCGCACCGGGGCAAAGACCCAGGCGCTGTGCGCAGTACGGCTCAGCTTTTTGCAGATCCCGCCGGAGAATACGCTCCACGGCCTTTCCGGCAAGGTCATCAAGCTGAAAGACCCGCAGATCCTGCGCCAGTTTGAAGCACTGGACAAAGCGCCCCAAAAAGACCCTGCCAACTAAACAGCGCCCCCCTGCCCTACTGCGGGCCGGGGGGCGCTGTTTGATTACTGGGACAGATATTCCACCAGCTCGCTGATGGCTTTGGCCACATCCGGCAGCACACGGTCCTTTTGGGGACGCGGCGCATCGATCGCCTGCTGATAGACTTCCAGCGCTTGACGGGCAAAGTTCTTGGAGGAATAGTGCGCAGCCTTTTCCTCTGCTTTGCCGGCATAATCGCTGTGGTTTGCCATCACATCCTCAAACCCCTGGCGGAAGGTAGAGCTTTCCTCCCACTGCCAGCCGTTGATCCCGTTTTCGATCACGCCCTCCAAGCAGGGGTCCGCCCGGCAGATAGCAGGCAGACCGCAGGCCATGGCTTCAAAATAGGTCAGGCCCTGGGTCTCGCTCCGGGAAGCGCTGACAAAGACATCCCCCACCTGATACCACCGAGGGACCTCCTGCGGGCTTACCATACCCGCAAAGCGGACCCGCTCGGTCAAGCCCAGGCGGACGGTCTCTGCCTCCAGCTCAGTCCGGACCGGGCCATCCCCCACGAACACCAGCCAGGGGCGCTCCTCTTCCGGCCACTCTGCCAGCAGCTGCAAAAGCTCCCCATGGTTCTTTTCCGCAGCCAAACGCCCCAGCGAGAGCATCACCGGCGCTTCGGCAGGGATGCCCAGCTGGCTGCGCAGCTCTGCCCGGGCAGCACCGCCGTCCTGCCAAGGCTGGAACTCGCCCAGGTCAATGCCCGTCGGCACTGTGAACACCTTGCACTCCACGCCATAGCTCTCCAGCAGCGCACGGATCTTGCCGGTGGGGGCCAGGATCGCATAGCAGTGCCCTGCCACCACCCGGGTGAAATACTCTACCGCCGCCTTGCCCAGCCGCTCGCTGGGGCAGACATAGCGGGTGCAGTCCTCCCACATGGTATGGTATGTATGCACCAAGGGGCAATCGCAGCGTTTGGCCAGCTGGCAGGCCGGGATAAAGGTGGAGAACTCACTCTGGGAGTGGATCACATCCGGCCGCCACTCTTCCAGCACGTCCAGCCAATGGCTCAGGAGCCGCAGCCCCAGCCGCACGCCCGGGTAGACTTTTTCCGCACTGAGGCTGCCCAGGTAGATCACATTGCCTTCCTGATAGGAGCGGCTGTTGCCGGACAAGGTCAGCACCCGCACATCATGCCCCAAAGCCAGCAGCTCCCGGTAGAGCAGCTCCACCGACCGCACCACTCCGTTGACCGCAGGCGCCCATGTATCGGTCGTCAGCAAGATTTTCATCAGAACACCTCCGCAAGATCATCTGTTGTTTTATCCTTTTTTCTGGCGGCAGAGCATGGCCGATGCCCTATCCCGTCCATACCATTTTAACGAAATTCCCTGCCCTATTCCTGCAAAATACTGCGGGAATGGGGCTGCACTTCCAATATACCCGCCGCAGCACAGCAGGTCAAGACTTTTTCAGCCAAAACCTTGCCCTTTGCTGCAAAAAACACAGCAGCAGGGATCAGACCTGCTGCTGTGCTGCTTTTATTCTTTACAGACGGCCACCTCTGCAACACCATAATGGTGCATCAAGGCCACCGCCGCAGGACCGATCTCCTCACCGCTGACCGCGATGGGGATCGCCGGCGGGCAGGATACGGTGGGCAGTGCGCACACACGGCCCAGTGCCTGCTCCACTGGCACTCGCTCTGCAGGGGACAGCACCGCTGCCCGGATGCTGCGCACCTGCTTATTCTGGCTCGCCAGCTCCGCAAACGCTGGGCCTATATCCTCCGGCAGCAAAGCTGCCTGGGCCTGCTCCAACAGATCCAGCAGCGCCGCCCGCACACGAGCCATATCTTCCGGTGGGTTTTCCGGCGTAAACATCAATACCACGTTGCGGATATCCGCATACTCACACTCGATACCGCAATGCCGCAGCTGATCCGCCAGCCACTGCCCGGTGCGACCCAATGCCGCCGCATCCAGCGTCAGCTTCAGCGGCTCCTGCTCCGGGCCGGACAGCGCCACCGGCACCGGACAGCAGCCCAGCGCAGCCATGTTCAGTTCCTTCCGCAGCTGATCCAGGCCCGCCATGCTGGCTGCCAGCTTCTCTCGGTAGCCCTGTGCCAGATACCGGTTGCACAGGTCCAGGGATTGCAAAATCAGATAAGAAGGGCTGGTGGAGCCAAACAGCGCCATTGCGCCCCGGACAGCCTCCGGTTGGGGGACCGGGGCGTTTTCCCCCAGGTGCAGGTAGGCTCCGCCGGTCAGCACCGGCAGCGTCTTATGACCGGAGTCGCAGCACATAGCAGCCCCCAGTGCGATCGGGTGCCGGCTGCCCCCTGGCAAAAAGGGCAGATAGGCGCCGTGTGCGTTGTCCACCAGCAGCGGCACGCACAGGCTTTGACAGACCTCTGCCAGCCCCTGTACGTCCTGCATATACCCCAGATAGTCCGGGCTGGTCAGGTAGACGCCAAAGGGACGCACCCCTTGACGGAGCAGCTGCTCCAGACGGGTGCGGAGACTGGCAGGCGTGACCGGGCAGCTGCACAGACTGCCCCCCTGTCCCTGCGGCCACAGCCATTGGATCTCAAAATCCAGCAGGGCAGCACTGTACACCAGCGCTTTATGTGCATTGCGTGCCGCCAGCAGGACCGGACGGCCCTCCCCTGCCGGTGCGGCCTGCATAGCCAGCAGCAGCATAGCCCGAATACACTGAGAGGACCCGCCCGCACTATAATACGTGGCCGCCGTGCCGAACAGCTGGGCAGCATTTGCCTCGCTCTCCGCAATGATGCCTTCTGCCTCATACAGCTCATCTGCCCCCGCGATCTCGGTCAGGTCCAAGGGCTCGCACCCCAGAAAGGATACGCCTTTGTGCCCTGGCATATGCAGCCGGGCCGTGCCTGAACTGCTGTACCGCCGGACAAAATCTGCAATAGGGGTGCTGGGCATCATTCGCCGCAGCCCTCGCCATCGGCGCAGGCATTGCAGCTGCCGCCCAGCTCAATGGGAGCCTCTACGCCCTGAGTTGCCAGGTCCTGGTTCTCAGCCACCTTGATCATGATGGCGCACTCGATCCGCTTTTTGAACAGCTCGCAGCCGTAATCGTACACGCCTGTGATGCTGCCCGTTGCATGGTATGCATTGGCTGCACAGCCACCGGAGCAGTACAGCTTAGCCCAGCAATCCTTGCACTCGGGGCGGGCGTAGGCGTTGCAGTGCTTGAACTCATCCCGCACAGCGGTATTGGTGACGCCCTTCCAGATATCGCCCATGAGATACTTGGGGTCACCCACGAACTGGTGGCAGGGATACAGGTCGCCCCACGGCGTCACAGCCATATACTCGGTTCCGGAACCGCAGCCGGAGATGCGCTTGTAGATGCAGGGGCCTCCGGTAAGGTCGATCATGTAGTGGTAGAAGGTAAAGCCCTTGCCCTCCCGGCGGCGGCGGATCATCTCCTTGGCCAGGATCTCGTACTGCTCCTTCAGGATGGGCAGATCCTCCGCAGTCAATGCACAGGGATCGTCCGGCTTAGAGACCACCGGCTCCATGCTCAGCTCCGTAAAGCCCAGGTCTGCCATGTGGAAGACATCCTTGGTGAACTCCACATTGTTATGGGTATAGGTGCCCCGGATGTAGTAGTTCTTATCCCCACGGCGGCGGACAAACTCCTGGAACTTGGGCACGATGACATCGTAGCTGCCGCGGCCTGCATAGTCCTTGCGGAGACGGTCGTGGATCTCCTTGCGGCCATCCAGGCTCAGCACCACATTGTGGCACTCCTTGTTGCAGAAGTCGATGACATCATCATCGATCAGCATGCCGTTGGTGGTCATGGTAAAGCGGAAGTTCTTGTTGTGGATCTTCTCCTGCTCACGGCAGTAGGCCACCAGCTGCTTGACCACATCAAAGTTCATCAGCGGCTCGCCGCCGAAGAAGTCCACTTCCAGGTTGCGGCGGGTGCCGGAATTCTCGATCAAAAAGTCCATGGCCCGCTTGCCCACCTCAAAGCTCATCAGGGCACGGTCGCCCTGGTAGCGGCCCTGGGCAGCAAAGCAGTAGGAGCAGTTCAGGTTGCAGGTGTGCGCCACATGCAGGCACAGTGCCTTGACCACCGTATTGCGGTTCTTGAAGTCAAAGGCCATGTCCTTATAGATATCCGGCGCCCAGAGTTTGCCCTGGGCCTCCAGCTGAGCCACATCCTCCAGGCACTGGCGCAGGTCCTCCTCCGTAACATCCGGACGGTGGGCGTACTTTGCCAGCATCTGTGCTACGATCTCATCGGCCGGATGCTGCTTGTACAGGGCGATGATGTCGTAGGCCACCTCGTCCACAACGTGCACAGAGCCGCTGCAGGTGTCCAGCACGATATTATATCCATTGAGTTGATACTGATGTACCATTGATTTTCCTCCGTGAAAGATCACTAAAAATGAACACAAAAAATGCCGCCCGGCTCAGGCGGCATCCGATTGGAAAAAAGCTTACTTGTTGCTGTTCTCGCACTGCTGGTTAGCCACGCCGCAGGAGGTCTTGCAGGCAGACTGGCAGGAAGTCTGGCACTCGCCGCAGCCGCCGGTCTGCACGCTCTTGGTCAGGTCACGGGTAGCGATCGTCTTAATTCTTTCCATAATCAAAAACCTCTCTCGCTTGAAAAGATTGCGCTGTGCGAAGCATTGCCTCTGCCCAGCGATTTATCTTTTAGTATCATAACACGGGAGGCGATTTCTGTCAAGATTTTTTGGCACTGGGCTTCCTGCAAGGGCAGCATCAGCCGGGCAGGCGGGGCTGATAGCGTGCCAGCACTGCATGCAGCCCCAGCTCCCGGGCCCGGGCCAGCAGATAGCGGTAGCGGCACAGCAGCGCCTGCCGCTCGTAGATGCGCTGCTCGATCAGATCGGAGTCCACCTCCAGATCAAACATCATCTCGTTGCAGCGCAGGCAGGCCAAGCACTCCTGCAGATCCTGCTCCAGCTCCGGGCAGTAGCGCTCGTGTTCCGGGTCCCGCGGTACACGGGGCGAGAGGTTGCCCATTTCCGGGCGCAGAGTTCGTGTCATCATATGCAGCATCCTTTCTAAATCAGGCCAAGCAGCCTTTCAATGTCCTGTGCGAGTATACCGCACCGCCGGGGCAAAACCTGCCGCACCCTGGAGAAGTGCGCTAAGACGGTATTTTTTTATTTTTTGCAAGTTTTTTCAAAAATATGCTTGACAAATGCCTCCGATATGCGTATAATAACACACGTTGACCGGCTCACCCAGCCGAGCGGCACCACTGATGGGGATTTGCATAGTGGTAGTGCGGTAGACTCTGACTCTACTTGTGGGAGTTCGATTCTCTCATCCCCAACCAAAACGAAACAGTCTGCAAGACCTTTTCCATAAGGTTTGCAGACTGTTTTTTGTTTCTCATCCACTGCAAAAGACCGGGCGCATCCAGGGAGCTACTCCCCGGACACGCCCGGTCTTTTTTATTTCAGCTCAGGATCCCTAAATGGATCAGACCAGCTGGATACGGCCTGCGCCGTACTCATTCTCGTAGTTCAGCAGATAGCCCGGATACTGAGACAAGGGGCTGTTGGCGCTGCTCAGGTGAGGCAGGCCATTGGCATCCACGCCGCCAAACAGCATAGCGTACATGGACATGACCAGGTAGTCCTCAGCCACATAGTCCTTGATCAGCGTTGCGCCGTCGAACATGGCAAAGCCATCGCCCAGGTTGCGCAGGGTATAGTTCATACCTGCCATTGCATAGGTAGCGTTGGGGTCCAGCGGCTCATATGCACCGGTCTTGCGGTTGTAGATCTTGACATTCTGCACACGGGGGGTGCCAGCAGCGCTGCCGACCCAGACATTCTTGTCATTGGTCTGCACCGTGTTGGGCAGGCTGGTGTGGATCTCGTAGCTGGCGCCTGCCACGTGCAGGAAGCCGCCGTTCTCCTTCTCCGTACCTGCAAAACGAGCGCCGAACTCCAGAGCATCCTGGATCTGCTTGCCGGTGACCGACATCAGGCAGGCCACGTTGCCAAAGGGGCTGACCTGCTTGCAGGTCTTGAAGCTCCACTCCCCTGCCGGCACGTCGGTGCGGATACCGCCGCCGTTCATGATGGCGATATCGCAGTCCAGCTGCTCGATCTCGTTGAAGTAGGTGTAGATGCCGTCGGCCACAAAGTCGCCCAGGTTGGTCTCACCGGAACGAATACGGCGCTTGCCGGTGGCCGGGTCGTTGATGTAGAAATTGACATCGCCCACAGCGATCTTCTCGCCCAGCATATCGTCCACGGTATCGATCCAGTTCTGCTGGATCGCCTTTACAGCCTCATCTTCTGCGGCAAAGGTGGGGATCAGCTCGGTGGTAATGGTGCCATCCACGCCGATGGTCATCTTACCGATGTTCTCAAAGTAAGAGCCGGTCTGGGTCAGGGTGACCATCTTGCCGGAGGCATCTGCCACCTGCTTGTTGACCAGGGTGGAGTGAGAGTGACCGTCGATGAATGCGTCAAAGCCAGTGGTATGAGCAATGACTTCCTCACTGGTCCAGGGAGAAGAGGACGGGTCTACGCCCAGATGGCCCAGACCGATGACATAGTCTGCCACGAGCTTTGCCTTGTTCACCGACTTCTGCACAGCGTCATACAGCTTCTGGCCGTCCTCGCCGCCCAGGATGTCGTAGATGAACTTGGTCTGCTTCTTGTTCATGAAGTAAGCCGGAGTGGACTTCGTAAAGGTCTCCGGGGTGGTAATGCCCACGAAAGCCACCGTAACGCCGCCGGTGTACACCAGGCTCATGTCCGGCAGCACACGGCCGCCCAGGCCCTGCAGGCTGACCCAGTTGCAGGACAGGTAGGGGAAGTTTGCCTCTGCAATGATCTGCTGGGCACGCTCCATACCATAGTCAAACTCGTGGTTGCCCAGGGTAGCCACATCGTAGCCCACCTCATTCATCAGGCGGATGATGGATGCGCCAGAGTCCATAGAGCCATAGGCAGTGCCCTGGACGTGGTCACCTGCGTCCACCAGGATGACCTCCTGGCCAGAGTCCTCGATGCTCTTTTTCAGAGCAGCCAGGGACGCATAGTTCAGCTCCGGATTCTCTCCATCGATGTAGGTATGGGTATCGTTGGTGTACAGGATGGTAACAGCAGCCTTTTCACCAAAAGGCCAGCAAGCAGATGCCTGGGGTGCGCTCATAGCAACAGCTGCGGTGGCAAGGCCAGCGGCCTGCATAAAGCTGCGGCGGGAGATAAGATGTTTCACGGGTAAACAACCTCCTTTTTTTGTACCAGCAGACAAAAGTGCTCCGGCGGGACGCAACGGCGACCACCGGTTTTTTCTGCTGGATTTCTTCCTGCACTAAAGATAGCACATTCCGCCCGGCAGGGCAAGGCTCAAACGGCAACTTTGTGTAAATTAGCCGTCAAAAACCGTACTTTTTGCGCATAAACTCTAATTTTATCAGAAAAACGAAACTCCGCACCCGTCTCGTCCCCTACGCGTCAAAAAAGCAGAATCGCTTTTTATTTTCACACTTTTATGCTACACTGTATCCTGTATTTTATCACCGGAACGAACCGAGGGCCATGACCATGAAAACGATCTTTCTGCACGGGTTGGGGCAGACTTGCTCCAGCTGGGAAAAGACCACCGCCTCCCTGAAAAAGGGCGCAGATGTTCTGTGTCCAAACCTTTTTGACTGGTTTGAGGGACAAACTGTCAACTACCCCGTATTGTACCGCGCTTTTTCTGAATACTGCCAGCAATTTCCCGAACCGGTCCAACTCTGCGGACTGTCCCTGGGCGGCGTCCTTGCCTTGCATTACAGCATCGAACACCCACAGCACGTCCACTCTCTGGCATTGATCGCAACGCCGTACACGATGCCCAAGAGGATCTTGAAGTTCCAGAACATGATCTTCCGTTTCATGCCGGAGAAAAATTTCCAGAGCATGGGCATTTGCAAAACGGATTTTCTCTGCCTGACCCGTTCCATGATGGATCTGGATTTTGAAAAGGATCTGCCGCGCCTGAGCTGTCCCGTACTGGTCCTTTGCGGAGAAAAGGACACCGTCAACCGATCTTCTTCCCTTGGATTGCAGGCCCGGCTGCCCAAGGCAGCGTTCCGCCTGCTGAAAAACTCCGGCCACGAAGCCAATCTGGACGCCCCCGAAGCACTGGCACAGGAGCTTTCCGCTTTTTTTCAGTTATGATCCATTAAAAAAGAGTCTGCCCGCTGTTTCTGCGGTCAGGCTCTTTTTTCTTTCTGCGACCATCTGCTGGGACAAGCGCTGCTCTCTGTTTTAATGTCAGTTTTATCTCTCCGGCGGCTTTTTTTCATCTTTTTAATCTCTTTGGTGTTAGGATAGCGGCATCCCAGAGATGCAGCTATCCAGAGCATTGGATATACAAAACCGCCCTCAGGCTGCTGAGGGTGGAAAATATGGAGGAAAAACCATGAAAAACACCGATTGTGACAAGCTGATCCTGGCTGTACTGCAAGGCGAAGAATACCAGGATGCCATTGCAGAGCTGAATCAAAACGGCTTCTATGCCACCGTCCTGCAATCCAGAGGCGGCTTTCTGCATTGCCAGAGCGCCACGATCCTGGTGGGTGTACATCATACGGATCTGCCGCAGGCGCTGGCGCTGCTGAAGCGCTATGGGGAACGCACGGTCATGCAGTACCAGCCGCTCATCCTGGGCGGCACGGTACAGCCGCTGGCTGCCACGGCGCCCCTGCCGGTGCAATGCGGCGGCGTGACCTTGTTTGTGCTGGATGTCCAGCAGTTTGAAAAATACTAAAACAGCTGCCGCCTGCAAAAAAGAGCCTGTCCGCTAAAACGCGGACAGGCTCTTTTTATAAATACTTCAAAACACGATACGCATCTGGTGCCAGACCACGCCTCCATGGGTGGAACCGGAGACGCCCTCGTCCACAAAGCCGAAGCGGGAATAAAACGGCAGCAGCGCCTGTTTACAGGTCAGCACCACGCCCTTTCGGCCCGTGGCCCGGGCATCCGCCAGCATTTGGGTCAGCAGCGCCGAGGCGCAGCCCTGACCCCGCCACTCCGGGGCCGTCACCACGCTGAAGATCATCTGCCAGGCCCCCGCAGGGTCGTACAAACTGGGTCGATCGTACATTTCGTCGGTCAGGTCTGGAGTGTCCGTAGCAAATCCATTGACAAAGGCACGGACCTCTCCTTCCTCCTCCAACAGCCAGAAAAGCTCCGGATAAGCAGCCAGGCGGCCCGCCAGACTCTCCCGGCTGGCGCCTTCTGCCGCCGGGTAGGACGCTGCTTCGATCGCAGCCAAACGGTCCAGATCAGACATCTGTGCATGACGGATCTGCATAAGAGACCTCTCCTTTCCCATTCCGGATGCAGTGCAGCTCTCAGCCTTTTGCCTGTGCAGGCTCAAAATCCACCTTGCCCAGGTTCACATCTGCCCGGACGATGGTGATCATCATGCGGTCGCCCAGGTTCCAGTTCTTGCCGGAGACCGGGTCGGACAGGCGGACGCCTTCGGTCAGCAGGGTGCCGGCAGCAGTCAGGCTGGATGCAGGCACAAAACCCTCCACACCGTTATCCATCTCCACAAACAGGCCGCGCTGGGTCACGCCGGAGATGCTGCCCTCATAGCTCTCGCCCAGGTGACGGCGGGCGTACTCTGCCTTATAGCAATCTTCTGCCTTGCGCTCGATCTGCATAGCAATGACTTCCCGCTCGCTGGACTGCTTGGCTGCCTGCTCCGCAAAATCGGTGTAGCGCAGGGTCATGGTCTCCTTGTCGGTGCCGGAGAGCAGGTCGGTGAGGATACGGTGGATCGCCAGATCCGGATAACGGCGGATGGGGCTGGTGAAATGGGCATAATCCTTCAGCACCAGGCCGTAATGTCCCTTGGGCTTTGCCTCATACTGCGCCTTGGACATACACCGCAGCATTCCGGTATTGATGATCTGCTCGTATGCCGTGCCGCGGACCCCTTCCAGGATCGCACTCAGCTCCTTGGGCGCAGGGACATCCTTTGCAAAGTGGTCGTTGATGCCGCAGGCGGTCAGCAGTGCGTGCAGACGCTCCAGCTTTTCGGCATTGGGTTCCTCGTGGACACGATAGACAAAGGGAATCTGCTTGACCCGTGCAAAGTGCGCAGCGCACTGGTTTGCCAGCAGCATGAACTCCTCGATCATGGCCTCGCTCTCGCCGGAAGTGCGCTTCTGCACATCGATGCAGCGGCCTTCCTCGTCCAGGATCAGCTTGACCTCTCCGCTCTCGATATCCATGCAGCCGCGCTCTCTGCGCAGGCGCGCACGGTGGCCATACAGCTCCTTCATGGCAGGCAGCTGCTCCGACACCTCGGCATACTTGGCCTGCAGTTCCGGGTCCGTGCTGCCAGCCAGCAGAGCGTTGATCTCGCTGTACACGCCCTTGACACGGCTGCGGATCACGGATTTGACAAAGCGGTAATCGGTCAGCTCGCCATTGTTATCCAGCCGCATCAGGCAGGAGAATGCCAGCCGCAGCTCGCCTTCGTTCAGGCTGCAAATGCCGTTGGACAAGGCCTTGGGCAGCATGGGCACCACCTGATCCGCATAGTACACACTGGTGGCACGGCGGAAAGCCTCGTTATCCGTCTCGGTGCCGGGACGCACATAGTGCGATACATCCGCAATATGGACGCCCAGTTCAAAACCACCCTCCGGCGTGCGGGTCAGGCTGATAGCATCATCGATATCCTTGGTAGAGGCACTGTCGATGGTGAAGATCGGCAGGCTCCGCAGATCCAGACGGCCCTTGGTGTCTGCCTCCGACACCGCTGCATCCTCCAGCTTTTTGGCCTCCTCCCGCACTTCCTCCGGGAAGCGGCCCCGGATATCCTGTGCATACAGCAGAGCCTTTGCGCAGCGCTTGGCCTCATCGGCACTGCCAAAGCGCATGGTGACCCCCACCCGGTGGTCCTCCTGCCGGGTGCCGCGCTGCAGGATCTCCACAGCCACCTTATCTCCATCCTTTGCGCCGCCTTCACTGCCGCGCATTAGCTGCATGGAGATAGCCGGGCAATCATCCGGCACAAATTTCAG
The DNA here is from genome assembly GCA_900540455.1 of uncultured Faecalibacterium sp. Taxonomy (GTDB): domain Bacteria; phylum Bacillota; class Clostridia; order Oscillospirales; family Ruminococcaceae; genus Faecalibacterium. Next base: position 47,942 of record UQGD01000006.1, read on the forward strand.
CCGGCCGTCGATCCGTTTTGCGGTGCCCACCAGGTTGTTATGCTCGGTCAGGATCGCCAGGATCTCGCCCTCATCACTGCCCTCCACCCGGGGATGGGCAAACTTCTCCACCAGGACCTGATCCCCCGGCATTGCGCCGCGGGTAAAACGGCCGGGGATGAACACATCGCTCTGGCCATCCTCCAACATTACAAATGCAAAATTCTTACCCAGCTTGACCACCTTGCAGAGCAGTGCCTTTTCTGCACGGCCGGACCGCACCGTAAAGAACACTCCCTGCCGCTGGCAGACCACAGCCTGGCGCACCAGCTCATCCAGCGCCTCCATGACCTTGCGGTCCGCAGCACGATCCCCGCCAAAACGGGCTTTCAGGGTTTTCACCGTGCAGGGCTGCATCTGGATCGCATGCTCGATCTTATCACGAATTGCCATAAATACTCCTACTCTTTCTCTACTCTTACTTCTTTCCCCCACCGGCTGCCTGCATCCGCGGACAGCACATCAAACGGGGCCCCTCTTTTTTAGCACGAAGGTTTTGACTTATAGACAGAAAAACAGCCCCGTTCAACACGGAGCTGCGGCTTGGCGCTCAGCCCAGACGGCTGGCGAACACACAGGCCAGAATGGCCACCACAAAGAACACGACACCAGCGATGCGGGTCACCTTGGCCAGCATCTGATCTGCGGGGGTCAGCCGGGCATTGTTTGCACCAGCCGCACCGTTGATCGCGCCGGACAGGCCCTGACCGTGGGTGTGCTGCAGCAGGGTGAGGAACACGATGGCCACCGAGGCCACCAGCAGGATCGCACCGCCAACGATTTCAATGACAGACATTGTTTGTTACGCTCCTTTATTGATCTTGGTCGATCAGCATACAAATACGCATATATAGTATCATATTGGAGAAAAAAAATCAAGCAGAACAAGCGCAGGCACATCACTCTTTTGCGCTAAGGCCCCGGCAGCCCCGGTGCAGGACCTTACTCCTCCCCTCCCAGCAGCGCCAGTGCCTCGCAGATGCGGGCAAACACAGCTGCACTGGAGTAAGGCGGGTCCAGCTGCGCATCCTGGAGCACCACCAGCGTATACTGCGGCTCCTGCGCAGGCCAAAAGCCTGCAAACCAGAGATTTTTCAGCTCTTGTCCGGATGGTGTAAATTGCCCGGTCTGTGCCGTACCAGTCTTACCGCCGGCCGTGCTCTGGCCGGGTGCCGCCTCCCGCCCGGTGCCCTCCTCCACCACTGCCGCCAGCATCTCGGTCAGCTCTTGCGCATTTTGTGCCGACAGCACCCGGCGGGCTGTGCGATGCGCAAGCGGCTGCAGCTCCTGTCCGGTGACTTCGTCCACCGCACACTCCACAAAACAGGGGCTGCGATAAACGCCCCCGGCGGCGATGGTATTCATCATTGCTGCTACCTGTACCGGCGCAGCCATCAGTGTCCCTTGTCCAAAGCAGAAGTTGGCAAATTGTCCGCTGGAATGCAGCTCCGCTGCTGCGGGCAGACGACCCTCATCGGCTTCCAGCGCTCCCGCCAGGGGGACAGCGCTGCCAAACCCCATCGCTGCGGCCATATCCCGCACCCTTTCTGCGCCCAACTGCTGCCCCAGCTGGATAAAATAGCCGTTGCAGCTTTTTTGCAGAGCCGCTGTCAGATCCACGGTGCCATGGGCGACCCCGGATGCGCAGTGGAACACCTGCCCATCCACCATCTGGTAACCGGGACATTCATACCCCAGCCCCTGCTCTCCAGCTTCCAGCGCTGCAGCTGCCACCACCGGCTTGAACACAGACCCCACTGCATATGCCTGCAGCGCACGGTTGACCAGGGGGCTGTCTGGCTGGCCCAGACTAGCCGCCACATGATTGGGGTCAAATGCAGGCAGGCTGACGCTTGCCCGCACCTTTGCAGTGGCCACATCCAGCACCAGCACACACCCGCTGGACATCATTTCCCCAGCCACCGCCTCTACTGTGCGCTGCACAGGCCGGGAAATGCTCAGCCGCACCCCCGCCCCGCCTTTGGTGCGGTGACGCTGCGGGAGAGTATCTTCCAGCAGCCGCCCCCGGGCATCCACCTGACAGCGGATCTCATCCTGCGCCCCTGGAGCGGACAAGACCGATTCCAGGGCTGCTTCCAGCCCTGCCACGCCCTGCTCCTCTCCATCCAGGTACCCCAGCAGATGGCAGGCCAGCGGTGCAGCACCATAACGCTGCGTCACCGGGAAGCAGCGTATCCCCTGCTGCGAAAGATCCTGCTCCAGCTCCACCAAAAACGGGCGGCGTGCGTTGCGCTGCTGATACAGCAGCGACTGCTGCTCCGGCCCTGCGTACCGGTACAACCGGCCATAGCTGTCCTGTCCCGGGATACATACCGCCTGCCAGGTCTGATGCAGACCCGTAAGCGGACGGTTCCGGCAGTCATAAAATCCACCCCGAGAAGCAGGCAGAGCCAGTGTGACCTGACTTTGGGCTCGGGCACGGGCCGCGTAAGTCTGGTTCTGCGCCAGCCAATACAAACGGCACACGACCACAAAAAAACAGGTAAGCATCACCCCATACAGCGCCAAAACACGGCGTCCAGACACAGCAGACCTCTCCTTTCTGCAGGGGGGCATCATCCCCCCTCCTGCAAAAGTCTGCCCCATTTTTTCCGTGCGCATACAAAAACACGGTGTGCATCCGGGTCTCCCCCATGCACACCGTGCTGATAAAACGGATCGTTTGGTTCCACTTTGAGCAGAGCTGCCTGCCATGGGGGCTGCCTTCCCCCACGGCCTCTGCCAAAGCGAAGTTTTTTGTTTTTGTGTACTGCCAGCAAATAAGCGGCCGTCTCTGTCCAGCGCACGGGGCGGCGGTTGATGTGGTTGCCTGCCCCTTAAAGGACCGGTCTTGTCAGGGCTGCCTGCCGCAGGGGGCTGCCTTCCCCCCACGACCCCTGACAGTGCATGGTCTTTGCTGCACTTCCGGACGTTACAGATCTGCCAACAGCGGTGCCCGCAGCTCCTGCCAAAAAACAGGCGGTTGATGTGGATGCCTGCCAGCAAGACGGGCTTTGCGCAAAAACGCAAACACCGTTCTGTATGATCGTATTATAATAAAGGTATTCTGCTTACTTTGCAGCCTTTGCTGCCTCGATCTGCTTGACCAGCTCCGGCACGACCTTGAACAGGTCGCCCACGATGCCGTAGTCAGCCACACCGAAGATAGGAGCGGATTCGTTCTTATTGACTGCGATGATGCACTCCGAATCCTGCATACCAGCAGCGTGCTGGATCGCACCAGAGATGCCCAGGGCCACATAGATCTTGGGATGGACCGTCTTGCCGGTCTGACCCACCTGGTGGTCAGCGCCCAGCCAGCCAGCGTCGGTAACGGCACGGGATGCACCCACAACGCCGCCGCCCAGCGCAGCAGCCAGCTTCTCTGCCAGCTCGATGCCCTTGTTTACGTCCTTGCTGATGCCGCGGCCCACTGCGACCACCACATCTGCGCCGATCAGGTCTACCAGCTTGTTGGCAGCCTTCTCCACACTGAGCACCTGGGTCTGGATATCCTCAGCGGTCAGGCTGAAAGCAGGCTTAACGATACGGCAGGCCTCGGCCTTAGCTGCATCGTAGGGAGCCTTCTTCATGACGCCAGGACGCACCGTAGACATCTGGGGACGGAAACGGGGGCAGATGATGGTAGCCATCAGGTGGCCGCCGAAAGCCGGACGGGTCATCTTCAGGTTGCGATCCTCGTAGTCGAAGGTCTGCTTGGACAGGTCGATGGTAGAGCTTTCCTTCAGGAACTCCACATACTTGCCGGTATCCACATCCAGGTGGGTAGCATCGGCGGTCAGTCCGGTGTGCAGACGGGCAGCGCAGCGGGGGCCCAAGTCACGGCCGATATTGGTAGCGCCGATCAGCAGGACCTCAGGCTTATATTCGTTGACCATGTCGCACAGGACCTTGGTATAAGCGTCGGTGGTGTAATCCTTCAGCAGGGGGCTGTCGCACACCAGGACCTGGTCAGCGCCATAGCCGCCCAGTTCCTTGGCAATGGACTCCACATTATCGCCCAGCAGCAGGCCGGTGACCTCGCAGTGCAGCTCGTCTGCCAGCTTGCGGGCCTCGCTGACCAGCTCAAAATCAGTGGGCATCAGTTTGCCCTGGCGCTGCTCACAAAAGACCCAGACGCCCTTGTATTCGTTAAAATCAGCCATTGTAATCCTATGCTCCTTTCATCAGATCAGGTGCTTGTTGGCCAGGATGCCAGCCAGCTGCGCAGCGACGTCGTCGCCAGCCAGCATGGTGCCTGCGCCCTTCTGCGGAGGAGTGAAGGACTTGAACACGTTCGTCGGAGAGCCCTTCAGACCGATGGTATCCACCTCGATCAGCGGGTCGTCCTTGAGGGCGTTGTAGTCAAAGACCTCCATGGGCTTGTCGTAGCAGGTAAAGATGCCATTGACGCTCATGTAGCGGGGCTCGTTCAGCTCCTTGATGCAGGTCACCAGGCAGGGAGTCTGGACCTTGATCATCATATAGCCGTCCTCCAGCATCCGCTTGACGGTGAGGGAGTTGCCCTCCTTCTGGATATCGGCTGCATAGGTCACCTGAGGCAGGTGCAGCTTCTCAGCGATCTGGGGGCCTACCTGAGCAGTGTCGCCATCGATCGCCTGACGGCCGCAGAACACAACGTCCTCGGGGCCAACGCCGATCTTGTTGACGGCAGCAGCCAGGATCTGGCTGGTAGCAAAGGTATCGGAGCCGCCGAACTCACGGCCGGACACCAGCACTGCACGGTCTGCGCCGCGGGCCAGCAGCTCACGCAGCATCCCCTCGGCCGGCGGGGGGCCCATGGTGACCACCACGACCTCACAGCCGGTGGCATCCTTCAGCTTCAGCGCAGCTTCCAGAGCGTTCAGGTCATCGGGGTTGGTGATGGTCGCCATCGAAGCGCGATCCAGGGTCCCGTCGGGTTTGACGGCCACCTTGCCGGAGGTATCGGGGACCTGCTTAACACAAACAATTGCTTTCATTGTAAACTCTGCCTCCTTACTTCAGCATCGCGCCGGAGATGACCATCATCTGCACTTCGCTGGTGCCCTCGTAGATCTCGGTGATCTTGGCGTCCCGCATCATGCGCTCGATCGGGTAATCACGGGTGTAGCCGTAACCACCGAACAGCTGCAGGCAGCGGCGGGTCACGTCGCTGGCAGTGCGGGCGGCGATCAGCTTAGCCTCGGCAGCCTCTACGCTGTAACGCACCTTGGCGCCGTTCATGGCCTGCTGCTTCTTTTCTGCAGCGGCATAGACCAGGTACTTGGCGGCATCCACACGGGCCTTCATCTCTGCCAGCTCGAACTGAGTGTTCTGGAACTGAGCGATGCTGCGGCCAAACTGCTTACGCTCCTTGACATAGGCCACCGTCTCATCCAGAGCGCCCTCGGCAATGCCCAGTGCCTGGGAAGCGATGCCGATACGGCCGCCGTCCAGAGCAGACATCGCCAGCTGGAAGCCGCGGCCCCGCACGCCCAGCATACGGTCCTTGGGGATGGTGCAGTCTTCCATGATCAGCTCACAGGTAGAAGAACCGCGGATGCCCATCTTGTCCTCCGGCTTGCCCACGGAGAAGCCGGGGTCGGTGCGCTCCACGATGAAAGCAGAGCAGAGCTTCTGGCTGCGGCCGCGCTTATCCACCACCTTATCGGTAACGGCGATGATAACAAACACGTCTGCGTAGCCTGCATTGGTGATAAAGATCTTGGAGCCGTTCAGCACCCAGCAGTCATCCTTTTCCACCGCGGTGGTCTGCTGGCCCTGAGCGTCCGTGCCGGCACCCGGCTCGGTCAGGCCAAAAGCGCCCAGCCACTCGCCGCTGCACAGCTTGGGCAGGTACTTTGCCTTCTGCTCGGGGGTGCCGTTCTCATAGATGGGGGCAGCGCACAGGCTGGTGTGGGCCGACAAGATAACGCCGGTGGTGCCACAGACCTTGCTCATCTCCTCCACAGCCATAACGTAGGACAGCACGTCGCCGCCTGCGCCGCCCACCTCAGTGGGGAAATAAATGCCCATCATGCCCAGCTTTGCCATCTTCTTGACGGTCTCAGCGGGGAAATACTCCTCTGCGTCCACCTTTTTGGCCAGAGGCTTGACTTCGTTTTCAGCAAACTCGCGGTACATCTTCTGTGCCATCTGCTGCTGCTTGGACAGAGTGAAATCCATCGCTATATCCTCCTAAAGGGTCCTTTTCAGATTGCCGCACCCCACTGGATGCGGTGCAAACAAATTCCTCCCGGCAGCACCTGCCGCCGGGAGAAATGGGTATGCCAGCTTACAGCTCGTCTACCGGGGTCTTGGTGCGGTCTGCGTTGTAAACGTAGAAGCCCTTGCCGGTCTTGCAGCCCAGGTTGCCGCCGCGCACCATCTTGCGCAGCAGCGGGCAGGCACGGTACTTGCTGTCGCCAGTCTCGTTATACAACACATCCATGATGGCCAGGCAGATGTCCAGGCCGATGAAGTCGCCCAGCTCCAGGGGTCCCATGGGGTGGTTTGCACCCAGCTTCATGGCGGCGTCGATGCCAGCAATATTGGAAACGCCCTCCATCTTGATAAAGGCAGCCTCGTTGATCATGGGGATCAGGATGCGGTTGACCACAAAGCCAGCAGCCTCGTTGACCTGGACCGGCTGCTTGCCGATCTCCACAGAGATCTTCTTGATGGTCTCCACGGTCTCAGCGGGGGTGTTGCAGCCTGCGATGACCTCGATCAGCTTCATGCGGTCAGCGGGGTTGAAGAAGTGCATACCCACCAGCGGGCGGCTCAGGCCCTTGCCGATCTCGGTAATGGACAGAGAGGAGGTGTTGGAAGCAAAGATGCACTCCGGCTTGCACAGCTTATCCAGCTCTGCAAAGGTGGTCTGCTTGACCTTCATATCCTCAAAGGCAGCCTCCACGATCAGATCGCAGTCTGCGCACAGGTCTTCCTTCAGGCCCGGGGTGATAGCGCCCACGATGGCATCTGCCTTCTCCTGGGTCATCTTGCCCTTAGCCACCAGCTTGTCGTAGCCAGCCTTGATCTTAGCCAGGCCCTTCTCAGCCCACTCCTGCTTGATATCGCACAGGGCAACGGTGTTGCCCTCCACCTGAGCAAATGCCTTTGCGATGCCCTGGCCCATGGTGCCAGCGCCGATAACACCGATCTTCATAGAAAATCTCCTTTATTCTATCTCACAGTTTATAAAAAACAGTACAGCTTAGTTGTTGGTGAACACAGGCTTCGGCTTCGGTTTCTCACGGGAGAGGAAGCAAGTCATGCCCTCCACCTGGTCGTGGGTCTCAAAGCAGTCGCCAAACAGCTTTTCCTCCACCTCGACCGCCTTTTCGATGGGCAGGGAGATGCCGTCGTTCATGGCCTTCTTGCAGTTGCGCACAGCGATGGGTGCGTTCTTGGCGATCTTAGAAGCCAGCTTCAGCACATTGTCCATCAGCTCCGCCTGCGGATACACAGCATTTACCAGGCCGATGCGCAGTGCCTCGTCTGCCTTGATGTTCAGGGCAGAGTAGACCAGCTGCTTTGCCATACCCATGCCCACCAGACGAGCCAGACGCTGGGTGCCGCCAAAGCCCGGGGTGATGCCCAGACCCACTTCCGGCTGGCCAAACACAGCATTGTCAGAGCAGATGCGGATATCGCAGCTCATAGCCAGCTCGTTGCCGCCGCCCAGAGCAAAACCGTTGACCGCAGCGATCACCGGGATGGGGAAGCTCTCGATCATCAGGAACACATCGTTGCCCAGCTTGCCGAACTCCTCGCCCTGTGCCTTGGTCATCGTGCTCATGGAGCCGATGTCTGCACCAGCCACAAAGCTCTTATCCCCCTCACCCGTGAGGACGATGCAGCGGATGTTCTGCTGATCCACCGCCTCAAAAGCGGCCTTCAGATCTGCCAGGACCTCCGGGTTCAGTGCGTTCAGTGCCTTCGGGCGGTCGATGGTGATGATCTCCACAGCGCCCTGCACTTCGGTTTTTACAAAAGCCATTGTAAAAAACCATCCTTTCTATCTAAGAAGGCTCCGGGCAGCGGCGACCCGCCGCCCGGAACGATCGTTCAGTCTGCTTTATAAAGAGGAATGTTTAGTCCATCTCAACGATGGTAGCGCAGCCCATGCCGCCGCCGATGCACAGGGTAGCCAGGCCCTTCTTTGCACCGCGGTGCTTCATAGCATACAGCAGGGTGACCAGGATACGAGCACCGGAAGCGCCCACCGGGTGGCCCAGAGCAATGGCGCCGCCGTTGACGTTCAGCTTATCCAGGTCAAAGCCCAGGGACTCGCCCACAGCCACGGACTGAGCAGCAAAAGCCTCGTTGGCCTCGATCAGGTCCATATCGTTGACGGTCAGACCGGTCTTGTTCATGACCTTCTTGGTAGCAGCGATGGGGCCCAGACCCATGACCTCCGGCTCCACGCCTGCCAGAGCACCTGCGACCCAGGTAGCCAGCGGGGTGACGCCCAGTTCCTTAGCCTTCTCCTCGCTCATCACGACCAGAGCAGCTGCGCCGTCGTTGATAGCGGAGGAGTTGCCAGCGGTGACGATGCCGTCCTTAATGAAGGCGGGCTTCAGCTTTGCCAGCACCTCGGGAGAGCTCAGACGGGGGCCCTCATCGGTATCGAACACGGTGTCGCCCTTCTTGCCCTTGATGACCACGGGGACGATCTCGTCCTTGAATGCGCCGTCCTCGATCGCCTTGGCAGCCTTGACCTGGCTGTTGTAAGCGAACTCGTCCAGCTGCTCACGGGTGATGGGGCTGTAGCCGTACTTCTGCTGGTAGGTCTCGTTGGAGCAGATGTTCTCAGCGGTGACGCCCATGTGCTTGTTGTAGCCAGTGGCATCCCACAGAGCATCGTTGACCATGGTGTCCACCAGCTCGCTCTTGCCCATGGGTGCGCCCATGCGGTAGCCGTAGCGGGCCTTCATCATAGCAAAGGGAGCCATATCCATGTTCTCGGTGCCGCCTGCGACCACGATGTCAGCATCGCCAGCCTCGATCATCTGAGCAGCCATGTTCACGCAGTTCAGACCAGAGCCGCAGACCACGTTGACGGTAACAGCGGGGGTCTCGATGGGCAGGCCAGCCTTCAGGGCAGCCTGACGAGCCACGTTCTGGCCCAGGCCGGCCTGGATGACGCAGCCCATATAAACGTGATCCACCTGCTCCGGGGTGATGCCAGCGCGCTGGATGGCCTCTTTGATGACGATGGAGCCCAGCTCAGCCGCCGGGACGTTTGCCAGGGTGCCGCCAAACTTGCCGATGGCGGTACGGCATGCGGACGCGATAACTACTTTCTTCATAAGGATAGCCTCCTGACTAATATATGTGGGTTGCGTTCAGATCACATTTTTATCAAAACGCCGGAAAGGCGTTTTCTCATAGATCGGGGTCTGTCTGCTGCTGGAGCTGTGCAAATTTCTCGTGCACAGCCTTTTCCACATTGGGGGTGACGAACTTGGAGATATCGCTGCCGTAGCGGGCAGCCTCCTTGACCACCGTGGAGGACAGATAACTCCACTTGATGCTGGTGGCCAGAAACATCGTCTCGATACCGGGCATCAGTGCGTGATTGGTCTGCGCAAGCTGGATCTCGTTTTCAAAATCCGTCACAGCCCGCAGGCCCCGCACCATCACGGAAGCACGGCGTTTTTTGGCAAAATCCACGGTCAGCCCATCAAAGCTTTCCACCGTAACATTGGGCAGCCCCTGGCAGCACTCCCGCAGCATCTCCACCCGCTCCTCTACGGTAAACAGCGGATGCTTTGAGCTGTTGATCAGCACAGCCACGATCAGCTTTTCGTGGATCTTGGCGGCCCGCTTGATGATATCCAGGTGACCTTTGGTCACCGGGTCAAAGGAGCCGGGGTAAATTGCAATCGGCATTCTAAAATCTCCCTTTCACACCGGGGGTTCGGTAGGGCCGGGCCGCAGGGTCTCGCGCTATCGTTAATTTTTAGACAATCCCTTGTGGGGATGTGCCCTGTTCCCTGCAACACTATAAGTAAACCACATCGTCAAAATTTTATCAAGTCCTTTTCTTGAAATTCTTCTCTTGTATGTGCCAAACAATCCCAACGAATTTCTGCTGTTTTTGTCCATTCTGCTAATCACGGAGTTTTTACAGTTCAAAGCCTTGATTCTATACATTGTTAATGTTATAACTAAGTTAATGTCGGCCCATCCGGCAGTCCCGGGTCTTTTTTGTATGGACATAGCTTACCATAAAGATGTGTGTAAGGTATGTTGGCCTTGCAAAGCTTATGCAAAGGTCCAGCAAAGATTTGCCTGGCTTTGGCAGAAAACCGAGAGTTTACAATTCTTCTATATTATTATTGGAGAGGATGGTTTATAATGGACTTCAAGGCACTGTATGCAGACAAGCAGATGACCGCAGCCCAAGCTGCCGCCCTGGTGCAGAGCGGCGATTGGGTGGACTACGGCTGGACCGCCAACACCCCTGTGGCGGTGGATGCAGCCCTGGCCCAGCGCCTGCCCCAGCTGGAAGGGGTCAATTTCCATGGCGGCATCCTGATGTGGGTGCCCGAGATCTTCCAGATCCCGGACCCTGCTGCCCATATGACCTGGAACAGCTGGCACATGAGCGGCATTGAGCGCAAAGCCATTGCACAGGGGTTTGCGTTCTACTGCCCCATCCGCTACTCGGAGCTGCCCCGTTATTACCGGGAAAGCCCGGACCCCGTAGATGTGGCGGTGTTCCAGGTAGCCCCCATGGACGCCCACGGTTACTTCAACTTTGGACCCAGCGCCTCTCATCTGGGGGCCGTGTGTGAAAAGGCCCGCAAGATCATTGTGGAGGTCAACACCAACATGCCCCGCTGCCTGGGCGGCAGCGAAAACAGCGTCCACATCTCGCAGGTAACGGGTATCGTGGAGGGCGATAACCCCCCCATCGGCCAGATGGCCGCTCCCGGTGCCGCAACAGAGGTGGATCTGAAGGTGGCAAACCTTGTGGTGCCCCAGATCCCGGACGGCGCCTGCCTGCAGCTGGGCATCGGTGGGATGCCCAACGCCATTGGCGGGCTGATCGCTCAGAGCGACCTGAAAGACCTGGGTGTACACACAGAGATGTATGTGGATGCCTTTGTGGACATTGCCCGTGCAGGCAAGATCAACGGCAGCCGCAAACAGCTGGACAAGGGCCGCCAGGTGTACGCCTTTGGCGCCGGCACCCAAAAACTGTACGATTACCTGAACGACAACCCGGAGTGCATGTCTGCTTCGGTGGAGTACACCAACGACATCCGCACCATTGCTGCGCTGGATAATTTCATCTCCATCAACAATGCGGTGGACGTGGATCTGTTTGGACAGGTAAATGCAGAGAGCGCTGGTGTCAAGCACATCTCGGGCGCAGGCGGACAGCTGGACTTTGTGCTGGGCGCCTATCTGTCCCACGGGGGCAAAAGCTTCATCTGCCTGTCCTCCACTTTCATGAACAAAAAGACCGGCAAACTGGAGAGCCGTATCCGTCCCACCCTGGTGAACGGCAGCATTGTGACCGATACCCGCGCCAATGTTCACTATCTTTGCACCGAATATGGCTGCGTCAACCTGAAGGGTCTGTCCACCTGGCAGAAGGCCGAGGCCCTGATCAGCGTTGCTCACCCGGATTTCCGGGAGGAGCTGATCGCTCAGGCAGAGCAGCTGCACATCTGGCGCAGAAGCAACAAACGTTAAAAGCACCCGCCGACGCGCCAGGCTGGCGGGCACGGAGGAGCCATGATCGACAAAAAGCCACACATCAAACCCTATCTGTATGGGATGCTGGCTGGGTTTGGAGCCATCAGCCTGAGCATTGCCTTCTTCTTCCTGATCTACCGTTTCCAAGGTTTTGGGGACGCGATCTCGGTGCTGACCGGCATCCTGATGCCGTTCATCTACGGCGCAGTGATCGCCTACCTGCTCAAGCCGGTGTGCAACACCGTTGAAAATTTCCTGCGGCGCAGCTTCCCAGAGAAAGCCCACAAAGCGGTGGAACCGGTCGCGATTTTGCTGACCATGCTGTTTGGGGTGCTGCTCGTCTATGCACTGCTGATGATGATCATCCCGCAGCTGATCACCAGCGTCACCACTCTGTACTATACCGCCCAGCGCAACATCAACCGGTTTGTGGCCTGGATCTCCACCCAGGAGTTTTTTGAGGAGAACCACGATCTTTTACTGATGATCGAATCCGCTTACGACAGCATCTCCCTGAACCTGGACACCTGGATCAAGACCACCCTGGTCCCCTCGATGCAGAACATCGTCTCCGGCGTGGGCAGCGGCGTGATCAGCGTGGTGAACACCTTGAAAAACCTGCTGATCGGCATCATCGTGGCGGTCTATCTGCTGGCCAGCCGCAAGCGGTTTGCACAGCAGGCCAAGATGATCCTGTACAGTGCAGTCCCCAACCCTTGGGCACAGCGCATCCTGGATGAGGTAAAATACGCAGACCGGATGTTCGGCGGTTTTATCAACGGCAAGATCCTGGACTCGGCCATTATTGGCGTGCTTTGCTATATCGTCTGCCTGATCGTCCGGTTCCCCAGCGCTCTGCTGGTGTCGGTGATCATCGGTGTCACCAACGTGATTCCCTTCTTCGGGCCTTTTATCGGCGCCATTCCTGCCACGCTGCTGATCCTGATCCAGGACCCCATCAAAGCCATCTGGTTCGTTTTGTTCGTCTTTATCCTCCAGCAGCTGGACGGCAATGTGATCGGACCCAAGATCCTGGGCAACTCCACCGGACTCTCCAGCTTCTGGGTGCTGTTTGCCATTCTGCTGTTTGGCGGCCTGTGGGGTTTTGTGGGCATGATCGTAGGCGTGCCGCTGTTTGCCGTGATCTACGATGTAGTAAAAAAGCTGGTGTTGTTTGGCCTGCGCCGCAACGGACAGACGCAGATGTACGACGCCTACCACGACGCCTTTGGAGAATCCTGCGAGGGAACGCCCCCTTGTCCCCCAGACAGTCCTGCAGCACCTGAAGTGCAGCCGGAACAGGCGGAATAAGCGCCTCTCCCACACACATTTCGTTGGCCTATGCATTGCGCATAGGCCAACTTTTTTATGCCCAAACAAAAAGGACGCGATGCTTTGCATCGCGTCCAAAAATCCGCTCCCGGCTGGTCAGCTGTTTTGAGCCACCATGTGGATCAGAGCAGCGCCCTTTTCCATGGGAACCCGGTAAGACGTATAGTAACGGCCGGCATCTGCGGCCAGCTTCGTCTCCGTGCCGTCCTCTGCCACCAGATACAGGTCGTAGCCCTGCACCGCCTCGTTGGCAATGCGGACCCGCGGGTCGATCTCATCCATTGCGCCCTGCCCGCTGAGGCAGGTGACCGTCATCATCTTTTCCCCATTGTCCAGGGTCCCCGTATAAACGTAGAGCTGTCCGTAGGCCGAAAAGCTGTCCGTGATCTCCGTCATCACTGCCTTATCGTTCACCTTGCCGCACTCTGCGCAGAAATCGTAGCTCTTGACCGTGCCATCCGGTGCTGTATAGTTTGCCGTTACCACCGCATTATCGCAATGGCCGCCATCGTACAGGCCGCAGGTGCTGGCCTTATAGCCGGTGATCCGGTAGGGAGATGCCTCCGCTGCAAAGCTGGCCAGTGCGCCGCCGGTCATCACACACGCCGACAGAGTAACCATTGCAACCGCTTTCATGATCTTTTTCATAGTAACCGCCTTTCTTCCTTTGATCGCTCCAACGATCAAGGAACCTGTTCTAAATTCCGCAGCCGGGTCTGAAAAGAAGCGCAGGCGCCCCTTCCGTGCTTGCTTCGGTACCTGTATTGTAGCAGCACAGCCTTGTGCCCCGCTGAAGATAGGATGAATTTCAGCTTAAATCTCTGCCCTTTGGCAGAGAACAGGGGGCTTTTGCTGCCCGGCCGAGGACGTCACTGGCGCGGGGAGTTTTGCATCACCCTGTTATCTTTTTATACGGCATAGCCGCAGGCGCTCCTGCAAAAAAGCGGAATATTTTTGCAAAATTTTCCCGATGTTTAGCCCCCCTGACCAAATACAGGCATAAAAACACCCGCACGCTCTGCAAAGGGAACGTGCGGGCTTTTTTGTTATGTGTTACGCAAGACGTGGATGTTCGCAAAATAAAACGAACACACTGCCGACCGTTTGAATGGTGACACTGTGTTCGTTTTGCATTTGATTGGTGGAGAATACCGGGATCGAACCGGTGACCTCTTGCATGCCATGCAAGCGCTCTCCCAGCTGAGCTAATCCCCCATAAGCTGGTTTTTGTTTGCCGCACCCTGGCGACGTTGATTATTATACCAGCCCACAGCAGGATTGTCAACACTTTCAGACAAGTTTTTTGAAGAAATCCTTCCCTCTTACAAAACGACGCTCTGTCCTGTAGACAGATAATGGAGACGGTGCATATAAGGCCGCATAAACTCATACTGCGCACAGCCGGTACAGTGGCAGGTATAAAACTCCGTGTCCATCCCATCCAGCTGGCGGGCGTACCCGGCCAGGGTATCATCCAGCGGCAGGCCGGAGAAGTGGAATCCACCCACCAGCACATCCGGCTGGAACCACTGGGCGATATCCAGCACACCTTTGTGAGAGCAGCCGCTGATCAGCACTCGTTTTCCCTCTTCCTCGATCAAAAGGTACTGCTCATGGCGGAAATCCTCCGGCAAAAGAGCGCCTTCCTGCACCATAGTCAGGCCAAAACTGCCCAGATCCCATTGTTTTGTGCGATCATTGCAGGAATACAGGGTCAGCCCAGGGGCGATCGTCTGCTGGTCTGCCACAAAATGCAGCCGGTCGCACCCCTGCAGAGCCGGGTCCAAGCCGATATACCGTTCGGCACCGTGGTAATGGGGCTGGAATGCGTAGCGGCTCAGATAGACCGGCGCTGTCTTATTCAGCTCCAAAAAGTGCGTCAGTCCGCCGCCATGGTCGTAATGTCCGTGGGACAGCACCGCCAGATCCACCTTAGCCAGGTCAAGCCCCAGTGCCTGGGCATTTTGGGCAAACAAGCCGCTCTGCCCCATATCAAACAGCAGGGTCTTGCCTGCCGCCTCGATGTACAGCGAAAGTCCATGCTCCTTGCCCAAACGAGGGTCCGCAGTAGTATTTTCCACTAAAGATGTGATCTTCATGGTCGGCCTCCTCCTTCTGTCTGCACCCGGCAGACGCTGCGCCGGGAAATCCTTTTGTTTTCAGTATGGTCTGCCCGGCTGCTTTTGTCAAGGCGCAAAAGACGAAAGCACCTGCAGATCCTGCAGGTGCTTTTGCCTTTTACGAGAAGGGAGGAGAATTGCGGAAACAAGATAAATCAGAGCGAGGAGAGCTTCCCTCCCCTACAGGTCAGATCACATGATACTCCTGCAGCAGCTTTTCTACGTCGGTATTATGGATCTTCTCCAGCACCTTTTTCAGCGCCAGCTTTTCTGCAAAGCCCAGGTGCATCTCGGTGAGGGGCTTGCCGTCCCGCAGGCGGATGGTGGCATTCAGCAGATCCCGGATATCATAGGTACTGCCCCACACTTCCGGCACGCCGCGGTCAATGTTCAGCAGGGTGTAAACGGCTTCCATACCGGTGCGCATCGAATACTCGGTTGTAAAAATGGTGTCCCGTGCGGTCTCGGCAAACTGACCGATAAAGGCAAAGTTGACCGCCCCTTCCGGCACGATCTTCGGCCGGTCGGTATCGGTGCGCGGCATAAAGAAGGCGTCGATGTAAGGCATCATGACCGGCACGGTGTTGGAACTGTGCTCTGCCAGGTCCTCGATCTCGGATTCCGGCACACCCAGATGATACAGCCACTCCATGCAGATCTCCTTGCCGGTGCACTCCCGCATAGGCTTTTTGATGTAGTTGCCGGGCTTATCGGTAAACAGCGAGTAGACCCATACCAGGCAATGGCCCCGGGGCTGATCCCGGAACTGCGGCTGCCGATTGATGGTCCAACTCATCAGCCAGCCAGAGTCCTTGACGGTAACGATGCCGCCGGTGACCACACCGCCGCTGAAGGGATCCCGCTTGCAGATATTTTTGATGTAAGGGATGATCCGCTGGTCCAGCGTTTCCACGGTCGCAGACATCCAGTTGGTCTTTTCCGGGTCAAAGCAGAACTTGTCCGGGTTGCCAAAAGCAGGGTCCTGGGCTGCGATCCGCCGCCACATATCCCAGCCGCCGCCGGGGCGGATCTCGGTATCATATGCAGCGGGGGTGTTCTGACTGCCCATGGTGGAGTTCTCCACACAGCCGCCGGGGGTGATGAAGACCAGGTCGTTCTCGGTCAGGTCCACAAACTCCTGCTGGCCATCCCGCTGCAGCTCGATCCGGGTGGCCTGCTTGCAGCCGGGCTTCAGATCGAACTCCACATTCATCACCTTGATGTTATAGTGGAACTGCACACCGTGATCTTCCAGATATTTGATCATCGGCAGGATCATGGACTCATACTGATTGTACTTGGTGAACCGCAGAGCCGTGAAATCCGGCAGGCCGCCAATGTGATGGATGTAGCGTTTGATATAGCGCTTCATCTCCAATGCGCTCTGCCAGTTCTGGAACGCAAACATCGTGCGCCAGTACAGCCAGAAGTTGGAGTTGAACACCTCATCATCAAAGAAATCTTCGATCTTTTTGTCAAACAGCTCCTCATCCGGGGTAAAGAACAGCCGCATGATCTCCATCGCTGCCTTGTCCGACACTGCAAACTTGCGGTCGGTGTGGGCATCCTGGCCGCATTTCTCGGTGGCGCGGCAGAGGGAGAAGTTTGGGTCCTTTTTATTCAGCCAATAATATTCGTCCAGCACACTGACCCCATCGGTCTCGATGGAGGGGATCGAACGGAACAGATCCCACATGACCTCGAAATGGTTGTCCATCTCACGGCCGCCCCGCATCACATAGCCCACATCAAACCGCCAGCCATCGCAGGCTCCGCCGGGCAGCGGGTCTTTTTCAAAAATATGGACATTGCTGCCCTTCATCTGACCATCCCGCACCAGATAGCAGGCAGCGGAAAGAGCCGCCAGACCTGTTCCGATGATGTAGGCCGCTTTATGGTCCACACCCTCCGGCTTCAGGGGCCGGGCAAATGCCTCGTAGTTGCCACTGGAGTAATACATAGAAAAAGCCTCCTTGCAAATTCAACTCAGAGCGGCTGTTTTTATGCAGCGCTGTTGGTAACACTACTATACCCAAACCCCTGCAAAGGCTCAATAAACAGCCGGGCCCCTGTGATGGAAGTTTCATCACAAAGGCCCGGCTGATTTATTTTTGATTATTCCGCACCGTTTGATGGGTGCAGCCGGATGTTACTCCAGCTCGGCAAGTCTTAATCATTACTGAGCAAATTTGTTTAGTGCGCCTATTCTTGAATGTTCGCTTTTCCATGAGATCGCCGTGGTAGATGTGGCTTGCTGATTTTTTAGTATCAGGATAGTATCACGCAACCAGTGGGATCTCTGTGAGTATTACAACGTATTATCTTTTGCTTTTTAACCTGTTTTCGTACTTTGTTATTCTGTGTTCGATTTTACCGGCTACGTCCCTACAATAGTCTGCCGAGAAGCCCTCACCCAGACCAAAAGATTCGGAGAAAACTTCAGCAACTGCTTCTGCGATTTCGTCCGTAAGCGAGGAAACCGTTATCCTCCTCACAATTCTTTCACTTTCACCATCATACTCATTTGATGGTGCTTCCGGGAAGAAATCGTATGGATCCCACTTGTCGATTTCCTGTTTCACGCAACAATACACAAATTTTTCCTCGGCGCATATTTCATCATACCAAATCGTTGGATCTGCACCATGCGATGTCTGAACTTCGTTCTCTTCACTTTTGTGCTCAATCCATGCTATACCAAAAGGGTATAAAGCTCGCTTCGCACCTGCCCGAATATGATACTGCACACCATTCTTTAGATATTCCGTCCAATAATCCATTATATCATCTGGTGTTTTATCCCATTCGTCCGGAATATCACTGAATAATCCAATTGAAAGCTTTGTTGTTTCCCTACAGAAACTTTTTACATCAACTCTTTCATCTGGTTCTATAAAATCACTTTTTGATTCTCGGATCCCTTTTATACAACACGAAACCGTGTGCTCCTGCCCATCTGGAATATAGTCAATCAAAACCGCAAATCGTCCGTTTAATTCTGGGCATCGGTCGTCATTTCTTACTCTTCTGATTGTGCAATCGACTTTTTCCTCATCTTTAGTTATTTCAATCCTCCCCAATGGTGTCTGAATCATTCTGCTCACTTCTCTCTATGGTCGTTTCGATGAACAACTTCAAGGCATTCTGTGCAATGATGTTCGTTGTCACAAGGTCAAATCCACCACCAATTACACCGCCAGCCAACGGTACCATCTTTCCAAGATTGATGATTCCAGTCTGACCAAACTTTGTAATCAATCGAAATCCTACTTTTTGATTGATTCGAGTCAATGTTGCGCCTGAAATTTTTTCAATGCTAGCTGTTGCAATTTTCGTACCTAATTTAACCCCTGTACCTTTCAGAACATCCGCAACTGCTTGCCCGGTCATACAAGCATAGACCAGTGTCTGCACCTGATCGGTATTGGGTTCATAACCGCCCAGTTTGGCTACCGCAGCAATCATACGGAGCTGCACATAGAGGACGCTGCTTACATTAGCCGGAACCGCAACCGGAAGTGTAATTATCCCGCCAAGTCCCGTAAGAAAACCTGATGTCGTACACTTTACCAATTGATTTGCCACCAGCGCCTTTGCAGCCTTTTCCGCTGTCGGGTATTTCGATGAATAATCCTCTGCCAGTTCATCAACCGACTTACTCACCTTCGGAATGCCCTGTAGTGCTTTGTCATAGCAGACATCCAGAATGTCAACCATCCGCTGCGAGGAAAGTGCTTCGTCTTTCTTTTGGTTAGCCTTGTCAAGCTGTTCCTTGCCTTTGCTGATTGCTGCAGCAGCCCCGTCTCCTGCCGTATCCACGATCTTTTTTCCAACAGTTGCGACCCCAGTCAAACCGCTTTTTAACGCGTCTTGAAATTTAGCCTTTGCCATTTTCTTTTCTCCTTTTATTCAGTGTCCTCATAATAATCCCTGAAATTTTCGCGACCACCAGTTTTACACATGATGGAAACACTGCACCCAATCGTCCACAGGAAAGCTCTCTATGCTTACGATTACAACCTTGTCTCATCGACTTTTTAGTGATTTACCATCATAAATAGGCGCATTTACCAATTCGCTTGCCGTTTTAAATTCGCAGCCACCCTCGACATCACAATATCCCACCCAGTACGGTTTCTCATATTCCGGAAGATAGCCAAGATAGTGTTCCTCTTCTATCGGGTCATCGCTAAAATAAAAGCAGGTCTCATCAATCGACATCCCTACTTCTAACTGCCTGAAAAAGAACGATCATTCCATTTTCTGACCTTTCCTGTGCTCAAAACGCACCTATCCCTTATTTTAAGCTGATTATACCAAATATCCTTATTTCATTCAACGATATACTTTCCAATAATTAAGTTTTCCTTAATAGTTGCCCTACCTCAGCCGAACCATCCAAAAATCCCGGATAGTTGACAGACTGCCCAAGTTATTAAGCAACACTTAACAACTGCTCTGAACTCTTCGGAATTTCCGAATGGTTACCCCCTATGGTTGAGGGAGCCGGGACCCCGCATTGTGGAAATAGTTCTTTCCCATCGCACGTCCTTTCTCCGTGAAAGTAACTGGTACCGGACACGGCATATCGCCTGCTGGATGAGTTCTTAAAGGGGTGGCAGCTCCGTAAGAAGCAGCTCCGGGAGGGCGAGATCGCCAAGGAAGAGTATCTGGAATGGAAGCTCAACTGGCCTCAGACCGCCGACGGCTGCGGCCGGTACGAGCCGAAGAAAAAGTGGCGTAAAGAATAAAAGACACAAAAATGCCCTCTGAAAAACTTACCGTTTCTCAGAGGGCATTCTCATGTCTCCCTTTATGAATAATCGCCTGATAATATCAAAGCAGTATCACAGAGCCTTTCGGCTCTCAAAATATTGCATTGCATCAATATTTTTCAATGTTTGCAGATTACTCCAGCTCAGCCAGAGCCGTGCGGATATTGGCCAGCACCTTCTGGCTCAGCAGCACAAAAGCCTGCTTGGTGCGTCCCGCAGAGACATTCTGGCAATGGACGTTGTCCCGGTCAAAGAAGCCCTCTGCCACAGCGCCTGCAGCGGCCCGGGTATCGCAGAAGAAATGGGTACCCGGCTGATCCAGCCAGCGCTCCAGCGCTGCGGAGTCAAAGCCAGGGCCGATGGAGGTGTTGAACAACACCTTGCCTGCACCCAGCTGCTCAAACTCCGGCTGGCCCAGCAGCAGCACATTCTTGTTCAGGCAGGTAAATACCACCTGGCTATCCTTCAGCAGAGCATCCAGCGGCTTATAGCTCATCCCGGCGGCCTCGGCTTCCGGCTTGCGGCTGCGGCTGTAATAGCTGACCTCTGCCCCCATAAAGGCCAGCGCATCGGCGATCATCTTGCCGGACACGCCCAGACCCACGATGCCCACCTTCAGGCCCGTGATCTCCACCGGCTCATCCTGCAGCATCGGCATCCCAAAACCGTGCAGCAGACCGGTCAGCTCATGCAGGACATACTCGACCACGCCCCGGTCGCCGTAATCCCGGATGCCCAGCACCCGGATGCCCTTTTCCCGGGCAAAGGCAATATCCACGTTTGCGCTCTGCTCAGAGTAGAGGCTGCAGCACATGCCAATGTAGCGGATCTTGGGGCAGCGCTCGATCACCTCACGGCCGATACGGGAGGTATAGCTCAGCAGTACTGCATCTGCATCTCCAATGCGGCGCACGATCTCATCATCATCGGCGGGGATGTCCGTAAACAGCTCCACCTGCTGTGCATAGCGGGACAGTTCCTGCTCGGCAGAGGGGATCAGGCTGACTGGCTCGATGGCAACCAACTTCTGAAACATAGTCATGTAAGCTCCTTCCTTGCAGAGAAAGCTCTGCGGCTGATTTTATTGCTTCTGTCAGTATACCATGAAACGCCGTTTAGGGGAAGCGGGTCTGCCGGCACTTCAAAAACCGCCTTTTCTAAAAAGCGGCTTTCTCCTTGCAAAGCCCAGCAACAGGCTGTATAATAAGATAAAAAGTTGTTATTTCACTCTTCCCTCGCATTTGCCGGATGTAAACACAGCAGAAAGGAGGCCCCGTCCCTTGGAAACGCAGCGCACCTATTTTGCCATAGACCTCAAGAGCTTTTATGCCTCGGTGGAGTGCATGGACCGGGGGCTGGACCCGCTGACCACCCATCTGGTGGTGGCGGACACCTCCCGCACTGAAAAGACCATCTGTCTGGCGGTCTCCCCTTCTCTCAAAGGGTACAAGATCCCCGGGCGGGCCCGGCTGTTCGAGGTGGTGCAGCGGGTGAACCAGGCCAACGCCCAGCGGCTGCAAGCTGCGATCCGGCAAAAGCAAGCACTGCGGGGCGAGGACGGACGATTCCACTTTACCGGGGCTTCGGCAGATGCCAAAGCTCTGGAAAAAGACCCTAGTTTGCAGATCAAATTCATTGCTGCACCGCCCCGCATGGCCCGGTATCTGGAGGTCTCCACCCAGATCTACAAGACCTATCTGCAATTCGTCTCCCCGGACGATATCCACCCCTACTCCATTGACGAGGTCTTTATTGACGCCACCGCCTACCTGCCCTATTACCATCTCAGCGCCCATCAGCTGGCCATGCGGATGGTGCGGGCTGTGCTGGAGAACACCGGCATCACCGCCACAGCAGGCATCGGCAGCAACCTCTACCTGGCAAAGCTGGCCATGGACATCGTGGCCAAACACGCCGCACCCGACCCGGACGGCGTGCGCATCGCTCAGCTGGACGAACTGTCTTACCGGTACCTTTTGTGGGATCATCGACCGTTGACCGACTTTTGGATGACCGGCCCCAGCACCGCCAAAAAGCTGGAGGCACACGGCATACACACCATGGGACAGCTGGCCCGTGCCTCGGTGTGCAACGAAGACTGGCTGTACGACACCTTTGGGGTGGATGCAGAGCTTCTGATTGACCACGCCTGGGGATACGAGCCCTGCGGCCTTGCCCAGATCAAAGCCTACCGTCCCAGTTCCAACAGCATCTGCGAAGGGCAAGTTCTCAGCTGCCCCTACCCCTTTGCCAAAGCACGGCTGATCGTGCAGGAGATGGCCGAACTGCTGTCCTTTCGGCTGATGGAAAAGCAGCTGGCAGCGCAATCGGTAACGCTGGAGATCGGCTATGACCGGGAAAATGTGGACACCGGCCGTTACCATGGGCCGACCAAACTGGACCCCTACGGCCGCACCCTGCCCAAACCCGCCCACGGCACAGCCCGTTTTGATGCCCCCACCAACCTGGGCAGCCAGATCATTGGCAGCTGTGTGAAATTGTTTGCGCAGATCGCAGATCCCTCTTTAACGGTACGCCGTGTGACCTTGACAGCCAATCGGGTAGAAACCGATCAAGGCATCTGTCAGGTGGACTTATTCACCGACCTGCGCAAACAGGAAAAAGAGCGCAAATTGCAGCAGACCATGCTGGACATCAAGACCCGCTTTGGCAAAAATGCGGTGCTGAAAGCCAGCAGTTATGAGGAAGGCGCTACCATGCGCCAGCGCAACGGACAGATCGGCGGCCACAAAGCCGAATAAAGGAGCCATCCATGGAGGACTACAAAAACACCCCAGAGGGGCGGGACGTGACCCGAAAATACGCTGATATCCTAGCACTGTCCCGCCCGGACAGCGAGGAGAGCCGCCGCCGTCACCCCCGGATGAGCTTGGAGAACCGGGCAAAGATCTTTTCCCCCTTTGCCGCTCTGCGGGGGTACGATGAAGAACTGGATGCAGAAAAACAGCGCAGCCAGCGGGTCCCGCAGCGTTTTTTGAGCGAAGAAGAAAAGGAGCAGCTCTCCCAAAAGCTGCTCCTTTTGACCAAAGGCACCCAGGTGCGGGTGCGGTATTTTGCAGCGGACACGGCACAGCCCGCCCATCCGCCTGTGGGTTTTTACCACACCATCACTGGGACAGTCCAGCGGATCGACCCGGTCTATCGACTCCTGCATCTGGAGGACCGATCCATCCCGTTTGAGACCCTGGATCAGGTCCAGCTGCTGTGAGCTTACATCTTCAGCACAGATTCCCAGATCTCCTCAATGACCGGGACCCCCAGTTCCAGGTTCTCCCGTGTATCCCGCAGCGATCTCTCACCGGGATAGAACACCTCTGCCCCCTCTTTTACCGGCTGGCTGGCCTTGACATCCTGTAAGATCTCATCGGCGATGGCGTCGGTCTGTTCCGGCGTATTGAACCTGCCGGGGTCGATGGCCAGCATGATCTGCGTGACCCCCGCTTCCTCCTCAAAGGTGCCAATGGTATGGACACTGTTGCCCCCCGACAGTACCGCACCGATCAGGTCCAGCGCCACGGAGAGACCACTGCCCTTCCAGTAGCCCATGGGCAGCACACGGCCGGTCTTTTCAATGGCGGCGGGGTCGGTGGTCAGCTGACCGTTTTCATCGTAGCCGCCGGGCACCGGCAGCGGGATGCCCCGCAGACGGCAATCCTCCATTTTGCCATAGCTGAACTGGCTGATGGCAAAGTCCAGCACCATATGCTCGCCGTTTGTGCGGGGCACAGCCAGGATCAGCGGATTATTGCCGATGCGGCAGTCCTTGGCGCCCCAAGCGGGCATATTCGGGGTGGTGTTGGACCAGCAGATGCCGATACAGCCCGCATTGGCCGCCTGCCAGCCATAGGTGCCGCCCCGCATCCAGTGGTTATTGTTGCCCAGAGCCACCAGGCCAATACCGTGCTCCTTAGCCAGCTGACAGGCCCGGTCCATCGCACGCCAGGCATTCAAAGGGCCAAAGCCACGGTGCCCGTCCCACCGCTCCATGCAGCCCATCTGGACTTCGCAGGTAGCCTTGGCCGTGGGGTCTACGACGCCCCGCTCCAGGTAGCCCACCAACCGAGGAAAACGGTTCAGACCATGGCTGTATACCCCGGCCAGGCTGTTTTGTGCAAAGATCGTGGCCGCCGCCTGCGCATCCTGCGGGGCAAAGCCCCGGGCCGACAGCACCCGGGCAAACTGACGGACCATTTCTTCATAAGGGACACGTTTCATTTCAATCTGCTCCTTTATCGTATGGTAAGGGGGTTTTCTTCTTTCAAGATTACCGTTTTATGTGGGTGCTGTCAAGACAGCCGCTGCAAGCAAAAGCAGCATCCTTTTTGGCAGGGGTGCTGCTTTTCTTTTTAATCCTCTATCCAGGCTGCGCCTGCATATGGCAGGGTCCCGCTCAGCCCTCCCACCGCTCAAAACGGTAGGTTTGATGCGCATCGGGGTACTTTGCCCGGTCCACCTCGCTCATGAACATCTCATAGGGGCGCACACAGACCTTAAACGGCGGATACAGTGCCTGATAGACCACCATCTGTTCCTCTGTTTCGGTGTGCTGCGCAAATGCAAGCACCTTATACAGGTACTGCGTGGAGCCATCGGTCACCCACTCTCGTTTGAAATGGCGGACGATGTCCCCTTCACGGATCTCTTTTTCTCTCATACACACTCTCCTTTTTCAACCATTGTACCATAGGTCTGCCGTGGAGTAAATACCGCCCGATGCGGCATCATCAGAGAAAGCATCCGCCCACGCCTGCAAAGAAAAACAATCGCATTATCGGCAAACCGTCCCGAATATTGCATAGATTTTTATCATTCCATTATCTTTCTGTGAATTTTAGCACTCTGTGCTTGACAGTGCCAACACCCTGTGCTATAACAAGGCTGCGCTCAGGGGAACGGGTCCCAAAGATGCAGAACGATGCATCCCCCCTTCCCCCTCAAACGCATACAATTATAAGACCCGACCTAAAGCCAAGCCCCCGCCGCATACCGGTCCAGGGCCCGGCCAGAAGCCGAGATTGGAGGAATGATTTATGCTGATGCCCACTGTTTTTCATGAAAATCTGTTTGATGATTTCTTCGATCCGTTCTGGAATGACGCCGCTTTGGAGCGCGCCATGAATCGGGAGGCGCACAGCGTCTTTGGCAAGCATGGCGCCAATATGATGAAGACCGATGTCAAGCAGACCGATACCGGCTATGAAGTCGCAGTGGATCTGCCCGGCTGCAAGAAAGAGGATGTGCAGATGGAGCTGTCCGGCGGATACCTGACCATTCAGGCCGTGCGCAGCCACACCAAGGACGACCAGCATCAGAATGGCCGCTATCTGCGCAGAGAGACCTTCAGCGGCAGCTGCGCCCGCAGCTTTTATGTGGGCGAGGGCGTGCGCAAAGAGGATATCCACGCCAAATTCGAGGATGGCATCCTGCGCATCGAGCTGCCTGCACCGCAGCAGACACCCAAGCTGCCGGAAAACCCCAATTTGATCAAGATTGAATGATCCGGCCCTGCTGCGCCGCAAAAAACAGCTGTGCCCGGAGAGATTTTTCCCTCCGGGCTTTTTTTGTGCGGCCTGCGGCGCAGGGTTGCATGGAGTGAAAAGGCTGTGTTATACTGAACGATAGAACACTCAGTGCTGTTTTGCGGAAAGGAAGCAGATGCCATGCGAATAAAGGATTTTGAGGCATTGAAGCTTTGGCTGGAAAACCGGCCGGACTATTCCACCCCCATCCCCTCTGATTGGAGAGCGAAAGCCGCCAACGGAGAACCCCTGGACACCGACCCTTCTGCCAAGGTGATCATGCGGCGGGACCAGGAAAACGTCTACACTTCTTTTGCCAACGCCGATCTTTTAGCCAACAAATTTGCTGTGCGGCAAAAATATTCCATCGACATCCCCACCCACCGCCATGAATATATCGAGATCACCTATGTTGCCCAGGGACATGTGACTGTGGTCATCGAGGGACAGGAGGTGCAGATGCGGCAGGGCGACCTGTGCATCATGGACAAAAATGTGCGCCACTCCTCCGGGATGATGACCGGCGAGGACTGGGTGTTCAACCTGATCATGACCGAAGAGTTTTTTGATACAGTGTTCATGTACCTGCTCTCGGAGGATAATTATATCTCCAACTATATCGTAAACAGCTTCTACTCTGAAAAAAAGCTGCGCCGGCATCTGCTGTTCCATCTGGAGGATGAACCGTTTTTGGAAGCACTGCTGGAGCAGATCCTCTGCGAATATTACGCCGGTGACAACTGGAGCGAGGGCAAGATCACTTCCTGTCTGGTGATCTTGTTTACCGAGCTGTCCCGCATGGCCGAAAAAGGCGACAGCGACGAGACCATTGCCCGCAAGCTATCCGAAGTCTCCCGCGATCTGATGGAGTACCTGAAAGAGCACTACCAGGAGGCCAACTTGTCCGCAGCAGCGGAGTACCTGCACTTTCACCCCAACTATCTGTGCAGCGTGCTGAAAAAAGAGACCGGCAAGACCTTTAAGGAACTGGTGACCGAAGTGCGCATGATGGAGGCCGCCAACCTTTTGCAGAACACAGATTGGAAGATGCAGCAGATCGCGCAAAAGATCGGTTATGCCACTGAGGGCTATTTTTACCGTCAGTTTCGCCAAAAATATCACATCTCGCCCAATAAATACCGGGAGGAACACAGAAAAACTTAACTTTCGACAGACGGACCTTTGATTTGTGTGTGAAATCTCTGTCAATCTTTCGTTATACTGTACTTGTTTGGAACAATGGGCAGCCTTTTGTCCGTTGCATGTTTTGCGTATAACAAGGAGGCATTATCAGAGATGAGCAACCAGAAAGCAACCCCTCGGATGGAACTCGTCCGGGTCGTTATGACCCCCCTGGGTTCCGCAGCGTCCAACGTGTTCAACATGTTGAACATGATGTTCTTTTTGACCTTCTGCACCGAAGCGCTGAACCTGAATGTCGTTGTTGTGGGCGTGGTCATGACGGCCATGCGTCTGTTTGACGGCATCACCGACCCCATCATCGGCAATATCATTGACCGCACCGAGACCCGGTTCGGCAAGTTCCGCCCCTTCCTGGTGATCGGTTCTGCGATCCTGCTGGGCGCAAGCTTTGCTATCTATGTTGGCTCTTTTGCAATCCCGCAGAGCTTCCGCATGGTGTGGGTCGTGCTGTGGTACGCTGTGTGGGTCATTGGCTACACCTGCATGACCACCGTGAACAAGTGCGTGCTGTCTGTGGTCACCAAGAACCCCAAGATCCGTCCTGTTTCCGGTATCGCCGGCGGCGTGTACAGCACCCTGATCAGCGCAGCTGTGACTGTGGGCATCGTGCCGCTGCTGCAGAAGTACGGCGGCCTGGGCTCTCAGCAGGGCTGGACGGCCATCATCATCGCTGCTTTCGTGCTGCACCTGGTGTGCCTGCTGGCAAACCTGTGGGCTATCTCCGCAGCTGATAAGCCGGAGAACTTCCAGCACGGCGAGAAGGCCGAGTCTGCCAGCTTCAAGGATATGGTGGAGCTGGTCCGCATCAACCAGCCGCTGCGGATGCTGGTCCTGGCTGCTTCCACCGATAAGATCGCTGCTACCATTCAGAGCGCCTGCACCGTGTACTTCTATGTTTACGGCGTGCAGAACCTGGATATGCAGCCCATCGTCAGCGCATTTTCTACCCCGATGTCCCTGATCGGCGCTTTCGTTGCCGGTGCTGTGGCTGTGCGCTACACCTGTAAGCGTGCTTACCTGATGGGCGCCATTGCAAACTTTGTCTGCGAGGCTATCCTGCTGGTCTTCCGTCCCTTTGGCGAGGGCACCGTGGTGCTGTTTGTTGCCCTGATGGCCAGCAACATGCTGTTCCGCCGTTTCTCTGCACAGAACACCGACCCCATGATCGCCGAGATCATCGACTACCACAAGCTCAAGACCGGCAAGTTCATGCCTGGTAAGATCGGCGCTACCTTCAGCCTGCTGGACAAGGTCATCAGCGCCTTTGGCACCTCCATCGTTGGTATCGTGATGGGCGCCTGCGGCTACGTTGCCGGCGCTGCTCCCACCACCACCCTGTATGTGGCTGTTCTGCTGATGTACCTGGGCGCACCCCTGCTGGGCGACCTGTGCAGCATCATCGGTCTGAAGCGTTATCACATCACCCCGGAGGAGTACGCTGCAATGTACCCGCAGAAATCTTCTTCGTGAAAAGGAGCCTGCAGTTATGAGAAAAACCCTCAGCTTAAATGAGAATTGGCTTTTTACCCGGCAGGGACAGGACCCCTGCACTGTACAGCTGCCCCATACCTGGAACGCTCAGGACGGGCAGAGCGGCACATCCATGTGGCGGGGCGTGGGCCGCTATGAAAAGCGGCTGACCTTTACCCCGGAGGACCTGCAGTCCTTTTTGTACCTGGAGATCGGTGCAGCCTCTCTGGTAAGCCGGGTATATGTCAACGGCCAGCTGGCAGCGGAGAACCGGTTCCCCTTCTCTTTGTACCGTCTGCCTCTGAATGACTGGCTGCAGCCGGGAGAAAATACCCTGTTGCTGGAGGCCGACAATGCCGAGTGCGACAATGTGTATCCCCGTATGGCCGATTTCTCTTTTTACGGCGGGGTATACCGGGATGTCCGTCTGATCGCAGACGGCCCTATTCACTTTACAGAGACGGACCGCAGCCGGGATGGTGTGCAGGTGCGCACCAGCAAAAAGGCTGACGGCAGCTGGGAGCTGCAGGTCACCGGTACCCTGGTGAACCACGGCTCGGACTGCCCCGGCCGGGTGACTGTGCGGCTGACCGATGCTGACACCGATCTTACCGCCCAGTGCGAGCTGCAGCTGACTGCGCAGACCCCCTTTGCCGTACATCTGGATGTGCCCTCCCCTCACCTGTGGCAGGGCACCGCTGACCCCCATCTGTATACCGCAGAAGTGCAGGTCTGGGCGGACCAGACCCTGCTGGACACCCGCTGTGTGGAGACCGCTTTCCGCGAGATCTGCATTACACCGGACAAGGGTCTTTTCCTCAACGGGCAGCACCTGAAGCTGCGGGGCGTTGCACGCCACCAGGATTTTGGCGGCGTGGGCAACGCTGTGACCCCGGCACAGATGGACACGGACCTGGCCCTGATCCAGGAGCTGGGCGCCAACTCGGTGCGTCTGTCCCACTACCAGCACGACGATTATTTTTACACGCTGTGTGACCGCGTCGGTATTCTGGTATGGGCCGAAGTGCCCTTTATCAGTCTGCCGTTTACCGAGCAGGCTGGCATGGAAAATATCGAAGGCCAGATGGAGTGCCTTGTAAAACAGTGCGGCAACCATCCCTCTATCTACTGCTGGGGCGTGCAGAACGAGATCACCATTGCAGGCGAAAGCCCGGAGATCCACCAGATGGTGCAGCACATGGCCCAGTACACCAAAAAGCTGGACCCCACCCGCTACACAGCCGAGGCCAACATCTACTCGGTAGAGAACCAAAGCCCCCTGAACCGCCTGGCCGATCTGGTGGGCTACAACCTGTACTACGGCTGGTACTACCAGAACATCCCGGATCTGCAGGTGCGTCTGGATACCTTCCACGCCCAGTGCCCGGATATCCCGCTGATGGTCACCGAGTACGGCGTGGATACCAACCCTGCACTGCACAGCTATGAGCCCAGCGTAAAGGACTACACCGAGGAATATCAGCTGCTGTTCTCGGACAACGCACTGCGTGCCTTTGAGGAGCGGGACTTTATGGTGGGCAGCTATGTGTGGAACATGGCCGACTTTGGCAGTGCTGCCCGGAACGAGGGCGGCAAGACCGGTCAGAACCAGAAGGGTCTGGTCACGATCGACCGCCAGCTGAAAAAGGATGCATTTTACCTCTACAAAGCCTATTGGTCGGCGGAAAAGTTCGTCAAGCTGGCAGGCAGCCGGTTTGTCCATCGTCATCGGGAGTGCAATGACCTGACCGCCCTGTCCAATCTGGCAAAGCTGGCCCTGTATGTGAACGGGACTTTGGTCCAGCAGACCCAGCAGGTGCAGCCCATGACCACCTTTGCAGCGGTTCCCCTGCAGATGGGCGAGAACGAGATCCTGCTGCAGGGCTGGGATGAAGACGGCAACCTCTATGAGGACCGCATGACCCTTTGCCGTGTGGAGCAGCCGGATACCAGCTATGTACTGCCCAAAACGGCAGGCACCCGGGCCACCAACTGGTTCGAGGGGATGGATCTGCCGGAAGTCGAGCCTTTTGAGCTGGACGAAAACTGCTACTCCAGCCGGGACAAGGTGGGCGTGCTGTTGAAGAACCCCCAGGCTCATGCAGTCCTGTCCAAGTACTTTGGCCGGATGCTGGATGATCCCCGTCGTGCCCTGATGGAGAGCATGACCATCGATGCCATGTCCAAGCTGAGAAACCTGGGAATGCCCCAGGGTCTGGTGGACGTGCTGAACCGTGAGCTGAACAAGATCCCCAAGGATTAAGCGTTTTCTCCGGGTCAGAGATTTCCCTGATAAAAAGGACCTTTCGCACCCCCAAACGGGGTGCGGAGGGTCCTTTTCTTTTTTATTCGGCCCAAGCACACACAACCCCCGCCCTCCCCTCTTGCAATCCGGCAAAGATTCCGCTAGGATAAGGCTGGTACACACCACTATTTTATAGGAGGCTTTTATGCAGCAGGCATACGATCTATTCCTTTTTATCGGACAATCCAACATGGCCGGACGAGGGGTCAGCTCCCCACGTTGGCCGGAAGGCGCACCGGAGCTTACCCCCGGCGCTGGCTTTGAATACCGGTCTGTTTCCGCACCCGAGCAGCTTTTCCCCATCCAAGAGCCGTTTGGTGCAGCGGAAAATGACCCCAACGGCATCTTTGAACCTGGGATGAAGACCGGCTCTCTGGTAACTGCCTTTGCCAACGCCTACTATGCTCAAACGCACACCCCTATTATCGGCGTATCGGCCAGCAAGGGCGGCTCGGCGATCTCTGCCTGGCAGGGACAAAACGATTACCTGTCGGATGCGCTTGCCCGGCTTCAGCGGGCGCAGTGCTATATGCAGCAGCACGGTCTGCCCCTGCGGCACTGCTTTGCTCTGTGGTGCCAAGGCGAGACCGACGGCGACCTGGGCACCCCCGCCCCAGTATACCGGCAGAAAATGGAGCAGATGCTGGAAAAGCTGCACCATGCCGGCGTGGAGACCTGCTTTTTGATCACCATCGGGGAGTATAACGGCCCCCATGGCTACGATTACGCCCCCATCCGCCGTGTTCAGCTGGAGATGGCCGAAAGCCTGCCCGGGCTGGAACTGGTGTGCGATTTGTTCCACACCATGCGTGCGAAAGGGTTGATGAAAGATGATTTCCACTATTATCAAGCCGCTTATAACCAGGTAGGCACAGCCGCAGGTGCCGCTGCCGCCCAGTTCGTGCAGAATGATACCACATTTAAAAAATGAAAGAGAGACGGCAACTTTTGTTTGGGAGATACCCTGACCCTTACACCCGATCGGAAAATTATCTTTCACCCTTTCAGAGGAGACGTGCTGTCCCCCCTCCGCCGGTTTGACGCAAAAAGCCCCACGCCGAAATACGGCGTGGGGCTTTTTTTGGTGGACCCGGAGGGATTCGAACCCTTGACCTCTGCGATGCGAACGCAGCGCTCTCCCAACTGAGCTACGGGCCCATATATCTTACAACGCTAAATATTTTAACGCTTTCCAATGGATTTGTCAAGGTCTTTTTGTCTGTTCCCTGCTGCGCTGTCCGGCAGACGAATTTTCGTTCTGTCTTTGCAGGAAAACCGCTGCCTCTTTCGTATTAACGAGCAGGCAAGCATTTTTATCCCCCGTTCCTGCCCCTCATCTTAAAAACAGCTTAAATTTGGGCTGTTTTGGTTGATTTTACTGCTGCAACGCGGGATACTTATGCCGCACAGTCCGGCTGCAAGCGCCTTGTACTGAAAAAATCAGGGCGCTTCCCGCTTGGTCTTATCCAATAACAGGAGGTCTTTGCTGCATGATGCAAAACGAAAATCCAGAAAAAACATCCACCGCGGTCCGGGAGCCGTTCCTGCACCGGGCACAGGGTTTCTGCAAACGCCATTGGAAACTGCTGGCCGCTGCGGCCGGTGTGCTTGTGATCGGCGGAGCCGTTGTTGGCCCAATGCTGTCCCCCCAGACCGCCCCAGCATCCGCCAACTACATCCAACAGCCGCTGGAACGGCGGGACATCGTAAACACCTTCAACGGCAGCGGCACCATCCAAGCGGCGGACGCCTACACCGTGCGCACCCTGGTCAAGGGGACTGTCCTGACCGCAGACTTTGAGCTGGGTGACGAGATCGAAAAAGGCACCGTGCTGTACACACTGGACAGCGCCGACGCTTCTGCCGAGTGTGAAAAAGCCCAGCTGGCCCTGGAAGAAGCAAAAAACGGCTACGAAAATGCTTTGGACGATCAAACGATCCGCAGCCCCATCGACGGCACCCTGACCGCGTTCCTGGTGGGAAAAGGCGATGCCGTGCAGATCGGGCAGGAGCTGGCCGTTGTGCGTGACCGATCGGTGATGCTGCTGGGACTGGAATTTCCCGCTGCCGAAGCCGCCGGGTTCAGCATCGGGCAGAAAGCCCAGGTGCTGGTAGACACCACCTTTGAAGCGCTGGAGGGCACCGTGCGGTCGGTGTCCGGAACAGACAGTGCCAGCGGAAGCAATCTATTGACCCGGACAGTGACCATTGCCGTCCCCAATCCCGGCGGACTGACCCCCGCCCAGGCCGCAGCCGCCACCGTAAACGGCGTGGGCTCCATTGGTTCTGCTCATTTCCGCTACCAGCAGGAGCAGACGATCACAGCCGCCGCCTCCGGCACTGTGGCAGAGCTTTGTGCAGCCGAAGGCGCTTCGGTGCGGCGGGATACGGTCCTGCTCCGGCTGTCTGGCCGGGATCTGGACCGGCAGTCCCGTACCGCACAGACCTCTGTGCGCAGTGCGCAGCTGAACGTGGAGGCTGCCCAGAGAGCGCTGGCCAATTACACCATCACCTCTCCGATCCGGGGCACCGTAGTGGAAAAGCGGGTCAAAGCCGGCGACACCGTGGGCACCAGCCTCTCCGACAACGAAAGCCTGTGCACCATCTATGACATGAGCTATCTGGAAATGAACCTGGCAGTGGACGAGCTGAAGATCCGCTCCCTGAAACCTGGGCAGACGGTGGAGATCCGGGCAGACGCAGTGCCTGGCGAGGTATACACCGGTGTTGTGACCAGTGTGCTGGTCGCAGGCACCACCACCGGCGGCACCACGACCTATCCGGTAACAGTACGCATCGACCGCACCGGCGAGCTGCGCCCCGGCATGAACGCCACCGTCCAGATCCAGACCGAGCAAGTCCAGGATGTGCTGGCAGTGCCCAACGCCGCCCTGCTGCGGGGCAGCTATGTGCTGGTGACCACCGACAGCCCCAGCGCTGCCAACGCCGATCCGTCCATGACTGCACCGGAAGGGTATGTGTATGTTCCGGTCCGTACCGGTATCAGCGATGACCAGTACATTCAGATCCTCAGCGGGCTGACCGACGGCGATGTGATCGGATACGACCCCTCCACCCTGACCAATGCCGGTTACTATGGCGGCGCCGCCGTCACAATGACCACAACGGAGGGCTGATCCATGAGCGCACTGATCGAGTTTGACGGGGTATGCAAATACTATCAGATGGGTGATACCACGGTAAAAGCAGCGGATCACATCTCTATGCGGATCGACCGGGGCGAGTTTGTGGCCATCGTGGGGCAGTCCGGCTCGGGCAAATCCACCTGCATGAACATCATCGGCTGCCTGGATGTGCCCACCGATGGGACCTACCGGCTGGACG
>UQGD01000007.1 GCA_900540455.1 uncultured Faecalibacterium sp.
GGGCTCGCCCTTCGGGAGAGCTGTCGCCGTAGGCGACTGAGAGGGTTCGTCCCGGAAGCACCCTCTCCCGCCAGGCGACAAAAAGGGGAACTAGCTGTCGAGCGCAGCGAGACTGAGAGGGTTCGCCCCGGAAACCACCGCACGACCCACCCAAACACCAGGATACAAAGGAGGCACCATGGAGCTGCGCACGATCCAAACCTTTTTACACGTTGCCGAGCTGCACAGCTTTTCCCAGGCGGCAAGGGAGCTGGGCTATTCACAGTCCGCTGTATCGTCCCAGATCGCCCAGCTGGAAAACGAGCTGGGCACCCCGCTGCTGGACCGGGTGGGAAAGACCGTTCGTCTTACGCAGGCAGGCGAGACCTTTATGGGGTACGCCCGCACGCTGCTGACCACCGCGCAGCAGGCGCAGGCTGCGCTGCAGCCTGCCCAGCAGATCCAGGGACGGCTGCGCATTGCGCTGGCAGACTCGGTATGCAGTGCCTTTCTGCCGGACCTTTTGCAGCGGTACCATGCGCTGTGCCCCCAGGTGGAGCTGGTATTGCGCACCGCCACTGCGGATGAGATGCTGCAACTGCTGCGCACCAACCAGATGGATCTGGCGTATACGCTGGACCGTCCCCTGGCGCAGCCCAGTTTTGTGCTGGCAGTAGACCAACCGGAGCCCATCTGCTTTGTAGCCCCGCCGGGGCACCCCCTGGCAGGGCGGAAAGACCTGACCCTGGAAGACCTGGTCCGGCAGGACTTTCTGCTTACAGAGCGGGGCATGAGCTACCGGGATGAATTGGACCAGTGGCTGGCCGGCCGCCGCCTTACGCTGCGGCCCTGTCTGGAGACGGGCAGCGCCGTGCTGCTGGAGCAGCTGGTGGAGCGGGGCATGGGGCTTTCGTTCCTGCCGGAGTTCATCGTCCGAGACGCATTGGCCGCCGGGCGGCTGGCCAGGCTGCACACGCCGGATTGTCAGATGGAGATGCACCGCCAGCTGTTTTACCACCGGGACAAATGGCTGACCCCCCAGATGAAGCGTTTTATTGCCTTGGTAAAGGAAGCATGAAAAAAGGTGTACCCTTGCACAAAGGGTACACCTTTTTGTTCTTTTAAGAGCGGATGGGATCAGAAGCCGTAAGCCGTGCGGGGGAAGGGCAGCACGTCACGGATGTTCTGGATACCGGTGAGGTACATCAGCAGACGCTCGAAGCCCAGGCCGTAGCCAGCGTGCTCCACACCGCCAAACTTGCGCAGATCCAGGTACCAGTCGTAGCTGGTCTTATCCAGGCCCAGCTCGTCCATACGGGCGGCCAGCTTGTCGTAGTCCTCTTCACGCTGGCTGCCGCCGATCAGCTCGCCGATGCCGGGCACCAGCATATCCGCTGCGGCCACGGTCTTGCCATCGGCGTTCTGCTTCATGTAGAAGCTCTTGATCTCCTTGGGGTAGTCGGTCACGAACACCGGCTTTTTGTAGACCACCTCGGTGAGGTAGCGCTCGTGCTCGGTCTGGATATCTGCACCCCACTCCACCGGGTACTGGAACTTCTTGTTGTTCTTTTTCAGGATCTCGATGGCCTCGGTGTAGCTGATGCGGGCAAACTCGCTGTTTGCCACCAGCTCCAGCCGCTCCAGCAGACCCTTGTCGATGAACTGGTTGAAGAACGCCATCTCATCCGGGCAGTTATCCAGCACATAGCGGATCACATACTTGGTCATAGCCTCGGCGTTGTCCATATAACCGGCCAGGTCGCAGAATGCCATTTCCGGCTCGATCATCCAGAACTCGGCTGCATGGCGGGTGGTGAAGCTCTTCTCAGCCCGGAAGGTGGGGCCAAAGGTGTACACCTTGCCAAATGCCATCGCCATAGCCTCGGCCTCCAGCTGGCCGGAAACGGTCAGGTTCACCGGCTTGCCGAAGAAGTCCTGGCTGTAGTCCACGGCGCCCTCCTCGGTCTTGGGCGGGTTTTCCAGGTCCAGGGTGGTCACCCGGAACATCTCGCCGGCGCCCTCGCAGTCCGATGCGGTCAGCAGCGGGGAGTGTGCGTAGACGAAGCCGTTCTCCTGGAAGAAGCGGTGGATGGCATAGGCGGCGGTGCTGCGCACCCGGAATGCGGCGTTAAAGGTGTTGGTGCGGGGGCGCAGGGTGGGCATGGTGCGCAGATACTCCATGCTCATCTTCTTTTTCTGCAGGGGGTACTCCTCTGTCGGGCAGCTGCCCAGGATCTCCACCGTATCCACGTTCAGCTCAAAGGGCTGCTTGGCCTGGGGGGTATG
The DNA here is from genome assembly GCA_900540455.1 of uncultured Faecalibacterium sp. Classification (GTDB taxonomy): domain Bacteria; phylum Bacillota; class Clostridia; order Oscillospirales; family Ruminococcaceae; genus Faecalibacterium. The sequence goes on from UQGD01000007.1 coordinate 2,266, forward strand.
CACCAGGGTGCCGGTGACCCGCAGGCTGCTGTACAGCCCGGTGTGGATCACCTGGTCATAGTTTTCCACCTTGCCGGCCTCCAGCACCAGCTGCAGGGTCTTGAAGCAGCCGCCGTCGGACAGAGCGATGAAGCCAATGTTCTTGGAGTCGCGGATGTTTTTGGCCCAGCCGCAGACGGTGAGCTTGGTGCCGTCTGCCGGGGGGCAGCGGTACAGGGATGCGATCTCGGTGCGTTCCATAGTTTTACCTCCGAAAAATAAAAAGACAGCTTTTGCCCTGAATGTTCAGGGCGAACAAGCTGTCTTGTAATGTCCGCGGTGCCACCTGAATTACCAGGCCATAGCCCGGTCCCTCGCGCGCTCCGACCGAAGCGCTGCCCCTTTTAACGCTGGGCCTGCGGCGCACCTACTGGCGGCGCAGCAGCGCCGGGGTTCAGTTTGCAGCTCCCGGGTGTTCGTTCACGCGCCGTGCGCACGCGGCTCTCAGCTTTGCCGCGCTCTCTGTGGCGTTTGGACTGCGCTACTTTTCCCGATCATGGCTTTTGATACTGTAAAACATAGCATATGCACGCAGCTTTGTCAAGGGGCTGCGGGGCGGTCAGGGGGCACTGCTGCCCAGCAGCGCATCCACCAGCCCCTGCGCAGCCAGCTGCCCAGCGTAGAGGGCCTCGTTCAGGGTGTTTCCATGGCCGCCCACCTCGATCAGCAGGCTGCCGGTGGTCAGGTCCTGGTTATAGAATCGGTAGCTGAACAGCACCGGCCGGGTCAGCCCAGGGGTGCGGCGCTCCATCGCCTGCTCCCAGGCAGCGGCAAAGGCCAGATTCTGCCGCCAGTTGGGCAGGCGGACGCTGCCGCCGTTGTCGCAGCCGCAGATCAGCATCACCTGTGCAGAGGGCCGCCCATTGATGGTGCATACCGGTGCGATCCGTGCCCCGCCGGACTCGATGGCGTCCCGGTGCACATCCAGCACCACCTTGATGCTGGGGTACTGCTGCAGATACCGCTGCACCACAGCCCGGCTGTTGGCATAGCTGCCGGTGTAGCTGGGGTAGTCGTTCAGGGTCTCATCATGAAGGGTGCAGATACCGGCGGCGTTCAGCGTGTCGGTGATCACCTGCCCTACGGCGCACATATTCCGGGTGCGGTCGGTGGTGCGTGCGCCATCTCCCGGGGCATACCACAGCCCGGCGGCGGGGCGGTAGGTCTCGGTAGCGTGGGTGTGCATCACCAAAACCTGGGGCTGGTCGCTGTCCAGCTGGATGTCAAAGGGCAGCCCCCCGGCAGCGGCGGCAGCGGCTTCGGCCGCTGAGACGCGGGTATTGTTCTTGATGCTGCCTGCCCCGCAGGGGATATACTGGCTGCCGCTGCCCTGGGCATAGGTCTTTTCAGTCACCGGGGCAGCGTCGGCAGGGCGGTCCTGCTCCCCTTGCAGCTCCACAAAATACGCCTGGATGTCCGGCCCGGCGGCAGCAGCGGCGGCTGGCGCCGGGGGTTCGGCTTCCGGCCCGGCAAGGGGGATGGTCTCGGTGCTGGCGGCGGTCTGCAGCACCTCGGACTGCCCGCTGGTCCACCATAAGGCGGTCTGTAAGGCGGGGAGCGGCCCCGCCGTCCACAGGGCAGCTGCCAGCACCAAAGGCCGTGCCAGGGCAGTCAGCGCAGCGGCCAGCGCCGCCGCCCCGGCCAGCGCCCCCCAGCGGCGGTCTGCTTCTTGTCCCATTCTGCGGCGCATCTCCGCACCCCCTTTTTGTTTTGGGTCGTAGGGAGTATATGCGCCGCCGGTGCGAAAAAGACCACCCGCTGCTCACCCGGCCAGCCAGCACAGCTGCGCCAGGCTGAGCCGGGGCTGCAACGCCCGGTTGATGGCCCCAGCCAGCAGTGCAGAGCCGTGGGCGATGACCCCATCCAGGTCCCGCGGGGCAACCACCAGGTCGGCCCCCTCCCGGGCTTCCATCAGGGTGGGGATGCCCGCCGCCACCACCGGTACCCCCAGCTGAACGGCGTCCAGGTGCTTTGCGCTGTCTGGCTGTGCAGGATACAGCCCTGTGTCCGCAAATTGCAGGCTCCGGCCCAGGCGGCGGGCTTCGGCGGTGCACAGGCTGTCCACACAGACCAGGGCGGCGGGCCTGACCGCAGAGACCAGCGCCTTTGCCAGCTGCTGCAGGCTCAGCCCCGTAGCAGCCGAGACCCCCGGCGCAGCCGCCGCCACCGGCCGGATGCCTGCCACCGGCCAGGGATGCGGGCTGCCCATGGTCACCAGCACTTTTTGCACGGTGCGGGGGCCTAGGGCATCGGCGGTAACACGGCGGTTGCCCACCCCCAGCACCAGCACCGGCCCCTCTGCAGGCAGCAGCGCCCGCAGCTCCGCAGCCGCCAGCTCGATCACCCGGCTGTCCCGCTCGTCCAGCACCGAGACGCTGGGCACATCCAAGGTGACATACCGGCCCTTGGGCCGCGCCAGCCCCTCCTGGGTGATCTCCACCCGTGTCACGGTGACTGCCCCCTGCCGGGCTGTGGCCAGCCGCACCCCTGTGGGCAGGGCGGCCCCTGACGTGCCAAACAGCTCATCCGCCAGATCCGTCTGCCGCATTTTGTCCCACTCTCCTTTTCATCTGGTCGGTTTGCGGCCCTTTGCAGACCGCCCCGCTGGGCAGAGTATGGACAGTGCAAAAAAATTCTATACAAAAAATCAAAAAACGCTTGCGTTGGTACGGCAAATATGGTATCATAAGATGCGCTGTTATAGGTAGCCAAGGAGGTGGAACGAATGCCTAACATCAAATCTCAGAAGGACCGTGTCGTGCAGTCTGCTGCGGAGCAGGCCCACAACAAGGCCATTAAGACCAACCTGAAAACAGTCGTCAAGAAGGCAAACGCTGCCATCGATGCGAATGCCGCCGACAAGGACGCAACCGTCCTGGCTGCTGTTTCCGCGATCGACAAGGCCCGCGCCAAGGGTGTGCTGAAGAAGAGCACCGCTTCTCGCAAGATCAGCCGCATGGCCAAGCGTGCCAACAAGGCTGTCTGAGCCAGACCCTAGAACGACGAACAAAGCCCCCGTGCCGTAAGGCCGGGGGCTTTTGTTATCTTGTGTGCATTGCATCATTTTGCACGATTTGCACAAAAATACAGCGTATTGTTAAAATATTATCCTCATAGTCGTTGATTTTTGGTACAAGATTTGCTATAGTAGTCCTATCAGAATTGCAATGGGAGTCTGCGTGAGAAGTGAGAGACGCGATGCAGCCCGGTCCGGGGCCGTATCGCGTCTTTTTTTATTGCGCAAAACCGCGCCTCTGGTGGTGGGGGTGCGGCGGCCCAAGACAAAAAGGAGTACCGTACCATGAAAAAGATTTCCCGCAATCGATTCCTGAAAACGGCCGCTGCCCTGGCGGCGGGCACGGTGGTAACCCCTATGCTGCACGGCTGGGCGCTGCCTGCACCGGAAGAGGCGGAACCCTGCAAGGGGGATGTGGTGCTGCTGCTGAGCAATGATATCCACTCCAATCTGGGGCCGTCCAAACAGATGGGGCAGGACGGCGTCACCCATGTCACCGGCGGTGTGGCGCGGATGGCGGCAGCCCAGGCACAGATCCGCCGCCGGGCCGCCGGAAAGTATCTGACCCTGGACGGCGGCGATTTCTCCCAGGGCACCCCATACCAGGACGGCTACCAGAAAGGCTGGGAGATCCTGGCGCTGGCACAGATGGAGGTGGATTTTTGCACCCTGGGCAACCACGAATTTGACGTAGGCGACCAGGCGGTGGCCAATGCCTGGACGGCAGCCCGGGACAATGCCCTCCGCTATGGAGTAGACCACAGCCTGCCGCAGCTGCTGGTCTCCAATCTGTTCATCAAATACGATGCAGAAGGGCACGAGATCCGCTATACCGCAGCGGATATCCGCCCGGAAGATCTGTCCACAAACCCATTCGGTTCTGGAGCCTACGGCCATGTAGGGGCCAAAAACTATGTCATCAAGCGGGTGGGCGAGCATCTGGTGGGGTTGTTTGGCCTGGTCGGAGACGAAGCCTACGGCTACTGCAAAAACTCGGATCTGAAGCGGATGGACTGCGCCCAGGTGGCCAACGTCTATGCAAAGTTTTTGAAGCAGGAAAAAGGCTGCGACCTGGTCATTGCGCTGAGCCACTGCGGCTTAGAGGAAGATCTGGCGACGGCGGCAGCGTCGGAGGGCTGGCTGGATGTGATCCAGAGCGCCCACAGCCACCTGCGGTTTGACCAGCCCCGCACCGAAAACGGCGTGATCCTGATGTCTGCGGGGTGCTATGCCCAGAATCTGGGCGTACTGAGCCTGAAAAAGACCCCGGAGGGCTGGCGCTGGGTAGAGGGCGAGTCCCGCTGCTATACCCTGGACGACAGCTTTGACCACCCGGACCCTGTGGACCAGACGGATGAGGGGCAGAATTATCGGGCGCTGCAAACGCTGATCCAGCGGTACAATGAGGAGCTGGTGGCCCCGGGCGGCTATTTCTCCCGGCTGGGTCTGGAGGGCCTGACCCAGGATACCGTGGTGATGCAGATTCCGCAAGGGTATGATTACCTCAAGTACGAGCAGGGAGAGGCGCTGGGCTATACCTACCATCAATCCCCGGTAACGGCCTTTATCTGCGATGCCTTTAACTTTGCAGCCGGGTCCCAGGTGTCCTTTGCCTTCGGCGGTTATGTCCGCACCGGGCTGCATCAGGGGGAGTTCACGGTGGCGGATGCCTTCAACCAGCAGTCCACCGGCGAGTCGGCACTGGACCGCAGCGCCGGGTCCAGCCTGCTGGTGTGCGATCTGTCCGGGGCGCAGCTGGCCGCACTGTGCGTATTTGATGCGCTCTGCGCCGGTGTCAGCGAGGGCGGCGCACTGTACGGCACAGCGGGCACCGTGCACACCAGCAACCTGCGCTACCGCTATCTGCCGTTGGGACGCAAAAAGATCCTCTGCGATCTGCATAGCATCCAGGTCTACGACCCGGAGCGGGATGTGTGGGAAAAGCTGGACTACAACAAGGCATACCGCACCTCGTTTACCTTTGAGGCATCCCAGAACCTGGTGGGTCTGATGGAAGATACCACCCGCAAGCTCACCGGTAAGGGCATCCCCTTTGCACCCTACGACGAGGCCACCCGCACCTATGCCCAGGTTCCCCGGGATACCACCTCGGAAGAATATTATCGGTTCTGGGCGCCGTACTGCCAGGGCCAGGGCATCCTGGAGGGCACCGACTACGAGCTGAAGAGCTGGACGGCGCTGTATTACTACGCTGCCAGCATGGGCGGCACCCTTTCCGAGCAGTATGCCCCCGACCGGCTGGTACAGACCCGGTATGCCCGGAGATGAGCGGCGCAGAGTCTGGCCAATAAGCAACAGAAGAAGACAACATGCGCACTTTTGGGACAACTTGCGTCATATCAAACGGGAATCTCGTTGATTTACAGGAATTTTGCAGAAATTTACCCGTAAAATCGTTGTTTCGGCGGAAAGGAACTGCTATTATGGATACAACGAAGTCCAGAAAAACCTACGCAAGCGATAGCGAAAAGCCGCACTCCAACTGGAGTTTTGCCAGTGGAATGCGTCTTTTACTGCGCAGAACAGGGACTCGTTTCATATTGGGAAGAAGAACACTTGCCTCTGCGTTCTGGAAGCATGGCCCGCTTTACAGGACACAGGAAAAGGAGAAAAAAGATGCAGAAGATCTCGCGCAAAAATTTTCTTAGAACCGCCGGCGCCGCTGCAGCTGCTGCGGCTGTGACCCCCTTGCTGGGAGGATGGGCCTGGCCAAGGATCGAGGATCACGAACAGTACCAAGGAGATGTGGTGCTGCTGCTGAGCAACGACATCCACTCCAACCTGACCACCTCCAAAACCATGAACCCGGATGGCTCCACAAAGATCATGGGTGGTGCAGCCCGCATGGCGGCAGCGCAGGCGCTGGTGCGCCGCAAAGCCCTGGGCAGATCTCTCACCTTGGACGGCGGAGACTACTCCCAGGGAACACCGTATCAGGACGGATACCAGAAAGGCTGGGAGATCCTGGCGCTGGCACAGATGGAAGTGGATTTTTGCACCCTGGGCAACCACGAATTTGATGTGGGCGACCAGGCGGTGGTAAACTCCTGGGTCAATGCGCGGAAAAGCAAGTGGAATTATGGGGTGACCCATGCTCTGCCGCAGCTGCTGGTGTCCAATATATTTATCAAGTACGATCCAGCCGGGCAGGAGATCGCGTATACAGATGCCGACATCCAGCCTGAAAACTTGAGCACCAATGCCTTTGCAGCGGGTGCGTATGCGCAGGCCCAAGCAAAGAATTACGCCATCAAGATGGTGGGCCGCTATAAAGTAGGTCTGTTTGGCATTCTGGGCGAGGAGGCCTATGGCTACTGCAAAAACTCCGACCTGAAACGGATGGATTGCAGCAAAGTGGCCAATGTCTATGCAAAGTTTTTGAAGCAGGAAAAAGGCTGCGACCTGGTCATTGCGCTGAGCCACTGCGGTACCGCGGAAGATAAAGCCATTGCAGCTGCATCGGAGGGGTATCTGGATGTGATCCAGAGCGCCCATGCGCATGTCTGCTTTGAAAAGCCTCTGGTAGAAAATGGCGTCATTCTGATGTCCTCGGGCTGCTATGCGCAAAATTTGGGCGTGCTGAGCCTGAAAAAGACCCCGGAAGGCTGGACGTATGTAGAGGGTGAGTCCCGCTGCTACGATCTGACGGAAGCCTATGACTATAACGACTTGTGGGATCTGTCGAAGGAAGCCCGGAACTATCGCTCCCTGCAGGCACTTGTGGAGCAGTACGATGCAGAGCTGGTGGCTCCGGACGGATACTTCTCCAAACTGGGCCTGGAAGGCGTGACCCCTGGTTCTGTCGTGATGACGGTCCCGACGGGATACGATTATGTTCAGTATGAGGATGGCCATTCGATCGGGTACACCTACATCCAGTCTCCGGTGACCGCCTTTATCTGCGACGCTTTCAACTATGCCGCAGAGTCCCAGGTGTCCTTTGCCTTCGGCGGTTATGTTCGCAGTGCGCTCTATCAGGGCGAGTATACCGTAGCAGATGCCTTCAATCAGCAGTCCACGGGTGAGTCGGCGGTGGATCACAGCGCTGGCTCCAGCTTGGCGGTTTGCGATCTGTCCGGCACGCAGCTGGCGGCGATCTGCATTTTTGATGCGATGTGCTCTGGTGTCAGCAAGCAGGGGACGCCCTATGGCGGCGCAGGAACGCTGCACACCAGCGGGATGCGCTACCATTACACCACTGCGGACGGAAAGATCAGCTGCGATGTGTCCAGCATCGAAGTCTACTTCCCGGAACTGAATGAGTGGAAGCCCTTGGAGTATGACCGCGCATACAGGACCTCCTTTACCTTTGAATCCACACAGAATCTGTCGGGGCTGATGCCGACCATCACCCGGACTGCATTCGGAAGTGCCGTCCCCTTTGCTCCCTACAACGGAGCGACCGGCGAGTATCTGACCGTTCCGGCGGATAATACCTCGGAAGAATATTATCGGTTCTGGGCTCCGTACTGCCAGGGCCAGGGCATCCTGGAGGGCACCGACTACGAGCTGAAGAGCTGGACGGCGCTGTATTACTACGCTGCCAGCATGGGCGGCACCCTTTCCGAGCAGTATGCCCCCGACCGGCTGGTACAGACCCGGTATGCCCGGAGATGAGCGGCGGATTGACGTTTCAACTGCCGGTATGGTATACTAAAAACAGAAATCGAACGTACCAGGGGGATACCGGCCATCCGGCGGAGATCCCCCTGGTTTTGCGTAGTCTGTCCAGGGAGAGGTGAGCTGCTTTGCGAGCAGAACGTCTGTTGGAGATCCTGAGCGATCAGCCGATCATAGCCGCCGTAAAGAACAACGAGGAGTTTCAGCGCGCGCTGCAAAGCGACGTGGGCGTGATCTTTTTGCTGTACGGCAACATCCTTACCGTGTCGCAGCTGACAGCCCAGGTGCATGACTGCGGCAAGCTGGTATTCGTCCACCTGGATATGATCGAAGGGCTGGCTTCCAAAGAGGTTGCCGCCGACTTTATCGCGGGCAATACGGTAGCGGACGGCGTCATCTCCACAAAGGCGGCGCTGACCCGCCGTGCCCGGGAACTGGGGCTTGTGGGCATCCAGCGTTTCTTCCTGCTGGACTCCAAAGCCATGCTCAGCGTCCAGCAGTTCAGCCCCAGCAGCGCCGACCTGGTAGAGGTCTTGCCCGGACTGATGCCCAAGATCATCACCCGGGTGGCGCAGAGCACCCGCCGGCCCGTGATTGCCGGGGGCTTGATCCAGGATAAAGAGGATGTGATCACCGCTCTGGCTGCCGGCGCAGTGGCTGTTTCCACCACGAACCCCGACGTCTGGGAGATGTAAGAAAGCAAAGCCGCCCCATGGTTTCCTGACCATGGGGCGGTTTCTCTATGAAGAGATCAAGGATAGATGAGCCAAAGGGAGGCAGAGGGGAAGGGAATGTTAGCGTGTTTTTGGAACCGTTTGATGGTTTTAGTACAGTGCACCCAGGGTAACTACTGTATTGGAGACAGCAAACAGGGTGACAACACAGCTGTTGACAAAGGCACCGGCCCAGATAGAACCAGTCTTTTTAAAGAAGAAACGAGAGATCAGAGCCGAAAGCGGAAGGATGAAAATTACGCCCCATAGCAGGATGCCAGCCAGACTGGTGCCTGCACCGCCTACTACTGGGAACAGCTTGTAGCCGGTGGCAAAAAAGACGCCATAGTCCAGCATGCACAGAACAAAGAGCCCAAAAGCAGAGCAGATAAAACACAGGGTAGTGTTCAATACTTCGCTCTTTCCACGAATACGAGTGGTCATATTCAGACTCAAACCGCTCATCAGGAAGAAAACGAGATAGAACGGCAGATACCGGGCCCAAATGCCCCACTTGACCGGTGTGAGAGTGCGGATGCTGAATACCCAGAAGCGATAATCGACCTTGAAAAGGTAGTCGATAAGTACCAGCATTCCATAGGTGGCTGCAAAGGTCAGTACGGCCAGCAACAGAGCCTTGAGCACCTGGCGGACGGGTAGACGGACACCCATGTTGTCTATGGAAGCGCCGTTCTTTTTGTAGACCAGCCGATACATCAGCATAAAGACCGCCAGAGAGATCAGTGCAGAGAGCACGTTCAGCACGACGATGCCGTTGACACAAGCTAGCGGCAAAAAGTTGCTGAGCAGTGCATTGCCCCATGCCATGCAGAAATAGTACAGCACCGCCGAGGGAACCATACAGGCTAAGGTGAGCAACACATAGGTGACACCCTGCTTTTTGTTTTCTACGACTGCATAGGAAGCGGGTTCCGGGCGAACCAGGGTGCTAAAGAAACGGGTCTGCAGCAGCAGTCCGCCAACGGGGATCACCAACAGGATACCGGCCAGCAGTGCAATGCCGGAAAAGTAGTGTTTCAGCCGCCAGATTTGCTGGTCAGGAGCGATGGTCGTTTGTCCGCCTCGCAGCGTGATATCAAAAAACTCTACGATATCTGTTTCTGCGGCTTTGGAGAAGTGGATGCCCGGGTGAGTCATGGGGTATACATGCAGTGCCCGAAGCTCGCCCGATGCAGCAGCAGTTACGGCATCATCGCGATCCAGAGCAGCTGCATCTCCATACCGGTAGAACGTGTCGTACGCAGCGTTTTCAAAGCCCATAGTAGCAGTCGCTGCATCCGTCAGATTTACCCGACCGCCCTGGTCCGGATAGTAGAATTCGTCATATATGGCATTGAAAAGTGCAATGTTGACCCCATAATCGGTCAGGACATGACGGCCATCTTCTCCGGCAGCCAGCCAGGAAGCGGTGGGCGCTACAGCGGCAGGTACTACAATGGAGGGATCGAGCTCATGCTCCATGCAGGCACGCAGCGCTCCGGCTTGAATGTTGACGCCGCCCATAGAGTGACCGATCATGCCGATCCGGCTGGTATCCACATACGGAAGGGTACCCAGATACTGCAGCGCCGAATAGGTGCCGCCGCCCTGTGCTGCCGGCATGGAGGGATCGGTTTCACTGGATAGTCCGTGCCGGTAGGCATCGATGGATATCACCACATAACCCCGACGAGACAGCTCGATCGCATTGATATCCTGCACTTCGGCAGTATTGTTATAACCGTGACAGGCAACAATGGCTGGTGCGGGAGATTGCGGGGTGGCAGAATCCGGAATGTAGAGAAGAGCGCGCTGTAAGCCGCCTTCTCCTGTGAGATACTGAATATCCCGGACGGTCACTGTGCCAAAGCCGGTGTGCACAAGGCTTGCTAAAAGGGAAAAAATAAGGATCAGTGCTGCTAGTACAGCCGTCCAGGATGCCCACTTTTTAGTTTCGGTTTGTGGGGACCGGGCTCGTTTGTCCATAATTGTCCTCCTTCTTGACCAATAGATGTGTTCGTGCTTTTGAAATACCTTTCTTCGGCCGAGTTCAATGGTGGATGGGTTCAGCCTCCTTTCTAGATGGGATTCTTCTTTTCCGCATGGATCTTCCCAAGAGGGCGGGGACTGTATGGGAAAGGGGATGCGGATATGGATCCGGTTGCTAAAAAGACGCAGAGAAACAAGGCAGTAAAGCCAGTTTTCTCCGCGTCTCATATCTCTCGCAGAATGATTTTATTCTGAAATCAAATCGTTTAATATTGAATGATTTGACTCTATTATAGCGAATCGAAAGCGGGAAAACAATCGGGATTCTTACCGAAGAATTTCCTGATGCGTTGTGCATTATGCTCACGAGATGCAATGCTGAGCTGGATTGGTTTTGTTGCTTTTTACGGAATGAGGGGATGTGTGGTCTCTGAAGATAAACCAAGGCTTGGTGTGCGATGTTTGGTCGGCGCAGAAGAGGTTTTTTCTTGCTCCAAGCATCTGAAATTGGTATAATGAACAAAAGCAGTAATCTCATTCTGTCCTCTGTGCGGAATGGGACAAGGAGGTTTTCCCCAATGAAACTGGAATGGATGGGCGAGCAGAGAGACCTGATCGAAAAGATCATCCATTACGCCAATGTTTATGCGGCCGGATATAAAAAGAAGTACCCTCTGACAGAGGAGCTGTCCCTGTCTCCTGCGGAGATACAGGTGGTGGAATACTTGCTGGAGAATGAGGAGAAAAAGCAGAATATGGCCCAGATCGCTCGGCGACTGGGGATCTCTACGAGTTCTTTTACCGTGTTGGTAGCACGGCTGACCCAGATGGGGTTGCTGGAGAAATACCACTTGGGCAGCAATCGAAAAAATGTAGTCGTCATCGTTTCGGAAAAAGGCCGACAGACCTATGACCGATATGTTGAGATCATGAAGGAGATATGGGCCGATCCGGTGCTGAACAAGCTTAAACAACTGCCGCCGGAGTCTGTGGCTATATTCAGCGAGGTGCTGGATGTGATGAGCGGTCCTTGCAGCAGCCACAGCAAAGAGGAACTTGAACTGACGCCGTTGGAGGTTCCGGCAGACAAAAATGCACCAGAAAGAGAATAACGGCACAGATGAAAAATACAGGGCCTGCTGCCTATATTTTATAGACAGCAGGCCCTGTTCTTTTTGATGGTTTTATGAAGCGATGCTTCAGATCGCCGCCCAGCCCAGGCTGCGGTGGACAGCCTCGTGCCAGTGGCGCATCAGGTCCTGGCGCTGGTCCTCAGACATCTGAGGCTCATAGACGATATCACATTCCCAGAGCTTTTTGATCTCATCCAGGCTGTCCCAGACGCCTACGCCCAGCCCGGCCAGGTAGGCCGCACCCAGGGCGGTGGTCTCCCGGATCGCCGGGCGGCGCACTTTGCAGTGGATGATATCGGACTGGAACTGCATCAGGAAGTGGTCCCGGCTGGCGCCGCCGTCCGCTTTCAGGGAGGCAAGGGTCAGGCCGGTGTCCTGCTGCATGGCGTTTACCAGGTCTGCCACCTGGTAGGCGATGGACTCCTGGGCGGCACGGATGATGTGCTCCCGGCGGGTGCCGCGGGTCAGACCCACGATGCAGCCCCGGGCGTACATATCCCAGTTGGGGGCGCCCAGGCCGGTAAAGGCAGGCACCAGGTAGACGCCGCCGTTGTCCTTGACCTTTTGGGCGTAGTATTCTGCGTCCCGGCTTTCGTTGAAAAAGCGCATCTCATCCCGCAGCCATTGGATCACAGCGCCGCCCACGAACACCGAGCCTTCCAGCGCATACTGTACCTTGCCGTTCAGGCTGATGGCGATGGTGGTCACCAGTCCGTTCTGGCTCACAAAAGGCTTGTCGCCGGTGTTCATCAGCAAAAAGCAGCCGGTGCCGTAGGTGTTTTTGGCTTCGCCCGGTTCAAAGCAGGTCTGGCCGAACAGGGCGGCCTGCTGGTCGCCTGCAATGCCTGCAATGGGCACCCGCACACCCTGGATCTCGGTATAGCCGTACACCTCGCTGGAGCTGCGCACCTGGGGCAGCATGGCCCGGGGGATGTTCAGCGCCTGGAGCAGGGTGTCGTCCCAGTCCAGCTTGTGGATGTCATACAGCATGGTGCGGGAGGCGTTGGTGGCATCGGTCACGTGTACAGCGCCGCCGGTCAGCTTCCACAGCAGCCAGGTGTCCACCGTGCCAAACAAAAGTTCGCCCCGTTCTGCCCGCTGCTGTGCCCCTTCCACATGGTCCAGGATCCAGCGGATCTTGGTGGCGGAGAAGTAAGCGTCCGGCAAAAGGCCGGTGGTAGCTTTGATATGGTCGGTCAGTCCCTGCTGGATCAGCTGGTCCACCAGGGGGGCAGTGCGGCGGCACTGCCAGACGATGGCGTTATAGATGGGGGTGCCGGTGGTTTTGTCCCACACAATGGTGGTCTCCCGCTGGTTGGTGATGCCGATGGCCGCCAGGTCCGACACATGGATGCCGCTCTGGGCCACCACCTCCATCATCACGGCATACTGAGAGGACCAGATCTCCATGGGGTTGTGCTCCACCCAGCCCTCTTTGGGGTAGATCTGGGTGAACTCTTTCTGACTTACCGCCAGGATGTTCTGCTGCTGGTCAAACAGGATGGCCCGGGAACTGGTGGTTCCCTGGTCCAGGGAGAGGATGTACTTTGCCATGATGCCGCCCCTTTCTCACATATTTTTTGTGGCAACGATGTCCACGCCGGTGCCGCATACGTTGGGGATCACCACCTGGCCAATGCGCACCGGGGCAGTCAGTTCCACTGCATCCAGGGCGGCGGCCACATCAAACACGGTGTCCTTGGGCACGGGGGCATTGGTCTTGACCGGGCAGCGGGGGTGTGCTGCGCCGGTGCATTTTACGGTGGAGGTCACCACCCGGGTGGGGTGGCACAGCTCCGCCTTGCCATAAGCTTCGCCCTTGGGGCAGCTGTTGCCGGTGACGGCATAGCCGTTTTCTTCGTCCACCTTCAGATGGCAGCCCTTGGGGCAGGTAATGCAGATCAGTTCCTTCATCTCAATCCACCTCCCGGATGGAAACCGTCAGCGTATCTCCGGCCTTGTCCAGCAGCACCTTGGGCAGGGTGATGTTTTCCATCTCGCCGGGGGCCAGGTGCTCCCGCTTGAAGCGGGCAATGGTCTGGTCGCCGCTGGTGACCAGGATCTCCGAATCGCCGCAGATGCGGTTCACCCGGAAGAACAGCCCGCAGCTCTTGTCCACCTGGCTGGGCCGGATGTGCTGGGGCACCGTATAGGTCACGCCGGAGCCGTTCTGCACCTCGATGACCCGGCCTTCGGCCTGCCCGCCGGACAGCACATAGTCCGCCGCCGCAGCGCCGGCCCGCTGGCTCTCCGCGGTGACAAAGTCCACCAGGTCATGCACATGGCAGACGTTGCCGCAGGCAAACACGCCGGGCAGGCTGGTCTCCATGTTCTCGTACACCACAGCACCCTTGGTGCGGGGGTCGATGCGGATGCCCGCCTGCTGGGTCAGCTCGTTTTCCGGCAGCAGACCCACCGACAAAAGCAGGGTGTCGCAGTCGAACACCATTTCGGTGCCGGGCACCGGCTTGCGGTCCGGGCCTACCTGGCTGACCACCACCTGCTCGACACGGTTCTTGCCGCGGATCTCGGTGACGGTATGGGAGAGGTAGAGGGGGATGTCAAAGTCTTGCAGGCACTGGACGATGTTCCGGTTCAGACCGCCGGAATAGGGCATCACTTCCACGCAGGCCAGCACCTTGGCGCCTTCCAGGGTCATGCGGCGGGCCATGATCAGGCCGATGTCGCCGCTGCCCAGGATCACCACCCGCTTGCCGGGCAGATAGCCTTCCACGTTGACATAGCGCTGGGCGGCGCCGGCGGTGAACACGCCCGCCGGACGAGTGCCGGGGATGGCGATGGCGCCCCGGGTGCGCTCCCGGCAGCCCATAGCCAGCACGATGGCCTTGGCCTGCTCCACGCAGTAGCCGGTGGACTTGCCCACCATATGCACCTGGCGCTCCGGGGTCACCTGCAGCACCATGGTATCCAGCCGCACTTCCACACCGGTCTGCGCCAGCAGGTCGGCAAAACGGGCGGCGTACTCCGGCCCGCTGAGTTCTTCCTTAAAATATTGCAGGCCAAAGCCGCTGTGGATGCACTGGTTCAGGATGCCGCCCAGCTCTTGGTCACGCTCGATGACCAGGATCTTCTTCAGGCCCTTTTCCCAGGCGGAGCAGGCCGCCGCCAAACCGGCGGGGCCGCCGCCGATCACGATCAGATCATACATTTGCGCTGCCTCCTTTGGTCTCGCCCCAGAGCAGCCAGGTGCCCTTCTGGTCCTGCTGGATCTGCTGGGGGGTCAGGTTCAGTTCCCGCGCCAGGATCTCCACTACACGAGGCCCGCAGAAGCCGCCCTGGCAGCGGCCCATGCCGGCGTTGACCCGGCGCTTGACCCCATCCACCGACCGGGGCGGGATCAGGCCCTTCATGGCCTCCAGGATCTCGCCCTCGGTGATGGTCTCGCAGCGGCAGATCACCCGTCCGAAAGCGGGGTCCTGCCGGACCAGCTCGGCCCGCTGTTCGGGGGTCATCTCCTTAAAGCGGGTGCGGTGGCGCTGGCAGACGAAATCTGCCTTGGGCGTCAGCGCAAGGCCCGCCTTTTGCAGCAGCTCCACCAAATATTCGGCAATGGCAGGTGCGGCGGACAGACCCGGCGAGCAGATGCCCGCTGCGTCCACAAAACCCTCCCGCTCCTGCAGGATAAAATCATTGACTTCGGCTGCATGGGCACGCACACCTGCAAAGTTGCGGATGGACTGCCCAAAGGCGATCTGGGGCACCGATTTTGCAGCGGTGGTGCGCACAAACTCCAGGCCGTCGGCGGTGGTGGAGGTGTCGTTGCCCTTCACCGGTGCGGCGTTGGGGCCCACGATCAGGTTGCCGTGGACCGTGGGGCTGACCAGCACGCCCTTGCCGTTCTGGTTCGGGCACTGGAAGATGGTGTGGGACACCCGGCTGCCCTCGGATTTGTCCAGCAGATAATACTCGCCCCGGCTGGGCCGGATGCTGAAATCATGGGGCAGCGCCAGGTCGTGGACGGCATCGGCGCTGACACCGGCGGCGTTGATCACATACCGGGCGGCAAAATCCCCCTGGTCGGTGTGGACCAGCCAGCCCTCGGCCAGCTTCTCCATACCGGTGACCTGGGTCTCCAGGTGGAGCTGTGCGCCGTTGCGCACGGCGGTCTCCGCCAGGGCCAGGCAATACTCCCAGGGGGAGCAGATGGCGGCGGTGGGGGCGTAAAGGGCGGCCTGCACCTTGTCCGAGAGCTGGGGGTCCATGGCGCGGGCCTCGTCGCCGGTCAGCACCTGCAGGCCGGGCACGCCGTTGGCCTCGCCCCGCTGACGCAGGGTCTCCAGGGTGTCGCACTCTGCCGGGCTGAACGCCAGCACCAGAGAGCCGCACTGACGGTAGGGCACATCCAGTTGTTCGCACAGCTGTTTTGCCAGCTCCACACCACGCACATTCAGCCGGGCCATCAGGGTGCCGGGCAGCGGGTCATACCCCGCATGGAGAATGGCGGAGTTGGCTTTGGTGGTGCCGTTGGCCACGTCGTTTTCCTTTTCCAGAACAGCGACCTGGAGCTGGTATTTGGACAGCTCCATAGCGGCGGCGGCGCCCACGATCCCACATCCGATCACAAGAACATCCAGCATGAACAAAACCTCCGTTTCTGCCGGGACAAGAACAAAAAAAGCGCAGGACACCCCCTTGGGGGGCTGCCTTGCGCTTCTCAATTCTCACACAAACCAAGCATTTGGTATTCACTTTGCAAGACCTACAATACCACAGCAGGCAAGTGTTTGCAATAGTTTTTCAGAAAACTTCTTAAATTTATGGCCAATGCACAAAAACAGGGGTTTTGCTTTGTGCGTCTTGCGGGGACAGACCGGATGCCGGTCCGGACAAAGATCCAAAAAAAGAGATGTTTCCCGCCGGAAAATAGTGAAACGTATTGACTTTTCTTCGGGGTGTGCCTATCATTGTATACAGAATAAGGGAAGATCGGGTCGATTTATGTGGAAATTTGTAGTGGATTGCGCCAATGCAAACCAGAATGGGCCTGTGTTGCCCGGCGGGGATGCCGCCGGAGGGGGAGCAGGAGAGTTATAGTATGAAGACTATCATGATCGGGGATTATATCAAGCGCCGCCGGGTAGAGCTGGGCATGACCCAGGGACAACTGGCCAAGGGCATTTGCACAGTGGCCACTCTGTCCCGGCTGGAGGCGGGGATCCAGACCCCCCGCCGCAACCGCATCAGTGCCCTGCTGCAGCGGCTGGGACTGCCGGATTCCCGGTATTTTGCCATCAATACACAGGAGGAAGTGGCCATCGAGGCGTATAAAAAGGATATTGTGGCCTGCAATGTGCTGGAGCGGGTGGAGGAAGGCTTTGAAAAGCTGCAGAAGCTGGAGCAGCTGCTGCCGCCGGACGATAACCTGACCCGTCAGTTCGTGGTGCGGTCCCGGGCGCTGCTGGGCGGGCTGGATGGCCGCTACACCCATAGGCAGCAGATGGAGATGCTGTTGGATGCTATGCGGATGACCATCCCGGATTTTTCGCTGGAAGATCTGGAGGAGCATTACTATACCTTTGATGAGATCAAGACCCTGAACCAGATCGCAGGGCTGTACCTGGCGGAAGACCAGATGGAGCAAGCGCTGCACCTGTATGATAAGCTGCTGAACTATATCCTCAACCATAACCAGGCGCTGCTGTGCCGCAATGGACTGCTGCCGATGGTGCTGCACAACTATACCCGTGCGCTGAACATCGCCCAGCGCTATGCCGACGGGGTCCGCTACGCAGAGGAGGGCCGCCGTGCCTGCGTGGAATATGGGCATTACCAGTATCTTCCGGGCTTTTTGGCTCTGCTGGGGGAGGGGCTGCATTTTACCGGACAGGACGGCAAAAGCGCAGAATGTTACCGGGAAGCCTACTATATCTACCGCGCAACGGATGACTACGGCAACGCCGAAACCTGCCGCCGGGATATGCAGCGCTATCTGAATATCCAGCTGGAAACGCCAGAACTGTGATGCCATAGGGGCATTTGCCCTGCCAAAATAAGAGCCGCCCGGTCTCTGCTTTGCAGCAGAAACACCGGGCGGCGTTTTTTGTTATGGATGGGTGGGCAGCTCGCCCCGCTGGATGCGGCGGGTCAGCTCCCGCACCTTTTGTTCGATCCGGGCCATCACGGACAGAAAAGCCGGGTCGCCCTGGCCGGTGGGGTCCTCCAGACCCCAATCCTCCCGGTAGGTGCAGGGCAGGGTGGGGCACTGGACGTTGCAGCCCATGGTGATGACGATATCCACCTTGGGCAGCGCCGAGAGGGGCTTGTTGTACTGGCAGGCGGTCATGTCGATGCCGTAGACCTGCTGCATCAGCCGCACAGCGTCCGGGTTGATTTGGGGGCCAGGCTCGGTGCCGGCAGAATAGCTCTCAAATACACCCTGGCCCAGCTGCCGGCCCAGGGCCTCGGCCATCTGGCTGCGGCAGGAGTTGTGTACGCAGAGAAAGGCGACCCGGGGCCGGGGCGCAGCGGGAGAAAAGGGGCACCGGCTGCCGATGCATTGGCTGTTCCGGGCGCTGTACTCGCAGCGGGGGGCGCTGGGGGTCATCTCTACGCCCAGCTGTTCCCGGGCAAAGTCTGCGGCGGCCAGAATGGACAGCCAGCTGTCCCGTTTGCAGCAGCGGGGGCCGCCTACCCGGCCGATGCACTCCAGCGCCCGGGCGGTCATTTGGTTGCTCAGACCCCAAGGCTCCCGGGCCAAAGGGGTGGACTGGGTGGCAATGGCCACAAACTGCCCGGCGCTGATCCCGGCTCCGCAGGCGCCCCAAAAACCGCAGGCACCGCCCGGCACCGCCATGCCCCGGCTGTGGATCTCGGACAGGGCGGCGGGCAGATCCAGCTCGCCCCCTGCATTTTTGTAGGCGGTGAGCAATGCCGCCCCCACCATTACATGGTGCTCCGGCCCGTGCATATGGCAGAAGGGCAGCGCCATCATCCGGTCCAGGATGGCGATGGGGTCGGTGGAGCGCTCCGCCAGGCACAGCCCAAAGATGCTGTCCATCCCTTGGGTGTGGCAGCTGCTGCATACATAGTGGCCATTCACGCAGCGGGTCTTGCTCAGCTCCTTTTTATGACAGATGGCGCACTCCATCATTTGGTCCTGCACCAGGTATTCCAGCGGGGCTTTACAGATCAGACATTCTTCCATCTCGGCTCTCCTTTTATACCCTTGCTCTCTCCCTAAGGGAATGTGTGGTTTGATTATAGCCGGAGACGGGGCAGAACACAAGAGGGCGGCCTTTGGCGGGGCCGGTGCGGCCGAAAAAGTCCTTCTTCCGAACGATGTCCACAATTTTTGATGTTTGATTTTGTGGAAAAGCTGAATTGAAATCTCCCTGCTGCATTGCTATACTAATACCAGTTCAAGCGCTTGAACACACACACAAGTTTACAAACAGGATCTGACCGAACAAACGCAGTCTCATAAGAGAACTACCCCTTTTTAATGGGGAACTTGCGCATCGCTGTTCGCCAGGTCCTTTTTTGATGCACAAAACGACCCGGGCCAGTCTCTGCAAAGAGGCAGCCCGGGTCGTTTCGGTTCTTTCGGTGATTTTTACCCCTTTTTCCGCAGGTCCTCCCAGGAGCGTGCAGGCCGGAAGAGGGGGGTGTAGGGGTTTTCCAGCGCACTGGCTTTGGGCGGGGCGGGGGGCGTATGGTCCGCGGCGGGCGGGAGAGGGCGCCGGGGTGTCCGACGGGCCGGTGCACCGGCTTTGACCCGCCAGCGCATCAGCGGCCCTCCCCGGCGGTGGAAACGGCCCCGGCGGTCAAAGCAGCCCACAGGGCTTCTCCGCCGGAGAGGTTTTCGGCCTGGGCGTCGCTCCAGGCGCCCCGGCGGCCCACATAGAAGCGGCGCATATAGTCCTGGCTGCTGCCGGAGGCCGCTTGGGTGGCATCCGGGCCGTAATCGCCCAGCTCCAGCCCGGTCAGGGCGGGGCAGTCCTCCCAGCGGTAGACCATGTTCCACCAGTCTGCATCGCTGTCCGGGGCGGGCAGCGTGCCGTCCAGATAGGCCAGACAGCCGGTGTTCTCCTCAAAGCCCGCTGGGTCTGCCACCAGAAAGACGGTGCTCAGGGCGCCCTGCACATCAGAGGCCAGCTTGACTGTGCCCGCCATGGTCAGGTAGGCGTCGCTCTCGGTCTCGCCCTCGGCGGACTGGGTATAGTCCAGGGTATAGGTGTTCAGGGTCACCACGGTCTTGCCGTCCCCGTTCAGGTCCTGGCCAAAGGCCGCCAGCTGGGTCTGCAGCGCCTGGAGGGTATCCTCCGGCAGATAGTAAGGGGCCACCACCCCGATGTTATAGTCCGGGTGGGTGGTAAAAAAGTAGTGGCCGATCAGGGTATAGGCCAAAAAGCCGCCCGCAATACCGATCAGCAGCACCCATTTCAGGTTATAATCCCACCAGTTGGCCCAGCGCTCCCGCCGGGTATACTGCTTTTCCTTCCGTGGGGCCAGGTCCTGTGGGTCGATGTCACGTTCATAGCGGTAACTTGCCATTGCGTTTTGCCTTTCCCTTCCCGATGCGGCTCACAGCTGGGCCAAGATGGTCTGGCGCACTGCGTCCGGCAGCTGCTTTTGTTCTGCCCGGCCCATCCCCTTGGTTTGGATGGGGGGCAGCACACGGATATGCACCGTGCCGGGGGTGCAGCGGTTGCCCCGGTTCTCAAACAAGGCCCGTGCGCCGGTAATGGCTACCGGGACCACCGGTGCGCCGGTCTTGACGGCGATGCGGAAGGCGCCGCCCTTGAACTCGCCAATGCCGCCTTCCTCGCCTTTGTAGCGGGTCCCCTCGGGGAAGATGATGAAGCTCTTGCCCTGCTCCACCACGGCGGTGGCTTCGTTCAGCGCTTCAATGGCGGCGCGCATATCGTCCCGCAGCACAAACACGCAGCCCAGCAGCTTCATCCAGCGGTTCAGCAGCGGGATCTTGGCCAGCTCCTCTTTGGCCAGCAGGCCGTAAGGCTGGTCCAGCCCGGCCAGCAGCAGCGGGATATCGTAGTAGCTGCGGTGGTTGGCCACAAACACACAGGGGCCGTCCTTCGGGATATTTTCCAGCCCTTCCACCGAAAGCGAGACCCCGGTGATCTTCAGGATCTTTCTGCTCCAGTGGGGAATATGGGTGCGCACCAGCTGCTCTACCAGAGCGGTATCCCCGGCAGCGGCGGCCTTTTCGGCCCGGCGCAGCACCCCGTAATGAATGATCATGTACCCAAACAGGTAACTGAACATTGCGATCGTGCGTAAAACACTCATCGGCGTATCCTCCTTGCGGCAAAATGCCGCCAGTTTCTATTGTAGCACAATTTCTTCTAAAAAGGGAGTGCTCAAAGTTTTTTTACATTTGGCAGGGCTGTCCACTTGCAAAATCCACAAAAGACGGGTATATTTATAGGTAGCTACATGGCGTTTTGGCGGTAGGACCCGGGGATGTGCCCGGCCCGCCGCCAGGAAAGAGGGGTTTTATTTCCATGGGTCTGTTTCCTTCTGCAAACGATTACAAACCCGGTCCGGGGATAGAAAAGGACACCCCCCGCAAGACCGGCATTGCCCGCTTTTTTGAGCTGGTCGGCCGGGATATGAGCGGGATGTTCCTGGCAAATCTGCTTACCTGTCTGGGTTTTTTGCCGGTGATCTGCCTGGTGTACATCGGCTTTTTGATGAACAGCCTGCCGGTGATGCTGATCAGCGCAGTGGTGGGCGGCGTGCTGGCTGGCCCGGTGCTGGCTGGTATGTATGATACGGTGCTGCGGGCGCTGCGGGATGAAGCGGGCTATTGGTGGTCCACCTACCGCCGGGCGTTCCGCCAGAACTGGAAAGCCAGCATCCTGCCCGGCATCATTTACTGCGTTGTGGTGACGATGCAGATCTTCTTGGTGTATTTCTGCTTCAATATGCTGTACCAGGGCGTCAATGTAGGGATCGGGATGTGGGTGGCCACGGTGCTGCACCTGCTGCTGTTTCATATGCTGTTTGCCTATATGTGGCCGCAGGTGGTGCTGCTGGATCAGCCCCTGACCATGACACTGAAAAACAGCCTGAACTGCATGATCGCCTTTTTGCCCCATGCGCTGGCCGCATCGGTGGTGCAGATCCTGTTCTGGGGTCTGGTGATCCTGTGCATGCCCCTGGGCCTTTTGCTGATGATCGTGTTCGGTTTCTGGTTCTCCTGCGAGATCTGCTGCCAGATCGTGTACGGCGATCTGGACCGGGTGTTCCATATCGAGGAGAACATCCGCAAGATGAAGGATGCTGAGCTGGAAGCAGCGCTGGCTGCCGAGCGTGCCTCGTCCGGACAAGAGGACGAGCCGGGCACGGACGGCGGCTGCTGATCCCGGAGGGAACGGGATGGAACAACGCAACAATCTGGTGCTGCAAGGCACCGAGACTTTCTCCCGCGGGGCGCTGGACAATGTGGCACTGGAGGACGGATGCCTGGTGCTGGACAGCGTGGCCGGGCGCAGCCTGCCCTATGGCAGCTACACGACCCCGGAGTTTGCCATGCCGGCGTTCTGCAACCTGAACGTAAGCTGGAACGCCCATGCCCCCCATAATACGCTGGTGGAGGTGCGCTGCCGTGTGTATGCAGGCGGCGTCTGGACGGGCTGGCTCAGTTTTGGCAAATGGGCGCCGGATTACCCCCGCTGCAGCGTCCAAGCTCAAAGCGACGATAGATTGATCTTTTTGATGGGGGATACCGTGACGGTGGCCACCCCCGGCGGCGCCACCGGCGTGCAGCTGCAGGTCAATCTGTCCACCAACGATGACAAAGCCACCCCCGCAGTCCGTCTGCTGGCGGCGGCGGTGCGGCCCCTGGCCTGGAACCGCCAGGAAGGGCGGGTGCTGAACCGGCAGCTCTACCTGCCGGAATACTGCCTGAGCGCCCATGACCCCACATTTGGCCACGAGATGGACCTGCCGCTGGTGCTGGCTGCCTTGATGAACCGCTACGGCGAGGATATCCTGCCGGAAGAGGTGGCCTACGCAATGGAGGACCATGCCACCCGCAGCACCGGCAACACGGCTTTTGCCGCGGCGGCGGCAGGCTGCTGCGGCTATCCCTGCTGGCAGGCATGGATGGACCTGGCCGACCTGCGCACCCAGATCCACGACGGCTGCTCGGTGGCAGTGCAGCTGGAGCGCCGCTCCCGCACCCAGCGGGAGCCTGCCAGCATCTGGATGGGGCTGCGGGGCTTTGGACACGACGCAGCGGTGCTGGCGGACTATGTGCTGCTGAACGACCCTACCGCCGAGAGCAACGGGGCGGTGGGCCGCACCATGGCCCTGGCAGATTTTATGCGGGACTTTACCGGCCGTGCGCTGGTGCTGCGGGCCAAGCTGCGGGGCATTGCGGCGGACCGGCCCCTGCGCATCCGGTGCGAGATCGCCTATGACGAGGCGGACCAGTGCTGGTATTTTTCCCGCCGGGGCAGCCGGGACCCCCTGCCGGAGGAGTTCTCCGGCTGGGCGGCAGCCGCCTTGCTGGACGGCGTGGCGCATGCCACCACCGCCCACCGGGTGTTCCGCCGGGCCGAGCGCACCAGGACCGGCGGGCTGCTGATCTGCCCGGAGCAGCTGGACCGCGGCGGGCCGTGCAGCGTGTATGCCGTGGACCAGACCGGGGCTATGCGGGTGGCAGAGCTGCATCTGCCCAAGCCCGCTCCGGCGGCGGAGCCGGCTCCGCCATGTGAACCAAGCTCTCCGGCAGACGTGGGCTGATCCCCCGTCGCCTGCTTCAAAAAAGGGCTGCGGCATTTTGCCGGGCCCTGCAAAACATTCAGCTAGGGAGGAACACATTATGGCAAAGACGATCATTACCATTGGACGGGAATACTGCACCGGTGGGCGCTTTATCGCCGAGGATGTGGCCCAGGCCCGGGGTGCCAAGCTGTACGACAAAGAGCTGATCACCCTGGCGGCCAAGCACTCCGGCTTGTCGGAGGAGGCCATTGCTGCCAGCGAGAAAAAGCACACCCATAGTCTGCTGTACAGCCTGTACACCATGAGCAGCGAGCTGCCCTTGGGGGATCAGGTGTTCATCCTGCAGAGCCGCATCATCAAGCAGCTGGCAGACGAAGGCCCCTGCGTGATCCTGGGCCGCTGCGGCGACTATGTGCTGCGGGAGCGCAAGGACGTGCTGCGGGTATTCATCTATGCCCCGGTGGAGTGGCGGCGGGAGTACGCCAAGACCAACCCCCTGGTCAAAGCCACCGACGAAAAAGGCATTAAGGATGAGATCGACAAGATCGACCGCAACCGTGCGGCCTACTACAACTATTATACCCAGAACCGCTGGGGCGATGCCCATAACTATGACCTGGCGCTGAACGCCGCCCTGGGACGGGAGGCCTGCGTCAAGATGATCCTGGATGCCGCTGCGGCCAAGGACGCACAGCTGGCATAAATTCACTGCGCAAATCGGACCATAGATGGGCGCAGCGCGGGCAGGGCGGCAGCGCTCTGCCCGCTTTTTTGGGGAAATGATCCATGCGGACAGGTCCTGGCGGAGAAAATAAGGAAGGATTCAAGGAACGATCGTGGAAAAAACCAAGCAAATGTCCGCTCCGGCGGAAAACATCATGGGCACCATGCCCATCAACCCCCTGTTGATCAAACTCAGCGTACCAATGATGATCTCGATGCTGGTACAGGCGCTGTACAATGTGGTGGACTCGGTGTTCGTGTCCCACGTCAGCGAAAGCGCACTGACCGCAGTTTCCCTGGCGTTCTCGCTGCAGAATGTGATGATCGCTGTGGGCATCGGTACCGGCGTGGGCGTCAACGCCCTGCTGTCCAAGAGCCTGGGCGAGCAGAACCAGACCAAGGCCAATCAGGTGGCAGAGCACGGGCTGTTTTTGGCGCTGTGCAGCTTTTTGGCCTTTTTTGCGGTGGGTCTTTTCTATGTAAAGCCGTATTTTCAGGCCCAGACCACAGACCCGGAGATCCTGCGCCAGGGCGTGCTTTATATGCAGGTCTGCTGCATGGGCAGCGCCGGTATGTTTATGCAGATGATGGCGGAAAAGCTGCTGGCTGCTACCGGCCGCACCCACCTGAGCATGATCAGCCAGCTGGTGGGCGCAGGGGTCAACATCCTGCTGGACCCGCTGTTCATCTTTGGTACCTTTGGCCAGGCGCTGTCCGGCACCACCGGTGCGGCGGTGGCTACGGTGATCGGCCAGTTCTGCGGCGCAGGGGTGGCCCTGTGGCTCAACTGGCGCAAAAACCCGGATATCCAGCTGGATATGCGGTCTTTCCGGCCCAACGCCGATGCCATTGGCCGCATCTATGCCGTGGGTCTGCCCAGCATTGCCATGCAGTGCGTGGGCAGCATCATGACCTTCTGCATGAATCTGATCCTGATGCAGTTCTCCTCCACTGCGGTGGCGGTGTTCGGCGTCTATTTCAAGCTGCAGAGCTTTGTGTTCATGCCGGTATTTGGCCTGAACAACGGCACGGTGCCCATCATGAGCTACAACTACGGTGCCCGCCGGGCAGACCGGGTGCACAAGACCATCCGGCTGGCGGCAGTGTATGCCACGGCCATCATGCTGGTGGGCTTTTTGCTGTTCCAGTTTTTGCCGGGGCAGCTGCTGGGGCTGTTCGATGCCAGCGCAGAGATGACCGTCATCGGCATTACGGCGCTGCGGATCATTTCCATCCACTTTTTGCTGGCGGGTCTTGATATCGTGTTCTCCTCGGTGTTCCAGGCGCTGGGCAATGGCTTGTTCAGCCTGATCACCTCGGTCTGCCGCCAGCTGGCGGTCCTGCTGCCCGCAGCCTACCTGCTGGCACGCACCGGCCGGCTGGAGCTGGTGTGGTGGGCCTTTGTGATCTCTGGTGTGGTGAGCTTTGCGCTGAGCCTGTGCTTTATGATCCATATCAACCGGACGGTCCTGGCGCCTTTGTCGGCCGCCCCTGTCAATCCCCAAGGGAGGTAAGCCTATGCTGAAAAGACTGAAGTGGAACCATGTGATCATGAGCGTGCTGTACATTGCACTGGGCATCTTTTTGCTGGTGGTGCCGGGTACAGCGCTGAACGTCGTCTGCTATGCGCTGGGCGGCATCGTGCTGGCCGGAGCGGTCGTCCAGCTGGTGCGGTATTTTACCGTAGAGCGGGGGGTCTGGCGCAGTCAGTTTACCCTGGTCTCCGGCCTGGTCTGCCTGGGTCTGGGCGCTTTTCTGATCCTGCGCAGTGATCTGGTGGTGCGGGCGCTGCCGGTGGTGTTCGGCCTGTTTGTCGTCTTCGACAGTCTGGGCCGGGTGCAGAATGCGCTGGAGCTGCGCCGCTGCCAGTACAGCAGCTGGAAGGGTTTTCTGCTGCTGGCGCTGCTGAGCGTGGTGCTGGGCATCGTGATGGTGGTCAACCCCTTTGGCGCTATGGAGACCCTGGTTATGGCCATCGGTGTGATCCTGATCGTGGAAGGCGCACTGAATTTGCTGAGCGCAGCCTACACCGCTTTTGCGGTGCGCCGCTTTATGAAGATGCATCCGGAGGCACAGTCGGTGCTGGAGGCTGTTACCGGCCAGGACCTGAACGGCGATGGGGTGGTTGCCCCCAACGTCACCCCGGCGGATGCGGAGGCAAAAGCCGTGGAGTTGGATACGGTGGACGAGAGTGCCGAGGTGGAGACCCACCGGGAGGGGTAATGCCCCGGGCTGCGGTCTGTACCGCTTAAGAATAAAAGTAAAGGAACAAAGATAGCTATGAACAAGTATGATCTGATCATCGTGGGTGCTGGCCCGGCCGGCATTTTTACCGCAGTGGAGCTGCTGCGCTGCGGCAGCAAAAAACACATCCTGCTGGTGGAAAAAGGCAAGCCGGTGGAAAAGCGCCACTGCCCGAAGGCAGAGCTGGGACACTGCGTCAACTGCCGCCCGACCTGCGCCATCACCACCGGTTTTTCCGGCGCAGGCGCTTTCTCGGACGGCAAGCTGAGCCTGTCCTATGAGGTGGGCGGCGATCTGCCCAACCTGATCGGGGAGGAGTTTGCCCAGAGCCTGATCGACTATACCGACAAGATCTACCTGGAGTTTGGCGCAGACCCCCATGTGGAGGGTGTGTATACCGGCGAGGATATCAAGGAGATCCGCAAAAATGCGATCCATGCCGGCCTGAAACTGGTGGACTGCCCCATCCGTCATCTGGGCACCGAAAAGGCCCAGGAGCTGTACCTGGCGATCCAGAACTATCTGGCAGACAACGGCGTGGAGATGCTGTTCTCCACCGAGTGCGAGAATATCCTGCTGGAAGGCGAGGAGTGCACCGGTGTGCTGATCCGGGAGGGCAAAGCCGAGCCGCGGGCTGTGTATGCAGACGAGGTGGTCATTGGCACCGGGCGCCGGGGCGCCGATTGGCTGGAGCGCATCTGCGCCGAGCATCACATTGCCCACAAGCCCGGCACGGTGGACATCGGTGTCCGTGTGGAGTGCCGCAATGAGGTGATGGAAAAGGTCAATAAGGTGCTGTATGAGTCCAAGCTCATCGGTTATCCCAAGCCCTGGAAGAACAAGGTGCGTACCTTCTGCCAGAACCCCGGCGGCTTTGTGGCCCAGGAAAACTACGACAATGACCTGGCTGTGGTCAACGGTCACAGCTTCAAGGAGAAAAAGAGCGAGAACACCAACCTTGCCATTCTGGTGTCCCACAACTTCACCGAGCCTTTCAACCAGCCCATCGCCTACGCCCAGAAGGTGGGCGAGCTGACCAATATGCTGGGTGCAGGCCATATCATGGTGCAGCGCTACGGGGATATCCTGGACGGTAAGCGCACCTGGCCCAAGGAGCTGGCGCAGTCCAACGTAAAGCCTACGCTGAAGGATGCCGTGGCGGGCGATATCACCGCCGCCATGCCCTACCGCGCCATGACCAACATCATCGAGTTCATCAAGATGCTGGATATGGTGGTGCCGGGCTTTGCCGCCAACGAGACCCTGCTGTACAGCCCGGAGCTGAAGTTCTATTCCAATAAGGTCAAGATGGACGAGAACCTGGATACCAATATCCGGGGCCTGCACTGCCTGGGCGACTCCTCCGGCTGGACCAGAGGTCTGATGATGGCCAGCGTCATGGGCGTGCTGATGGGCCGCAAACTGGCGGAAAAAGAGGGCCTGTAAGACAAAATTTCCTGGATAAAAAACGGCTGACGCATCTGCGTCAGCCGTTTTTTGCTGCCTCATGGCGGCGGTGTATGCAAAAAGCCCCCGACCGGTTGTAAATCCGAACTTTCAATAAGCAAGGCGGAAACATCTCCAACGATGCTTCCGCCTTGGTTTGTGTCTGCCCGATAAACTGGAAGTTATAGAGCTATCTTTTTCCATTTTCTAATCTTAGTTCTAAAGGTTCCGAATGGAGCAACTGTGTTAACATGTATGAATTTGTATACTTCCCAGACAGCTGTTTTAGTTGCCTCGTCAGCCCATTTTCTCATATGTGGTTTGAATAATTCTTCCTCACTTAGCGAATCAATCATTGCATAAATAGAATTGATATTCTCATTCAACATGTCTTTCAACTCTTGCAGTGACAGGTGCGCATATGTATCTGTGAACCACTGATATAATTCACCAAGCTGATTCCACTTAAAGTTATCAGAGGGAGTTTTGACCTGAATACCCTTTCTTTCGTCTGCTTCCCATTTAAGAATGAGAGCTGTCCATCCAACCTGATAAGCAAGATTTTCTGCAGGAGTTCGATCAACCTCATCAATTCTCTCATCTTTTAAGGATTCTGGAATATCATTAAATTCTGATATATACTTTGCAAAGCTTTTATTTATCTCGTTTTTAAGTTCGTCTTTATTCACATATGTTCTCACTATTCTATCTCCTCAAATTCCGATTTGTACACCTGATGTGTGTGCTATTTTATAGCATAGCATTATTCCAAAAAGCAAGCAAGGGCCGAAACTTACGTTCCCGCCCTTGCTTGTCATAGCACGTTTTCGATAGAAATAATAAATCCGAACACATTACCAACTTGGATAATGCAGTTCGGATTATCATTCTTTGGTCCGAGTGACAGGATTCGAACCTGCGGCATCCTGCTCCCAAAGCAGGCGCGCTACCAACTGCGCTACACCCGGTCAACGGCGCATCCGCTAAGGATGCGCCAGAACTTATAACGCAAACAGTATACCGTTTTTCAGCAGGTTCGTCAATCCCCTATGGGGAGAAATGCTGGCGGCATCAGTTGAAGGAGCGGAAGCCCTTGCCGATGATCTCGCTGGAGTTGACGATGGTGATAAAGGTCTTGGGGTCGTGCTCCCGCAGGTAGTTGCGCAGCTGCACAGCCTGGCGGCGGGTCAGCACCGTCACCAGCACAGCCAGCTCGTTATGGGTGTAAGCGCCGTAGGCGCGCTCCACAGTGGCCGAGCGGTTCATATCATGGATGATAAAGTCCAGGATCGGCTCCGGGTTGGCGGTGACCACCGTACACACCTTGCGCTGACGGATATTTTCAATGGCGCCGTCTACCACAAAGGATTTGCCGATCAGGCCCAGGATACAGTACAGTCCGGTGCCAATGCCAAACTGCCAGGCAGCGCCCAGAACGATCAGGATATCGCTGACCATCAGCGCCCGGCCGATCTCCATAGAGGTATACTTTGCCAGGATCAGGGCCACAATATCCGTGCCGCCGGTGGATGCGCCGATGTCAAAGACGATGGCCGAGCCCAGCGCCGGCAGAAACACGGCGAACACCAGGTCCAGCATGGTGTCCCCGCTGAGCGATTCGGTGATGGGCCATAGCCACTCGCAGATGGAAACATAGAGGGACAGCGCAAAGGAGGAGAAGATGGTCCACCCCATGCACTTGACCCCAAGAAAAAGAAAGCCCAGCACCACCAGCGCCAGGTTGATCAGCCACATAAACCCGCCTACGTTTACCTGCGGGAACCATGCCGCCAACAAAATGGACAGACCCGATGTGCCGCCAAAGGCAAAGTGATTTGGGGTCTTAAACAACACGATGCCTACCGCGGTCAGGATCAGGCCCAAATTCAGCGACGCAAAAAAGCCCAGCTTCTTGCGCAAAGCAGGGCCGTCCAGCCACACCTTCAAACTGTTCATGAACTTCCTCCACAATAACATTTCGGGGCAAAAAATGCCCTACACCATGCAAAAATATACTCCGTCGGCCCACTGGTGTCAAGACTTTTGCCTTTTTTGACAGTGCGTGAGGGCAAAAAACGCCGCCAGGCCCCCTATTCTTATAGGAAGTTCTCGTTTTTGCCTTGAAGCGGGGGCAAAAATAGTGTATCATAATGGCTGGTATATACGCTAACTTTACATTTTGACTGCGTCGGTTTGCGCCGCGCAGATCCGGGCCCTGCGGCCCTGATAGGGGGAAGCCACCATGGCAGAGAAAAACTTTTTGACTGAAATCATCGACGCCGACCTGGCCGAGGGCAAGGTCAGCGAGATCCATACCCGGTTCCCGCCGGAACCCAACGGCTATTTGCACATTGGCAGCGCCAAGGCCATCTACATCAACTGGTCCATTGCCAAGGCATACGGCGGCAAGTTCAACCTTCGGTTTGACGATACCAACCCCGCCCGTGAGGACGTGGAGTATGTCAACAGCATCCTGGAGGACCTGCATTGGCTGGGCGCAGACCCGGACGGCGGCATCTTCTACGGCAGCGATTATTTTGACCAGTGCTACGCCTTTGCAGAAAAGCTGATCCAGGAAGGCAAGGCTTATGTGGACGATCTGACCCGGGACCAGATGCGGGAGTACCGCGGCGCCGATGCCGGCAAGCCCTCTCGTCCCTCTCCCTGGCGGGACCGTACCCCCGAGGAGAACCTGGACCTGTTCCGCCGGATGCGTGCCGGTGAGTTCCAGGAGGGGGAGAAGACCCTGCGTGCCAAGATCGACCTGGCCAGCCCCAACATGAATATGCGGGACCCGGCCATCTACCGCATCAAGTACGCCAACCATCACCGCCAGGGCAACAAGTGGTGCATCTACCCCATGTACGACTTTGCCCACCCCATCCAGGACGCCATCGAGGGCATCACCCACAGCATGTGCAGCCTGGAGTTTGAGAACCACCGCCCCTTGTACGACTGGGTGGTGCAGAACCTGTTTGGGGCCGAGTTCCCCAAGCAGCGGGAGTTTGCCCGCCTGAACATGACCAACACGGTCATGAGCAAGCGCTACCTGCGTGAGCTGGTGGAAATGGGCATCGTGGACGGCTGGGACGATCCCCGTATGCCCACCCTGTGCGGTCTGCGCCGCCGCGGCTACACCGCCTCCTCCATCTTTACCTTTGTGCGGGAGGCTGGCATCTCTAAGAGCGATAACCTGATCGATATGCGCCAGCTGGAAGCCTGCATCCGCAGCGAGCTGGACCTGACCGCCCAGCGCCGCATTGCCGTGCTGGACCCGGTGAAGCTGGTGGTGGACAACTACCCCGCCGACAAGACCGAGTATTTTGAGGTGGCCAACAACCCCAACCGGGAGGCAAACGATGCCTCCACCCGTCCGGTGGCCTTTACCAAGGAGCTGTGGATCGAGCGGGAGGACTTTGCTGAGGTGCCGCCCCCGAAGTTCAAGCGCCTGACCCTGGGGGGCGAGGTGCGTCTGATGGGCGGCTACATCGTCCGCTGCGAGAGCGTGGAGAAGGACGAGGCCGGCAACATCCTCGCCATCCACTGCACCGCTGACCTGGAGACCGGCAACGGCAACCCGGCAGACGGCCGCAAGGTCAAGGGTACCATCCACTGGGTCAGCGCCGCCCACTGTGTGGAGGCCGAGGTGCGCCTGTACGACAAGCTGTTTACCGAGGCCAACATGAATGCGATCCCGGAGGGCAGCGATTACAAGGATTATCTGAACCCGGACAGCGTCACCGTGCGCACCGGCTGCAAGCTGGAGCAGGCTCTGGCGGACGCAAAGCCCGGGGAGAAGTTCCAGTTCGTGCGGACCGGCTTCTTTACCCCGGATTCCAAGAACCCCGGCGTGTATAACCGGGTGGTCACCCTGCGGGACAGCTTCAAGCCTGCCGCCCAGAACTGACCAGAGGAGTAACAAGATCTGATGAAAAAGCGCATGACCCGTAATATTTCGATCATGGCTGTGCTCACGCTGCTGATGGGCGTGGTGCTGGCTTTGTATATCTCCAACACCAGCTCGGTGCCGGATGCCGACAACTCCGCCGCCTATGGGGACGGAGAGTACACCGCTGCGGCGGCAGGCTATCTCAGCGATGTGACCGTGACGGTCACCATCGCCGGGGGGCAGGTGTCGGCAGTGGAGATCGATGCTTCCGGCGAGACCCCGGCCCTGGGTGGCCAGGCGGCACAGACCCTGGCGCCGCTGCTGGCCCAGGCGGGCAGCCCCAGCGGGGTGGATGCTGTGTCCGGCAGCACCATGACCAGCAAGGCTGTTTTTGAGGCCATGAATGACTGCCTTGCCCAGGCGGCGCTCGAATAAATTTTCCCAGGCTGCTGCCCGGCCCCTTGCGGCCCTGGGCGGCAGCCTTTTTGTTTGGGCGCCAGCCTGCAAAGAAACCAAAAGAGGATAAAAGCGATGATCCTACAAGTCTTACCATTGGCAGAAGGCGGCGCACGGCTGCTCCGGGTCTACGGGGAGAGTCCGGTGCTGCACCTGCCGGATACCCTGCCGGGGCCGGACGGCCCCCTGGCGCTGACCGAACTGGGGGATTACTGTTTTGCCCCGGCGCTGCGCAGCCAGCCGGACGGGGCGCTCTGGTATCAGCAGCAGGGGGAGGCGTTCGTACCCGTCCTGCTGCCGGCAGAGCCGCTGCACCCGGTGTGCGGCAGCTTTTTGGAGCAGGTGACCCTGCCAGGCACGCTGGCTCTGGTGGGCAGCTGTGCTTTTTATGACTGCCGCAAACTGCACCGGCTGACCCTGGGCGCCGGGGAACTGCGGCTGGGCAGCGATGTGTTTTTGAACTGCTTTGCCCTGGAGCAGCTGGTGCTGCGGGCAGCGCCGGAGCAGCCCACCGGGCTGGGGGCGCTGGTGGCCAACCTGACCGAGCAGGTGTCCGCGCTGTTCTGGCCGGAGGGAGAGCCGCAGCCTCTGGCGGGGCTGTGGTATCCCGCTTATTGGGAGGATATCGAGGAGACCCCCGCCCACATTTTGCTGCACACCTTTTCCGGGCAGGGGTACCATTACCGGCAGTGCTTCCGGGCTGGACAGGTGCAGATGGAGGAATACGACGCCATCTTTGCCCAGGGACACGATGCCGATGACCCGGAGATCGTGGCGATGCTCTGTTTCGACCGTCTGCGCTGGCCCTGGCGGCTGGAGCAGGGGCCGCAGCAAGCCTACCGGGACTTTTTGTCCGCCCAGGGGCTGCGGGTGATCCAGCGGCTGCTGCGCAGCCAGGATACCCCCGCCTTGCAGGCGCTGCTGGCGCTGGAACTGCTGGATGCCGATACCCTGGCGCAGGGCGGTGTGCTGGCCCGCCGGGCGGAGAATGCGCCGGCTGCCGCACTGCTGGCGGATGCGGAGCGCCGCCGCCGGGCATCTGCCCCCAAGCGGCCCCGATACGATTTTGATTTTTAAGACGGGATGCGCTGCCAGCTGCAAAAAGCAGCCTTCCCTTTATAGGATAGAACGAAAGTGAGGTGTATCCTTTGACCCAAGAGTTTGTGTCCCGCCGTCCGGAGACCCAGGAAGAATGGCAGGCCCGGATGGGCGGCGAGGTGCTGGCGGTGGTGCGCAGCGGTTTGTACCTGGACTTCCGGTTTTTGGGGCCGGCGCTCTCTGCGCTGGACTTTGTGCCGGACGAGCGATGCCGCACCCAGGCCACCGATGGCCGCAGCTTGTACTACCAGCCCAGCACCCTGCTGCGGCTGTACCAGCAAAACCCAAAATACCTCAACCGCCTGTACCTGCACAGCCTGTTCCACTGCTTGTTCCGGCATCTGTGGCTGCGGGGCGGGCGGGAGCCGCAGCTGTGGGATCTGGCCTGTGATATCGCGGTGGAGAATGTGCTGGACAGCCTGCAGCGTCCCAGTGTGACCCGCCCGCTGACCTACCTGCGCCGCCGTGCCTACGAGGGCATTGCCGCCGAGGGGCGGGTGGTGGCAGCTGCAGCGGCCTACCGCTGGCTGCTGGGCCAGACCCCCGGCGTGCTGCGCCAGCTGGAACGGGAGTTTTATACCGACGACCATCGGCTGTGGCCAAAGGACCCCCAGTCCCAGCCTCCCACCCCCAGTCCCAGCCCCCAGTCCACCTGGCAGAAGCTGGGCCAGCAGATGCAGACCGAGATGGAGCTGCGGGATAAGGAGGCCGGGGACGGCACCGACACGCTGGCCGCCCAGATCCGGGCCGCCAACCGCAGCCGCCGCAGTTACCGGGATTTTCTGCGCCGGTTCTGTGTGCTGCGGGAGGAGATCCGGCTGGACCCGGAGGAATTTGACCTGAACTTTTACACCTACGGTCTCTCGATGTACGGCAACCTGCCCCTGATCGAGCCGCTGGAAAGCCGTGAGAGCAAAAAGGTGGAGGAGCTGGCCCTGGTGGTGGATACCAGCTACTCCACCTCCGGAGAGCTGGTGCGGGCTTTTTTGTCCGAGACGTATACGCTGCTGAAAGCGCGGGAGAACTTTTTCCACCGGATGAATCTGCACCTGATCCAGGCAGACGACCAGGTCCGGCAGGACCTGCCCATCCGCTCCGAGCAGGAGCTGGTGCAGGCCATGGAGCAGTTTACCCTCCGGGGCGGCGGCGGCACCGACTTCCGCCCCGCCTTTGCCTATGTAGATGAGCTGTGTGCCTCCCGCCAGTTTACAAATCTGCGGGGCCTTTTGTACTTTACCGACGGACTGGGCACCTACCCGGCCCGCCGCCCCGCTTACGAGACCGCCTTTTTGTTTTTGGGGGATCGGTTCGATGATGCCAATGTGCCCCCCTGGGCCATCAAGCTGGTGTTGGAGGAGGACGAGTTTACTGCCCCTGCCCCGGCCGCCCAAAACGCCCTGGCCGCCGCGCTGGCGGAGGAGCAGGACCCCTACCGTGATATGAACAATACGTGAGGTTGCGAGTATGAATATCAAACGAGCAAAAGAAGAGATCGAGCGCACCGTCCGGGCCTACCTTGCCAAGGACGAGCTGGGACAGTATAAGATCCCCGCTGTGCGCCAGCGTCCCATCCTGCTGATGGGCCCTCCGGGTGTGGGCAAGACCCAGATCATGGAGCAGGCCGCCCGGGATTGCGGCGTGGCGCTGGTGGCCTACACCATCACCCACCATACCCGTCAAAGCGCCGTGGGCCTGCCCTTTATCCGGCAGCGCCACTATGCAGGGCGGGATGTATCGGTGACCGAGTACACCATGAGCGAGATCATTGCCAGCATCTATGCCAAGATGGAGTCCACCGGCCTGTCCGAGGGCATTCTGTTCATTGACGAGATCAACTGCGTGTCCGAGACCCTGGCCCCCACGATGCTGCAATTTTTGCAGTGCAAGACCTTTGGCAACCAGGCTGTCCCGGCTGGCTGGGTGATCGTGGCGGCAGGCAACCCGCCGGAGTATAATAAGTCGGTGCGGGATTTTGACCTGGTCACCCTGGACCGTGTGCGCCGGATGGATATCCAGCCGGACCTGGGGGTCTGGCGGGAGTATGCCCGGGCAGTGGGCATCCACAGCGCCATCCTCAGCTATCTGGAGCTGCATCCCCAGCATTTCTACCAGATCGAGGCGGATGTGGAGGGCAGCCGCTTTGTCACCGCCCGCGGCTGGGAGGACCTGTCCAACCTGCTGGATACCTACGAGGCGCTGGGCCTTGCGGCGGATACCGAGCTGATCGGGCAGTATCTCCAGCACCCCGCCATCGCAGAGGAGTTTGCTGCGTATCTGGCCCTGTACTATAAGTACCGGGATGACTACGGCGTGGAGGAGATCCTGGCAGGCAAGCCCCGGTCGGAGGCATTTGCCCGGCTGATGCGCGCCCCCTTTGATGAGCGGCTGTCCCTGGTGGGGCTGCTGCTCTCCGGTCTGCGCACCCGCATCGCTGCTTCCCGCCAGGCGGATGCAGTGGCGGACGACTGCTATGGTCTGCTGCGGCAGACGAAGCAGAGCTTTGCCGCCCTGCCCGCAGATCTGCCGGATGGCCCCTCTGCTCTGTTTGGCCAGAGCATTGCCGATTACGAGGCCGAGACCCAGCGCCAGGAGAAGGCCGGCCTGCTGGCGCCGAACCAGCGGGCGGCCCGGCTGCGGGCCGCTGCTGCCCTGCACGCCTGGGCGGGGGAGCTGCGCCACGCCCAGACCGCAGACGGTCAGCAGGCGTTTGCGCTGCTGCGGGAGCAGTTCCAGCAGCTGGCAGACCAGCGCGAGACGGCCCAGGCAGCCGCCAGCGCAGCGCTGGAAGCAGCCTTCGACTTTATGGAGCAGGCCTTTGGGGAGAGCCAGGAGCTGGTGGTGTTCGTCACCGAGCTGACCATGGACCCCGCTGCCCATGCTTTCCTGGTGGAAAATGGCTGCGAGCGTTACTTCCGCTATAACCAGGACCTGCTGCTGGACAGCCGCAAGGCGGCGCTGCAGCGGGAGCTGGCTGCAGAACAGCGCCGCAGCGAGAGCTGACCCCCCTGGAATCAAGCAAGCCCCCGTCGGGAACCGACCCGACGGGGGCTTTTGTTATCGCAGAGGCGTCCAGAAGTTCTCCCGGGGCATAAGGTGCATCCGGATGTATTCCGCATAGGCCAAGACCTTGGGGTCCGCCCCTTGCACGGTCACAAAACCCAGCAGCGGCCCCTGCTGCCAGTCCAGCGGAAATACCGGGGCGTGGCCGCCGTACTGCACGGCGGGCAGAAGCAATACCGTCTCCCGGAAACCAGCGGTGCGGAACCCATGGGGGTCCACAAAATCCAGCTGGCTCTTTTGCAGGTGGGCACGGAGTGCATCCTCGTATACCGAGCTTCCCGGCAGGTTATGAAAGGCCACCTGCATCCCCAGCAGATCCTCGGCGTGGACCTTGTGCTTAGCCCAGTGCGCCAGCAGCTCGGGGGCCAAGGGCAGCCCGGCGGGCATACACAGCTCCGTTACCTGGGCAAAGGGCAAAAAATCCAGCCCAAACCGCCGGATATCCTCGTTTTCCAGCAGTGCGGCGATCTGCACTTCGCCCCGCAGCAGCGCAGCATACAGGGACTCCTTGCTGTAATACCGGACGGGGCAGGGGGCGTAGCTCTGTGCCAGCGGCAGGGCGGTGGTGAGCAGGTCCTGCCAGATCAGGATAAACTGCTCGTCCAGACAGCCGATGACCAGGCGTTTGATGTGCTGCTGGCTGAGGTGCTGGATCTGCTTGCCCTCGGCCACAGCACGGTCATACAGGTGCTGGATCTCCCGCGCACGCTCGTAAAAGCTGCGCCCGGCCTCGGTCAGGGTGGGCTGGCGTGTGCTGCGGTCGAACAGGGCAAAACCCAGCTGCCGCTCCAGGTGGCGGATCTGCTGGGATAAAGCGGATTGGGAGATGTACATGGCTTCAGCCGCTGCGGTGAAGCTCTTTTTCTCTACGATGGTCAAAAAACCCATGAGCTGACGATCGGTCATGGCGGGGCCTCCTATAAGTTTGTGCTTATGATAAGTATAAGCACTTTGAATTGCAAAGACAAGTTTTTAACGATATAATAGGACATAAGGAAGGTTTGTTAAAAAATAAACCACGAATGAATAAGAAAGAAGGTTCTCTGCATCATGGAAAAGATCTCTCGCAAAAGCTTTGTTCTGGGCGCTGCCGGCGCCCTGGGTCTGGGCCTGCTGACCGGCTGCGGCGGGTCGGAGGCCGCCTCCAGCAGCGCCGCTTCCAGCGAAGCAGCCGCACCCCAGAAGGAGCTGACCTTTGCAGATACCATCCGCTGGGACTCGGAGTACGATGTGGTGGTCCTGGGCATGGGCGCTTCCGGTATGGTGGCCGCTAAGACCGCTGCGGACAACGGCGCTAAGGTCGTGATCCTGGAAAAGTGCGAGGAAGGCAAGGCCGGCGGCAACACCAAGATCTGCGGCCAGCTGTTTGCCTATGCCAACGGCGATAAGGAGGCTGCCAAGACCTACTACAATGCCCTGGCTGCCGGCCGCTATGTGGAGCCGGAGATGGTGGACACCCTGAGCGAGGGCGTGGCGAACCTGGCCGATATCCTGGCAGACGAGTTCGGCTTTAATAAGGACGAGTACGTTGACTGGACCGGCGTCAAGGTGGGCACCACCAACCTGGGCGCTATGAGCCCGGAGTACCCGGAGATGCCCGGCAGCGAGAAGATGGGCCTGTGGACGACCCATGCCGGTGTCAGCGACAGCTTTTTGTACCAGAGCCTGAAGCAGAACGTGCTGGACCGCAGCGACGCCATTGACGTGTGGTATTCCTCCCCGGCCAAGAGCCTGATCCAGGACCCGGTCACGAAGACCATCGTGGGCGTTACGGTGGAGCGGGACGGCAAAGAGATGAACGTCCGCGCCCTGAACGGTGTCTGCCTGTGCACCGGCGGTTTTGAGTGCAACAAGGACATGGTGCAGCAGTACCTGAACATCATCAACTATGCACCCCGCGGCGGCCAGTTCAATACCGGCGACGGCATCAAGATGGCCCAGGCTGTGGGTGCAGACCTGTGGCATATGGATTGCTACGAGGGCCTGTTTGGCCTGGGCGGCGTGACCTGGCCCGTGGAGGAAGGCGTGCCCTGCGCACAGCCTGCAACCCTGGGTCAGAACGCACTGAACACCGGCGCTACCATGCTGGTGGGCACCGATGGTGACCGCTTTGTGAACGAGAGCGAGATCGTCCGCCACGGCCACCTGTACGAGAACGGCATCTGGGAGAACCCCACCTACCCGGAGAAGGTCTGGTACATCATGGACCAGACCCAGAAGGACGAGATCGAGGCCGCTGGCCTGCTGGAGCAGGCACAGCTGGATGCTCTGACCGCCTACGACTCGGTGGAAGCACTGGCCAAGGGCACCGGCTGCAAGCCGGAGCGCCTGGCAAAGACCATCCGCAACTTCAACAGCTTTGCGAAAAACGGCGAGGATATCCTCTGCGGCCGCGACACCCAGTATATGCGTCCGTTTGACGGCAAGAAGTATTACGCCATGTATGTGGTGTCCGGCCTGCTGAACACCCAGGGCGGCCCCAAGCGCAACCAGAACGCCGAGGTGCTGGACACCCAGGGCAACCCCATTCCCCACCTGTACGGTGCAGGCGAGTGCGGCGGCATGACCGTCTGCATGTACCAGGGCGGCACCAACATTGCCGAGTGCATCATCTTTGGCCGCATCGCTGGTAAGAACGCTGCTGCCGCTAAGCAGGCGCTGCCGGTCTATAAGCTGGAAGCTGTGGAGTCCAACCCCACCCAGCTGGGCGATATCGACGATCTGTCCGCACCGGAAGCCGAGTACGAGGCTGGCGCAAACCAGTACATCGGCAAGGCCAACGGCATGGACGATGAGATCGTGGTGCGTGTGACCATGGACGGCGACAAGATCGCAGATGTGGAAGTGCTGCACCAGAACGAGACCCCCGGCATCGGTGTGCCTGCCGTCGAGCAGCTGCCCGAGCAGTTCATTGGCCTGGACAGCGAGGAGGCCATCAACGGCGTGGACGGCCTGTCCGGTGCTACCATCACCAGCAACGCCCTGAAGCAGGCTGTGGTAAACGCTCTGCTCCAGGCAAAGGGCTGAGAAGCAGAATGATCTGTTCTGAATGATCCTTCCCCTCACCGGGTCTTTCCCGGCGGGGGGATTTTTTGCGCAGTGCAGCGGGGAAAACCGGCCTACCCGTCGTTTTGTGTTAGAAAAAAAGAACACAGGCCGATATGGTCTGTGTTGCTTTGTCGTGGTATCCTTTTGTTGTCGCAAATCAATAAAAAACGAAAGGATGGAACGATATGAAGCGTATCTTTGCATTTTTGGCCTCGGCGGTGCTGGCGTGCAGCCTGTTGGCCGCCCCCTGCTTTGCCGCAGAGCCGGAGACCCTGCCCGTGTCGCTGCCCGGCGTGACCGACCCGGAGCAGCCGGAGCCGGACGTCTACTATCCGGTAATGCCTATGGATGTACAGAAGCCTGGTGGGGATGTGGCCTAATCTTGAAAGACTAACCCGAGGTACTCTTTGGCCTCTTTTCTTGTGATATCCAGATTCTCCTTGTTTCCTATAAGCTCACACAAATAATATGCCTGACGGTACGCTTTTGCACTTTCGTTTGTTCTTCCAAGAAAGAAGCAGCACTCTGCATAGATTTCCAGGAAGCCAGAAAGGAACTGATAGTGCCCATACTGGATACAAGCGTCCTGCCCTTCTTTGGCGAGTGCAGCACCTTCCTCATAGCGCCCGCATAGGTCTAAAACCCGAGCATAATTATAGAGGACCAAAGGCAACACCCCGATCAATGTTATGGTTTCTTTAAAATGCTTGCGCACATATCGAAGCAGCTGATAGTAAATTTCAGCTGCTTTTTTGTTTTGTCCATCATCCGAGTATGCGAGCCCGATCTGGTTGATAATTGTGATTTCGTCTTTTGTATAAAGGAAACTTTCTATATTTTCCAAATCAAAGCGGGGTACAGTCAGCCGGATGGCCTGCATCAGCAGCGTGATCTGTTCCATCGGCGTATAGCGTCCCTCCAACCGCCCCAGCAGTACTCTGGAACGCAGGGCAAATTGCTGTGCGATCTGGTCATCTGGGGCTGCCAGAGCTTCAAACTGGGCCAGTTTCTCAAAACCTTCGGCTACCTGCTCGGTCACATTGCAGGCAACGATCTCCTTTTGCAGGGCTTCCATTTCCAGCTCGTTTTTGCTCAGCAAGGCAAAATAGCGGTCATCCGGCAGGCTCAGCCGCTGTAAAAGGGCGTTGATCCGGTTGCGGCTGGGGGTCTGCTTGCCGTTTTCCAGCCGGGAAAGGGTCATGGGTTCGCAGATGCCATCGCAGAGCTGCTCCTGGGTCAGACCCAGATCCAGCCGCTTCTGCTTGATGTAATCTCCTAAAAAGAAATTTTGCATAGACAACGCTCCTTTTATATGAACTTGTGCAAATAGTATAGCATATTTTGGAACTCTTCGCCAGCATCCGCCCGTCGTTTTGTGTTAGAAAAACAACGAATTTTTGATGATATGAAAGATGTTTTGCTTGACGAAGAAGGTAAGGGGTGCTTTAATATGGCTTGCAGAAAAACAAATGTGCCATATAAAACTGGATGGTGCTATGGTTGGTGAGAAATAATTGATAGAAAAGGAGCCGGTATGTTTTTTTATCTAAAAAAATTCTGGAAAGTCAATCTATTGGCTGTCCTGTTTCAGATGTTTCAGAATAGCGGAAGAGTCATATGGAGTTTGCTGATGATCCTGCTGTTTCAACAGGTTATTGAGCTGAATTTTAAGGGAGTTGTGTTCTTTTGCGTCATTGAACTGGTCGTAAGCGGGGGAAGAAATGTTTGCAGCTCACTTTCTTCCTATTTTCAAAGCGAGGCGATCCGGCGCATGAATGATCAGCTTCGACAGGATATGGCAGCCTCCTTGCTGAATAAAAGTTACAAGGAATATCACTTGCAGGAAAACGGAGCGTATTTGTCTCAGTTTACGAATGATGTTAACCAAATTGAGCAGCTGGCATGGAAGAATTTTTACACAGTAGTTGGCCTGGCTGTGGAAGTGGCTCTCAGTGTCTTGGCATTGGCTGCGCTGCATTGGTCTATTTTACTTGGTGCACTTTTTACCGCTGCTGTGATGATCTTGTTGCCGAAATTGTTTAAGAAAAAGTTGGAGACGCTGAGCAGGGAGTTTACCAAAGCACAAGAAACAGCAGTTGGAAAATTAAAAGATCTTCTGGCAGGATATGATGTTTTGTGCTTTTTTGATCGCAGGCAATTCTTCTCCAAAAGTATCTATGACAGCAGCGAGCAAATGGAAAAACCGCATTGCCGCCAGCAGTGGGTCCAAACAAGCATTGGAAACGGATTGGATTATATAAGCACGATCATTCAGGTGGGACTTTTTGCATGGATCAGCTTCCTTTCGATCCAAGGCGTCATTATTCAGTCTGCGGCTGCTGGAGGCGGCAATTTGTGCGGCAGTGTTTATGGCGGTCTATGCCAAATCATCAGGCTTCAACTCTCCTTTTCTGCCAGCAAGCCCTATTTTGATAAGATCACCGTCCATGCAGGCGAGGTGTCTCAGTCTGAGTCCCGTCTGCCCGCCCTGCAGCAGGGCATCACGGTGGAGGATGTGTCGTTTTGTTATGACGAAAAGAAGCCCGTCCTGGTCCATATGGATGCGCAGTTCAAAAAAGGCTGCAAATATGCCCTTACTGGTCCTTCGGGCTGCGGCAAGAGCACGCTGCTGAAGATCCTGCTGGGCTGGCTGCCGGAGTATCGGGGGACCGTGCGTTATGATGGGCAGGATGTGCGGGCGTTTACCCCCGAGCAGCTGCAGCAGCAGATGAGCTACATCGAGCAGGATGTGTTCCTGTTCAATACCACCATCCGGGAGAATATCACCCTGGGCGAGACATTTACCGAGGAACAGTTGGAAAAAGCCCTGCGGGACAGCGCCCTGGCAGGGGACCTGGCCCAGATGCCCCAAGGGCTGGATACCCCGGTGGGGGAGGAGGGCAGCGCCCTTTCCGGCGGACAGAAACAGCGTGTGGCCATTGCCCGTGCGCTGATCCATGACCGCAGCATCCTGCTGGTGGATGAGGGCACCAGTGCCCTGGACCAGAAAAATGCCGATATCGTGGAAAAGAGCCTGCTGTCCAACCCGGACCTGACCCTGATCCTTATCAGCCACCACCTCAGCGAGCAGCGTAAGGCCCAGTTTGACCAGGTGTACCAGCTCACACCC
This sequence comes from uncultured Faecalibacterium sp., assembly GCA_900540455.1. GTDB lineage: Bacteria > Bacillota > Clostridia > Oscillospirales > Ruminococcaceae > Faecalibacterium. The sequence continues at coordinate 44,606 of UQGD01000007.1, forward strand.
GCCTGCGCAGAGTGCGAGACCCCGTAAGCTGGTGCTGAAAATAACAAAACGCACAGGAGAGCGCCCGGCCTCCCTGTGCGTTTTTTGCTGCAAAGAAAAACCCACGAGGAATCTTACGATTCTTCGTGGGTTTTTGGTGCGCTCGTGGGAACTCGAATCCCAGGCCCTCTGATTAAAAGTCAGATGCTCTACCGACTGAGCTACGAGCGCTTATAAACAGTATAACGATACTGCCGGAATATCATACCATATTTCTGCGGAAAAAGCAAGCCCTATGGATAAAAAAGTGCGCATTTGCGCTGCCGGCAGGCCAGAAGCAGGCGGCAGCGGCGGCGGGGACACGGCAGCGGGTGCAAAATGCAGGGGAGATTTTTCTCGAATAAGCGGAGAAAACCTCGGTTTTTCGCCGGGCAGCGCCTGCGAGGGGAAAACCCCCTTTACAAATCTTGTGTAAACCGCTACAATCAACCTAGGATCATTTGCATTTTCTTACAGCAGCGCCTGCCGGTCTTTTCTGCCAGGGCTGCGAGGGGATATAGAGGAGGTCTTTTTCCATGAAGATTTCGCGTCGGCTGATGCTTCGGCTGTCCGGTTTGGGCGCTACCACCATGGCTCTGATGGGCTGTGCCGGGCAGGGCGAGGGATTTCTGGCCTGGCTGGAGGGGCTGTTCCCCTCTGCATCTGTGCCGGGCACACCGGCGCAGCCCGGCGCGCCGGAGGCGTCCGCCCCGGTGCAGCCTGCGCTGCCCCCTTACAACGCCGACCCGCTGACCGGTGAGGCCCGCCGCACCGATGGGCGGATCGTGGGGGTCATGGTCAACAACATCTGCAACTCCCGCCGCCAGAATGCCCGTCCGCAGCGGGGCATTGGGGCCGCCGATCTGCTGATCGAGAGCCGGGTGGAAGGGGGCATCACCCGGCTGTGCGCAGTCTACCACGACGTGGACGCCATCCCGGAGGTGGGGCCGGTGCGCTCCGGCCGGGACCAGTTTTTGCAGCTGCTGATGCCCTGGCAGGCCCTGTACTGCCACGATGGAGAAAGCGAAGCCTGCACCAAGTTTGTCAGCGTATACGACTACGCGGGCCTGAACCTGGGCGGCAAGGGCTATTTTGGCACGCCGGTCCACCCGCTGACCGCCCATCGGGACCCCCGTGGCGGCGAGGTGGCCTATGAGCATACCGAGTTCACCTCCGGCAAGGAGATCCGCTCCTCGGCAAAGCAGGCGGGCATGGGGCTGAGCTACCCGTATGAGGAGACCTTCTTCCGCTTTGCGGATTACCGCACCGGGGCCGAAAACACCCTGGAAGGGATGCCGGAAGCCCAGCAGGTGGAGATCACCCACGCAGCCAAGGAGCGCTACAAGACCCAGTTCCACTATGATCCGCAGACCCGGCAGTACAAAATGAGCATGTACAGCCCGGCGGCCTCTGCCTGGCAGCACACGGTGGACGAGCTTACCGGCCAGCAGCTGGGGTTTGACAACCTGGCGGTCTGCTTTGCCCCCATTGCGCCCTATCCTGGGGATGCCGGGGATGTGCAGCAGGTGCAGTATATCCAGGGCGGCGAGGCGCTGCTGTTTACCCGCGGACGGGTGCAGACCGGTTACTGGCAGAAAGCTTCCCCCCAGCATCCGCTGTATCTGTGTGCAGAGGATGGCACTCAGCTTTGCTTCAACCGGGGCAAAAGCTATCTGGCGATCGTAGATGAGGACGAGCGGGCTGGTTTTGCCTGGCAGTAAGCCCGTCCCACCGAAGGAGATAAGATGACAAGACAGTTTTGGATCCGAGCTGCGGCCTGCTGCGGGCTGTGCGCAGCGCTGCTGTGCGGCTGTACGGCAGCGCCCTCCCGCAGCACGGTGACGCCGCAGGACCCCTTGACCGGGGAGCAGCCTGCGGCCCCGGGGCAGCGGGTCGTAGCTGTGTCCATAGCCAACGACCCTGCGGCGGGTCTCCAGTGCGGGATCAGCACTGCCTCGGTGGTGCTGGAAGCGCTGACCGTGCAGGATACCCCGACCCGGCTGTGCCTGGTCTACCCCTCGATAGAGCAGGTGCCCCAGGTGGGGCCGGTGGCAGATGGGCAGGATCTGTACTGGCAGCTGCTGGCGGGCCAGCAGGCCCTGGCTGTGCAGCGGGGCGGCAGCCGCTATACCCGCAATTATTTTGACTACTACAATCTGGAACCCATCGATACGGCGGAGGTGGGGCGGCTGGCGTTTCATACCGGACAGAAGTGGAGCAATGCCCCGGCGTGGTATACCTCCAGCACCGAGCTGGAAGCAGCTGCTGCCCGTCTGGGCCTGACCACCGGGATCACGGCGGGCAAGACCACCGAGACCGACACCGAGGGGCGGCTGCAGCTGCCGGCGTTTCTGCCCTTTGCGGAGAGCGGGCGTCTGCCTGCGCCGTCCGCAGAAGGGGCGGTGGAGATGCGGGTGCAGTTCAGCCCCGGCAGCGCCACTGCGTTCCGGTACGACGAAGCTTCGCAGCTTTACCGGATGGAGCGGGGCAGCGGCATCCCCCAGCGGGACGCCAACACCGGCGTGCAGGTGTCCTTTGATAACCTGCTGGTACTGTATACGGCCTCCTCTTTGCGAGAGGACGGCCATACCCTGGAATATGACCTGAGCATGGGCGGCGGCGTGCTGCTGCGTGCCGGGCGGTTATGGCATATCACCTGGCGGCAGGGGGCAAAATCGACCTTGGCGCTCTACGATGAGGACGGCAAAGCGCTGGCGCTGGCTCCGGGCAGCAGCTATATCGCCCTGGTGTCCAGCGTCACCGGCCGGGAGGTGGCAGTCACCGATCAGGCAGGGGAGAGTCTGCTATAAAATGCGCAAAAAAACAGCGGAGGAAATTCCTCCGCTGTTTTTTACTGTATTGGATGTGCAGGCTTACAGGTCCACCAGGGTGGCCAGATCGGCAGGGCTGGCGGGCACCGGACCCAGAGCGGCGGCATCCTCTCCGCGGCGCACCGCAAAGCACACCGACTGCCCGGCAGCAAAGGCGGGCTGATACCGCAGCTCCAGCTGCTGCCAGTCGTCCGGCGTTTTGCAGAAACAATGGATCATGGCCCCCCGTCCGGCGGCCAGATTCAGGGTGAACAGAGAGGCATCCGCAGCGTTCTCATTGTACAGCGGGGCGGCAAAGCTGCCGCACAGTACCGGCTGACCGTCGCAGCAGACAGACAGCCCGCTGCCGGTGTGGTACAGCTCCTCCTGGGTCTGGATGGCGCGGCCCTGCAGGTAGCTAGGGGCCACCGGCAGGGTATGGGCCGAGAGGTTTTCCGCCGACAGATACACCAGCGTGCCCCCCAGACCGGGAGCATCGGCGTAGCCCAGCAGCTCCACAGCGGCTTTGCCGTCCAGCAGCGCAGGCTCGCCCCGCAGACAGGGTGTGTCCTGGGCAGCTGCACTGACACCGCCCAGCAGAGCGGCGGCCAGAGTGACCGCCCCGGTACCTGCATACCGCAGGAAGGAGCGGCGGGAGAGGGACTGGGACATGGGGATAGCCTCCTTATATCGAGCAAAAAGTGGCGGCGCCGCAGCGCAGGCGCCTTTGCACTCGCGGCCATCGGCGGCGAAAAATGCAATAGTACATCCTGTATAGCTTATAAAATTTTCAGCCCGCTGTCAAGTGGAAAAGCACTTCTTTGCGGGCAGCAGAAAAAAGCAGTGGGCGGGGGACTGCATGCTGCAAAAATGGCTGGCGGGTGTCCGCCAGCCATGGGGTGTGCGTTTGGTACTGGTTTCAGAAAACGGCGCTTTTCCGGAAAGCTGCGCAAGGGGTCATTCGTAGGCTTCTGCCCGCTCGGTCTCCTCCTGGCCGCGGAGCGTGTCGGCGTAGCCAAAGGGCACGATGTCGATGGCCTCTACCAGGCGGTCCCGCATCCAAAGCTGGACATCGGTTTGCACTGTATAGCCGCAGCCGGGGTCGGCCATCCACTGTTCCGGGTGGCGGGTGGGCAGCGCCCGCTGGCTGAGCATGCTCATGATCACGCCGCCATGGGTCACACAGGCGGCCTCGGTGACGTCCATACGGATCATATATTCAAACAGCTTCATCAGGGTGTCGGCACAGCGGCGGTGGAAATCCGCCGTCGGCTCGGCGCCTTCCGGCACAAAGCCGGAACCAGGGGTGATCCACTGCTTGTATTCCTCGGTCTTGACCAGCTCCCGCACCGGCTTGCCCTCAAAGCTGCCAAAACCGGCCTCCCGCAGGTCATGCACCGTGAATTGATGGGTGGCCTGCGGGAACAGGATGGCAGCGGTCTCCACTGCACGCACCAGCGGGGAGGAGAATACCGTGTCCACCTCCGGGTACACAAAGCGCTGGCGCAGCTGCTCCAGCTGTGCGCGGCCCTCCTGGCACAGGGGCAGGTCGGTGCCGCTGCCGATATAAAGCCCTTGCAGGTTGCCCTCGGTGACGCCGTGGCGGATCAGATGCAGCTTAAAGGTTTTCACAAATCAACACCTCGTAACAAAATAGTATCTCTATACGGCCCTTTTTGGCAGGATGCCCACCGGGGCAGATACCCCATTTTAGCACAGAAACGACATCACCGGCAAGACTTTTGACAAAAATGACGAAAATCTATCAAAATTCTCGTCACATTTCGCACTTTACAAGTCGTTTTCCATTGTGTATAATCAACGTGCTGTAAATGATTTTGGCAAAGCGCCCGCAGCGCTGAAAAAAACCGAGGAGTTCAAAAAGCATCATGGAGTTCAATCGTATCATCAAGCTGCTGCGCAAGGAGCGCGGCATCACCCAGAAGCAGGCCGCCGAGGATCTGGGGGTGTCCCAGGCACTTTTGTCCCATTACGAAAAAGGCATCCGCGAGTGCGGGCTGGATTTTGTGGTGCGTGTGGCGGACTATTATAACGTATCCTGTGATTATCTGCTGGGCCGCAGCGCCGAACGCAACGGCATGATGCTGACCGCAGACGACCTGCCCAACCCCGATAAGATGAAGGACAATGTCTACCATGGCAGCGTTCTGCCTACGATGAATAAAAAACTGATCTCCAACAGCCTCAACGTGCTGTATGCCAAGGTGGGGCAGTGCCACAGCAAGGCCCTGACCACCGAGGTCAGCGCATACCTGATGATGGCGGTCAGCAAGATGTTCCGGCTGTTGTATTCGGCCGAGCCCCACAATGCGCCGGGTCTGTTCGGCATCGAGCAGCGCCGCTGGCCGGGGTATTCGGACGCAGTGATGCGTGTGGCGGAAGCCAATGTGGAAAGTCTGCTGGCCGGGCAGGATCTGGACGGTGCAGAAGGGCTGAAGGACCCCTCCTGCATGACCATGACCACCGAGAGCCTGAGCCGGGAGTTCCCCCTGTATACGCCCAGTCTGCTCAACCTCATCAAGACCAGCGAGACCCGGGTCAAAGGCTTGACCAACCAGTAACACGACTGGATAAGAAGAAAACGATCCCTGCCTTTTGCCAAGGGCGGGGCTGCGCCTGGGCATCTGTACGCCAAAGACGCAGCGGGGAGGAGGAGTTACAATGTTGAATAGGATCTCCCGGCGCAGCTTTCTGCGCTGTGTGGGCTGTGCCGGTGTGCTGGCTGCGGCGGGCGCACTGGCTGGCTGCCAGACCGGCCGCAAGGCGGTGGAAGTGGATGTGGGCGACCACATCAGCAACTGGAACGACCTGCGGGTGCAGCTCAGCAGCCTGTTCCGCATGGGGGATGTCCCGGATATGCCGGGTCAGGAGTATGTGGCGGTGCTGATCCTGGTGCAGAACCTCTCCCGCACCGAGAGCCGGGCAGTGGGCGCCCCCCATGTGCTGGAGATCGACGCAGAATACCCGCTGCCGCCGCTGGAGAATCTGAACGGATACTTCCACGCCCTGTCCGCAGATACACCGGATTTTGCGCTGATGTGCGATGGCCAAAGCGCCGGCTGCGGGGCGTATATCTACCTGTATGATGCGCAGACCGATACGTTTGCCAATGCACCGGAGCTTCCGCCGCAGAGGATCGGCTATATTGAGCTGATGTGCAGGGTGCCTGTGGGGTGGAAGGAATTGAACCTGACCTATACACCCCAATTTTTGCAGGATAAGAGCATCACATTCCGCATGACGGCAGATCAACTGACCAAAATTGTCGATTAAGCTTCGTCTATTTTTACAGGGAATACTTGCCTTTCCCCTAAAAAAATTGTGAAAACCATTGACAAATAGTTCGTTTTTGACTATTGTATAGGTAGAACATTCGGGTGCGCCAGGGGGTGTTTTTGTCCTGGGCTGCGCCGCAATGACTATGATCAAACGTGGCTGCCCTGGTGCGGCTGCATCCAAAAGGAGGAAAGGATTATGTCCTTGAAAGTATCCCGCCGCAACTTCATGAAGCTGTCTGCCGCTGCCGCTCTGGCTGTGGCTGGCTCCAGCCTGCTGACCGGCTGCTCCGACCCCAATAAGCCCACCCGCAACGGTGACGGCACCCTGACCATCCTCTCCGCAGAGACCACGGTTACCCGCGATACCAACAACAGCTATACGTTTAAGGTGAAGATCAAGAACGGTCGCACCAACGACCTGAACATCTCCAATAAATCTTTCCGTATTGGAAAGCTTGAAGGGGATAAGACCACTGCTTACTACGAGGCAGAAATGGCAAATGAAATCGACGGCTGGGCTATTCCCAAGGGCCAGACCTTTGAGACCACTGTTACGGCAAAGGGTAATCCGAATCTGGGGACGAATGTTGTCCTGCAGTTCCGTCCGGATGATGCATACGATGAGATGTTTGCCAGCTGGATCTACGGCAAGCCCGAGAAGTGATCTCCCCTCTGTTTTTGGAACATACCGCCGCCCCGGCTTTTGGCCGGGGCGGTTTTTTGCGCCTTTTGCCAGAAAGTTTGGCAATGTGCTGTTGTTTTGGATGAATATTTTGGCGGTTTTGGGACTTGTTCACAAGGCGTTTTTTCAGTAAAATAAACGTATACCCAGGCGGGTGCTTTGGTTGCAGAGGATGCAAACGGATAAGAGGGAACAGCCGCTGGGCAAAAACTGAGAACAGGAGTGTTGGCGTTATGATCAATATGGTAAAACTTCCCACCAAAAACCGGAATCTGTTCCTGCGGGTGGCCAAAGGCCACTTTGCCACCAGCCACAGCCACATCAATTACTATATCGATGTCACCACCCAGAAAGCCCGCCTGTCCGAAGCAAAGGCAGTGGCCAAAGAGCTGGTAGCGGCCTACCAGCATAATACCATCGTGGATACGGTGCTCTGCCTGGATGGCACCCAGGTCATTGGCACCTGTTTGGCCAATGAGCTGACCAAGGACGGCTTTACCAATATGAACGCCCACCAGACCATCTATGTGGTCACGCCGGAGTATACCACCGGCAGCCAGATCATCCTGCGGGACAACCTGGCACCCATGGTCACCGGCAAGCATGTGCTGATCTTGGCGGCATCCATCACGACCGGCTATACGATGCAGGCAGCCATTGAGGCGGTCAACTACTATGGCGGCCAGGTGGCAGGTCTGTCTGCGATCTTTGCCACCACCCACGAGTGCATGGGCTACCCGGTCACCTCCATCTTTGATCCCGCCAGCCTGCCGGATTACGCCAGCTATGACTCCCGGGAGTGCCCGTTGTGCAAAAACGGGCAGAAGATCGATGCGCTGGTCAACAGCTTCGGCTATTCGGCGCTGTAAACAAATCGGATACACAAACCTCCTTTTTCTCCTGCAGAGGCTTCGTCGCACCGCTGCAGGGCATACACAAGGATATGCTAAGAGGCAGGCCCATCCGTTTGGAAAAGGGTCTGCCTCTTGGCATTTTTATTGGGGATCGGGGCTGCTGTGGGCCTGGGCGCACGCCAGGGCTGCATCCCGCATCTGTGTGCGGACGCTCTGCGGATGGAGGATCTCCACCTGGCCCCCAAAGCCCATCACCCAGCCGAAGAAAGGCGGGCTGACAACAATGTTGGTGTCAAAGTGGAAATGTCCGTCCGGCTCCTCCACAAAGATGGGGCCGGTGCCAAAATGCTCCCGCATGGTGTTCTGCATCGCATTGGCGCAGCGCAGTGTCACCCGGACTTCGTCGCCGCCAAACATCTGGAAGCGGCTGCGCAGGTACTGGGCAAGGTCAAAGGATGCAAACTGCTTTTGGCCCCGCCGAGGCTCCGACAGGCAGTCCACCGACTTCATGCGGTCCACCCGGTAGTGGCGGATGCCGCTGGGGGTGGTCTGATCCTGGTAGGCGATGAGGTAGTAATACCCGCCGTCCCAGGCCATCTGCCAGGGGCTGACAGTGGGGTGGGTGAGCTGTCCATCGGATTTCTGGTACCCGAAAGTGACCATCTTTCCGGTAGAAATGGCCTCGTGCAGGCGGTCCACGTTGTACAAAAGCTGCTGGCCGCCTGTGCGGGGACGTCCGGTTACATAGACCTGGCGCTGCAGCTGGCTGGCCATGTGGGTGCTGGCCAGACCCTCCAATTTGCGGATCAGTTCCCGGCATTTTTTCTCCGGGATAAAGCGGCTGGCCTGGACGGCGTCCACCAGCAGCTTCAGCTCCGGCAGCTCAAACCGGCGGTGGGAGACCCAATAGCCGCCGTGGGGGCCGCGGCGCAGCTCGATATTGCAGCCCAGCTCCCGCAGGGTCTCGATATCGCTGTAAATGCTTTTGCGCTCACAGGGGATCCCCAGGGCTGCCAGCTGTTCCGTCAGCTGGGTGACACTGAGACGGTGATCCTCATCGGTCTGCTGGTACAGGATGTGCATCAGCAGCAAAAGCTTGGGGCGCTGCCCGGGTTGTTTTGGCATGGGATGACCTCCTTTCTGTGGGGGAACATAAGGGGCCTTGGGGCGGTCAGCGGTCCATTTTTTTGTCGAACGCCGCCCGGCGCTGGGTGGAAAGGCGGAACATCTGCTCCAGCTGCTCCCGGTCGCCCTGCTCCAGGGCAGACCGGAGACGGGCCAGGGCAGCGTCGAACTGATCGATCTCGGCGATCAGGTTCTGCTTGTTCCACAAGAACAGCTCAGCCCACATCTTATCGTTGATGCGTGCAATGCGGGTCAGATCCCGGAAAGAATCACCGGTGTACTCGCACAGAGAGGTGTTGTCGTTGGCGCACATCAGGCTTACGGCAATGGCGTGGCACAGCTGGCTGACATAGCCGATCATCCGGTCATGCTCCTCCACCGTAAGGGTGCAGATGTGCCGGAACCCCAGCACCTGGGCCAGCTGCTGGGCCCACTGGATGGCAGCGGGGGTGTTGGCGGCGGTGGGGGTGATGATAAAGTTGGCGGGGGCAAAATCCACCTCAGCGGCGTGCTCTACGCTGGAGGTCTCCCGCCCGGCCATGGGATGGCTGGCGATGAACTCGACCCCCGGGGGGCACAGCGCCTGCACCGGCTCCACCAGCCCGGTCTTTACGCCGGACACATCGGTAAAGATGCACCCCGGCTTGATCCACTGGCCGTACTGCTGCATCCATTCCAGTAGGGCGGTGGGGTACAGACCAAAGATGATATGGTCTGCCTGGCGCACCAGGTCCTCAAAATCCTGGGTCTTGCCCCGGGCGATGTACCCATGGTCCAGTGCGTACTGCAAGTGGCCCTGGCTGCGGTTGATGCCGTCCACGGCAAAGCCTGCACGGGTCAGCTCCAGGGCGTATTTGCCCCCCAGCAGGCCCAGGCCCACCACCAGGTAGCGTTTGGATCTATCCAGCATATTCGTTCACCTCCGCGCCCAGTGCCCGGGCAGCGTCAAAGAAATCCGGCCAGCTTTTGGCCACGGCCTCCGCTCCGTCGATGGTCACCGGCAGCCCGGCGGCCAGCGCCAGTACGGTCAGGCTCATCACCACACGGTGGTCGTTGTGGCCCTGCAGCGGGGCGGCGGGGGCGTGCAGCGCCCCGGCACAGCCTTGGATCAGGATCTGGCCGCCATCGCTCTGGATGCGGCCGCCGCAGGCTTGCAGCTCCGCTTCCATTGCGGCGATGCGGTCGCTCTCCTTCAGGCGCAGGCGCTGGGCATTGCGGATGCAGGTGGTGCCGCTGCACAGCAGCCCCAGCACCATCAGCACCGGGCCTAAGTCCGGGCAGTCGGCCAGGTCGATGTCCACCCCGTGCAGCGGCGCTTTTTCAAAATGCAGGCCGTCTGCATCGGCGGTAAAGCGTGCCCCGGCCCGGCGCAGGATGTCCAGGACCACGGCGTCCCCCTGCAGGGTGTCCGCCGCCAGGCCGGTGATGGTCACCCCGCCACATACGGCGCCCAGCACCGCAGGGAAAGCGGCCTGGCTGTAATCGCCTTCTACGGTATAGCGGCAAGGGCGGTACTGCTGGCCGCCGGGGATCAGCAGCTCCCGCTCCGAGAGCCAGCGGCTGTGCACGCCAAAGCGCTGCTGCACCTGCCGTGTCAGCTGGATATAGCTGCGGCTTTCCACCGGGGGCAGCAGCTGCAGGGTGCTGTCCCCCTCCAAAAGGGGCAGGGCGAACAGCAGGCCGCTGATGAACTGGCTGGAGACATCCCCCGCCAGCTCATACCGGCCGGAGCGCAGCGCCCCTTCCACCACAAGCCCTTGGGGGATATGCTCCAGCCGCAGGCCCTGCTGGGCAAACACCGTCTCGTAGACCGACTGGGGCCGCTCCATCAGCCGTCCTCGGCCGGTAAAGGTCACGGCCTGCCCGCTGAGGGAGGCCAGAGGGATCAAAAAACGCAGGGTGCTGCCGCTCTCGCAGCAGTCCACCGGCCCGTGCAAGGGGCGGAAGTGCCCCAGACCCTCCACCTGGGCGCTGTGGGGGCCGGTGCTCACCTGGGCACACAGTTGCCCGGCAGCGGCCAGCGTGGCGGAGATATCCTGGCTGAAAGACAGGTTTTCCAGCTGAGAGGGGCCGGCAGCCAGGGCCGCACACAGCACCGCCCGGTGAGCCAGGCTTTTGCTGGGGGGTGCGGCAACGGTGCCCTTTACCCCGGATGGGGCGCAGACAGTAAGGACCATAGCAGCCTCCTTTGGCAATTACATAGCAATGTGAGGGTGGGGGCTGCCTTCCAGCCGCAGCAGCTGGGCCAGGTAGGCGCAGGCGTGGAGATAGCCGTCCGGCCCTTCCCCGATAAAATGCCCCTGGCAGCCAAAGGACACGATGTCCACCTGCCGGAAGCTCTCCCGGGTGTCCGGAGCTTCCAGCAAGACCTCCACTGTGGGCACCCCACAGGCCCGCACTGCGTCCAGCAGCGCTACACTGGTGTGGGCATAGCCGCCGGGGTTCAGCACGATGCCGTCTGCCCGTCCCTGGGCGGACTGGAGCTCGTCGATCAGGTCGCCCTCGTGGTTGGAGTGAAAAAACTCGGTCTCGATCTCCATCTGAGCGCAGCAGCTGGACAGCCAGTCCATCAGGCTGTTGTAGTCCATCCCGCCGGGCACCCCTGGTATGGGGCAGCGCATCAGGTTGACATTGGGCCCGTTAACGATCAAAAATTTCATCCAAAGCCTCCATAGCCGCTGCCAGCGCACAGGCAGCGGTGGTCGTGTTGGGGATGACGGCATCCGCTGCCGCCAGATACAGGGGACGGCGCACCTGCTCCATCCGTTCCAGGGCATCGGCCCCGGTGGAAAGGGGTCTGCCGCCGGTGCTCAGATCCTGGCGGGGACGGTCCAAAAACAGCACGACACCGTTCTGCCGCAGGGCGCGGACGTTCTGGCTGCGCAGCACGGCGCCGCCGCCGCAGGCGATCACCAGCCCGCTCTGCTTGCCCCATCGGGCTGCCTGGGCAGACTCCATCTCCCGGAAGGCAGCCTCGCCCTTTTGGGCAAAGATCTCCGGGATGCTGCACCCGGCGGCCCGCACGACCTCCTCGTCCAGATCCACAAAGCGGCGGTCCAGCCGCTGGGCCAGGCTGCGGCCAATGGTGCTTTTGCCTGCGCCGGGCATCCCCACCAGCACCACGTTCAGCATCTGGCGGCGCAGCGCGGCGGTGATCCGGGCGGTCTGCCGCTCCGGGTCGTCCAAGGGCTTGCCCAGAAAATACCCGGCAGCATAGACCGCCTGCGAGACCAGCATCTCCAGCCCGCCCACAGCCACCGGAACCCCGGCTTCCTCTGCACGGAGCACCAGCTCGGTCTTGCTGGGGTTATACACCACGTCCACCACCGCTTCCAGCCCCGGCATAGAGCGGATATCCAGGCTGCATACCCCTACATCCGGGTACATTCCGGCGGGGGTGGTGTTTACGACGATCTGCGCCCCGCTGGCGGCGGCCTGGGCATAGCTCAGCTGGCCGGGGCCGGGTCTGCGGCTCACGGTCAGCACCTGGGATGCCCCCTGGTCCTGGGCTACGGCGCAAACCGTGTTGTGGGTGCCGCCGGTGCCCAGCACCAGCACGGTGCGTCCGGCAAAGCGGACGCCGTGGGCCTGGCACAGGGCGGCAAAGCCCATATAGTCGGTGTTGTAGCCGCAGAGCACGCCGCTGCGGTTCACCACGGTGTTCACCGCCCCGATGGCTGCGGCCCGGGGGTCGATGTAGGCGCAGTATTCCATCACCAGCTTTTTATAGGGGATGGTGACATTGATGGCCTTGAAAGGCCGTTTTTCTAAAAAGGCGCGGGCCTCCGCCTCGGTGGGCAGGGCCCGCAGCTCGTACCGGTAGCCGCAGAGCAGCTCATGGATCTGCTTGGAGTAAGAGTGCCCCAGCTTTGCGCCGATCAATCCGTATTCCATGCAGTCACTCCTTTTCCCGGTAGGTGTCCGGGTGTTCCATCCAGGCCATGCCATAGCGCTGGGTCAGCAGCTCGCCAATAGCCAGTGCTGCGCCGCAGCTCTGCACAATGGCAGCCCGGGGCAGGATGCAGGGGTCGTGCCGTCCCTGGATGGACAGCACGGCGTCCCGGCGGGCGGGGTAGTCCACCGTATCCTGCTGCTTGTAGATGCTGGGCGTGGGCTTGACGGCGGTGCGGAACACCACCGGCATCCCGTTGGCAATGCCGCCGTTGATCCCCGCATTGCGGTTGGCGGCAGTGCAGATCTGGCCCTGCGGCCCCATCCGGAAGGGGTCGTTTGCTTCCGAACCCCGCAGCCCGGCAAAGCCAAACCCGGCCCCAAACTCGATGCCCTTTACCGCCGGCATGGCAAAGGCCATGTGGGACAAAAGGCTCTCGACGCTGTCAAAATAAGGCTCGCCTACACCGGCGGGCAGCCCCAGGACCGCCGTTTCCAGCACACCGCCCACGCTGTCGCCGTCGGCTCCGGCGGCACGGATGGCCTCGGTCATCCGCTGACCGGCCTCCGGGTCCAGCACCGCCAGCCCCGGCTGGCCGCGCAGAGCCTGGCATTGTGCAGCCAGGGCATCGGGGTCATCCTGGGCAAAGGGGGTGTCCGGCACACCGGCACACTGGGCCAGGTGGGTGCAGATCCGGATGCCCGCGGCTTCCAGTGCGGGCAGCACGATGGCGCCCCCGGCGACCAGCCCGGCGGTGATCCGGCCGGAAAAATGCCCCCCGCCCCGGCTGTCCTGCCAGCCATGGTACTTGGCGTAGGCGGTATAGTCTGCGTGGCCCGGGCGCAGCAGATCCGCTGTGCGGGCATAGTCCCCGCTGCGGGTGTTCTGGTTTTGGATCACCAAAGCGATGGAGCTGCCGGTGGTGCGGCCCTGGTACACACCGGACAGGATATGCACCTGGTCGGCCTCGGTACGGGGGGTGGACAGGCCGTCCCCTCTGGCCCGGCGGGCATCCATGCACTGGGCGATAAAGCCTTCGTCCACCGGCACCCCGGCCGCCATGCCGTCCAGCACGGCGCCGATGGCCGGGCCATGGCTCTCGCCGAAAATAGTCAGCGAAAGGGCGCTGCCAAAGGTGTTTTTCATGCCTCTGCCTCCAGCCCCAGCAAGGTGGGCAGAGCGGCGGCGGGCACGGTCTCGGTGCGCCAGCAGCCCAGACCCGGCACCTTGATCAGGGTGATCTGGCCTGCCTGGGCCTTTTTGTCGTGGAGCATCTCTGCCAGCACCTTCTGTTTGTCGTAGCTGGCCCGCAGCGGCAGACCCAGGCGGCGGTAGACCGCCCGCACCCGCTTTTGCAGGGTCTTGGATTCGATCATGGGCAGCATGCCCAGGGCTACACATTCCCCATGGTACAGGCCGGTGGTGCGGCGGCCCTTGATGCCCCGCACGGCCTCGATGCCATGGCCCAGCGTGTGGCCGAAGTTCAGCGCCTTGCGCATACCCTGCTCGGTCTCGTCCTGCTCGACGATGTTCTTTTTGAACCGCAGGCAGCGGTAGATGATCTCGTCAATGCGGGCGTCTACGTCCCCCTGCTCAAAGATGCTGAACAGCTCCGGGTCGGCCAGCAGAGCGGCTTTTACCGCCTCGGCCAGGCCGTTGACGAAGTGGCGTTGGGGCAGGGTGGACAGGGTGTCCGGGTCCACGATCACCAGTTTGGGCTGCCAGAAGGTGCCCACGATGTTTTTGGTGTCGCCCAGGTCCACCGCCGTCTTGCCCCCAATGGAGGAGTCGATCATGGATAAGGTGGTGGTGGGACAGTTGATAAAATCTACGCCCCGCATATAGATGGAGGCGGCAAACCCGGCCAGGTCGCCCACTACGCCGCCGCCCACGGCAACGACCAGGTCGCCCCGGCCCATGCCGAAGTCCAGCATCTGCCGCAGCACAGTCTCCAGGGTCTTGAGGCTCTTGCTGGCCTCGCCCTGGGGCACGGTGATGATGCGGGTGTCCTGGCACTGGTCTGCGACCCGGCGGGCATAGGCCTCCGGCACGCCGCTGTCGGTGACGATGGCCACCCGGCGGTCCAGCCGTGCAAACTGGTACAGGTTCTCCAGTGCGCCCCGTTTCAGGATGATGTCATAGCTGCGGGGGCCAAGGTTCATGGTGAGCTTCGTGCCGATAAATTCACTCATTTGGTATACACTCCTAACAGCCGTACAGTGCGGCAGACACGGTCCAGGGCTTCCAGAAGCGCCTCGGCCTCGTGGGCGGCGGGGTCTCCCACCAGTTCGACGTAAAAATAATATTCAAAGGGGACATGGGGCAGCGGGCGGCTCTTGATGGACTCCATGTTGAAGCCTGCCTGACCGATGAGCTGGATCACCTCGGCCAGTTTGCCGGGCTTGTTGTCCGCCGTGAACAGCAGAGAAAAACGGTTGCCCCCGGTGGGCTTGTCCCGGCTGATGACGATGAAGCGGGTGGTGTTGTCCCCGTCGGTGTTGATGTCCGGCACCAGCACTTCCAGCCCGTACAAAGCAGCGGTCTCCCGGCTGGCGATGGCAGCCAGAGAGGGGTCGCCGCTGTCTGCCACAAATTTTGCAGCCATGGCCGTGTTGGGCATAGCGGCGGCAGGCAGGCCGAACTGCTTCAAAAAGGTGTCGCTCTGGGCAATGGCCTGCTGGTGGCTGTATACCTTCTTCAGGCCGGACAGCTGGGCGCCGGGCAGCACCAGCAGATTCTGGGAGATGGGCAGGTCATACACCTGCACCACCCAGATCCCCGGCCGGGCATAGCACAAGTCCAGCACGGCGGACACATCCCCGGCATGGCTGTTCTCAAAGGGCAGCACGCCATAGGCGGCGTCCCCCTGCTCCACAGCGTCGAATACATCGTCCCAGGTGGGGCAGGCCAGCGCCTCCCCGTGGGGGAACAGTGCCCGCAGGGCTATGTGAGCAAAAGCGCCCTCCACCCCTTGGTAGGCCACCCGGTTGCAGCCCATCTGCTGGGCTTCGTAGGCTTTGGCCAGGTCCATCATATGCTGCACATGGTCCCGGTAGTAGGGGCGCAGCGCATCGCTGTGGATGCGTGCGGCGGCTTTGTCCAGCACGGCCGCCTCCCGGGCGGGGTCAAAGATGGGCAGGCCGTGGGCTTTTTTGTATTCCGCCACCTGCAGCACAGCGGCCATGCGCTGTTCAAACAGGTCGGCAAGCTGAGCGTCCACCGCATCGATCTGGCGGCGGGCAGCGTCCAGCTGATCCATCGGCGGGGCCTCCTTTCAGTCCGGATTAAAGTAACATTATACCAATCCAGTATACCATACTGGGCACAAGGACACAACAAAGCCCCTGGTATTTGGGTGCGGATAAAATTTCAGCTGGAAGGGGGCAGACACGAGCTGACCGCACGCCTTGCCCTGAGACGAAAAAACGGTATAATAGAGGGGAAAGGTACTTTTATTCTGCAAATTAGGAGAAACGCCCTATGGCATTTATCAGTGTATTTGACGTGCTGGGCCCCAACATGATCGGCCCCTCCAGCTCACACACCGCCGGAGCGGCCATCATTGCCTACCTGGCCCAAAAGATGATCGCGCCGCCTCTGCGCCGGGCAGACTTCCGGCTGTACGGCT
Organism: uncultured Faecalibacterium sp.; assembly: GCA_900540455.1. Classification (GTDB taxonomy): domain Bacteria; phylum Bacillota; class Clostridia; order Oscillospirales; family Ruminococcaceae; genus Faecalibacterium. The sequence goes on from UQGD01000007.1 coordinate 60,914, forward strand.
CTTTTGCCAAGACCTACCGGGGCCACGGCACCGACCGGGCCTTGGTGGGAGGGGTCCTGGGCTTTTCTGCGGATGATGAGCGCATCCGGGACTCCTTTGCGCTGGCAAAGCAGCAGGGGCTGGAGTTCCGCTTTATTCCGGATGAGACCGAGACCGATGTCCACCCCAACACCGTGGAGATCCGTATGGAGAACGCCGCCGGCCGGGTCATGACCGTCCGGGGCGAGTCGCTGGGCGGGGGCAAGGTGCGCATCGTGGGCATCAATGGGGTCAAGGTGGACTTTACCGGGGAGTACAACGCCCTGATCGTCGTCCAGCGGGACAAGCCCGGTGTAGTGGCGCATATCACCAAGATCCTCAGCGACCGGGACGTGAACATTGCCTTTATGCGGCTGTTCCGGGAGCAGAAGGGCCACACCGCCTATACCATCGTGGAGTCGGACCAGCGGCTGCCGGAGGGCGTGGATGCCCTGCTGCTGGAGAACCCCAACATCACCGATGTCATGGTAGTGCAGCCGTAAGGAGGGAGCAAGAAGGATGGAACCAATGGATTTCAAATCTGCCAAGGAGCTGCTGGGCCTGTGCCAGCAGCACGGACTGCCGATCTCGGAGGTGATGCGCCGCCGGGAGTGCGAGCTGGGAGAGACCACCCCGGAGGCTGTCAATGCCCGGATGGTCGATGCTTGGTCGATCATGACCGCATCGGCCACCCAGCCGCTGCATCACCCCGTCAAGTCCATGGGCGGGCTGATCGGGGGCGAGGCAGGCCGTCTGTCTGCACATCTGGACACCGGCCGCAGCCTGTGCGGCGGGGTGCTGGGCCGGGCAGTGATGTACGCCATGGCGGTGCTGGAGGTCAACGCCTCCATGGGCCGGATCGTGGCAGCGCCCACCGCCGGTTCTGCCGGTGTGGTGCCGGGGCTGCTGCTGGCTTTGCAGCAGCAGTACAGCCTGCCGGATGAAAAGATCGTGGATGCTCTGTTCAATGCCGGTGCGGTGGGGTATCTTGCCATGCGCAATGCCACGGTGGCCGGTGCCGTGGGCGGCTGTCAGGCCGAAGTGGGTGTGGCCGCCGCTATGGCGGCTTCGGCTGCGGTGGAGCTGATGGGGGGCACCCCGGAGCAGTGCCTGGATGCCGGGTCTACCGTCCTGATGAATATGCTGGGTCTGGTCTGCGACCCGGTGGGGGGACTGGTGGAGTATCCCTGCCAGAACCGCAACGCTGCCGGTGTGGCCAACGCCCTGGTGGCGGCAGAGCTGGCCCTGAGCGGGGTGCGGCAGCTGATCCCCTTTGATCAGATGCTGGAGGCGATGTATGCCGTGGGCCGCCGCCTGCCGGTGGAGCTGCGGGAGACCGCCCTGGGGGGCTGCGCTGTCACCCCCAGTGCCTGCCAGCGCTGCGGCGCCTGCCAGGGCTGAGGAACGCAGCAAAGAAACAGTTTAGCTTTTGATTGTTCATAAAAAATCCATTGACGAGGCGCAGAATTGGGACTATACTGAGTCCATTGTATGAGGGAGTAATTCCGTGCCTGCTATGTTGGGTGCGAAGCGTTTCCGTCATTCTCGGCAGTTTCCAAAACCTGCCCGGAACGCTTTTTGCTTACCCTGGCTCATCCCAAAAGGATAAGCCGGAGCCTGCTTTGGGAAGAATGAGACTCGTGCACAAAGCCCCGCTTGAGGGCTCTGTGCAGGGGTCTCTTTTTATTTTGCCCCCCGCAGAGAGCGAACGCCAGGCGGACGGAATCTGGATGCGTGTGAGAATGGAAGGATGGTAGAAAATGAAGCAAGAGTACACTCAAACCCCAGAACAGCTGTTGAGCCAGCTGGAGACCACGGAACAGGGTCTCAGCTCCACAGAAGCAGCGGCCCGGCTGGAAAAATACGGCCCCAATAAGCTCAAGGATGCCGAAAAGCCCACCATGGTGCAGCGGTTTCTGGCACAGCTGAAGGACCCCATGCTGGTGATCCTGATGGTGGCTGCCGCCGTCTCGGCTGTGACCAACTACCTGGCAGGGGAAAGCTTTGCCGAGGTGTTCATTATCCTGATCGTGGTGCTGCTGAACGCCGTGCTGGGCGTTTTGCAGGAGAGCAAGGCCGAAGCGGCCATTGAAGCGCTGCAGACCATGACCGCCGCCACCTGCAAGGTGCTGCGGGACGGCAAGCAGCAGACCGTGCACAGCGACGAGCTGGTGCCCGGTGATGTGGTGGTGCTGGAAGCCGGCGACAGCGTCCCGGCAGACGGCCGCCTGCTGGAGAGCGCCAGCCTCAAGATCGAGGAGGCTGCCCTTACCGGCGAGAGCGTGCCGGTCAACAAGGTCATCGAGGCGCTGGGCCTGGCCCACGGCAAGGACGAAGTGCCCCTGGGGGACCGCAAGAATATGTGCTATATGGGCTCCACCGTGGTGTATGGCCGCGGCCGTGCCCTGGTCACCCGCACCGGTATGGACACCGAGATGGGCAAGATCGCCGGTGCGCTGGCCAATACGGCCGATGAGCAGACCCCCCTGCAGCGCCGTCTGGATGAGCTGGGCAAGACCCTGTCCAAGTTGGTGCTGGGCATCTGCGTGTTCATCTTTATCTTTGACCTGGTGATGGCCGGTTCCTTCACGCTGGAGAGCGTGCTGTCCACCTTTATGGTGGCGGTGTCCCTGGCAGTTGCCGCTATCCCCGAGGGCCTGGCTACGGTGGTGACGGTGGTGCTTTCCATCGGCGTTACCAATATGAGCAAGCGCAATGCAGTGATCCGCCGCCTGACCGCTGTGGAGACCCTGGGCTGCACCCAGGTGATCTGCTCGGATAAGACCGGCACCCTGACCCAGAATAAGATGACCGTGGTGCAGCACCTGGGCGACACCCAGCGCCTGGCTACCGCCCTGGCCCTGTGCAACGACGCAAACCTGGGCGAGAACGGCCAGGCAGAAGGTGAGCCCACCGAGGCCGCACTGGTGAACTTTGCGGCTGCCGAGGGGCTGCCCAAGCCCCAGCTGGCCGCAGCTGCCCCCCGTGTGGACGAGGCCCCCTTTGACTCCGGCCGTAAGATGATGTCCACCATCCACACCGCCGAGAATGGCTTTATCCAGTATACCAAGGGCGCCCCGGACGAGGTGCTGAAGCGCTGCACCCAGTACTGGGCCGACGGCAAGGCGCTGCCCATGACCGAGGAAAAGCGGGCGGAGATCCTGGCAGAGAACAAGCGTATGGCAGACCAGGCTCTGCGTGTGCTGGCCGCCGCCCAGCGGATCTGGGATGAAAAGCCTGCTTCCAATGAGCCGGAGCAGCTGGAGCAGCAGCTGTGCTTTGTGGGCCTGGTGGGTATGATCGACCCGGTGCGTCCGGAGGTCAAGGCGGCGATCGCCGAGTGCCGTGCCGCCGGCATCCGTCCGGTGATGATCACCGGTGACCACAAGGATACCGCTGTGGCCATTGCCCGGGAACTGGGCATCATCCAGGACGCCTCCGAGGCCATTACCGGCGCAGAACTGGACGCCATCCCCGATGAGGAGATGCAGCAGGCAGTGCGCCGCTACGGGGTCTACGCCCGTGTGCAGCCGGAGCATAAGGTGCGCATCGTCAATGCGTGGAAGGCCAACGGCGCCGTTACCGCTATGACCGGCGACGGCGTCAACGACGCACCCTCCATCAAGAGCGCAGATATCGGAGTGGGCATGGGCATCACCGGCACCGACGTTACCAAGAACGTGGCGGACATGGTACTGGCGGACGACAACTTTGCCACCATCGTGGGCGCAGTGGAGGAAGGCCGACGCATCTACGATAACATCCGCAAGGCCATCCAGTTCCTGCTGGGCTCCAACATGAGCGAGGTGCTGGGCGTGTTCGGCTCCACCCTGATGGGCTTTACCCTGCTGAACCCGGTGCATCTGCTGTTCATCAACCTGATCACCGACTGCTTCCCGGCACTGGCGCTGGGCATGGAAAAAGGCGAGCCGGACATCATGCAGCGTGCCCCCCGTGACTCCAAGGACGGCATCTTTGCCGGCGGCCTGGGCTTTGATATCGCCTATCAGGGCATCCTGATCGCAGGCATCACCATGCTGTCCTATATCCTGGGCCACTGCATGGAGGTGGGCTTCTTTGAGATGCCCCATGGCGTGTCCCCCGCCGGCATGACCATGGCATTCCTGACCATGAGCATGTGCGAGATCTTCCACAGCTTCAATATGCGCAGCCAGCGCAAGAGCGTGTTCACCCTGGGCACCCACAACAAGATCCTGTGGGGCGCTATGCTGGGCAGCCTGGTGCTGACCACCCTGGTGCTGGAGGTTCCCTTCATCGCCAATATGTTCGGCTTTACCCCCATCACCCTGCCCGAGTACCTGGTGGCTCTGGCTCTGGCTGTGCTGGTGATCCCCGTAGTGGAGCTGGTCAAGTGGTTCCAGCGCCGCCGTGACCGCCGTGCAGAGGCATAAGCAGAACAACGCAAACAACAAAGCCAAAGCAGGTGTGCTGCGCAGATGCAGTGCACCTGCTTTTTTGCGGGCTGGGGCACTGCCGGGCCGCCCGGAGCCGGAACTGGCTGCACCTGCCTCTTTACAATCCGGCTGGAAGGCGGTATGCTGTAAAGGTGTTCAAAATGGAACAAGGGAGGAACTCATGGACATCCGGCAGCTGAATTATTTTTTGACCCTCTGTGAGGAGCTGAATTATACCCGGGCGGCACAGCGGCTGCTTTTGTCCCGGCAGGCGCTGCGCCAGAGCGTTGCTGCACTGGAATCGGAGCTGTGCGGGCCGCTGTTTGCCAGCGCTCACCACAAGCTCAGTCTTACCGACCGGGGGCGCAGCCTGCAGCGCCATGCGGCGCCGGTGGTGCAGCAATTCCAGCAGATGCAGGCGGCGCTGCACGCAGAGATCGAGTCCGCACAGCCGGTCTGTGTGGGGGTCAGCGTGGCGCTTGCCCCGGACTACCTGCCGGGGCTGGAGGGGCTGCTGGATCGCTTCCGGGAGCAGTATCCCCACCTGAATCTGCGCTTCCGCCTGCTGGAAAACGATGCGGTGGCAGCCGGTGTGGAGCAGGGGGAGCTGGATGTGGGTCTGGTGCTGGACCTGGGCTGCTGCGGGCAGGGGCTGGTACGGGCTACTCTGCGGGCAGACCCGGCCTGCCTGCTGGTGCCGCGGGACCACCCCCTGTGGGAAAAGGAGAGCGTGCCGCTGTCCGGTCTGCGTGGGCAGCGGGTGCTGCTGCCCAGCCTGCGGCAGGACCTTTTGTCGCCCTTGTGGTCTGGCTGCGCCCGGGTGGGGTTTGCCCCGGCGGCAGAGCTGGTGCCCAGCTTCTACCAGGCATATTATCTGGTGCAGGACCAGCAGTGCGCCTGCCTGACCCGGTATGAGCCGGGGCAGCGCCGTCCGCTGGACCGGGTGCGCAGCGTGCTGCTGGAGGAGCTGCCCCCGCTGTGCGTCTCCCTTTTGCAGCGGCGGGAGCATGACTCGGCCTATCTGGAACTGCTGCGCAGCTACCTGATGGCAGCGCTGGATGGGGCAGTGGCGCCCCAGGGACGGGGCGGCCCGGCCCGGCCGCTGTATACGGCGCCGGTACACCCGGCCCCGGCGCAGCCCCGCCAGGAACCCGGCGTGCCGCTGCCCTTTGTGGGGGGCACGAACTTCCGGGAGCTGGGCGGCTACGAGGCGGACGAGGGCAAACATATCCGCTGGGGGCAGATCTACCGTGGCATCCCCACGGCCCGGCTGGTGGGTCCGGAGGACCGTGCCCGGCTGGACGGCTTGGGTCTGCGGCTGATCCTGGACCTGCGGGGCACCAAGGAGGCGGCAGCCCTGCCGGATTATGTGCCGGACGGGGCCCGGCTGGTGCGCCTGAGCGGTCTGTGCGATGAGGACGGCCGGGAGATGAGCTTTGCCCCGGCGGACATCGCCCGTCTGCTGAACGGCCAGCCGGATACCGGCTTCAATGCGGTACAGGCTGTGTACCGGCGGATGCTCAGCGGGAACCGGGCATTCCGGGAGCTGTTCCGGGCGCTGGAAGCGGGGGAGACCCCCATTTTGTTCCACTGCTCTGCCGGAAAGGACCGCACCGGTGTGGCGGCGATGCTGATCCTGCTGGCGTTGGGTGCGCCGGAAACCGTGATCCGGGAGGATTTTGCCCGTACCAATACCTGCCGCGCTGCGGAGATCCAGGCCTACTGCGACCAGCATGCGGAGGAGATCGCCCGCCAGCCGGAGCGGGAAGCCTACTACCGGGGTGTGGCAGGGGTCTACCCGGAAGCAGCCCAGTTTGTGCTGGACACCCTGCGGCAGGAGTACGGCTCCCCGGAGGCGTACCTGGAAGCGGAATATGGGCTGACCCCGGCCCGTCTGATGCGCCTGCGCAGGATGTATCTGGAGTAAAGATCTGGGCAAAAATGGGGCTTGGACCGGAGTATCGGCCCTGGCCGGATAAAAAGTTTTTTACAGCCTTTTTTGGCGGAAAAGAAGGGAGAGACCCTCCTTTTTCCAGAAAAAAATCTGCTGTGGGAAAGGGCTTCTCCCTTGACAAGGGGAGAAATGTTTCGTAATATAAAGATGTAGTATGGAACCCGTGACGCTGCGTGCAGGGTTCTGTGTACTTGGACCTGAGCAAAGGCCGCCCACACATCGGAGGGCGGCCCTGCTATAAGTATAGAACTTCTTGAACCGAAGAAAGCTGCCATCATCCACGCTCCCGCAGGGGAAAAGCGCCTGCGTGTGTGTTCGTGTTGTCTGTTTTATGCTTGAGAAAGCTCGCTTATACATGTTTCTCGGGGCCTGCATCCCTGCCGCAGCATCTCCCATTTTGCAACAAAAATTACTGTTGAGGAGAGTGAACGCAAATGCCCGCAATCGTATGGATTGTGGTCGGACTGGCTCTGGGCGTTGTATTGGGCGCTGTGCTGGGCTATAACCGCCGCAAGCAGACCGCAGAGGCTCAGATCGGCAGCGCCGAGGCGGAGGCCACCCGTCTGGTCAATGAGGCTATCAAGACCGCTGACCAAAAACGCAAGGAAGCGATCCTGGAAGCAAAGGACGAGGCTTTCCGCATGAAGGCGGAAGTGGACGAGCTGAAGGCGGAGGCTGACCGGGAGATCAAGCAGCGCCGCGCTGAGATCAGCCGTCAGGAGAACCGTATCGACCAGAAAGAGACCGCTCTGGACCGCAAGACCGAGGCGCTGGAGCGCCGGGAAGAGGACCTGAAAAAGCGCAATGCAGAGGCAGAGGCTCACCTGGCGGAGATCGATGAGCTGCGCGCCAAGGAGATGGAGCGGCTGGAGACCCTGGCTGGTTTGAGCCAGGAGGACGCCCGCGAAGTGCTGCTGCACAAGGTGGACGAGGAGCTGACCCATGAGAAGGCCGTCCGTGTGGCTGCCTATGAGACCGACCTGAAGGAAAATTGCGAGAGTATCGCCCGCAACCTCATTGGACAGGCTGTGAGCCGCTGTGCTGCGGATCATTGCAGCGAGACCACCGTCAGCGTGGTGCCCCTGCCCAGCGACGAGATGAAGGGCCGCATCATTGGCCGCGAGGGCCGCAATATCCGCGCTCTGGAGACGGCTACTGGTGTGGATCTGATCATTGACGATACCCCGGAGGCTATTACGCTGTCCTCCTTTGACCAGACCCGCCGGGAAGTGGCCCGCATGACCCTGGAGCGGCTGATCGGCGACGGACGCATCCACCCCGCCCGCATCGAGGAGACGGTGGAAAAGTGCCGCCACGAGCTGGAACTGCAGATGAAGCGGGAAGGCGAGCGTGCGGTGATGGAGCTGGGCATCCACGGCCTGCATCCGGACCTGGTCAAGCTGATCGGCCGGCTGAAGTACCGCACCAGCTTTGGACAGAACGCCCTGACCCACAGCATGGAAGTGGCCTGGCTGGCTGGCCTGCTGGCCGGGGAGATGGGGGTCAACATCACGCTGGCCCGCCGTGCCGGTCTGCTGCATGACATTGGCAAGGCACTGGACCACGAGATCGAGGGCAGCCATGTTCAGATCGGTGTGGATATCTGCCGCAAGTATAAAGAGAATACCCAGCTGATCCATGCACTGGAGGCACACCACGGCGACGTGGAGCCCAAGACCCCGCTGGCCTTCATCATCCAGGCTGCGGATGCCATCAGCGCTGCACGTCCCGGCGCCCGCCGTGAGAATGTGGAAAGCTACGTCAAGCGCCTGGAGAACCTGGAGGAGATCTCCTCCAGCTTTGAGGGCGTGGAGCAGGCCTTTGCTGTGCAGGCAGGCCGCGAAGTGCGGATCATGGTCAAGCCGGATGTGGTCAGTGATGACCAGGTGATCCTGCTGGCACGGGCTGTGGCCAAGAAGATCGAGGATACGCTGGATTACCCCGGTCAGATCAAGGTCAATGTGATCCGTGAGAGCCGCGCGGTGGACTACGCAAAGTAAATAAAACCATCGGTGCACCCCCGTTTGGGGGTGCATTTTTGTGCGCAAAAAAAACTCCCCTGTATGCAGTACAGGGGAGTTTTTTGGTCGTATAAGCGCCGTTTGGATCAGGTGCGGGCCAGTTGGGTGTCCAGCCAATGTGCAATGTCGGCAAAGACCTCCTGCTTGTTGGTCTCTACCAAAAGCTCGTGACGCGCACCGGGATACAGCTTGAACTGGATGTCCTCGACACCCACATCCTTCATGCTCTGGATCGCCCGGCGTACACCGGCGCCCTGCTCGCCCACGGGGTCTGCATCACCAGCCAGGAACAGGACCGGCAGACTTTTGGGCATTCTGGAAACAAACGCAGGGTCATGCAGACGAAGCAGACCGGAGAACATACTGTAATAAGCGTTCAGCGTAAAGGTAAAGGTGCAGCGCTCGTCTGCCAGGTATTTGTCCACCTCGGCGTGGTCGCGGTTGAGCCAATCGTGGGTGGTGCGGCCTTCCAGGCCGCGGTTGTACCCCATAAAGGAGAGATTGGCTACAAATTTGCTGCGGTAGTGCCAGCCATGTAGAGCGGCCAGGGCGCGGCACAGTCCCCGCGCAAAACGTACCAGGAGCTTGGGCTGGAAGCCGGTGCCCATGATAATAGCGCCGTCCAGCTCATTGCCATACTCACACAGGTACTGCCGGGCATAAAACGAACCCATACTGTGGCCCAGCAAAAAATAAGGGACCCCCGGATAGAGCTTTTTGGTGAGCACCGTCATGCGGTGCAGATCCTCCAGCACGGTCTTGTTGCCGTCCGGCTCATCAAAATAGCCGTAATCCTCCTTGGTGCGGATGGACTCGCCGTGGCCCAGATGATCGTGGCCGGTCACCAGGATGCCCTGGTCGGCCAGATACTCTGCCAGCGGGTAATACCGGCCAATAAATTCTACCATCCCGTGGGACAGCTGCAAAACGGCCCGCACCGGCCCCTCTGGAATACAGCGGAACCCGTGCAGCTGCCGCCCGGCGGCGTTGGATGGCAGGGAGAACTCCTCAATGCGGCTCATTTCTCAGTTGGCGCCTCCTTTTTAAGGGAGCTTACAGCTCGCTGATGCGCTGGCGGCACTCAGAGCAGATGCAGTAGCCTGCATAGTGCACAGCCTTATCGTCCACCTCGCCGCAGAAATCGCAGCTGCCAATGGGACGGTGCTTCTTCAAAATGATGGAATCGCCATCCACAAAGATCTCCAGCTTGGTGTCGGTCTCCAGGCGCATGTTGGTGCGCAGTTCCTTGGGCAGAACGATGCGGCCCAGCGCATCGATGCCGCGGACAATGCCAGTGCTTTTCATAATAAAGTCTCCTTTCAAAGATGCGGTCCGCCCCAGCTCCCGGGCGTGTGCCGGTGCAACGATAGCTGGTGCGGTTTGCAGCACCGTCCAAAGGCTGGGACGGTGGACTGACAGGTGATGGTTCGGACATTGGTCTGCCTGCCTGCGTTTGGGAAGAACGCAGAAAGCAGAAAATTAGGCCAGGTAATTTGTTCCACAGGATCTACGACTATTATACATATTTTTACAGATATCGTCAATACTCCGAAACTCTTTTGGCAAATGTTTTTTCTTTTTATGGCTATAATGGAAAATATTCGAGAGAAATAAAGTTCACCCCGGCTTTCTCCTTTTTCTGTAAATTCCTGTCGAAATACGGTCTAAAAGCGCAAAAGAGAGGCTGGTTTTTCCACACAAAGAACCGGTCTTGTGGAAAAAACGTTTTCCATTCTGCGCTTTCGGCGCTTCCAGGCAGGCGTTGGAACGGCAGGCTTGTATTTTACAGCCGCAGCGGTGCCGATACTTTTTTTCTGGCAGGGGATGTGGTACAATCAGGAAGATAAGACCCGGCATGCCGGAGATAAAACGCACCTATAAAGGAGGGGCTGCCCTTATGCGCATCAAAAACCTTGAAAATGCAAATCGTCGTTATACTGCCAGCCTTGGCAATTTTCATGTTCTGGAGCACCTGACGGATGCCAGTGTGTCGCCTTCTGCCGCAGCTACGGCCTATTTTATGGGCAAGATGGGGGTGCGCCGCCGTCAGATCGTTATTGAGCTGGATGGCAGCGATACGGCGATCGTCCAGGCTGGTGCTATGCAGTGGATGGCCGGTTCGGTGCGGGCCAGCACGGGCATCAAAGGCGTGGGCGATCTGTTTGGCAAAATGGTCCGTGGTGCTGTGACCAAGGAAGCAGCCGTCAAGCCGGAATACGGCGGACAGGGGCTGCTGGTGCTGGAGCCCACCTATAAATATCTGCTGCTGCTGGATGTGGCACAGTGGGGCGCAGGCGGAGTCACGGTGGAGGACGGGATGTTCTACGCCTGCTCCGGCTCGGTGCGCAGCAAGCTGACGGCCCGTAAGAGCCTGTCCTCGGCGGCGCTGGGCAATGAGGGACTTTTCAGCCTGAGCCTGGCCGGGCAGGGTGTGGCTGCGCTGGAAAGCAATGTCCCCTACGAAGAGCTGGTGGAAGTGGAGCTGCAAAACGATGAATTGAAGATCGATGGCTCTCTGGCGGTGTGCTGGTCCTCTGGGCTGGACTTTACAGTGGAGCGCAGTACAGGTACCCTGATGGGGTCGGCAGTCAGCGGAGAGGGTCTGGTCAATGTGTACCGCGGTACCGGCCGGGTTCTGATGTGCCCGGTGGCACCTACCAGCTCCCTTTATGCTGCAACCAATACAGTGGCTGCCCGCGCCGCAGATCCCAGCAGCAATACCCTGGGACACTGAGCTTTTGGCAAAGAGGGTTGCTTCCGGGACGAACCCTCTCAGTCTCGCTGCGCTCGACAGCTCTCCCGAAGGGAGAGCCCTTGGCAAAGAGGGTAAGTTTCGTCCTCACTGGTCAACGGCTAGAAGAAGTCAGCTTATAAGCGGAAAACTTTACGCCCCTGCCAAAGCCTCTCCCTTTCGGGAGAGGTGGCACGGCGAAGCCGTGACGGAGAGGGTTGGTTTCGAGAGAACCCTCTCAGTCTCGCTGCGCTCGACAGCTCTCCCGAGGGGCGAGCCCTTGGCAAAGAGGATGAGTTTCGTCCTCACCGGTCAACAGCTAGAAGAAGCCAGCATATAAGCGCAAAACTTTTCGCCCTTGCCAAAGGCGTCCCCTTCGGGGAAGCTGTCACGGCCAGAGGCCGTGACTGAAGGGGTTTCTCCGTCTCGCAGTTGCTTTCGGTAAGCGTTTTCCAAATCGGAGCCACAGCTCCCAACATAAAAAAGCCGTCGGCTCTGCTGAAAACAGTGCCGGCGGCTTTTGCTATTCAGGATGTCTGCTTAGACGATGCGCACGCCCTTGCGGTAGACGGACTGGATCTCCAGCTTGTCGTTGGCCAGGATCACGTTGCCGTAGCGCCCTGCACCCAGGGAGCCGTAATCGGCATCAATGCCCAGGCAGCGGGCGGGGTTCTCGCTGGCGGCACGGACGGCGCTTTCCAGCGGGACGCCCATGTCCAGTACGGCCCGCTTCATGCAGTCGTACAGGCAGGTAGCACTACCGGCGATCACGCCGGGGTGCTCGGTCAGGGTGGCACGGGGGCCGCTGACCGTCACAGCCTGGCCGCCCAGACTGTACTGGCCGTCCGGCAGACCGCAGGCCATCATGCTGTCGGCTACCAGCACAACATGGTCATCGCCAAAGGTGCGGAAGGTGAACCGCACCACAGCGGGATGGATATGGACACCATCGGTGATCAGCTCTACGGCAGCGCCCTTCTCCATAGCGGCCAGGATGGGGCCGGGGTCCCGGTGGGTGATGCCGGGCATGGCGTTGTACAGGTGGGTCATGTGGGAAGCGCCTGCCTCAAATGCGGCCAGCGCATCGTCGTAACCAGCGCAGGTGTGTGCAATGGAGATGCGGGTCTCGCTGTGGCAGGCACGGATAAAGTCCAGCGCGCCCGGCTCCTCCGGCGCAATGTCCACCAGCTTGATCAGGCCGCCGCTGCGCTTTTGCAGACGGCGGAACATCTCGATATCTGCGCCCTGCAGGTACTCCGGGTTCTGGGCGCCCACCTTTTTGGGGCTGATGAAGGGGCCTTCCATGTTGATGCCCACCAGGTCGGCGCCGCTGTCGTTTTTGTGGGCGGCGGCGGTATCCATAACACCGTTCAGGATCTCCTCGGAGAAGGTCATGGTAGCGGGGCAGATGGCCAGCACGCCGTGGGCGGCTTCAAAGTCTGCAATGGCCTGCAGGCCGGCTTCGTCTGCATCGCAGAAGTCGTGGCCCACTGCACCGTGGAAGTGCAGATCCACCAGACCAGGCAGGGCGTACAGCCCGTCGGCGTCCACCACTTCCTCCCCTTCCTGGGGCTGGGCATAGGCTGCGATCCGGCCATCCCGGATCACCAGGTCACCCTTCTCAAAGGTGTGACGGGGGGTGTATACCAGAGCGTTTTTCAAGATCATTGCAATGCACCTCTTTCTCATTTACCGGGGGGACAAGTGGTCCCCCTTGTAATGCTATTGTACCACAGTTTGCAGGGACCGGGGATGGGTTTTGCAGCTTTTTTGCGCAAAGCGGTAAGCGCTGAATGGCAGGAACCGCCCTGCCCGCCCCGCAGCAAAACCAAAACGCCGCCGCAGACAGGGCGATTGCCCCGCCCACGGCGGCGTTTTTCATCAGATCAGCAGGGGAGCAACCAGCCTCCCGCTGCTAGGGGGTCAAATGATCAGACCAAGAAAAGCAGGTGATCCGGAACTTACAGCATCTTCTTCAGCTCGTCGTACACGAACTGGACCTTGGTGCCGATGATGACCTGGCAGGTGTTCTTGGTGGGGCGGATGACACCAGCAGCGCCGGCAGCCTTGACGGCCTTCTCGTCCACAGCGGTGTAATCCTTGATCTCAAAACGCAGGCGGGTTGCGCAGTAGTCAACCTGAGCCACGTTGTCCTTGCCGCCCACAGCTGCCAGAACCTTGGAAGCGACCTCGGTGAAGTTGTTGTTTGCCAGGACGACCTTCTTCTCGGCCTCCTCAGCATCCTCGTCCTCACGGCCGGGGGTCTTCAGGTCGAACTTGGTGATGGCGAAGTAGAACACCAGGTAGAACACTACAAAAGCAGCGATGCCCAGGGGGAGGATCATCCAAGTCTTAGCTGCGGCAGGCAGAGATGCCGAGAACAGCAGGTCGGTAGCACCAGCAGAGAAGCTGAAGCCTGCGCGGAAGCCAGAGTAGTAGGTGATAACGCTGAAGATGCCGTACAGCACAGAGTACACAACGTACAGCGGGAAGCACAGGAACATGAAGCCGAACTCGAACGGCTCGGTGACGCCGCAGACAAAGGAGCAGATAGCAGCGGAGACGACCAGACCGATAGCAGCCTTCTTGTTCTTAGCGGTGCGGACCATAGCAGCAGCAGCACCGGCGATACCGAACATCATGCAGGGGAAGAAGCCGGACATGTACATACCCAGGCTCCAGCTCACGTCGGCAGAGGTCTCGCCTGCCCAGAAGTGGGTCAGGTCGCCCAGGCCGATGGTGTCGAACCAGAACACGTTGTTCAGGGCGTGGTGCAGGCCGGTGGGGATCAGCAGACGGTTGAAGAAGGCATACAGGCCAGCGCCGATGCCGCCCATGCCAGCGATGCCCTGGCCCAGAGCGACCAGTGCGCCGAAGATGATGGGCCAAGCAAACAGCAGGACCACAGATGCCAGGATGGACACCACAGCGGTGACGATGGCGACCGAGCGCTTGCCGCTGAAGAATGCCAGCCAGTCAGGCAGCTTGGTGCTCTTGAACTTGTTGTAGCAGGTGGAGCCGATGACAGCAGCCAGGATGCCGATGAAAGCGTTGCCAGCGATCTTCTGGAAAGCGATCTCGGTAGCGCTGCCAGCTTCCAGGGTGCGGATGACACCCACGACGCCGGGGCTCAGCAGCTGCTGCATCATCAGGTAGCTGACCAGGCCCGCCAGACCAGCGGTGCCGTCATGGTCATCGGCCAGGCCGACAGCTGCACCAACAGCAAACAGCCAAGCCATATTGTCGATCAGAGCGCCGCCTGCCTTGACCAGCAGGAAGCCAATGGTCTGCACGATACCGACGACGTCGCCGCCCTGCATCGTGGAGGGGCACAGCAGATAGCCCAGACCCATCAGGATGCCGCAGACCGGCAGAGCTGCAACGGGCAGCATCAGGGCCTTGCCCAGTTTCTGGAGATATTTCATCATAAGACACATTCCTCCTTGAAAAGAATGTTGAATAAGTGCGGATGTGACGGCGATCCCTGGTTGTGGACCGCTCACACTTGCTTAACAGGATTTTAACACATTCGGAATAGAAAAGCCATAGTTTTCAAACTTTTTTTCATGAAATTGCTTCAAAAGTCCTTGTTTCGGGGGTGTAACGTAAAATATTTTTGGTTGTATCGCACAAAATACGTAAAATCGACAAGAAAGGGCTTTTCTTTTTTGTCATTTCGACAAAATGAGGTCCTGTTGCATACAAGTATCTTATGGACAAAAAGAGCATAAAAAGGCCGCAGCCCCCTGAAAATGGGAGCTGCGGCGCAGGACATTTTTGCAGTGGACCGGTGTGACCCGGCAGAGATTTTAGCGGTACTGGACGAAGTTGAGGCCCAGCTTCTTGTAGTTGATATTGATCTTTTTCCAGTTGAGGGGGGCAACGCAGAGCAGATGAACCTTTACATCACCGTTCGGAGCAAGGACAGCGGGATTGAAGAGATTGTCGATATCCTTCTCAAAGTAGAAAAGGTAAGGAATCTGCTTGCCATCTGCCTGCACCATAAAGGTGCCGGCATTCTGGAGATGAGCCTTCAAGGGCGCGAGATCTTCAGATTTAACACAATTACCAATGGCCACGATCAATTCGCCAAGGCGGATATGCGGATCTTCGACAATCCGGATAGACTGGTCAGTTGTATTTTTGACCTCGAAAGTAAGATCGAGCAGCTGGTGGTCCCCGATGCCAAGAATGTTGTCATAACCAACATTAGAACCAAAAGCGGGAGAATCAGATTCATTACGGCGCATCAAGGTAACGGTAATACCATTTGCGGAAGCAGGAACACCCGCTTCGTAGGTGATACCACTACCGCCACCACTGCAGCCAGTGAGCAGGGTGCCAGAGGCTGCGGCCAGAACGGCCACGGCGCTGCATTTCATAAAGTCACGGCGAGAAAGCTGGATCGACATATTCGATAACCTCCTTGTCATACGGCAATATCAAATTAGTTTTTGTTTTCAGGCGGCCCTGCAAGCGGGCCGCTGTTTTCTTCATCATAGCAGGAGAAGGCAGAATTTGCAAGATTTTTTTGTCGGTAAAATGGCGTGTTTGCGCCGGAAAACGACGGAATTCAAGGCGGGACACCCCTGCATTTGCATACCAAAACGGGACAAATGTCGCCCAGAGAGCAAAAAATTAGGCGCAGTTGCACAAAGGGAAAAAACAACTTTTGTCTAAAAAATAGAAAGTGAAGATCTGGCGCAGAAACCCCGTCCCGCCAGGGGTTTTCGTCCCGGAAGCACCCTCTCCGTCACGGCTCCGCCGTGCCACCTCTCCCGAGAGGGAGAGGCTTTGGCAGGGGCGAAAAGTTTACAGCTTAACAGTTATCTTCTTTCTACCGTTGACCGGTGAGGACGAAACTTGCCCTCTTTGCCAAGGCCTCCACCTTCGGGGGAGGTGGCATTTCGCAAAGCGAA
>UQGD01000008.1 GCA_900540455.1 uncultured Faecalibacterium sp.
CTCCTGTAAAAAATCTGGATACTGACTTCCTACGGCGGCATTATCCGCATCAGGTAAAGGGTCGAAGTTGGAGTACTTCCTCTCAGCCTGCCTATACAAGCTCCCCTGTGTTTTTAGTTGTGACGCCATCCAGTATACACGCTGCGCAGGGGAAATGCAAGACCTTTGCGTCCGCACCGGCAGAGGGAACCGTTCCAGCCATTCCAGCCTGTGCCATACAAGCCAGAATAGTGGATAATCTGGGATATATCACGCTTTTTCGAGAAAACGGTACAAACTACCGCATTGTGTAGACATTTTGCACCCCCAAAAGCCAAAAAAAGATTGCTTTCTCGGAAAAGTTCCATATACTATAAACTAAACGGACAACGTATATTGCAAATAAACCGGTAAAATTAGAACAATTTGCACAAAGAAGAAACGCAAACCATAGGAGGATCGTCCCCATGTTGGAACCCATCACCAGCGAGACCCTGGCTCATGTGCGCACGCCGGAGATGCGGGACTATGCCCGCATCTACCTGGATGTGTACCAGCAGTTTGCCCGGGACGTGGAACAGTTCGGTCTGCCCTTTGCCTGGCAGGACCCCAACCGGACCGAAGCACAAGCGCTGCGCCGCAGCCTGCCCCAAAAAGGGGTGCAGGTGCGCAGCGGCGGAGCAAGCCTGGTGTGGCGGTGGCACTCTTCCGCCTGCGAAGCCTGCCGCAAGGGACAGGGGACCGAGACGATGCTGCTTTCCCTCCGGTGCCACCGGGATTGTTTTTTCTGCTTTAATCCCAACCAGGAGAATTACCAGCAGTTCTGCACCCAGATGCAGGATTGGCGGGGGCAGCTGGACCGGCTTGCAGCCAGCGGCCAGCGGCTGACCCACCTGGCCCTTACCGGCGGAGAGCCGCTGCTGTACCCCCAGCAGGCGGTGGAGTTTTTTGCCCGGGCGCGGCAGCTGTTCCCGGATGTGCATCTGCGGCTGTACACCTCCGGAGATCTGCTCACCCGTCCGCTGGCCCAGCAGCTGCGCCAGGCCGGGCTGGATGAGATCCGTTTTTCCGTCAAGCAGGAGGACGCGCCCGCCCAGCAGGAGGCGGTGCTGCAAAATCTGGAGATGGCGGTGGAGCTGATCCCGGATGTGCTGGTGGAGATGCCGGTATTCCCCGGTGGTCAGGACCAGATGCGGCAGCTTTTGCTGCGGCTGGACAAGGCCGGGGCCAAGGGCATCAATCTGCTGGAGCTGTGCTTCCCCTACAACAATGCGCCGGAGTTTGCACGCCGGGGCCTGCAGCTGCGCTGGCCGCCCTACCAGACCCTGTACAACTTCTGGTATGCGGGGGGGCTGCCGGTGGCGGGCAGCGAGCTGGAGTGCCTGCGGCTGCTGGAGTTTGCAGCAGAGCAGGATCTGCGGCTGGGGGTGCACTATTGCAGCCTGGAAAATAAAAATACCGGCCAGGTCTGGCAGCAGAACCATCAGATCCCCTGCACAGACCCCACCCTGATGCACTCGGAGAAGGATTTTTACCTCAAGGCGCTGAAGGTGTTTGGGGCCGAGGCCCGGCGGGCACTGCCGCTGCTGCGGCAGGCAGGCTGCCCGGTGCAGGTGGACCCGGAACACCAGGCGGTGCAGTTCCATCCGCGGGATCTGCACCACTTGCAGGGAGACCCGGAGCTGGGGGTCTCCTATCAGATCATGGAACTGCGGGACGGGGTGCCCACAGCACGGGAGCTGCGGCTGGACCGCACCACCCTGCGCACCCTGTGTCCCGAGGATCTATAAAAACAGACAAGAAGAGAAGGAAATGAGAGAATGGAACAACAACTGACCCACTTTGATGCCAGCGGCAACGCTGTGATGGTGGATGTGTCCGGCAAGGCGGTCACCAGCCGGACGGCAGTGGCCCAGGGCAGCATCCTGGTCAACGAGGCGGTGCGCCGTGCAGTGCAGGATGGAACGGTGCAAAAAGGAGATGTGTTGGGTGTGGCCCGGGTCGCCGGGATCATGGCGGTCAAGCGCACTTCGGATCTGATCCCCATGTGCCACCCGCTGATGATCCGCAAATGCAGCGTGGATTTTACGGTGGATGAGGCCGAAAATTCGATCACCGCTGTATGCACGGTGAAATGCGAGGGGCAGACCGGCGTAGAGATGGAGGCGCTGACCGGTGTGTCGGTGGCGCTGCTGACCATCTACGATATGTGCAAGGCCATTGATAAGACTATGACCATGACCGACATCCATCTGGTGGAAAAAATGGGCGGAAAAAGCGGGCATTTCATCAACCCCCGCGCAGAGAAAGGCGGGAGCTTGTGATCGACAGAGAGGGTCGATGGATCGACTATTTGCGCATCTCCATCACCGACCGATGCAACCTGCGCTGTCAGTATTGCATGCCGGAGTGCGGGGTGGAAAATATGCCCCATGACCAGATCCTGCAATACGATGAGATCTTGCGGATCGCCGGGGTCATGGCCCGGGAGCTGGGCCTTGCCAAGATCAAGGTCACCGGCGGCGAGCCGCTGGTACGCCGGGACTGCCCGGAGCTGATCCGTCAGCTCAAGGCGCTGCCCGGTATCCAGAATGTCACCCTGACCACCAATGGGGTGGAGCTGGCCCGGCAGATGCCGCAGCTGGCGCAGGCCGGGGTGGACGCCATCAATATCAGCCTGGATACCCTGGATGCGGCGGAGTTTGCCCACATCACACGGCGGGATATGCTGCCCCAGGTGCTGGAGGGCATCCGGGCGGCGCAGGCGTTCCCCCAGGTGCTGCTGAAATTGAACGTGGTGCCCATTGCCGAGCAAGACGAGACCCTGCTGGAGCTGGCGGCCTTGGCGCGGGAGTATCCGATCCATGTGCGCTTTATTGAGATGATGCCCATTGGGTTTGGCCGCAAATACCGCTCCCGCTCAGAGGCAGAGCTGGTGGAGCTGCTGGGACAGCGGTTCGGCCCCTTGACCCCCGTGGAGGGAAACTACGGCAACGGGCCGGGGCATTACTATGCGGTGCCGGGCTTTCAAGGCCGGGTGGGCTTTATCAGTGCGATCAGCCATAAATTCTGCGACAGCTGCAACCGTGTGCGGCTGACAGCGGACGGCTATCTCAAGACCTGTCTGCAGTACGAGAGCGGCCGCGACCTGCGGGAGATGCTGCGGACGGGCTGCACCGATGCACAGCTGTGCGCAGCCATCCGGGAGGCGATCCTGGCAAAGCCTGCCTGCCATCATTTTACCGAAGTCAACTGCCCGGATGCGGAGCATCGGGCAATGTCTCAGATAGGAGGATAAATTTTATGGGAAAGATCTATGCAGTTTGCACCAGTCCGGAAAAGGGCACGCTGAAAACAAACGTGGGCAAGGCGGTTTTGCAGGTGGGCCATGGCCTTGTGGGGGACGCCCATGCCGGCCCCTGGCACCGGCAGGTCAGCCTGCTGAGCAAGGAGAAGATCGACACATTCCGCGAGAAACTCTGGGTGGAGTACGGCGCTTTTGGCGAGAATCTGGTGGTGAGCGGGTTTGATTTCCGCAATCTGCCGGTGGGCTCCCGTTTTGCGGTGGGAGACGTGGTGCTGGAGATGACCCAGATCGGCAAAGAGTGCCACAACGGCTGTGCCATCCGCCAGCAGACCGGAGACTGCATCATGCCCCGGGAGGGCGTGTTTGCCCGGGTGCTGCAGGGGGGCGAGGTGCAGGTGGGAGACGAGATGACCCTGCTTCCCCCGCTGGAGAACCCGCCCCTGCGTGCCGGGATCATCACCTTGTCGGATAAGGCCAGCCGGGGCCAGCGCCAGGACGAGAGCGGCCCGCTGATCGCCCGGATGCTGACCGAGGCGGGCTATCAGGTAGAGGAGAGCCTGGTCCTGCCGGACGAAGAAAAAGCGCTGAAGACCCAGCTGATGCGCCTGGCAGATGGGCGGCAGCTGAATCTGATCCTGACCACCGGCGGCACCGGCTTCTCCCCCCGGGATATCACCCCGGAGGCTACCTGCGCTGTGGCCGACCGCAATGCCCCCGGCATCGCAGAGGCCATGCGCTACCACAGCCTGAGCATCACCCCCCGGGCCATGCTGTCCCGCGGGGTCAGCGTGCTGCGGGGCAAGACCCTGATCGTCAACCTGCCGGGCAGCCCCAAGGCTGTGCAGGAAAGCTTGTCCTACATCCTGCCCACCCTGGAGCATGGGGTGCGCATTGCGGCAGGTCTGGCAGGCGAGTGCGCCCGCCGCTGATAAACAAAAAACGATACAACGGTTTTTGAGAGCAGGAGATATTTGGGTATGAAGGATCATGTTTTTTCCCGCCGCAGCTTTTTGGGCGGATGTGCCGCTGCCGGTGCCGGTGCTGTGCTGGCCGGGTGCGGCGCTGCTTCCAGTCCCGCTGCCAGCCCGGCGCAGAGCACGGCATCCAGCGCAGCGCCCCAGACGGTGGAGCTGACCGTGTTTGCTGCGGCTTCGCTGACCGAGACCCTCTCCGCCATTGGGGAGCAGTATACCCTGGATCACCCGGAGGTGCAGTTCCGGTTCAATTTTGACTCTTCCGGCACCCTCAAGACCCAGATCCAGGAGGGGGCAGTCTGCGACCTGTTCATCAGCGCCGGTCAGAAACAGATGAACCAGCTGGATGCTGCTGCCGAGGCTGAGAAAAACCCGGATCAGCTGGACTTCGTACAGCCCGGCAGCCGGGTGGATCTGCTGGAAAACAAGGTCACCCTGACCGTCCCGGCAGAAAACCCCAAGCAGATCCAGAGCTTTGAGCAGCTGGCGGAGCATCTGACCGCAGGGGATATCCTGTTCTGCATGGGCAACGGGGATGTTCCGGTGGGGCAGTATACCCAGAAGATCCTGTCCTACTACGGTCTGGACGAGCAGGCTCTGGCCAAAGCGGGGGTCATCACCTACGGTTCCAACGTCAAGGAGGTGACCACTCAGGTCAAGGAGGCCAGCGTGGATGCGGGCGTGGTCTACTGCACCGATGCGTTCAGCGCTAAGCTCACGGTGGTGGACGAGGCTGCTGCAGAGATGTGCGGTCAGGTGGTGTACCCGGCAGCCGTGATGCGGACAGCCGCCTGCCCGGAGCAGGCACAGCAGTTTTTGGACTACCTGGCTACGGAACCTGCTATGGAGGTGTTCCGCAGCGTAGGGTTCGTGCCGGTGGACTGAGATGGATTGGTACCCGCTTTTTAACAGCCTGCGCATTGCTCTGATCAGCTGCGGAGTGGTGTTTTTTGCAGGCATTTTTGCAGCCTATTATGTGGCGCGGCTGCCCCGGGCTATAAAAGGCGTGCTGGATGTGATCCTCACGCTGCCCATGGTGCTGCCTCCCACGGTGGTGGGCTACTTTTTGCTGCTGCTGTTGGGGACACGCCGTCCCCTGGGGCAGTTTTTTGGGCAGTTTGGCATCCGGCTGGTGATGAACTGGTACAGTGCCATTTTTGCCTCGATCGTGGTGGCGTTTCCGCTGATGTACCGCACCGCCCGGGGCGCATTTGAGAGCTTTGACGAGGACCTGGCGGATGCTGCCCGCACCCTGGGCCTGTCGGAAGGATATGTGTTCTGGCGTGTGCGGATGCCGGTGTGCCGCCAGGGAATCCTGGCCGGTGCAGTGCTGGCCTTTGCCCGGGCGCTGGGCGAGTACGGCGCCACCAGTATGCTGGCGGGCTACACGCCCGGCCGGACGGCCACCATTGCAACCACCGTCTATCAGCTTTGGCGTACCGATAACGAAGCGGCTGCCCTGCAATGGGTGCTGGTGGATGTGGCGATCTCGGCGGTGGTGCTGCTGGCGGTGAACCTATTGGAGAAAAAACAAAAACAGGGGAGGCAGCGCAGATGAAGCTCTGGGTGGATATTGAAAAACGCCTGCCGGGGTTTCATTTGCAGGTGCAGTTTGCCGCCGATGCCGAGGCCACCGCTTTGCTGGGAGCCTCCGGCTGCGGCAAAAGCATGACCCTGCGCTGCATTGCCGGGGTGGAGCGGCCGGATAAGGGCCGCATCTGTCTGGGGGACCGGGTGCTGTTTGACAGCGAGGCGGGCATCGACCTGCCGCCCCAGCAGCGCCGGGTAGGGCTGCTGTTCCAGAGCTATGCCCTGTTCCCCCATATGACCCTGGAGCAGAACGTGGCCTGCGGGCTGCGGCAGGACAAGACCCTTTCCAAGGCCGAGCGTGCTGCCCGCTGCGCCGCTATGATCCAAAAACTGGGGCTGTCCGGCCTGGAAAAACGCCTGCCCGGGCAGCTGTCCGGCGGGCAGCAGCAGCGGGCGGCACTGGCCCGCATCCTGGTGGGACAGCCGGAAGCGCTGCTGCTGGACGAGCCGTTCAGCGCCCTGGACAGCTTCCTGCGGGAAGAAGTGGAGGCGCAGCTGGCGGCTCTGCTGGCCGAGTTTGACCGTCCTGCCCTGCTGGTGACCCATAACCGGGACGAAGCGTACCGGTTGTGCCCCGCACTGGCGGTGTTGGAAAAGGGCCGGGTGCTGCGCAGCGGCCCCACCCGGCAGGTCTTTGCCGACCCCCAGACCCTGGCTGCCGCCCGGCTTACCGGGTGCAAGAACATCCTGCCCTGCGTCCGGCGTGCGGAACATACCGTGGAGCTGGCAGGCTGGGGCAGGACGCTGCGGGTGGAAAAGGCGGTGCCGGAGCACTGCCGTTTTGTGGGCGTGCGGGCGCACGATCTGCGGCGCCCATTGCCAGGGGCGGAGAACCTGGTGCCGGTGCGCCCGGGCCAGGTGAGCGAGGACCCCTTTGATTGGAACCTGGACTGTACCAGCCCGGCGGGGGGCGGGCATCTGTGGTGGAAGGTGTCCAAGGGCACCTTGATCGAGCCATGCCCGCCTTTGCCGGATATGCTGGAGATACCGGCAGCTGCTATCATGCCGCTGATCGGAACTGAGGAGGATTTGCATCAATGAAATTGATCGAGACACGGCAGGCCGTGGGCCATGTGCTCTGCCATGATATGACCCAGATCATCCGGGGCGTTACCAAGGATGCCCGCTTCCGGAAGGGACACGTTGTCACCGAGGAGGATATCCCGGTGCTGCTGTCCCTGGGAAAGGATCATCTGTATGTTTGGGAACAGGACGATACCACCTACCATGAAAACGAAGCCGCCGAGATCCTGCGGGGGCTGTGCCAGAACGAAGGGATGCACCCCACCCCGGTAAAGGAAGGCAAGATCGAGCTGATCGCCGACCGGGACGGACTGTTCCGGGTGGATGTGGAGCGTCTGAACGCCGTAAACGATGTGGAGCAGATCATGGTGGCCACCCGGCACACCAATACCCCGGTCAAAGCCGGGGACAAACTGGCCGGGACGCGGATCATCCCGCTGGTTATCAAAAAGCAGCAGCTGGAGCAGGCGGTGCAGGCTGCCGGAGATACCCCGCTGCTGGAGCTTTTGCCCTATAAGCTGCAGCGGGCTGGTCTGGTGACGACCGGCAACGAGGTGTTCTATGGCCGCATCCAGGATACCTTTACCCCAGTGGTCAAGGCAAAGCTGGCAGCCTACGGCATCCAGGTGGAGCACCACCGCATGGTGCCTGACGATATGCAGGCCATCCGGGATGCAGTGCTGGAGCTGAAGGAGCTGGGTTGTGAGATGATCGTGACCACCGGCGGCATGAGCGTGGACCCGGACGACCAGACCCCCGGCGCCATCAAGCAGACCGGGGCACGGGTGGTGAGCTACGGCGCACCGGTGCTGCCGGGGGCTATGTTCCTGCTGGCGTATTTTGAGGATGGGACCCCGGTGCTGGGCCTGCCCGGCTGCGTGATGTATGCCGCCGCCACGATTTTTGACCTGGTGCTGCCCCGGGTGGCGGCCGGCGTGGAGCTGACCCGGCGGGATATCACCCGGATGGGGGCAGGCGGCCTGTGTCTGGGCTGCCCGGTATGCACCTATCCCAACTGCGGGTTTGGAAAAGGAGTCTGACCATGCGCAAGCAGATCGAACTGGAACAGGCGGCAGAGCTGGTATGCGCCGCTCTGCATCCCCTGGAGGGGGAGGAGCAGGCAGGGCTTTTGCAGTCCATGGGCCGGGTGCTGGCCCGGGATATGATCAGCCAGCAGCCCAACCCGCCCTTTGACCGTTCGCCGGTGGACGGCTATGCCTGCCGCAGCGCAGACCTGGCCCAGGCCAGCCCGGAGAGCCCTGCCCGCCTGCGGGTGGTGGCAGAGGTGGACGCCGGCGGCTGGTACGCCGGTACCGTGGCCCCTGGCGAATGTGTGCGCATCATGACCGGCGGTGCGATCCCCGACGGATGCGACTGTGTTCAGTGGCAGGAAAAAACCAATTACGCCGAGGATGTGGTGGAGGTCTATGCCCCGGTGCCCCATCACGGCAACTACTGTTTTGCGGGCGAGGACTACCCTGCCGGGGAGCTGCTGCTGTCTGCCGGCACCCGCATTGGCGCAGTGGAGGTAGGCATCCTGGCGGGGATGGGCCTGGCAGAGGTGCCGGTGCGTCCCCGGCCCCGGGTGGCGCTGCTGACCACCGGCGACGAGGTCACCGCCCCGGGACAGCCTTTGGAACAGGGGCGTATCTACAATCAAAACCTCTGGTTGACTGCTGCCCGCCTCACGGAGCTGGGCGCAGAGCTGACCGTTGCCCGCCAGCTGCCGGATGATGCCGCAGCCGTGGCCCAAGCGGTGCAGGAGGCGGCTGCCGATGCAGACTTTGTGCTGACCACCGGGGGCGTTTCGGTGGGCAAAAAAGATATCCTCCATGCAGTGACGGCGCAGCTGGGGGTGGATCCGGTATTCTGGAAGGTCCGCATGAAGCCGGGCAGCCCGGCGCTGTTCTGGAAGTGGAACGGCGTGCCGGTGCTGAGCCTGTCCGGCAATCCCTTTGGAGCGGCGGCTCATATCGAGCTGCTGGTGCGGCCCATGCTGGCAGCCCTGACCGGCTGCCCGGCTCTTGCGCCGGTGCGCCGCCGGGCGGTGCTGCAAAGCGCCTTTGCAAAGGCCAGCCCCAACCGGCGCTTCGTCCGGGGCGTCTGTCAGGATGGACAGGTCACCCTGCCCCAGAGGCTTCATGCTTCGGGGGTGCTTTCCAGTATGCAGGGATGCAACTGTATGCTGGACCTGCCCGCAGGCAGCCCGCCCCTGGAGCCGGGGCAGAGTGTAGATGTGGTGATGCTGTGATGAAAACGCCGGGATTGTTTGCGATCTCCGGGGTGAAGAACTCCGGCAAGACCACGTATTGTGAAAAAGTGATCCCTGCGCTGACGGCGCTGGGGCTGCAGGTGGCGGTGATCAAGCACGATGGACACGAGTTTGAAGCGGATGTGCCCGGCACCGACAGCAGCCGCTGTTTTGCAGCGGGCGCTGTGGGAACGGTGGTGTTTTCGGATGCCAAGTTCTGTGCGGTGCGCCGCTGGTCTGCCCCGGATCTGGATGTGCTGACAGGTCTGTTCCCGCAAGCGGATGTGATCCTGCTGGAAGGGTTCAAGCACTGGCCCGGCCCGAAGATCGAGCTGGTGCGCCGGGGCAACAGCACTGCACCGGTCTGCACCGGGCAGGTGCTGGCCATTGCCACCGACCTGCCGGAGCTGGACACCCATGGCCTGCCCCGCCTCTCGTTGGAGGATGGGGAGGCTGCGGCCCGGCTGATCCGGGATCATCTGGAGGGCAGGGCGGATGCGTGATGTAAGTTTTATCCTGCTGGCGGGGGGACATTCCTCCCGGATGGGGCGGGATAAGGCCCAGCTGTGCTGGCAGGGCAAGACCTTTTTGCAGCACCAGGCAGAAAAGGCCCAGGCTCTGGGCGTGGGGGAGATCCTGGTCTCGGGATACCGGGGCGGGGACTGCCCCTGGCGGGTGGTGCCGGATGTCTACCCGGAGCGGGGGCCTTTGGGCGGGCTGCACGCCTGCTTCCAGGCGGCGGCACATCCGTTGTGCCTGGTGCTCAGCGTGGATGTGCCCTTGGTGAGCGCAGAGATCCTGTCCCGGCTGGTGCAGGCCCAGCGCATCCAGGGCGGGGATGCGGTGCTGGCCTGCTGCAATGGCAAGTGGGAACCGCTGATCGGGGTATACCGGGCAGAGCTGGCAGAGCAGATCGAGCAGCTGATCCGTCCCGGTCCGGCCCCGGTGCGGCGGCTGATCCAAAGCTGTGACGCCCGCTTTTTGCAGCTGGAACCGGCGTGCCAGCCTTTGCTGCAAAACTGCAATGACCCTGCAGCCTACGCTGCCCTGCTGGCAGGACAAAAATAAAAAAGCCCCCGCCGCAGGACGGGAGCTTTTGGGAAGATACAGTCAGAGCCGGCGGCCGGGGACCCGGGCCTGCTTTTTGCGGCAGGCCGGACAGAGATCCGGGTCGCTGCCCGGGCGGATGGGGTGGCCGCAATGGCGGCACTGTGCCTGCTCGGTTACGGCCAGACAAACGGTGTTCAGGTCCGGCAGCTGCGCAATGGCTGTGCCGGAGATCGCCTTGTCCGGGCAGAGCTGGGCGCACAGCTCGCAGCCAGTACACCGGGAGGGGAACAGCTGCACCGCCACCTTGCCATCCGGCTGGGGGGTGAATTGCAGTGCCTTTTGGGGGCAGATGGCCTCACAGATGCCGCAGCCCCAGCATTTTTCGGTAAAGCGGGGCAGGATCCAGCCATGAGCGCCGGGGTGAGCCAGCATCTGCTGGTGCAGCAATCCCCGGTAGACCAGTCCCTCGCTGGGCTGCTGCTTGCTGCCCGGCAGCTGTCCGGCCAGCTTGCCCAGCCCCTTCTGACCCTGGGCCAGGGCGCTGCGCAGCAGCCCCCGGCGGGTCGTGGCGCCATGCTCCGGCACAGGAGCGCCGCTGTCATCCAGCTGGATGCGGCGGCCAAACTCCTCCGCACCCCAGAAGATCAGGAGCTTTTCCAGGTTCTGCCGCAGCAGCGCCGCCGCAGCGTCCTGTTCGCATTGGGCACAGGGAGCAATATCCAGGATCACCGGCCCCCGCAGGGATAAGGCGGCCAGATACTCCCAGGGCAGTGCAGCCAGACAGTGTACCGACAGATCGTTCTGCCGGGCGGCGGCATCGCAGCCCAGCCATACCGGGCCTTCGGGCTTTTTCAGCAGTGCAGCCTGCGCCTCCAGGGTATCCGGGGCAGGGGAGATGCAGCGGGTGGTGCAGGCGCTTACACACAGGCCGCAGTTGGCACAGGCGTTGAAGCGGGGCACAAAGCCCGGTTTCTGGTACAGCGCCTGGGGACAGATATCCTGGCAGGCGGTGCAGCGGCTGCGCATCTGGCGCTTGTTGTGGCAGCGGGCGGGGTCCACCGTGGGGTGGTCCTGGGCCAGCAGTGCCTTTGCGGCGGGATCAAGAAAAAAAGACATAGAAAAAACCTCCCGATCAGGGGAAAGGATGGCCAAAGATGGCACAACGAGAAACCAAAGGGGATCTGCGCATCGACCGCACCCAGAACCTGCTGCGCAGGGCAATGCTGGAGCTGCTGCGTCAGATGTCCTTTGAGGAGATCACGGTCAAGCTGCTGGCCCAGCAGGCCACCATCAACCGCAAGACCTTTTATGCCCATTACAGCGGCAAGGAGCAGCTGCTGGAGGAGATGTTCCGGGAAGCGGACGAGGCGCTGTGCGGCTGCCTGGTGTATCAAAAACCCATGCCGGACGCCCAGCCAGACCGGGAACAGATGGAAGCGGATCTGCGCCGGTACCTGTCCACAGTGGATCAGTACCGGGAATATCTGGAGACCCTGTATACCGACAGCACTACCGCCATTGGGATGCGGGTGCTGGACGAGGTGATCCAGCAGGGGCACAGCTGCCTGTTCCTCACGCCGGACAGCCGGGGGCGGCTGCCGGTGCGGCTGTGGCATGCAAAGATCGTTACCTTCTTCTTCTCCACCTGGGACTGGTGGCTGGACCAGCAGGATTACACGGTGGAGGAGGGCGCAGCGCTGCTATGCCGGTCCATGCTGGTCAGCGAAGCCGGGGTCTTTCGGTATGTGCGTGCCCGGGAAAAACGCCCGCCAGAAGAGCAGGCAGAGGATAAATAAAAAATGGATCTATCCGGGGCACGCCCAGAACGGATAGATCCATTTTTGTTTGCTCAGTTCTCTGCCAGGGTCTGGATCAGCTCAGCCAGCAGGGCCTGATCCTGCTGCAAAAATGCGGCGTTGATCTCCACCAGCCGGGGGTACAGCAGCTGCACCTTTACCTTCTGCATCCGCTGCACGAACTGGGGCACCCAGGCCAGCAGGTGGCTGCTGAGGAAGATGTTCTGCACACGCAGCTGCGCCAGCGCACCCTGCAGGTTGCCTGCCTGGAACAGCTCCAGCGCCTTCTGGCTCAGCTTGGCCATAAAGTCCAGCTCCAGGCCCAGGCTGTCGTCTGCTACATGGGGGTAGCCCTGGGGCAGGTAGCCCTGAGAGCGGTAGAAGTCCCGCACTTCCAGGGTGATGTCGGTAAACAAAAACTCCTGCTTGCCCCGGTACACAGACTCCCAGGGCGGGGCGGGCAGCTTGCCCGGCCCGATGAACAGGTGCATATATTCGTTTTCCACTGCTTCGGCTATGTCCGGGTCGGCAAGGCGCGGGGGCAGGCCCGGCAGCCATTCAGCGCCTTGGGCCAAGGCGTCCTGATCGTCGGCGGCAAACAGCCCAAGCGCCTGGGCAGTAAAGGGGGAGCACAACAGATCCAACAGCTCCTTTTGGGGCTGCTGACTGAACATCTGGTGGAACAGGCTGTACAGGTAATGCCGCCCGGCAAGCACGGCTGCAATGGATTCCAGCTGGGTTTGGGTCATGGGTGGGCCTCGCTTTCTTTTGATGCTATCATTTAACCATAAAGCCTGTGGTTTCGCAAGCTTTTGTGAAAAATATCGAACTTTCCCCCGGAAATGGAAAACTTTGCAATGCAATTTTGACAAATGTATTGGTACGCTTTATCAAAAGTGGGCATTAAGTAACACAAAGCAGGAATATGTCCATTGCCTTATTCCCGCTTTGTTGATAAGATTATCTGTAGAACGAACATACTGGGCGGCTATACGCCGCAAGGAGGAACACAATGTCAGATCTGCTGAACAAATTTTGCAGCACGACCCTGAACCGCCGTCAGTTCCTGAAGGACAGTGCGGTAGCTACCGCAGCCCTGGCAGGGGCAGCGGCACTGACCGGCTGTAATAAGGACAACGACCTGGCCGCTTCGGCTCCCTCTGAGGAGGCTTCCGGCACGGTGGAGCATACCCCCATCACCAACCCTGAAGAGGGCGGCAAGTGGGTCAGCGCTGCCTGCTGGCACAACTGCGGCGGCCGCTGCATGAATAAGGTCATGGTCAAGGACGGTACCGTGGTGCGTCAGAAGACCGACGATACCCACCCGGACTCTCTGGACTACCCCCAGCAGCGCGGCTGTGTCCGCGGCAAGGCACAGCAGCAGCAGTGCTTTGGTGCTGACCGTCTGAAGTACCCCATGAAGCGTAAGCACTGGTCTCCGGAGAACCCCAACGGCCAGCTGCGCGGCATCGACGAGTGGGAGCGCATCTCCTGGGACGAGGCTGCTACCTATGTGGCAGAGCAGTTCCTCTCCATCAAAGAGAAGTACGGCAGCCAGGCTTTCCTGACCGGCAGCTGGGGCTCTCACTGGGATTGCGACCCCCTGCTGGCCATCGGCGGCCACACCTCGGTTGCGGACTCCACCTCTTACGGCAGCTACCTGCTGAACACTGCCTCTACCCTGGGCATCGGCGGCAACGGCTTCAGCACCGGCAACGACCGTTTTGATATCCTGAACGCAGATACGGTTGTGTTCCTGTCTCTGAACCCGGCATGGTCTGCCCCTGGCACCCCGATGATGAACTACCTGCGCGCAAAGGAAAAGGGCGTTAAGTTCATCTCCATCGACCCCATGTACAGCGCTTCGGCCCAGGCTCTGGATGCAGACTGGGTGCCTGTGCGTACCGGTACCGATACGGCTCTGCTGCTGGGCGTTGCCTATGAGATGCTGCGCCTGGACAACGAAGAGGGCGGCATCATCGACTGGGACTTCCTGAACAAGTACACCGTCGGCTTTGACGCAGACCACAAGCCTGCGGATCTGCGCAGCGATGTGAACTTCCGTGATTACCTCACCGGCAAGTACGACGGTGTGGAAAAGACCACGGAGTGGGCTTCCAACATCTGCGGCACCCCGGTGGAGCAGATCACCGAGCTGGCCCGCGTGATGGGCAAGGGCAACAACGTCTGGTTCATGTACAGCTTTGCTTCTGCCCGTAACGACGGCTCTGAGAACGTGCCCCAGATCATCATGACCGTGGGCGCTATGGGCGGCCATATGGGCAAGCCCGGCAACTGCGTGGCGCTGAGCTACACTGCAAGCTCCGGCAACATCGGTTCTTCTCTGGTGCGTGGCGGCGGCTCCGGCCTGGATACCGGCCTGAGCAATGATGTGGACGGCATGATCGTTGGTCCTCAGGTCTGGGACGCTGTGCTCACCGGCAAGTACCGCATGATCGGCGACTATTACGGCGGCAGAGTCACCAAGGGCGAGGACCGCACCTGTGATATCCACTGCATCGTCAACATGGACGAGCATGCCTACCTGCAGACCGGCCCCAACATGAAGAAGGGCATCGAGGCACACCGTAAGGTGGATTTTGTCGTGTCCAGCGCTCAGTTCCTGAACACCCCGGCAAAGTACTCTGATATCGTGCTGCCGGTCACCACCTACTGGGAGCGTCCCGGCGGACTGGCTTCCTCCAACCGTGAGTTCCTGCTGTGCTACTCTCAGGTCACCGAGCCCCTGTACGAGGCAAAGAACGACCAGGAGATCTACAGCCTGATCATGGAGAAGATGGGCATCGATCCCAAGCAGCACTACGCCATCAGCGAGAAGCAGCAGTTCTTCAACCGCATCGCAGGCTCCAAGGTGGTAGTGCCCGGCACCCAGGGTAAGGAGTTCCAGAAGCTGGTCACCATTACCGACGCAGACATCAAGAACTGGGGCGTGGAAGGCGAGGCTCAGGAGGGCGTGATCGGCCTGCAGGAGTTCATCGACAACGGCGGTTACCAGGTGGAGCGCAAGCCCGGCGACGAGTTCAGCAACTCCATCGGTTATGCTGACTTCATCGCTGACCCGGAGGCTAACCCCCGCAAAACTCCCAGCGGAAAGCTCGAGATCTGCAGCCAGTCCAAGGCTGACCTGTTCAACAGCTTCGGCTTTATTGATTGGGACTACAAGCCCTATCCGGAGTACATTACCCCCAACACTGGCTACGAGACCACCTTTAAGGACGGCAAGATCGGCGGCGAGAAGGGCGAGTACCCCTACCTGCTGTACAATATCCACTACCTGCGCCGTTGTCACTCCACCTTCGATAACTGCCCCTGGCTGCGTGAGGCCTGGCCCAACCCGGTGTACATCAACGCATCCGACGCTGCAGAGCTGGGCATCAAGACCGGCGATACTGTGCTGATCAGCACCAAGACCGCACAAGCCCTGCGTAAGGCCAGCGTGATGCAGTCCATGATGCCGGGCGTGGTGTCCATCCCCCACGGTGCATGGGTCAACGTGGACGAGGAGACCGGCATTGACCGCAGCGGTGCAGATAACTACCTGCTGGGCAACGAGATGAGCGGCTCCGGCGTGACGCCCTACAACAACATCAACTGCAAGATCGAGAAGTACGACGGTCCCGCTCTGGAAGAGGACTGCCTGACCGATAAGCGTATCCTGTCGCTGTAAAGGAGGGGGAGAAGGATGGCATTAGGATTTTATTTTGATATGACCCGCTGCATCGGCTGCCGCGCTTGTCAGGTGGCCTGCAAGGACAAGAACCGTCTGGACGTGGGCACCATCTACCGTACCGCAGACAGCTACGAGGTGGGCACTTTCCCGAAGGTGAAGATGTATAGCTTCTCCACCAGCTGCAACCACTGCCAGAACCCGGCCTGCGTCAGCGCCTGCCCGGTGGGTGCAATGTACAAGGCAGAGGATGGCACCGTGCTGCACGACGATAAGCTGTGCATCGGCTGCCAGGCTTGTGTTTCTGCCTGCCCCTACGATGTGCCCCAGTACATCGAGGAGAAGAAGGTCGTGGGCAAGTGCGATGCCTGCGCTGCGATCCGTGCAGCCGGCGGTCAGCCTGCCTGCGTGGCAGCCTGCCCCAACCGCTGCCTGGACTTTGGCGATATGGACGAGCTGAAGGCAAAGTACGGTTCTGACCTGGTCAGCGAGCTGCCCGTGTTCCCCGGTTCGGACACCCAGCCCTGCGTGCTGATCAAGGCAAAGGACTGCGCAAAGAAGGAACTGGGCGAGAAGCTCTACCTGTAATACGACCCATTTGATCCGCTAAATTGCCATCCCCCCGGCCTGCATTCCGCAGACCGGGGGGATGGTTTTTGTTGCGTAAAAAGCAGGAAAACAAAAGTTTTGGGGGATTTTGCTTCTGTCCACCATACAGACGGCTTGCACCCGCTGCATTTTCCGGCTATACTGAAAGAAAACATATCCAAAGGATGTAAGGAAAAAGCTATGACAGACTGCAAACTGCGCGCCAAAAATTGCGGCGGATGCCCCCTGCTGGGGCTGGATTACGCCGCCCAGCTGAAGCAAAAAGAGGAGAAGGTACGCACCCTGGTGGGGAAATACGGGCCGGTGCGCCCCATCCGGGGGATGCAGCAGCCTTGGCATTACCGCAATAAGGCCATTGCGACCTTTGCCCCGGCCCCCGGCGGGAAAGTGACCACCGGCATCTATGCCGCAGGTACGCATAAGGTGCTGCCGGCAGAGGACTGCCTGTTACAGGATGCAGTGCTGAATAAGACCCTGCTGGCCGTGCGTCAGGCAGCAAATGCCTGCCGGTATGCCCCGTTCAATGAGGATAAGGGCACGGGTCTGCTGCGCCATTGTCTGGTGCGGCGGGTGGTAGGCACCGGTCAGGTGATGGTGGTGCTGGTAACAGCACAGCCGGTGCTGCCTGGGGCAAAAAACTTCATCCGCGCATTGCTGGAGGCAGCCGCCGCCCGAGAGGTGACGGTCACCACCGTTGTGCAGAATTATAACCCCCGCCGCACCAGCGCTGTGCTGGGCACCCAGGAGAAGGTGCTTTACGGCAAGGGCTTTATCTTGGATGAACTGTGCGGTAAGCGCTATGCGATCAGCCCCCGCAGTTTTTATCAGGTAAACCCGGTCCAGACCGCTGTTTTGTATGGCCTGGCGGTGGATGCAGCCCATCTTACGGGCAAGGAGACGGTGCTGGATGCCTACTGCGGCATTGGGACCATTGGCCTGACCGCTGCCGACCGCTGCAAGCAGGTGCTGGGCGTGGAGGTGAATCGGGATGCGGTGCAGGACGCCATTGGCAATGCCCGGCATAATGGGGTGCGCAATGCCCGCTTTGTTGCCGCAGATGCTACGGCCTGGATGCTGGATGCTGCGCAGCAGGGCCTGAAAGCAGATGTGGTGTTCATGGACCCGCCCCGGGAAGGTTCCACCCCTCAGTTCCTGCAAAGCCTGGCCCGTCTGTCTCCCCGCCGTGTGGTGTATGTCAGCTGCAACCCGGAGACCCTGGCCCGGGACCTGGCCCAGCTGACGGCCCTGGGTTACCGCGTCCAGGAGATCACCCCCGTGGATATGTTCCCGCATACGGAGCATATCGAGACAGTATGTGCATTAAAAATGTATTGATTCTTCAAATAAAGTAACTAAGGAGAATTGCGATAAGTGAAACTATTGTCATTGTTTTCTGGATGCGGTGGAATGGATATTGGCTTTGAAGGTGATTTTATATGTTTGAGAAAATCTA
Source organism: uncultured Faecalibacterium sp. (assembly GCA_900540455.1). Classification (GTDB taxonomy): domain Bacteria; phylum Bacillota; class Clostridia; order Oscillospirales; family Ruminococcaceae; genus Faecalibacterium. Next base: position 17,721 of record UQGD01000008.1, read on the forward strand.
TCAATGCAGATATTCATCCTGATTGGATAAGAGAATCTTATGGAGAGTGGGTCCGTGTGGCCCCTACAATTTTTAATACAGTGTTTGCAAATGACATTCGCCCAGATGCAAAAGCAGCATGGGTGTCCTATTTTGGACAGCGAAAACCAAATGCCAATGAAATTTATCACCTGGATAGCATCGTTGATCTAGTTAAGCGTGCGCAGTTGGGTGAAATGGTTTTCCCTGGTGAAGTGGACATTGTTACGGGAGGATTTCCCTGCCAGGATTTTTCTATTGCAGGAAAACGGCTAGGATTTAAGTCTAAGAAAAGCCATTTGGGTATTGCTCTGGCCGATGATGAGCCGTCTGTAGAAAACCGGGGACAACTCTATATGTGGATGAGGGAAGTGATCTCACTGACAAGTCCCAAACTATTTGTCGCAGAAAATGTAAAGGGGTTGACTAATCTCGAGGATGTGAAAGAGATTATAGAACACGATTTTGCGGAAGCCGGAAATGGGGGGTATATTGTTGTTCCAGCCAAAGTATTATATGCACCGGACTATGGAGTGCCGCAATCCCGCGAGCGTGTTATTTTCTTCGGATTCAAAAAGAGTGCATTGACAGATGAAGCTAAAAAGGCTCTTTCCATGGCCGTTATACCAAGGGAATATGATCCTTATCCGGTTAGAACACATGGTGCAGGATTACAACCAATCGTAACTTGCCGAGACTCATTTGTAGATCTTTTAGAACCAGAAAATAGTTCGGATCTCTCTCAGCAAAAATATTCAAGAGCAAAATTTATGGGGGCACATTGTCAAGGACAAACGGAGATTAAATTGGATTCTGTGGGTCCGACTATTAGATCAGAACATCATGGAAATATTGAGTATCGACGTTTAAGTGTTGAACACGGTGGAAAGCATACAGAGGAACTATCAGCGGGATTTTCAGAAAGAAGATTGAGTGTTCGAGAGTGTGCACGTATCCAGACCTTTCCGGACGATTATCAGTTTATTTTGAAAAAAACAGCAGATAATATCGGCGTTTGTGCAAGTGATGCGTATAAAATCATCGGAAATGCTGTTCCATGTGTTTTAGCATATAATATAGCTAAAAGATTAGAGGAAAAATGGATTAGTTATTTTGAAACTACAGTATAAAAATAAGAAAAGGGGGGCAATCATCCATGATTATATCAACGGCTTGTCAGATGGAGCTTCCTGCATTCCAGGCGCTGATGAGTAAAACAGATGCTTTTCTAAACGAAGATGCTTGCAGACGAGAAAGCTATTATATTACTCGTGGAGGGAAAAAACTTGAGGAGGATGTGTATTCGGCTCTTTCGCACTGTGCTCAAGGAACGGCGTTTGAGGGCACAGTAAAGTTGGTGTCTGGAGCGAGTTTCCCTGATATTGTTGCCAAACATATGTTTGGAGTTGAGGTCAAGAGTACTGAAAAAAATCATTGGCAGTCAATTGGAAGTAGTATCTTGGAATCGACGAGAGATCAAAAGATAGAACGTATCTTTATGACCTTTGGGAAATTGGGAAAGCCGATTCAATTTTTGTCAAAGCCTTATGAAGATTGTCTTTCAGAAATTGTGGTTACGCATTATCCTCGATACAGAATAGATATGCAGCTTCAAGAAAAGCACCAACTGACTATATTTGAAAAAATGCATATTGACTATGATGAATTAAGAACAATGGACAATCCGGTTCCTATTGTATCTCAATATTACAAAAGCCATCTTAAACCGGGAGAAAGTTTATGGTGGGCAGCTAATGAGGTGGAATCTTCTACGCCAATGACTGCACGTCTATGGACAGCTCTATCACGCGAAGAAAAAGAGCGATTGACGGTAACTGGATATGCTTTATTCCCAGAAGTGCTAAGCATAGGGAATAATAAAAAATACAATAAATATGCGTTGTGGCTTGCAACTAAAAAAGGAGTAATCAATACTAATATTCGGGATGGTTTTTCAGCTGGCGGTAGAGTTTATATGAAATCTGAAGATGGTATGCTAGTGGAAATGCCCGCAGCTTTTGGGAGAATAAAGAGATATAGGGATTTGATTGAAGAAACTATCAACGAGTATGATAGAGACGTTCTTTCTGAGTATTGGGGGGTTGATGTGGAGGATAACAGGATAAAACAGTGGTGCAAATTGGTTGCACATGAAGTCGAATCTAGCATTGATTATGCAGTTATATGGAGTATTCTTTCAAATATTTTTTCGGAATTGGAATTATCAAAATAAAGTTTCAATTTAGTACATATTAGTTTTGCTAAACCAAAAACAGCACCGCTGCGCTCCATCCCCTTGCAGGGGAGGGCGGCGGTGCTGTTTTTGTTCGGGTGCGGGGTCAGTCGCCTTGCCGGAACATCAGGCCAAAGCTCACAAGCAGCAGCAGGCAGGAGACCCAGATGGTGCGCATCCCCCACAGGGCGATCAGACGGCTGCCCAGGCCGGCGCCCAGGGCAAACAAACCGATGATGCCAAAGTAGTGCAGGGCCTTGTGCAGGGCGCCAGGGGCGCGGGTCTGGCTGTACGCACACAGGGATTCCATACCGCTGCGCAGGTTTCCGATGCACATGGTGCTGGCAAAAGCATAGCCGTGCACTTTGCGGAAAGTCTGCACCTGCATAGCGCAGGCAAAGGAGACAAGGGCGTTGGCTGCGGGGTTCCAGCTTTCCGGCAGAAAAGCAACGCCGAACAGCAGCCCGATCTCCGCCACCAGCACCAACTGACGCCAGTGCAGGTGGGTATGGCGGCTTTTGCGGCGGATGGCTTCTGCGGCGGCAATGCCCATAGCAAAGCTGATCAAGGGGATCAGGCAGCGCAGCGCAGCGGAAAAATTCCCCGCAAACAGGTGGTGGCTCAGCAGCACGACATTGCCGGTCTGGGCGTTGGCAAACACACCGCCCCGGGCAAAGTAGGTATAGGCATCCTGCAGACCGCCGGACATGGACAAAAATGCCGCAGTGATAAAGGCTTCTGACATCTGCGGCGAGCGATTGTGATCCATATATGATTCCTCCCTCATAACCGGCAGCAAGGATATCACGCTTTGCGGAAAATGTCAATCAAGGGAGGGGCTTAGGACGTTACCCATAAGGGTCGTAGAGTTCATACTCCTCGGCTTCGGCCTGTTTTTGTTCCAGCAGGCGGATGGCTTCACCCAGCTGGCTGGCCGAGCATCCGCTCTCGCTTACCAGTGCGCGTACTGCCTGGGGCAGATCTCCGCCGAACAAGGTATCCAGCCTTTGACGCATACAAAAAACGCCGTAAGCCCGACGGGTCACGGTGGGGGTGTAGACATTGCGGCTGCCGGTTTTGCAGCGCTTCACCCAGCCTTTTTCCTCCAAGCGATATAAAAAGTTCAGCACAGTGGCAGCAGCCCAGCCCTTATCCGCCAATTTTTCGCTGATATCTCTGCGCTGGGCAGGGGCGGGGCAGTCCCATAAAGCCAGTAAAACCTGTTCTTCTGCGGGGGACAGGGGGCGCAGTGTGTCGGGCAGACCGTACATAGCAGATATCCTTTCAAAAAAATAGTTTTACAACTGTCTTAATTTGCTCCATTATACCCGAAAAAATGCCGGACCACAAGAGAAAAAAGAGGCGGAAAGGCATATATGGAGGAAGGCGTTTTACAAATGTCTTATTAAGTGTGTTTGATACAAATACATTTGTGCGTTGTGTGCTTTCTGCGCGGGCATCCGGGGGGAACTTTGTGCAAAGATGCCCTTGTTTCGCCTGCGTAAAAACCGCTATACTACCACCATAGCAACACACAGCGATGGCCCGGCGGGCCCACAATAGAGGAGCGGAAAAGGAGAGATCGATGATGGCAAGAGTCTATAATTTCAGCGCTGGCCCCAGCATGCTGCCGGAACAGGTCCTGAAGCAGGCCCAGGCAGAGCTGCTGGACTATCAGGGCAGCGGCCAGAGTGTGATGGAGATGAGCCACCGCAGCAAGTGGTTCGAGGCCATCATCCAGGATACGGAGGATACGCTGCGCCGGGTGATGCAGATCCCGGACAACTACAAGGTGGGCTTTTTCCAGGGCGGTGCGACCCAGCAGTTTGCTATGGTGCCGCTGAACTTTATGACCACCGGCAAGGCGGATTATATCGTTACCGGCAACTTTTCCAACCTGGCGGCCAAGGAGGCGGCCAAGTTTGGGCAAGCCCGGGTGATCGCCTCCAGCAAGGACAAAAACTTTACCTATATCCCGGATGTGGCGGCTCTGCCCTACGATGCAGATGCAAGCTATATCCACATCTGCCAGAACAACACCATCTTCGGCACCCAGTATGTGGAGCTGCCCCAGGTGGAGGGGGTGCCCTTGGTGGCAGATATGAGCTCCATGATTCTCTCGAAGCCGGTGGAGGTCAGCCAGTATGGCTGCATCTATTTTGGCGTACAGAAAAATGTAGCGCCTGCCGGTATGGCCATTGCCATCATTCGGGAGGATCTGCTGGGCCATGCAGCCGACACGGTGCCTACGATGATGAACTACACGACCCTTATCGGGAAGGACAGTATGTACAATACGCCCCCTTGCTGGTGCATCTATATGACGGGTCTGGTGCTGCACTACCTGGAGGACCAGATCGGCGGTCTGGCAAAGATGCAGCAGATCAACGAGGCAAAGGCAAAGCTCTTGTATGATTACCTGGATGGACAGAGCTTTTTTGCAAATCCGGTGCAGCCCCGCTACCGCAGCACCATGAATGTTACCTTTACCAGCCCGAACCCGGAGCTGGATAAGAAATTCTGCACAGAGGCTGCGCAGGCAGGTCTTGTAAACCTGAAGGGACACCGCTTGGTAGGCGGTATGCGGGCATCCATCTACAATGCTATGCCGGTCCAGGGCGTGGAACAGCTGGTGGATTTTATGGAGAAGTTCCGCAAAGAAAACGCATAAAATATGGGAAAGGGGTCCGCAACGATGTATACCATTAAAACGCTCAATGCTATCAGCCCGGTAGGGCTGGCTAAGCTGCCGAAGAACCTGTTTCAAGTAGCGGTGGACGCCGATGCGCCGGATGGTATCCTGGTGCGCAGTGCTGACCTGCTGAACACGACCTTTAATGAGGAGCTGCTGGCGATCGCCCGGGCGGGAGCCGGAGTCAATAATATCCCGCTGGACCGGTGCAGTGAACAGGGCATCGTGGTGTTCAATACCCCCGGCGCCAACGCCAATGCAGTGGCCGAACTGGTGGTGGGGATGCTGATCGCGGGCAGCCGCAATGTGGCGGCCGCTGCACAGTGGACCCAGAGCCTGGCCGGTGACCCGGCGATCTCCAAAAGCGTGGAAAAAGGCAAAAAGCAGTTTGTGGGCAATGAGATCCAGGGTAAGACACTGGGTGTCATCGGCCTGGGAGCGATCGGCTCCAGGGTGGCGAATCGCGCGATCCAGCTGGGGATGGAGGTCTATGGCTATGATCCCTATATTTCCATTGATGCAGCCTGGAACCTCAGCAGCCAGGTCCACCACTGCGTAAACCTGAACGATATGCTCCCCCTGTGCGATTATCTGACCATCCATGTGCCCTATCTGCCCACCACACGGGATACGATCAATGCTCAGACCTTGGCGCTGTGCAAGGATGGTGTCAAGATCCTGAATTATGCCCGGGGCGAGCTGGTAAACAACGATGCTCTGCTGGAAGCGATGGAGACCGGAAAGGTCAGCACCTATATGACCGATTTCCCTTGTGAGGCACTGTTGGGCAAGCCGGGGGTCATCTGCACACCGCATCTGGGGGCGTCCACACCGGAAGCAGAGGATAACTGCGCCGTGATGGCGGCACAGGAGATCAGCGATTACCTGAAAAACGGCAACATTGCTCACTCGGTCAATATGCCGGAGGTCCACCAGCCCCGCGCCGGAGGACGGCGTATCTGCATCATCCATAAAAATGAGCCGGGTATGATCAGCCGGATCACCGCATTGACCACAGAAGCCGGGCTGAATATTGAAAACATGGTGAATAAGAGCAAAAAAGAGATGGCTTATACGATGCTGGATGCGACCGGCGCAGTGAATGTCCAGCTGGCCGAAAAACTTTCCGCTATCCCGGCCGTGATCCGGGTGCGCATCTTGTAAGGCATTATAATAGGTATGCGCTGCTCTGCCGTGCAGGAAAGGGGCTGGGATGAACCCTCTCAGTCTCGCTGCGCTCGACAGCTAGTTCCCACTTTTTGTTGCCTGACGGCAACATCTTCCCCCGGCCGGGGGAAGTCTTTCAAAGGGCGAGCCCTTGGCAGAACCGGCAGGTTTCGTCCTTATAGGTCAACGGCAAGAAGAAGTCAGCCGATAGCCGGAAAACTTTCTGCCCTTGCCAAAGCCTCCCCCTTCGGGGGAGGTGGCACGGCGAAGCCGTGACGGAGAGGGTTTGCTTGAGAAAGGACCCTCTCCGTCGCCTACGACGACAGCTCTCCCAAAGGAATACGGCGGGCATCGGATCATAATCGCTCTGCGTGGTTTCTCCGTCGATATGACGAGAAAACACTCCTTGTCTTTGTGCATAATGTGAGTTGCATTTTGCCGGGGGCTATGGTATCTTTGTGGTAAGGTCAGCCGGGATCGATTCAGATTTCTTTGGTGGGAAGGGGGGCAAGGTTGCACACAGGGTGTAAGCTTGCTTTTTTCCTTTTTGTTTCCCACAAGCGCCGTGCCGACCCCATCATTGATGAAGGAAGGTTTATCCCATGGGCTTTTTTGACAAGATCTTCGGCAAGAGTTCTCAGTCTAAGTTTTCTCACCAGAAAAAGACGGTGCTGTGCCCCATCGACGGTAAGGTGATCCCGATGGAGCAGCTGCCGGACGAAACCTTTGCCACTGGCATCCTGGGCCCCGGCTGCGGCGTAGAGCCCACCGGCGACACGGTGTATGCTCCCTTTGACGGCAAGGTGACCCAGGTGGCTACCACCCTGCACGCAGTCGGCCTGGAGAGCAAGGACGGCGTGGAAGTGCTGGTACATGTGGGTATGGATACCGTGGAGATGCAGGGGAAGGGCTTTAAGAGCCTGGTGCAGGAGGGACAGGATGTCCACGCTGGCGACCCGCTGCTGAAGGTGGATCTGGCGGCTATTCGTGCTGCAGGCCACCCCACCTCTACCGCTGTGATCGTGACCAACAGCGATGATCTGCCCGAAATGAAGCAGCTGATGACCGGCGATGCAAAGGCCGGCGACCCGCTGCTGAAGTTTGGCGAGTAAAAATGATACTGCAAAAGCACCCCGGAGGAAGCTTCCTCCGGGGTGCTTTGTTTTTCAACAGAATTTCACAATCCTCCACAAGGCTCGTTTTTCTCTTGGTGAAAATTGCAAAAACGGCTAAAAACACTTTCAAAAAATTGTCACAATTCCGACTTGCATTTTACAAATTGTACGGAGAAGTTTCCACCTGTCGAAGCGTGACGGTGGAAAACCCGGTGGAAAGAGTTGAATTCCACCTAAAAAGTGGGCGTGAAATCTGGACTTTTGCACTTTCTCCACAGAGTTTTCAACATGTTGAAAATGAACGTCCTCTCTACAACTGGTATACAGCCCGGAATGTTGAAAACTTTCTTCTGCATAACTGCTGCGCTCTCAAACCATACTATCCTCAATGAGCCTGTAAAAACGGGCGCTGCGGCGAATCTGGGAGATAAGGGGGATCTTGCCGATTTTTCTCGAACCGGGCGGAATTTTTCCGAACAAACGGGAAAAGCTGTCCAGGAAAAACTGTGCTTTTCTATGGCAAACAGAGCCGGGGTATGGTATACTTTAACCTGGATTATTTTGCAAAAACATCCCCGTTTAGGGAAGGAGAAACATACGATGATGGAAAAGAATACGCCGCGCCGCCCCCGCCGCAGCCCGGAGGAGGCCCCCGCTAAAAATGAGAGCTTGGTCTACGGCAAAAACCCGGTGGCAGAGCTTTTGAAAAGCGGCTCCGGCGTGGACACCGTGCTTCTGGCCGAGGGAATGGCCCCGGCAGTGGCCGCTTATTATACCGCCCTTGCAAAAGAGGCCGGGGCCGCCGTCAAGCGGGTCCACCCCAATAAACTGCGCCTGATGACCGGTACCGAGAGCCACCAGGGTGTGGCGGCTTTTGCCAGCGAGATCGAGTATGTTGCAGTGGAGGATCTGCTGCAGATCGCAAAGGAAAAAGGCGAGCCGCCTTTCCTGGTGCTGTGCGACGGCCTGGAGGACCCCCACAATCTGGGCGCAGTGATGCGCAGCGCACTGCTGTGCGGCGCCCACGGCATCGTGATCCCGCGGCGGGGCGGTGCGCAAGTGACCCCGACGGTGCTCAAGTCCAGTGCAGGCGCTGCTGAGCGGCTGCCGGTGGCCCGTGTGGCCAATATTGGCGAGACCATCCGCCGCTTGAAAGAGCAGGGGGTCTTTGTCTACTGTGCAGATATGGACGGCGTGTCCCTGCATAAATCGGACCTTACCGGCCCGATTGCGCTGGTGATGGGCAGCGAGGGCAGCGGTGTGTCCCAGCTGGTCAAAAAGCTGTGCGATGGTGTTGTGCGGCTGGATATGGCTGCAGAGGGCACCGGCGTGGACAGCTTCAATGTTTCGGTGGCAGCGGGTATCATCCTGTATGAGATCCGCACCCAGCGGGCAGCAAAGCTGTAAGCTACATAGGAATACGGCAGTAAGCGGGGAGGATGCCCCCCCTGCTTATGACAGGGAGGGACAAGGATGCCGAAAGAAAACCAGCGCCTGACTGGGCGGCACGAGTATACCGCTGAGGAGATCGCGGCGCAGGACGAGAAGTTCAGAACCTTTTTTACCACCACCGTAGCCCAGGTGCCGGAGGAGATGACCCGCCGGGACAGCGAGCTGGATCAGCAGCCCAAGGGACTGCTGGCCCGGTTGTTCCATAGGGAAAGACCTGCTGCCCCGGACACAGACTCCTGTGAGGACAATACCGGTGAGCTGCTGCTGGGGTGTGAGCCAGAGGAGCAGGAAGCAGATCTGGAACTGGTGATCCAGCCCGAGGCGCAGCCGGAGATCAAGATGCCCCGGCAGTCCGCCCCTATCAAAAAAAAGGATGTGGCACCGGCGGTGCGGGCGGTGTCCGTGCCAAAACTTGACCCGGAACCTGACCCGGAGCCGGTCCCCATGCCGGAACCCGACTCGGAACCGGTCTCCATGCCGGAACCTGACCCGGAGCCGGCTCCCATGCCGGAACCCGACCCGGAGCCGATCCCCACGCCGGAACCTGACCCGGAGCCGGTCCCCATGCCGGAACCCGATCCGGAACCGGCACCCATGCCCGAATCGGACTCGCTGTCCCGTCCCAGGCGGTACACTGGCAGCTCCAGAGGGGCAGTGGCTAGTCCTCGGCCTGCGGCGCAGCGGGTGACCCCCCAGGAGGAGCAGACTACCCAGAAACTGGACGAGCTGCGTGCGCTGCTGGAGCAGATGAATGGCTCTGCAGCTGCACCTGTAAAGGAAAAACAGCCGGAAACAGAGTCTGCACGCCCGACCCTGGTGTTTGCACAGGAGCACCAGCCAGAGGCGCAGCCCACCCGCACCGCTTTCCCGGAGAAAAAAACGGAGCCATCTGCCTCGGCAAAGCCCCCCCTGCGTTTGTTTGGGGAGCAGGAGCCGCCCCGGGACAAGGACGATACCATGAGCCTGCCGCTGCTGGAGCTGGAAGAGGAGCCTGCGGCTCCCGCCGCCGCAAAAGCGCGGCAGACCCCGCCGCCTGCAGAGCATGAGGCGCCCGCTTCCTCCGTTTGGAAGGAGAAGCTAGCGGGCTATGCAGCCTCCAAGCAGGCGGAACCGGAGTTCCCGGATGCACAGACCCCGGAGGAAATGGGGGAAAAACTGCGGCAGATGGGGGCTTCCCTTACATTGCGCTGTGTGCTCAGCGGGCTGCTGGCGCTGGTGCTGATACAGCTCAGTCTGACGGCCGGGGGCCTGCTGCCCCCGGTGGCCGGGCTGGACCCCATAGCGGCCCCGGCGGCCTTTTACGGGGTCAACCTGCTGGCTCTGGCGGCAGCCATGGGCGTGGCGTATACCGTTCTGCGGGACGGTCTGGCGGGCCTGCGGGGCACCCCCAGCGCCGAGACGATGCCAGCTCTGGCTGCGGTAGCAGCGCTGGTGCAGGCGGCAGTAGCGCTGCTGAACGCCAAAAGCTATGCGTCCAGCGGCATGACCCTGCTGTCCGGTGTGGCAGCCCTGGGGCTCTGCCTGGCTCTGGTGGGCGGACGTGTGATGCTGTCCGCAGTGGAAGTTGGCCACCGGCTGGCCTCCAGCGGAGAGGACTACCAAGGCGCTGTGCGCATCAAGGATAAGGACCTGGTGCGCAGCCTGGCGCAGGCCATGGAAGAAAAAGATCCCTGGGTGCTGTTCAGCCGCCCGGTGGAGTGGAGCGCTGGCTTTGTGGACCAGCATTTTGGAACGCGTGCCAGTGAGCGCCGGACCCGCAAGACCTCCTACATCCTGCTGGGCACAGCGGTGCTCAGCGGACTGGTGTTCCTGCTGTTTGGCGCAGGCATCAACGGGGCAGCCGCAGCGGCTGCATCGGTGCTGTGTATGGGTGCGCCGCTGTCCTCTACTTTGGTGGCGGCGGTGGCGGCGCTGCGCTTGCAGCGCACAGCCGCAGCAGCAGGGGCGGTGGTGCCCGGCTGGGCCGCTACAGAGGAACTGGGCGGCATCGACACCGTGCAGCTGGATGCCGACGACCTGTTTGGTCCGGACAGCGTGAACCTGGAGGATATCCGTATCTTTAAGGGCGGCCGGATCGACCGGGATATCCTGTATACGGCCAGTGTGCTGAACCAAAGCTGCAACACGCTGCGGGGCTTGTTCCGCCAGATCATTGAGGACCGCACCGATATTTTGTTTCCGGTCAAGGACCTGGAGACCCACCGGGGTCTGGGCTTTGCCGCTTGGTGCGACAACAACCGCATCCTGCTGGGCAACCGCGCCTATCTGGAACAGGAGGGGGTCCCCCTGCCGGAGCCGGAGTATGAGGCCAAGCACTCCCAGAATGGAGCGCTGCAGATCCTGTACCTGGCGGTGTCCGGCAACCTGCACGCCATGTTTGTGCTGCGCTATGTGGGCGGGCGCAATACCGCCCGTGCTCTGGCCGTGCTTCAGCGGGAGAATATCCGCCTGATGGTCGCTTGCCAGGACCCCAGCCTGACCGCCCGCCATATTGCGGAGGCATACCGCCTGCCGCAGGGGATGGTGATGGTGCTGGCACAGGAGCAGTGGGACGCATTGGCATCTGCTCCCGCCTGCACCAGTGCGGATTGCTGCATGATGCACCGCAAGGGTCTGGCCAGCCTGACCGGCGGCCTGGCGGCGGCGGAGACTGCGCAGTCCGCAGAGACCAGCGCTACGACCGTGCAGCTGGCATCGGTGTGGCTGTCGGTGGCCATTGCACTGCTGCTGACTACGGCGGGCAGCATCGGCGGGCTGTCGGTGGCAGCGGTGCTGATGTACCAGGCCGCATGGAGCGCATTGAGCATTGCCGTTTGTGCATTCAAGAGCGGACGGTGACCTTGGGGCGGGTGCTCGCCGCCTTGAACAAAAAATTCTCAGCTGGCCTGTGCATCTGCACGGGCCAGTTTTTGTGTGGGACACAAACAGAATGCCCCCTGCCGGGACCCGAGGTCTTGGCAGGGGGCGTATTTTTGCAAAAAGGGGGGGCAGGTCAAGCCTGCGCATCCATCTGTGCCAGAGAGGGGTAGCTGCTCAGTGCGCCGTACTGCTGCACACTGGCGCCGCAGTATCGGTTGGAGAAAGCCAGGTACTGTTCCAGCTGCGTTTTGCGCAGCTTGGGCAGTGCGGCGGCATCCACGCCGTCCCGGGCCATCTGCCAGAGGAAGGAGCCGATAAAAGCATCGCCGGCGCCGGTGGTATCCACCGCTTTGACGGGGGTGCAGGGCGCAAAAGCCTGGGCGCTGCGGGTAAAGGCATAAGCGCCGTTGCTGCCGCAGGTGTATACTACAAGTTGAATATTGCCAACAAATAACCGGGGCAGAGCCTGCTGGATGTCCTGGCATCCGGTCAGGAACGCCAGCTCCTCGTCCGAGATCTTTACCATGTGGCTGCGGGGCAAAAATTGCAGCACAGTCTGGCGCAGCTGCTCCGGGTCCGGCCAGAGGGGGAAACGGAGGTTGGGGTCAAAGCTGAGGATGGCCCCGGCCTCCCGGGCGGCAGCAATGGCCGCCAGATGGGCGTACCGCATGGGACTATCCACCAGGGAGACGCTGCAGAAATGCAGGGCAAAGGCCTCCCGGAACCACTCCCGCCGGATCTGATCCGGCCGGTACAAAAGGTCTGCGGAGGGTTTGCGGTAAAAGCTGAAGGTGCGGTTTCCGTCCTCCTCCAGGCTGACAAAGGCCAGGGCGGTGTTGGCCTGGTCCGTAAAGGAGATGTGGCTCACGTCCACGCCGTGACCGGCCAGCTCCTGAACGATCTTGTGGCCAAAGGGGTCCTGCCCCAGCTGGGTCAAAAGTGCGCTCTGACCGCCCAAACGAGCAAATGCGCCGCAGACATTGGCAGGCGCTCCCCCTACCCGGGGGCTGAAAGAGGGGACCTCCCCAAAGGCACAGCCTGCCCGGGAGGGGATCATGTCGATCAATGCTTCACCAATGGAAAAAAGGGTCGTACCGGGCATTTTTCTCTGCTCCTTGTATAAATGGTGTGGGTTATTCTAATTCGTATACGGATGCGGCGGCTCCGTCCAGCCGGATGGCCAGCGGCCCTGCGCCGGGGTAATACCGGGTGGAGAACACCGCTTCGCCCTGGTTGAGGAAGATCTCCAGCGAGGAGGCATCCCCCCACACATCCAGGCTGCGGCAGGCATCGTCCAGCAGGACTTCCCGCTGGGTGCGTCCGCCGGAGAGCACCGGGTCGGTAAAGCGCAGCACGCAGCGGCGGTCCGGCTGGGTATAGTGCAGCTCGGCCCCTTGGGCGATGTGCAGGACAAAGCTGCCGCTGACCGGGGCCTGCAAAGCAAAGCGGGTGCTGGGCAGCAGATGCGCCTGACCGGGAGAAAGGACGGTGCTTTTTTGCCGCAGCGCCAAAAGTTCCGGGGCGGGCTGCTGCAGCAAACGGCCGTCGGCTCTCCGGGTCAGCACCCGGGGCAGGGTCATGCAGTGCTGCCAGCCGCAGTCCACGGTGGCTTGGTTGCCATAGGGGGCATCCGGCATCCCCATCCATCCCAGCAGGATGCGGCGGCTGTGCGGCTCGTCTGCAAAGGTTTGGGGGGCGTAAAAGTCAAACCCGCTGTCCAAAGGGTAAAACTGTCCTAAGGCGCAGTCCTTGGTGCGCCAATCGCCTTCCAGGGCGAAATAGCCGCAGCCATAGACGTTCTGGCAGGGGATGCCCTGGGGGCTGACCAGCAGATACCACCGGCCGTCCAGACAGAACAGATCCGGACACTCCCACATATAACCAAAAGGCTCCGGGGTGGTCAGGGTGTTGATGTGGTTCCAGTGGAGCTTGTCGGCGCTTTGCAGCACCAGCACCTCGCCCCGGTCGGTCAGGGTGCGGGCCCCCAGGACCATATAATACTGCCCCTGCCAGGCAAATACTTTGGGGTCCCGCACATGGCAACTCAGCCCGGCGGGATAATCCCGATTATACATAAGACATTGCTTGCTGTCCAGGGTCACCCCGTCCCGGCTGACGGCAAGGCACAGGTTGTGGCCCCGCCCGGCGGTGATATAGTCGTAGGGGCCGGGGTGCTTTACATTGCCGGTGTAGTACAGATACAGGGCTCCGTTTTCCACCAGGGCAGAGCCGGAGTAGGCGCCGTGGCAGTCAAAGGGCTGGTCCGGATACAGCATGACCGGCAGCGGCTCCCAGTGGATCAGGTCGGTGCTGCGGACATGACCCCAATGCTTGACCCCGCCGGAAGCATCGAAGGGGCTGTACTGATAAAAGACGTGGTAAGCGCCATCGTAACAGCACAGGCCGTTGGGGTCGTTCAGCCAGCCTACCGGGGGCTGGATGTGGTAGTGCTGCCGGTGGCAGTCGGCGGCGACGGTGCCAGCGCCCAGCTTTTCCGCCAGGGGGACCAAGCGTTTCAGGTCTCGTTGCAGCGCATTCATGTCAGTGTACGTCCTCCGGTTTCCAGATGACCCAGGTCACGGCGAAGGAGACGCCGAAAGAAAGGACCATCATCAAGATGTATTGCAGGGGCATATGCAGGTGCAGCAGCACGCCAAAGATGCCGGTGACACCGGTGCCGGTAGCGCCCAGGCCCACGACGCTGGCGTACAGCGCACCGCAGGCGCCGCCTGCAAGACCGCCGATAAAGGGCTTGAAGTACCGCAGGTTCACGCCGAAAATGGCAGGCTCCGTAATGCCCATGCAGGCAGACAGCGCAGAGGGCAGCGCCATGGAGCGCAGCTTTGCGTCCTTGGTCTTTAAGGCCACCGCCAGAGCGGCGCCGCCCTGTGCGACGTTGGCGGCACTTGCCAGGGGCAGCCAGTAGGTGCAGCCATAGCGGGACAGCTGCCCCAGGTCGATCAGCGTGTACATATGGTGGATGCCAGCCACCACGGTGATGGCATACAGGCCGCCCATGACAAAACTGCCCAGGCCAAAGGGCAGGGTGATCAGCCATTGCACGCCGGTGATGATGCTGTTTTCCAACCCGGTGAACACCGGCCCGATGACCGAGAGGGTCAGATAGCCGGTGACGAACACCGACACCAGCGGCGTGACGAACAGGTTGATCATGGCGGGTACGATCTTATGCAGCCGCTTTTCGATCTGGCACATGACCCATACGGCGATGATCACCGGGATCACATGCCCCTGGTAGCCCACCAGCGGCACCTCGTACAGACCGCCGAACACCGGCTGCATCACCTCCACGCCGGAGGAGACGGTCCAGGCGTTTTGCAGGTCGGGGTGGATCATGATCATGCCGATGACCGCCCCCAGGAAAGGGTTGCCCCCAAACACCTTGGCGGCCGAAAAAGCGATCAGAACCGGCAAAAACACATAGGCTGTGTTGGAAAACAGCTTTGCAAATACAAACAGCGAGCCGGAGGTGTCCAGCTGTACAAAGCCGTTGGCTGCCATGAAGTTCAGCGCTTCCATCAGGCCCATCAAAAAGCCGGAAGCCACAATAGCGGGGATGATGGGGACAAAGATGTCTCCCAGCGTCTTGATGCCCCGCCGGTACCAGGGGGCACGGGCGGCAGCCGCCTGCTTGACTGCCTCTTTGCTGGTTTGCTCCATGCCGGTCAGCTGGATAAACGCATCATAAACTTTGTTTACGATGCCGGTGCCAAAGATGATCTGCAGCTGGCCCTGGGCTTCAAAGACGCCCTTGACCCCTTCTACATTTTCCAGCGCCTTTTTGTCCGTCTTGGTGTTGTCTGCGATCACAAGACGCAGCCGGGTGGCGCAGTGGGCTGCGGAGAGGATGTTTGCAGGGCCGCCTACACAGTCCAGCACCTGCTGTGCGATTTTAGGGTAGTCCATATTCCGCTTCTCCTTTACAATAGATCCAAAGGTTCTTCTTCATTTGCCTTGCTTTTTGAAATCGATTTCATCTGCCCTCATTATACGGCAACACCCTCAAAAATTCCATTCGCAGGGGGGACAAAATTTGGGTATCACGGGTTATTGATTTCACAAGGTTTCAGGTCTCCGTGTGGGAAAAAGGGGAGTACAGCGCCTCCGGGTCGTGGTCTCCGGTGGAGGCCCGGGGACGCAGGGTATAGCCCAGCATCTGGCTGCAGGGCACAGCATGGGGGTCGTTCAGCTGCTCCATCAAAAGTCTGGCAGCCTGCTGCCCGGCGGTGTGATAGTGCAGGTGGGCGCTGGTCAGGGGCACAAAAGCGGTCTGCCCGGCGGTGCTGTCCCCTACAGAAGCCAGCATCACATCCTCCGGGATGCGCACGCCCTTGCTGCGGCAGTACTGCATAGCCCCCAGGGCAATGGCATCGGTGGCGCAGAACAGACAGTCCAGCTTGGGGGTAAGGGCAAACAGCTTTTCTGCCTGCCGAAAGCCGGAATCCATGCTGAAATGGGCGGTGGACATGCGCTCTGGGTGCACAGGGAGCCCCGCCTGCTGCAAAGCGGCCTCAAAGCCCATCCGCCGGGCGCGTCCGGCCGCTTTGTCCATCTGCGTAACGCCAAGATAACCGGGCAGGCGGCGGCCCTTATCCAGCATCCGGGCAGTAGCGGCTTTGGCGGCGCCAAAGTCGTCGTGGCAGACACAGCAGCAGCCGGGATATTGCTGGCCCAGAACCACGATGGGCAGAGGCATATTTTCCAGCAGAGCTTTGTGCTGGGGAGTAAACACGGTGGCGATCAGGATCAGGCCGTCTACGGTGTTATGGCTCAGCATCTCCATGGCCTGCACTTCCCGGGCGGCGTCGTTGGCAGTGTTCACCAGCAGCAGCCGGTAGCCCCATTCCTCCAACACGCTGCCAATGCCCTCTACCATGCGGGGACAGCTGTCGCTGGACAACTTGGGCAGGACGACCCCGATCTGCCGGGTACGTTTGGCCCGCAGCATCTGTGCCTGCAGGCTGGGGCGGTAACCGGTGGCTTTTTGTGCGGCAGCGATCTGGGCACGCTTTTCCTCGCTCAGATAGCCGCCGTTGAAATAACGGCTCACGGCCGCCTTGGATACCCCGGCGATCCGGGCAAACTCGGTAATATTCACAGCTGGGCCTCCTTTTCCTATGCGGATGCTCCGTTTTTTCAGGAAAAAAGCGGGGCGTTTTGTTCTTGACACGTCTTTTTTTTCGTGTTAAAATAGCGCTTACTGTGTAAAAAAGGGAGGATCGGGAATGAAGCTCACCCATCAGTTTTTCCACTATGTGTTTCTGAATATTTTCGGCCTTTTGGGTACATCCTGCTACATCCTGGCTGACACCTTTTTTATCTCCAGAGCGGCCGGTTCGGACGGCATCACGCTGCTCAACCTGTGCCTGCCGCTGTACAACCTGATCTTTGCAGTGGGGTCGATGCTGGGTCTTGGCTCGGCCACCCGGTTTGCGATCCTGCGTGCGCAGGGGGATGTGCGTGCCCACCGCTATTTCTCCAATGCGCTGCTGTGGGCGTGGATGTTCAGCATCCCCTTTATGCTGGCCGGAGCCTTCTGCCCGGATGTGCTGCTGCGATGGATGGGCGGCGATGCGCAGATCGTGGCACTGGGCGTGAGCTATGCCCGGATCTTTTTGCTGTTCACCCCGTTTTTTATGTGCAATTATATTACGTCCTCGTTCGTGCGCAACGATGGGGACCCTTCGCTGGCGATGGCGGCTACCCTCAGCGGCAGCTTGTTCAATGTGGTGTTTGACTACCTGTTCATCTTCCCCATGGGGATGGGGCTGGCCGGTGCTGCATTGGCTACGGCGGTATCCCCCATCGTCAGTATGCTGGTGTGCAGCCTGCACTTTTTGAAAAAGTCCAATCACATCCAGCTGCGGTTCCAGCGCCCCTCGGTCCGGCTGCTGGGGCAGAGCTGCCCGCTGGGCGTGTCCGGCTTTGTGGGAGAGATGTCCTCCGGCGTGACCACCACCGTGTTCAACTTTTTGCTGCTTCGGCTGGCGGGCAACGTGGGTGTGGCTGCCTATGGTGTGGTGGCCAACTATGCGCTGGTGGCTACGGCGGTCTTTAACGGCGTAGCGCAGGGCGTGCAGCCGTTGGCCAGCGCCTGCTACGGCCAGGGCCGCAGCAAGGATGCCCGCAGGCTGTTGGGTCTGGGCACTGCCACAGCGCTGGGTCTGGCGGCACTGCTGTATGCCGGTGTGTTCGGCTTTACGGATACACTGGTGGCGCTGTTCAACCAGGACGGCAATATGCAGATGGCCCAGTATGCTTTGCAGGGGATGCGGGTGTATTTTATCGGGTATCTGTTTGCGGGGGTCAACATCGTGGCCACCGGGTACTTGGGCGCCATCAACCGTCCGGCAGAGGCAACGGCGGCCTCGCTGTGCCGGGGCGTGGTGGCCATCGTGGGCTGCTCGCTGCTGCTGGGCAATCTGTTTGGCATGAACGGCGTGTGGGCGGCTTTTCCGGCGGCAGAGGCGCTGACGGCGGTGCTGACGGCCTGTCTGCTGCGGCGGGTGGTCCGGCGTACAGAGGAATAAGAGACGAGCTTGGGAAACGGCTGGCGCACTGCGCCGGCCGTTTTTTATACATACAGCTCCTGTTCCCGCAGGCTCTCCTCCGGGGAAAGCCCCGGTGCGGCGGCACGACCCACCAAGGCCCGCCATTGGGCGGGGGACTGGCCGGTCTCTTTTTTGAACACCCGGCACAGATAGTTTGCGCCGGAAAATCCGCATAGGCTGGCCACCACCTCCAGCGTGTATTCCCGATGCTGCAAAAGCCGCATGGCCGCTTCAATGCGCACCCGGGTCAGATAGCGCCCGGGAGAGACCCCCACTGCGTGGGTAAAAGCCCGCACCAGGTGGCTTTTGCTTACGCCCAGCCGCTCACTTAGCTCCTCCACCCCGTACAGACCGGCGTAATTCTGCCGGATATCCTCCATGGCGGCCGCTACAAGGGGCGGCAGGGCCGGGGCGGCTGCGTCGGCTTCTGCCAGCTCACACAGCAGGGCAAAGGCGATCTGGCTGTGAGCACGGCTGCGCCCGGCCTGTTCAAAGGCCAGCTGCTCCATCAGCTCGGCGGCAGCGGGGCAGGTCTCGCCCTTGGCCAAAAAGGGCGGGCTGTTCAGCCCCGCCAGAAACTGTGCCGGAGCCTGGCCGGTGAGCAGGGCACAGAGCAGGTGGCTGCCCCCTTGGGGCGACAGCTCCAGCGGGCTGCGGCTCAGGATGAGCTGTCCGGCCAGGGCTGTCTGGGGCGGCAGCGCCCCTGGGTCTGCCAGGGCGGCGGTGCATTGGCCGCTGGATACCAGGCATACCCACAGCCCGTCTCCTTCCAGGCAAAGGGGCGCAGACAGCTGAAGATCCCGCAGGGCAGCCAGGGCGATGGTGGTACGCCAATCGTAAATCAATATCTGACACCTCTAATCAATAAAATGCTATTTCATAACACAAAATTATCTGCTATTATAATAACAACGAAGCGGCGCACCGTCAAGTAAACGCCGCAGACCACCGTGAATTATAATGGAGGCAAATGACCTATGGCTTCGATTAGCTGCCAGCATATCTACAAGATCTACCCGGGCGCAACCGCTCCGTCCGTTACCGACTTCAACCTGGAGATCCAGGATAAGGAGTTCATCATCTTTGTCGGCCCCTCTGGCTGCGGCAAGTCCACCACCCTGCGTATGATCGCCGGCCTGGAGGAGATCTCCAAGGGCGAGATGTACATCGGCGGCCGTCTGATCAACGACGTCCCCCCGAAGGACCGTGATATCGCCATGGTGTTCCAGAGCTACGCTCTGTACCCCCATATGACCGTTTACAAGAACATCGCTTTCGGCCTGGAGCTGCGCAAGACCCCGAAGGACGAGATCGACAAGCGCGTGCACGAGGCTGCTAAGATCCTGGAGATCGAGCACCTGCTGGACCGCAAGCCCAAGGCTCTGTCCGGCGGCCAGCGTCAGCGTGTTGCCCTGGGCCGTGCTATGGTCCGTAACCCGGCCGTCTTCCTGCTGGACGAGCCCCTGTCCAACCTGGATGCTAAGCTGCGTACCAGCATGCGCACCGAGATCATCAAGCTGCACAAGAAGCTGGCTACCACCTTCATCTACGTTACCCATGACCAGACCGAGGCTATGACCATGGGCGACCGTATCGTTGTTATGAAGGACGGCATCATCCAGCAGGTGGATACCCCCCAGAACCTGTACGATATGCCCTGCAATATGTTCGTGGCAGGCTTTATCGGCAGCCCCCAGATGAACTTCCTGGACGGCACCCTGATCAAGAAGGGCGACCAGTACGGCATTGACCTGGGCGGCGACATCATCCCCCTGCCCAAGGAGAAGACCGCTGACGGCAAGCTGGATGCTTACGTTGGCAAGAAGATCAAGATGGGCATCCGTCCTGAGGACATCGATGATGAGCCTGAGTTTATGGCAAAGCACACCGACTGCCAGCTGGATGCACAGGTGGATGTGTCCGAGATGATGGGCGCTGAGATCTACCTGTACCTGGAGTACAAGGGCAACAAGATGACCGCCCGTGTGGCTCCCACCTCCAAGGCTCGCAACGGAGACACCGTCCGCGTGGCATTCGATCCCCACAAGGTCCATGTGTTCGACGTGGAGACCGAGCAGACCATCCTGAACTGAATTTTTCAGCACGATCATTTTTGATCCTCCTACTCATTGGGAAAACCGTCGAGGGCAGCCGCCCTTGGCGGTTTTTCTTTTTAACGTTTTCTTTATACAATTTTAATGCTCCCGCCGCCTTTTTTATCTGCTCTTTATTCTGCGGGAGTAAAATGAAAAACTATAAGGAATAAAGGAGGAGATCCTATGGGGGAAGCGCTGCGAAGAGCGCGGCGTCTGAGCTCGTTTCAAATCATAAGTTTGGGTTTTGCAGCGGTGGACTTGGTGGGGGCTTTGGCATTGATGCTGCCTTTGGCTACCCAGAGCCGCTGCGTCACCCCGTTTCGGGAGGCGCTGTTTACCTCCACCTCGGCGCTGTGCGTGACAGGGCTGGTGGTACGGGATACCGGCAGTTATTGGTCGGTATTTGGGCAGAGTGTGATCCTGGTGCTGATCCAGATCGGCGGCTTGGGTGTTATCACCGTGGGGGCGGCGCTGGCTTTGCTGGCAGGGCGCAAGATCTCCTTAAAGCAGCGCAGCACCATGCAGGAAGCCTCGGCTGCTCCGCAGATGGGCGGCATCGTGCGGCTTACCGGCTTTATCCTGCGGGCGACGCTGTTGTTTGAGGCTGCCGGTGCCGTGGCGCTGATGCCGGTATTCTGCCGGGATTATGGGCTGCGGGGCATTTGGATGGGGATGTTCCACTCCATTTCCGCTTTCTGCAATGCAGGCTTTGACCTGCTGGGTACAGAGCAGGCCCCCTATGTATCCCTGACAGCATACGCTGCAGATCCGCTGGTGTCGCTGGTGATCGCCGGGCTGATCGTTGCGGGCGGCCTGGGTTTTTTGACCTGGGAGGATATCCGCACCCACCGGCTGGATCTGCGCCGTTACCGGATGCAGAGCAAGGTCATCCTGGCCACCACAGGCTTGCTGATCCTGCTGCCGACGGTCTATTTCTTCTTTTTTGAGTTTACACAGGGCAGCATCGGCCAGCGTTTTCTGCTGTCGCTGTTCCAGGCCATTACCCCCCGTACTGCAGGTTTCAATACTGCGCAGCTGGCGGAAATGAGCGGCGGGTCCCAGTCCCTGATGATCACGCTGATGCTGACCGGCGGCTCGCCGGGGTCCACAGCCGGCGGTATCAAAAATACCACGCTGGCGGTGCTGATCGCCACAGCCGTGGCGACCTTCCGCCGCCGGGAGGACGCCCAGTTCTTTGGACGCCGGTTGGATGGCAGCGTGGTCAAACAGGCGGTCACGGTGCTGGGGATGTACCTGGTACTGTTTTATGGGGGCGCACTGGCCATCTCCACGCTGGAGGGGCTGCCCATGTCGGCCTGTCTGTATGAGACAGCCTCGGCTGTGGCAACGGTGGGCCTGACTTTGGGCATCACCCCCACGCTGGGCGCAGCGTCCCAGCTGATCTTGATCGCATTGATGTTCTTGGGACGCGTGGGCGGCCTGACCTTGATCTATGCTGCGTTCAGCAGCAGCCCGGTGCGTTCCCGCCTGCCGCAGGAAAAGATCACGGTGGGCTAAGGATAAGCGCTGCGCTGTCTGCAGCCATCGTATAAAAGCCCCCTGGCGGGGGAAAGAGGAGATAAAACCATGAAATCCATTCTACTCATCGGTTTGGGACGTTTTGGCCGGCATATCGCCTACCAACTCAATGAGCTGAGGCACCAGGTGCTGGCGGTGGACAACAACGAGCAGCGGGTGAACGATGTGCTGTCCTTTGTTACCAGCTCCCAGATCGGAGACAGCACCGACGAGGCGTTCCTGTCCACGCTGGGTGTGCGCAACTTTGATGTGTGTATCGTGGCCATCGGCGAGGATTTCCAAAGCTCGCTGGAGACCACCTCTCTGCTCAAGGAGCTGGGGGCACAGTTTGTGGTGTCCCGTGCAGAGCGGGACGTGCAGGCGAAGTTCCTGCTGCGCAACGGGGCAGATGAGGTGCTCTACCCGGAAAAACAGCTGGCCAAATGGGCCGCTATCCGGTATAGCTCCGAGCATATCCTGGACTACATCGAGCTGCAGGGGGATTACGCTATCTTTGAGGTGAGCCTGCCGGAGGAATGGGTAGGCCGCAGCATTGGGGAGCTGAATATCCGCAAAAAATACCACATCAATATCCTGGCTGTGAAGCGGGACGGCGAGATGGAGCTGCGTATCACCCCGGATACGGTGCTGACCAAGAACCAGACCCTGCTGGTGATCGGAGAGTACCGGTCGCTGCAAAAGTGTTTCCATATCTGATACCGGATATTTTGTGAGCGTGCATGGGAAAGGGGGCCTTTCTGTATGGATTGGATACTGCTTGTTGTGCTGCTGGT
Source organism: uncultured Faecalibacterium sp. (assembly GCA_900540455.1). GTDB lineage: Bacteria > Bacillota > Clostridia > Oscillospirales > Ruminococcaceae > Faecalibacterium. The sequence goes on from UQGD01000008.1 coordinate 40,237, forward strand.
GATTTTTGGCGGCGGTTTTTGGGTGATGGGGCGGCTGGACCGCTTTGTGGCACAGTGCGTCCGCCAGACGCGGCGGGAGACCAAAGCCCAGCGGCCTCGTCAGCTGGAACTGGAACAGCTGGGGGAGGATGCGCTGCTGGATGCGGTCCGCAGCTACTGTGAGCAGCACGAGGATGCCCGCCTGACCCTGTGGGATGGCGCCCCGTGGGAGGATGTCGGGTAAGGGAAGTATATATCGTAAGTGCTACGGGCAGGGGAGGGTGTGTCGGCGGTTCCGCCGGTGGGCCCTCCCTCCTGCTTTTCCGGAGCAGAGAGCGGGTCTGCCTGGTTTTTTTTGCGGCATCGTGGTACAATAAACCTGCGTATCACAGGAGGTGAAAAGCAGCATGGAACAACGGCAGCACAGGCCCCCGCAGCATATTTTGGCCTGCCTTTCTTCCTCGCCGTCCAATGTAAAGATCGTGCATACCGCCGCCGAGATGGCGCGGGCATTTGGCGGCGTGTTCACAGCACTGTATGTCCGCACGCCGGCGGATGCCCGCCTTTCGGAGGCAGATAAAGCCCGTCTCCAGGCGCATATCCGCCTGGCAGAGCAGGAAGGGGCAGAGATCGCAGAAGCATATGGCGAGGATGTGCCGGACCAGATCGCAGAGTTTGCCCGGGTATCCGGCATCACAAAGATCGTGCTGGGCAGCGCCAGCGTGCGGCCCCGGCTGGGCCGCAGACAGCCCACCCTGACCGAGCGGCTGACCCACACAGCCCCGGAGGTGGAGATCTATATCATCCCGGACGCAGGCCCGCAGGCCCGGTATCGGGCCGGGCGCAGCCTGTTCTCCCAGGCGGTGGCGCCTACCCCGTGGGATCTGGTGGTCACCGCAGCGCTGCTGGCGGCGGTGACAGCGGCCGGGAGCCTGCTGCAAGGCTGGGGTGTGGCGCAGTACAATATCATCATGCTGTATATGGTGGGGGTGCTGCTGACAGCCCTGTGTACCAAAGGGTATGTCTGCGGGGTGCTGGGATCGGTGCTGAGCGTGGCGTTTTTCAACTTCTTTTTTACTACGCCCGAACTCACCTTTCATGCCTACGACTCCGGCTACCAGGTCACCTTTGGGCTGATGCTGACCACAGCGGTGGTGGTCAGTACGCTGACCACCCGGCTCAAGACCCACGCAAAACTCTCGGCCCGGGCGGCCTGGCGCACCAACCTTTTGTTCGACACCAGCCAGCTGCTGCAAAAAGGCCAGAGCGAGGCCGAGATCCTGTCGCTGACGGCGCGGCAGCTGGTCAAACTGCTGGATCGGCAGGTGGCGGCGTTTCCTGCCCAGGAGGGGGAGCTGGGGCCGGGGCAGTCCTTTGGCGCACAGCCGGGCAGCCCCCTTTTGACGGATCTGCCGGCAGAGCGCGCTGCTGCGGAGTGGGCCTTTGCCCACCGCAAACGGGCAGGAGCCTTTACTGGCAACGGCCCGGAAGCAAAGGGAATGTACCTGGCGCTGCGTACGGCTATGGGGGGCGTGTTCGGTGTAGTGGGTGTGGACCTGACCAGCGGCCCGCTGGAAGCCTTTGAAAACAGCGTCCTGCTCTCCATTTTGGGCGAATGTGCGCTGGCAATGGAGAACTGCACCAACGCCCGGGAAAAAGAGCAGGCCGCCATCCGGGCGGAGAACGAGCAGCTGCGGGCCAATTTGCTGCGGGCCATCTCCCATGACCTGCGCACCCCGCTGACCGCGATCTCCGGCAACGCCAGCAACCTGCTGACCAACGATGCGGTGCTGGATGCGGCTGCCCGACGCCAGATCTGTACGGATATCTGGCAGGACTCCCAGTGGCTGATCGGCTTGGTGGAGAACCTGCTGGCCATTACCCGCATTGAGGATGGCCGGATGCAGCTGCGTTTGTCGCCGCAGCTGGTAGAGGAAGTGGTGGAGGAAGCGCTGCACCATGTGGGGACACACGGGGCGGAACAGCGGGTAACAGCCCACTACCCGGACCAGGTGCTGCTGGCAGATATGGATGCCCGGCTGATCATGCAGGTGGTCATCAACCTGGTGGACAATGCCCTGAAATACGCGCCCGCTCCGGCTCATGTGGAGGTCACTGTGCGTCCGGAAGGACAGGATGTGGCCGTACAGGTGGCGGATAATGGGCCGGGCATCCCGGATGACGGCAAGGACAAAGTGTTCGAGATGTTCTATACAGGGCCAGCCCGTGTGGCGGACAGCCGCCGCAGCCTGGGGCTGGGGCTGCCGTTGTGCAAAGCCATCGTCAATGCCCATGGCGGTACCCTGACTCTGACCGACAATACCCCTCACGGCTGTGTATTTACCTTTACACTGCCACAAAGCAAGGTGGATATCCATGAATAAACCATTGATCCTGGTGGTGGAGGATGATGCGCCGGTGCGCAGCCTGATCACCACCACACTGCGTGCCCACGACTACAAATTTTTGACCGCTGCAAACGGAGAGACCGCTCTGATGATGGCCTCTACCCATAACCCGGATATCATGCTGCTGGACCTGGGTCTGCCGGATATCGACGGGGTGGAGGTGATCCGCCGGGTGCGTGCCTGGTCGCAGCTGCCCATCCTGGTGCTCAGCGCCCGCAGTGAGGATGCAGACAAGATCGAGGCGCTGGACACCGGCGCAGACGACTACCTGACCAAGCCCTTCTCGGTGGAGGAGCTGCTGGCGCGGCTGCGGGCCACCCAGCGCCGGCTGGCGCTGATGCCTGCTGCGGAGGGCACGGGGTCGGTCTTTCAGAACGGACCGCTCCGGGTGGACCTGGCGGCGGGCTGTGCCTGGCTGTGCGGCGAGGAACTGCACCTGACCCCCATTGAGTACAAACTGCTCTGCCTGCTGGCGCAGAATGCCGGCCGGGTGCTGACCCATACGGCGATCACCCAAAAGATCTGGGGCAGCAGCTGGGACAATGACCTGGCCTCCCTGCGGGTGTACATGGCTTCTCTGCGCAAAAAGCTGGAAGCAGCCCCCGGTGCGCCGCAGTTCATCCAGACCCATGTAGGCGTGGGCTACCGGATGCTGAAGGTAGAGGAAACCGCCGGAGAAGAAAAGGAACAATAAAAAGAGACCCGCTGGCAGCTGCCAGCGGGTCTTGTGTTTTAACAGGTCATACACCAAAGTTCAGCCGGATATCCCCCAGGCTGCATTGGACGGAGAGGGCGGCGCTGCCGGAGCTGGTCTGGTAGCGGGTGCCCTGGCTCTGGCCATTGACCGTGACTTCGCCCAGGGCGCACCGGGCATTGGTGCGGCAGCTGTCCGCTGCATCGGCCAGGCCCAGGGTCAGATCTCCGGCGGACAGTTCCAGCTCTGCCTCCCGCAGGCCCTCCAGGCGGGCGATCTTCAGATCACCCATATCCATCTCCGCATCCAGCTCCTGGACGGCGGCGCTGTCGATAGCCAGGCTGCCCATAGAGAGGGTAAAATCAGCCTCCTTGGCCTGGAGCTGCTCCAGCTGGATATTGCCCATGGCCATATCCGCCGAAAATTCCCGGCTGCGCACCGCCTTGGCGGACAGATCGCCCATGCTCAGTTCCAGATCCATGTCGTCCACGGAAAGGCTGCCCAGGTCTGCATCGCCCATAGCCAGGTACAGGTCCAGGCTGCGCAGAGCCTCCGGCGGCAGGGTGATGGAGAGCACAGGATTCGACCACTTGTGGGGATCGACGTTTGCAGGGACCTTGTAGCGGATCAGATATTCGTAGCCATCATCGTCCTGCTGGCGCTGGCAGAGCAGCCAATCCCGGCGGAACTCCTGGAAGTCCAGGGTGGCGGCGGTGGCGTTTTCGTCCACCTGGAACACCACGGAACCAAAGTCCAACTGCAGTTCCAGATCCCGGATCTCCTCCAGCGAAACGCTCTGCTGGAAGCTCTCCACCTCGTGCTTAGAGGTGTCCTGGCTGGTGAATACGGCCGTGCTGGGTGTCTGGATGAGGGGCATGGGGCCTGTCTTTGCCGAGAGCAGCACAGAGATCAGCACAAAGACCAGCACAGCGGCGGCAAAGTCCCCCAGGGTAAACCACTTGGCTCTGCTGCGCTGGCGGGAGCGGGCATTGGCTGCGGCCGGCGGGGTGGGGACAGTGGGCAGGGACTGGGCCTCCAGCAGCTTTTTGGCCAGCTGCTCCGGGCTGCCCAGTTCTGCAATGACCTCGGCTTCCTTTTCAGGGCCGGCAGCGTCAAAATACTCCTCATAATAGCGCAGAGCGTCGCAGCGCTCCGCATCGGGCAGGGGGGACAAAAGCTGCTCCAAAGCAGACATAAATTCAAAACGGGTCATATGTTAATCCTCCTGAAAGATCTGGTGGATGCTGGCGGAATAGGCGTTCCACTCTGCCTTGTAGGCGGCCAGCTGGGCCCGTCCGGCAGGGGTGATCATGTAATAACGGCGGTTGCGGCCATTGCAGGAGGCATCGTAAGCGGTAAGGTGTCCGTCCTTCTGCAAACGGCGCAGCACAGGGTAAAGGGTGGATTCGCTCAGGTCCAGTGCCTGTTTGATCTCCTGGGTGATCTTATAACCATATGCGCCCTCGGGCTCCTTGGACACGATGGCCAGCACCACCGCATCCAGCAATGCTGCGCCGGTGGTAAAACTCATGGGTTCTCCCTCCTCTCTGGGGGCGGGGGCCGCCCGATTCCGATCTGCCGTAAATAACGGTTTCTCTTATATAATATTATATAGCATATAGTATGCACACCGTCAAGAGACTTCGCTGCAAAATTTGTGAAAAAAACCGCCCCTGCCGGCCTTTTGGGGCGGCAAGGGCGGACAGGGGGGCAAAGCGGGTCAGGTCTGGGGGTCGGTCAGCACAAAGGTCAGCTCTGCGGTAACGGCACACTGGCCATCCACCCAGGCAGAGGCGGTGCCCATGCCCACCGGGCCGCGCTGAGCGGTAAGCTCGCAGTGGAGAGTGAGCAGGTCGCCAGGCTGGACCTGGCGGCGGAACCGGGCATTTTTCACTCCGCCGAACAGCGCCAGCTTACCGGCGTTCGCCGGCAGAGAGAGGGCGGCTGCAGCGCCGGTCTGGGCCAGCGCTTCCAGAAGAAGCACGCCGGGCATCACCGGCTGTCCAGGGAAATGCCCGCAGAAAAACTGCTCGTTCCGGGTGACGCATTTGCGGCCGATGGCCCACTGCCCCGGCTCGTAGTCCAGGATGCGGTCTACCAGCGCAAAGGGGTAGCGGTGAGGCAGCAGTGCTTCCAGCTGCTGGGCGTTCATGGTCAGGGGCTGGGTGCGGGGGCTGCGGGGTTCGGTCATGGGTCAGCCCTCCCATCTGCGCAGAGCCAGGCAGGCATTGTGTCCGCCAAAGCCCAGGCTGTTGGAAAGGGCGTATTCCATCTTCATCTCCCGGCCGGTGTTGGGCACATAGTCCAGGTCGCAGTCCGGGTCCGGCTGTGCGGAGTGGATGGTGGGAGGGGCAAACTGGTCTCGCAGGGCCAGTGCCGTAAACACCGCTTCCACACCGCCTGCGGCACCCAGCAGATGGCCGGTCATGCTCTTGGTGCTGGATACGGCCAGCTCCCCGGCATGGGGGCCGAATACCGAGTGGATCGCGGCGGTCTCGCAGGTGTCGTTCAGCGGGGTGCCGGTGCCGTGTGCGTTGATATAGTCCACCTGCTGGGGCTGTACACCGCCATCGGCCAGGGCCAGCCGCATACAATCGGCAGCGCCTGCGCCGCCGGGAGCCGGGGCGGTGAAGTGATAGGCATCGCAGTTGGAGCCATAGCCCACCACTTCGGCATAGATATGTGCGCCGCGGGCCTGGGCCTGCTCCAGATCTTCCAGCAGCAGCACACCGGCACCTTCGCCCATCACAAACCCGGTACGCCGGGCATCAAAGGGCAGGCTGGCGGCGTTGGGGTCGCTGCTGGCAGAAAGGGCCTTCATGCTGGCAAAACCGCCCATGCCCAGGGGGCTGATGCAGCTCTCGGCACCGCCGCAGAGCATGGCCCGCTCGTATCCGTCCCGGATGCGGTGGAAGGCATCGCCTACGGCATTGGTGCCGCCTGCACAGGCAGTGACCGGGCAGCTGCACTGGCCTTTCAGACCAAAACGGATGGCTACCTGTGCGGCCGCCATGTTCACGATGGCCATGGGCACAAAATAGGGGCTGACCTTGTCGAAGCCTTTCTCCTGCCCGCGGGCGTGCTGCTGCTCGATGATGGGCAGACCGCCGATGCCGCTGGACAGGATCACGCCGGTCTGCTCCGGAGCGGCAGAAACATCCAGTCCGCTGTCCGCCAGTGCTTCGGCGGCGGCAGCCAGGGCAAACTGTGCAAACCGGGCCACCTTGCGGGCCTCGCGGCGGTCGATGGCGGTGCTGGGGTCAAAATCCTTGACTTCGGCAGCCAGGGTGCAGGGCAGCGCCGAAGCATCGAACTGGGTGATGGGGCCGATGCCGCAGCGTCCCTCCCGGGCGGCGGCCCAGCTCTCGGCAGCGGTCAGACCCAGGGGGCTGACCATGCCAAGGCCGGTGATCACAACTCTGCGTTTTTCCATGTTGTATCTTCCTTTCAAATCGCCATGCCGCCGTCCACACACAGTACCTGACCGGTGAGATAGCTGCTGGACTCCTGGGCAAAAAAGCCCACAGCCTGGGCAACTTCCTCCGGCTGGCCCGGCCGTCCGGCGGGGATGCCCTGGACCATGCCTTCCCGCACAGCCTGGGGCAGGGCGGCGGTCATATCGGTCTCAATGTAGCCGGGTGCCACGGCGTTTACCGTGATGTTCCGGGAGGCCAGCTCCCGCGCCAGGGTCTTGGTCAGACCGATCAGTCCCGCCTTGCTGGCGGCGTAGTTGGCCTGGCCGGGGTTGCCCCGCAGGGCCACCACACTGGCAAGGTTGATGATGCGGCCATAGCGCTGGCGAACCATCCGGCGGGCAGCTTCTTTGCAGCAGAGGAATGAACCTTTCAGGTTTGCATCCATCACCTGGTCAAAGTCCTGCTCGGACATCCGCAGCAAAAGTCCGTCCCGGGTAATGCCTGCGTTGTTGACCAGGATATCCACCCGGCCAAACTGCTCTGCTGCCTGGCGGAACAGTTCAGCACAGCCTTCGGCGGTGCTTACATCTGCCTGCACGGTCAAAGCCTCTGCTCCGGCCTGCCGGCACAGGTCGGCGGTCTCTGCGGCCGCCTGTGCCCCGTGGCAGTAGTTCACCACCACGCAGCAGCCCTGGCGGGCCAGCTGCAGGCAAACGGCACGGCCGATGCCCCGGCTCCCGCCAGTGACGACCGCTACGCGGCGCAGCTCAGCAGTGTCGCTCATAGTGTTTCTCCTTTCCAGGCTGTCAAAGCAGCGTCCAGGGCTTCCGGGGTGTCGGCAAAGGCGCAGACTACCTCACTGCCCAGGGTCTTTTTCACAAAACCGCTCAGGGTGCTGCTGGGGCCCACCTCCAGGATGTGGTCCACCCCCAGCTCGGCCAAGCGGCGCAGCGTATCCTCCATATAAACGCTGCTTTGCACCTGGCGCACCAGCAGAGCAGGGATGGAGTCCTCGGGGGATTTTTCCCGTCCCAGGCAGTTGAACAGCACCGGGATCTCCATGGGGCCAAAGGGTTCGGCGGCAAAGCGCTGCTCCAGTGCCTGGCCTGCCGGAGCCATCAGGGTGGTGTGGAACGGCCCGCTGACCCGCAGGGGGATGCAGCGCCGGGCGCCGGCCTCCTTGGCAAGCTGGGCTGCCAGGTCTACGGCATCCTTTTGTCCGCCGATGACCAGCTGGCCGGGGCAGTTGTAGTTGCAGATCTCCACCACGCCTTTTTCCCGTGCCCGGGCGCAGCACTCTGCCAGGGGAAGGCGGTCCAGCCCCATCACGGCGGTCATCCCGCAGGGGATGCCTTCAGCGGCCTGGGCCATGGATTTGCCGCGGAAAGCGGCCAGCTCGATGGCCTGTTTGGGGGTAAACACACCCGCAGACTGCAAAGCGGCGTATTCGCCCAAGGACAGCCCGGCTGCATAGTCCGGCTGGAAGCCTTTTTCTTTCAGCACAGCCCAGACACCGGCATCAAAGGCCACCAGGCAGGGCTGGGTATATTGCGTCTCGTCCAAAAGGTGGTCGGGGTCTTCAAAGCAGACCTGGTGCAGGTCAAAGTCCAGCTCGGCGCTGTCAAATGCCTGCCGGAATACGGCAGAAGCATCATAGAACGCCCGTCCCATACCGGGACGCTGGCTGCCCTGCCCTGTATAAAGTACAGCAGTTTTCATGCTTGGGGCCTCCATTCTTCCAACAATTCGTCCATCAGTTCCCGCACACTGCGCATCCTGTCCAGCCGGGGGGCGCTGGACCCGCAGAAGAACAGCCCGTTTTCCACATCGCCTTGTACCGCTGCAATCAGCGCCTGGGTGATGCAGTAGGGTACGGCAGCCGGGTCGCAGCCTTTCAGGCAGCGGGCGCAGTGCCGGGGGGCAAAACGCTGCCCGGCAGCCAGTTTCTGCACCAGGGGGGTGTTCAGCGCCCGGGCGGGCATACCCACCGGGCTATGGATGATGCGCAGGTCCTCCTGCCGGGCATGGAGCAGTACGTCCTTGTAGCCCTGGCTGGCATCGCACTCGTAGGTGGTGATAAAGCGTGTGGCCAGCTGCGCCCCTGCTGCGCCCAGCTGGACATAGCGAGCGATATCCGCCCCGGTGTATACCCCGCCGGCCACAAAGACCGGGATCTGTCGCTGGAACCGTTCCTCATAGGGGCGCAGCTCTGCCAGCAGAGCAGGCAGGGTCTGTTCCAGGGTCTGGCAGCGGCTGGTTTCCAGCTCGGTCTCGTCAAAACCCAGGTGCCCGCCTGCTTCGCAGCCTTCCAGCACCACAAAGTCAGGGCAGCGGCCGTACTTATCTGCCCAGCGGCGCAGCAGCAGCCGGGCTGCCCGGCTGCTGGATACGATGGGGGCAATGGCGGCGCTGCCGGGGGCCACAAGAGCGGGAAGCTCCAAGGGCAGCCCGGCGCCGGAGATCACCGCATCCGCACCCGCCTGGACAGCGGTGGCCACAGCCTGGGCGTAGTTCTGGGTCGCTACCATGGCGTTGACCGCCACCAGCCCCCGCCCGTTGGCCAGGCATTTGGCTTTCTGCACCTCAGCGGCCAGGGCGCGGCAGTTGGCGGCAGCGGGGGCCCGGGCAAAATCGGGTTCACGGTAGCCTGCATCGGCGGTGGAGATGCAGCCCATGCCGCCGCAGGTGGCCACGGCACCTGCCAGGCCGCCCAGCGATACACCGACCCCCATGCCTCCCTGCAGGATGGGCACGGGCAGGGCCTTGCCCGCCAGTGTCAGCATAGCTGTCCCAGCGCGGCGGCGCACTGCCTCCCATCCTGCCAAAGGTCGGCCAGGATCTCCGAAGCGGGGCGGATCTGGTGCAGCAGTCCGGCGCACTGGCCGGCCATCAGGCTGCCGGTGTCGGTGTCGCCTTCCAGTACAGCCCGGCGCAGGCTGCCCAGGGTGCGCCGCTCCAGCTCCATCTTATCGGCACCGGCTTTTTCCATCCGCAGATATTCCCGGCTCATGCGGTTTTTCAGCACACGCACCGGCGCACCGGTGCTGCGTCCGGTAACGATGGTATCGCTGTCCCGGGCATCCAGCAGCGCCTGTTTGTAATTTTCATGGATGGGACACTCCTGGCTGACCAGCAGGCAGGTGCCCACCTGGACGCCGCAGGCGCCCAGAGCCAGTGCCGCAGCCAGCTGCCGTCCATCGGCAATGCCTCCGGCGGCGATCACCGGCAGATCCACGGCGTCCACCACCTGGGGCACCAGGGCCATGGTGGTCATCTCGCCCACATGGCCGCCGCTCTCGGTGCCCTCGGCAATGATGCCGTCCACCCCCAGCCGGGCCAGATGCCGGGCCAGGATGGCGGCAGCCACCACCGGGAACACCTTGATCCCGGCGGATTTCCAGGCCGGAACATACTTGCCGGGGTTGCCTGCGCCAGTGGTGACCACCGGCACGTTTTCCTCCACAACGATGCGGGCAAAGTCATCGGCCTGGGGGTGCATCAGCATGATGTTGACCCCAAAAGGCTGATCGGTCAGCTCCCGGCAGCGGCGGATGTGGCTGCGCAGGGTGTCCGGGTCCATAGCGCCGGAACCAATGACGCCCAGTGCGCCTGCGTTGGAGCAGGCCGCGGCAAACTCGCCGGTGGCAATGTGGGCCATGCCGCCCTGGATGATGGGATACCGGGTGCCCAGAATTTCGTTCAACAGTTTCATTTGTTCGTACCTTTATATTGGAACAACATTCCGCCCCAGGTCAGCCCTGCGCCAAAGCCAAGGCAGGCTACAGTCTGGCCGGGGATAAGGCGTCCGGCTTCCGCCAGCTCGTTGAGAGCCACCGGGATGCTGGCCGCACTGGTGTTGCCGTGACGGTCCATGTTTTTGTAGAATTTTTCCGGGTCAGCCTTCAGTGCCCGGACACAGTGGTCGATGATGCGGCCATTGGCCTGGTGGCAGACCACCCAGTCCACCTGCCCCAGGGACAGCCCGCTTTGCGCCAGCACTTCGTCCAGGCAGCGGGGCAGAGCCTCCACTGCAAAGCGGAATACGGCCCGCCCGTCCATGGTGATGGGGGCCGAGCCGGTACGGCAGGGCCCGCCGGCCTGGATGGCCTCGCAGCCCCGTGCCCCCAGACTGGCGGCAAAGGGGAGAGCGTCCGGAGCAAGCTGGAACACCGCTGCCCCGGCCCCATCTCCGAACAAAACGCAGGTGGAGCGGTCAGCGGGGTCCAGCAGGCGGCTCAGAGCTTCGCAGCCGACCACCAGGGCGTACTGGCCCCCAAGGGTCATCAGCAGGCCCCGGGCAGCGGCGGCTGCATACACAAAACCGGAACAGGCTGCGTTGACATCCAGGGTGGGGATATTTTCCCGCAGGGCCAGCGCCGCCTGCACCCGGCAGGCCACACTGGGGGCAGCATCCGGGGCAGAAAGGGTGGCGCAGATGCAGCAGCCGATATCGGCAGGGGACAGGCCGCTGCGTTCCAGCGCCTGTTTTGCAGCAGAAATGGCCAGGGTGGAAGCGGACTCCTCCGGGGCGCACCAGTGCCGCGTCCGGATGCCGGTGCGGCTGACGATCCATTCGTCGCTGGTATCCACGGTGCGGCTCAGATCTTCGTTGGTCACGGTACGGCTGGGCAGTGCCCCGCCGGTGGCGATCAGTTGCAAACCCTCCATGCTTCCCTCGTTTCTCCGATCTGACGGAATTTTTTGTAACGCTGCTCTGCCAGGGCTTTGCCGCCCATCCGGTCCAGTGCAGCCAGCTGGCGGCGCAGCTCAAGGTCGATGCTTTGGAACAATGCTTGGTGGGCACGCTGCGCACCCCCCAAAGGCTCGGGGATCACTTCATCTACGATGCCGGCGTCAGCCAGGTCCTGTGCGGTGAGCTTCATCACTTCGCAGGCTTCGTTGCTGCGGGAGGCATCCTTCCACAAAATGCTGGCAAACCCTTCCGGGCTGAGCACAGAGTAGACGGCGTTTTCCAGCATCAGCAGGCGGTTGGCTACGCCCAGAGCCAGCGCACCGCCGCTGGAGCCTTCGCCCGTGACCACAGCGATCACGGGAACAGTCAGGCCGCTGAGCTGAGCCATGCACCGGGCAATGGCTTCGCCCTGGCCCCGTTCCTCGGCTTCTTTGCCGGGGTAGGCGCCCGGCGTATCCAAAAAGGTCAGGATGGGGCGGCCGAACTTTTCGGCCTGCTGCATCAGGCGCAGGGCCTTGCGGTACCCCTCCGGCCCCGGCATCCCAAAGTTGCAGCGCAGATTCTCCTGTAAAGTGGAGCCTTTGCGGTGGCCGATCACGGTCACCGGGCGTCCATGGAACAGCCCTACGCCGCCCAGAATGGCAGCATCCTCCCGGCACTGCCGGTCGCCCCGCTGCTCAAAAAAGTCGGTGAACAGGGCGTTTACCAGCTCGTCGATGTGGGGGCGCTCGGGGTGGCGTGCCAGAAAGACACGGTCGGCCGGGGTCAGGGGGCCGCACTGACGCAGCAGTGCATCCTCCTGGGCCGACAAAGCGGCCAGCTGTTGGGCATGGGCGGTGATGGCGGTCATTTTATCATCGGCCTCGTCCCCCCGCAGGGCAGCGATCTGCTCGTCCAGCGGGCGCAGGGCCTGCAAAATATCTTGGATCAATTCCGTTTCCCTCCCGGAGCGTAGAGTTTCAGCAGGCGGGACAGGGTATCCCGCATCTGGGTGCGGGGCACTACCTGGTCCACAAAACCGTGTTCCAGCTGGAACTCACTGCGCTGGAACCCCTCGGGCAGCTTTTCGCCAATGGTCTGCTCGATGACCCGGGGGCCGGCAAAACCGATCAGTGCGCCCGGCTCGGCCAGGGTGACATCCCCCAGGCTGGCAAAGCTGGCGGTCACACCGCCGGTGGTGGGGTGGGTCAGTACGCTGATGTACAGCCCGCCCTTGGCGGAGAACCGCTCCAGCGCAGCCGAGGTTTTCGCCATCTGCATCAGGCTGAAGATGCCCTCCTGCATACGGGCGCCGCCGCTGGCCGAAAAGATGACCAGGGGCAGCTTGTGGGCGGCGGCATACTCGATGCAGCGGGTGATCTTTTCGCCCACGGTGCTGCTCATGCTGCCCATAAAAAAGCGGCTGTCCAGCACGGCTGCCACCAGGGGGCGGCCGTCGATGCGGCCCACACCGGCCACGACTGCCTCGTTCAGGCCGGTCTTGGCCTGCTGGGCGGCCAGCTTGCCCGCATACCCGGGGAAGGCCAAGGGATCTTGTGCAGAGAGATTGGCCTCCAGCTCCCGGAAGCTGCCGTGGTCAAGGATGGTGGACAGCCGGTAATACCCGCCGATGGGCAGATGCACGCCGCAGTTGGGGCAAACATATTGGCTTTTGACCCAGACCTGACGGGTAGCCCGCCGTCCGCAGTGGCTGCACTCGGCAAATTGGGGCTGCTGCCAAATGGTCCCGGCGTCCCGCAGCGCTTTGTGACGAAAGCTGCGCTGCCGGACCTGGCTGGGCAGCAGATCTCGGATATCTCTCATACCGGCCCCTCTTAGGCGGCAGCCTCGGTCAGGTAGCGGTAGATGTCGCCCACAGTCTTGAGCTGAGACAGCTGGTCGTCCGGCACAGACACGCCGCAGGCATCTTCCAGAGCCATGTTCAGCTCCACAGCATCCAGGCTGTCAGCCTCCAGGTCCTCGGTCAGGCTGGCTTCCATCGTGACCTTCTCGGGGTCGCAGTTCAGGGTGTCGGCAACGATCTTCTTCATCTCATCAAAGCTCATCATAATAAAAATCTCCTTTGTATTGGTCGAAGGTGTGTTATACTTTTCATGGTTGATAGCTCAAAAGTTTTAACTATCGACTGAAGCCATTATAATCCGGACAGAAAGATTGTCAATAGATTTAGTTAAAAATATTTAGCTTTTACGGAATTTTCACACTTCCTGCCGGGATACTGCCCTGGGTTTTACGCAATTTTCGTGGATTTTACACCAGGCGGTTCTGTGCAGCCAAAGGTTTACCCAGGTTTTGCCTGGGGCTGGTTTCGGCGCAGGCTAGGAATGGATACAATAGAGGCGTACCCGAAAGTAAAAGATTGGATACGGGCAGGAACGCCCTGGAAAGTGAGGAACCCTGGAATGGATAAGAAAACTATGATCTCCCGCCGCGGCTTTTTGAAGGCCGGGGCCGCTGTGTCTGCATTGGGCATGATGGCAGCTGCTCCCGCTGCTGCTTCTGCCGCCGCCCCCGCTCCCGCTGCTGTGGAGGAGGAGAACGGCCTGCTGGATGTGTTTAAGAAGCCGAAGTACATCTTCCTGTTCATCGGCGACGGCATGGGCACGGTGCAGATCCAGTCTGCCCGTTTTTATAAAGGCACCGTGGAGAATGATGGCGCAGTGACCGAGGCTGAGCTGAGCTTCACCGGGTTCCCCGCTGTGGGCAGCGTGACCACCTACGACAGCACCTCTTTCTGCCCGGACTCTGCCTCCACGGCTACCTCCATCGCTACCGGTTACAAGACCGAGAGCGGCGTCATCAATATGTGCCCCTGGACCCGGGATGTGCCCTACGAGACCATTGCCGAGAAGCTGCATAAGCAGAAGGGCTATAAGGTGGGCGTGGTGTCCACCGTTAACATCGACCATGCTACTCCGGCTGCGTTCTATGCGCACCAGGCCAGCCGCAAGAACTACTATGACATTGGTGTGGAGCTGGCCAACAGCGGCTTTGAGTATTTTGCCGGCGGCGAGTTCCAGAAGGTGAAGGGCAACGGCAATGTGCCGGATAACCACGCTGTGGCTGCCCAGGCAGGCTACCGTGTGGTGACCAGCCAGGCAGAGGCGGCTGCGCTGCCCGCCAATGCAGGCAAGACCCTGATCATTGCCCAGAACCTGGCCGACGGTAAGTCCATGAACTATGCCATGGATGCCGCCCCGGGCGAGTGGCAGCTGACCGATTATGTGAAGAAGGGCATCGAGCTGCTGGATAACGGCAAGGGCTTCTTCCTGATGACCGAGTCCGGTAAGATCGACTGGGCCTGCCACGCCAACGATGCAGCTGCCTCCATCCACGATGTGCTGGAGATGAGCAATGCTGTGCAGGCTGCGGTGGACTTCTATAACCGTCACCCCAACGAGACTCTGATCCTGGTCACTGCCGACCACGAGACCGGCGGCCTGGCCATTGGCTACAAGACCACCAACTACGACACCTTCCTGCAGAATCTGACCCGTCAGAAGATGTCCTACGCAAAGTTCGATGCAGAGTATGTCTCCCGCTATGTGGCAGAAAAGACCCCCTTCGAGACCGCTATGGCAGACGTGAAGGCGAACTTTGGCCTGACCCTGCCCAACGACCCGGATGCGGCCAACGCCGGCAAGCTGCTGCTGACCGATTACGAGGCCCAGCAGCTGCGGGATGCCTACCAGCGTACCCTGGAGGTGGGCGCCTCCTCTCAGGGCAAGATGTCCCAGCTGGATTACGAGCGGTACGGCACCTACATCCCCTTCTCCATGGCCATCTGCCACGCCATCAATCACAAGTCCGGCCTGGACCACACCACCTATGCCCACACCGGCGCACCGGTCAACCTGTATGCTATGGGCGTAGGCGCCGAGCAGTTCCAGGGTGTTTACGATAACACCGAGATCTACCACAAGCTGGCCGAGCTGACCAAGGTGCAGTAAAAACAGCACCCGCTCCTTCTGATACCCTCTCTTTGCCTTGCGCAGAAAAGCCCCGCCCCGGTGTTCTTATAGAGCACCGGGGCGGGGCTGCTTGCACAGAAAGGCGAAACATAGTACAATGAACGGGAAAAGCACAGGGAGACCTGGCAATTTGCGGACAAGAAAAGGAGAAAAATCGGTATGGAGACAAGCAAGCTCAAAAAGTTCTGGGCCGAATTCAAAGCCTTTGCCATGCGGGGCAATGTGCTGGATATGGCGGTAGGTGTCGTGATCGGCTCGGCATTTACAGCCATCGTCAACTCGCTGGTAGGGGATATCATCTCCCCGGTCATCGGACTGTTTTTTAATGCGGATTTCTCCCGGGTGGGCATCACCATCGGGGATGTGACCATCGGGCTGGGTGCGTTTCTGAATGCGGTCATCAACTTTTTGATCGTGGCATTTGTGCTGTTTGTGGTGCTGAAGGTGTTCAACGCGCTGCACAAAAAGCCAGCCCCGGCGGCTCCTTCTACCAAGCTCTGCCCCTACTGTCAGTCCACCATCTCCATCAAGGCGGTGCGCTGCCCGCATTGTACCTCCAAGCTGGAGGGTTGGCCGGAAGCAGCAGACTGAGGCAAGGCTCTTTCTCTAAACCAAAAGCGGCCCCCGCTGCACAGCGCAGCAGGGGCCGCTTTTTACCTTTTAGCAGGGGGGGACAGGGGCTTATACCTGGTTCTGCTGGATCCACTGGCTCACCTGCTGGGCAATGGCCTGAACGCTGCCCTCCTCAAAGGGCACGCGGAGACCAGCGGTCTGGCACAGCTCGGTGTAGCTGGCGCAGCCTGCCCGGCGCACCAGGCGCAGATAGCGCTGCCATGCGTCGGCGTGGTCCTGGTTGTTCAGCAGGAAGAACTGCAGTGCCGCCATGGTGGACAGGCAGTAGTCGATATAATAGAAGGGGCACTCATAAATGTGCAGCTGCCGCTGCCAGCCCGCACCGCGGCCGTAAAAGGGCAGACCGTCGAAGTCGATCCAGGGGCGGTACTTGTGCTCCAGCTCCAGCCACTTTTCGTTGCGCTGGTCGGGGGTCAGATCCGGGTTCTGGTACATGATGTGCTGGAACTCGTCCACTGCACAGCCATAGGCCAGGAACAGCAGGCTGTCCTCGGTATGCTGCAGCTCATATTTGGCGGTGTCCTTGCCAAACAGCAGCTCATGCCAGGGGGCGGTGAGGAACTCCATAGCCATGGAGTGGATCTCGGCGCTCTCCATGCCGGGACATTCCAGGTCGGCGGGGATCTTGGGGTCACGCTCGGCCACATAACCTTCAAAGGCGTGGCCGCACTCGTGGGTCAGCACATCCACGTCAGCGGCGGTATCGTTCCAGTTGGCAAAGATAAAGGGTGCCTTGTAGACAGGCAGGCTGGTCATATAGCCGCCGGACATCTTGCCGGGGCGGCTCTCGACGTCAAACAGGTCGTTGTCCTGCATAAAGTCGATGAACTCTGCCGTCTCACTGCTCAGCTCGTGGTACATTTTGCGGGCAGCGTCCATGCGGGCCTGGTAGCCGGGGATGGGGTTAGGGTTGCCATCCTTAAAATAAATGGGCAGGTCTGCAAAGGTGGGGTGCTGGATGCCGGTGCGGCGGCTCTTCAGCTCAATCACCTTTTGCAGCTCCGGCACCACATCCCGTGCCACCTGGTCACGGAAGCGGCGGATCTCCTCCGGGCCGTAGCCGATGCGGTTCATCCGCACATAGGACAGCTCGCTGTAATCCTTGTACCCCAGCACCTGTGCCTGGGCGTTCAGGTTTTTGACGATCTTGGTATACAGCTCGTCCAGCTCCTGCCGGTGGGCGTCAAAGTAGCCAGCTTCGGCCTCGTAGGCGCTGCGGCGCACCTTGGCATCCAGGCTCTCCTTATAGGGACCCAGCTGCGGGATGGTCAGCTGCTTGCCGTCCAGCTCTACCATAGCGCCGCCGTAGATGCGCTGGTATTCGCTGACCAGGGTGTTGTACTGCTTCTGCAGCTCCAGGGTGCGGTCGTCCATGCTCAGCACGGCATTGCGCATACCGGCCACGCAAGTGGAGCCAAAGGCCTGGGTCAAAGCATCGCAGTGGGGGTTGGCCAAAAAGGCGCGGCTGATCTCGGTATGGGCATTTTCCACAGCAGGGCCGTTGGCATCAAAAAAGTCCTGCTCGGCGTGCCAGTAGTCATCCCGGGTGTCGCAGGTATAATGGATGTTCACCAGGTTGGCGGCGGTGGTATAATCCGCAAAAGCTGCGCTCTGCTCATAATACAGGGCAACCAGCTCTTCCCCGCTGGAAGCGGCAGCGGCCTTCTGGGCCAGCTGGGCGCATTGGGCCAGCAGAGCGTCGATATCGGGGCGGGTATAATGCATCTCGCTGAATTTCATACAAAACGTCCTTTCCGGGAGATACGCTCCCAAGGGTTTTTCTTCATCTTACCACGTTTGCCCGCAAAAGAAAAGTACCATGTAAAGACACAGTCTTTCCCCACCGGTAAAAAAAATGCGCCCCAGTCCGCAGACGGGGCGCAGCGTTCATTTTTTTACGCAAAGAGAGCGACAGCTACCTGGATGCCCACACCCAGAGCCGCACCGGACAGCCACAGCAGGCCGGAGATGAACAGGTTCTGCTTCCAGGAGGGGTTGGCACGCCACAGCACGGCCAGGCCCACACCGGCGCCGGTGCAAAGGCCGGCTGCCAGGCTGGAAAAACGCAGTGCGCCCTCCACATACAGCTGGGTCAGCAGCACGCTGGCGGCACAGTTGGGGATCAGGCCCACAGCGGCGGCTACCACCGGCTGGAAGAAGCCCATCCGGCCCAGCACATCGGCAAATACGTCCTCGCCAACGCTTTCCACCACCAGCCCGCACAGCAGGCTGAAGGCAAAGATGAACACAAAGATCTCCAGGGTGTGGCGGGCGGCAGCCTTCCACAGCGGCGGGGGATTGCCCTGGGCGTCGGCGTGGTCTTCGTGGCAGTCCACCTCATCGGCCCGGCCGGTGTACCCGCCCCGCAGAGAGCGGGGCAGCAGCCCCCGCAGCACAAAATCCAGGATGAAGCCGATGGCCACAGCATACACCACCTTGAGCGCGATCAGGATGGCCAGCTTGTCCCAGTAGGCAGGCATGGAAGCCAGCAGGGGGATCGCCTCGTCGCTGGTGGCCAGGTATACCGCCATCAGGGTGCCCAGGGTGATGACCCGGGAGGAGTAGAAGTTGGAGGCCACCGCAGAAAAACCGCACTGGGGCACGCAGCCCAGCAGTGCACCGGGAATGGCGCCCCACCGTCCGCCGCCGGCCAGCAGGCGCTCGATCCGCTCGCCGTGGCGTACTTCTACATATTCAATACAAAGGTAAGCGATGAACAGAAAAGGCAGCATCTTGACGCTGTCCACCAGCGCTTCGGTCAGTACCTCAAAAAACAGTTCCATACGAAAGGTTCCTCCACCTATCCAGCCGGGCCTGCGCCAGGCAATTTGCAATCAGTTTGCGTTTTGTGCGGGATAGAGTATACACGATTTTGGGCCAAAGTGCAAGACTAAAATGCAAAAAGTTTGCATTTTCACAAAAAAGAATGTAGACAGGGCAGCTGCATCAAACTTTATAGCTAAAATTACTGAGATACATTGACATCTCAAGAATTTGATGTTTTAATAGGCGGTGTTGTCTTTCTGCCCGAACACGCAAAAAAAATGGCTGGATCGAAAGGAGATCCGTTAGCATGAACAAGACCAAATCAAAATTTTCTGTCAAAAAGCGGATGATGGGTCTGGCAGCAGGCGTGCTGGCTCTGCTGCTGGCCGCTTTTGGTGCGGTATGGATGATCTGGGGGCCGGAGCTGCGCACTCTGGGCTCCTTCCGCAAAATCCTGGACCGGAACGACGCCCATCTGGATGGAGCGGTATACGAGATGACCGTTTCCGGAGACTATTATTTTAAGGACTTTCTGGCGCAGGGTGGTGTTTCCACCGATGCAGACCTGATTGCCTTCATCACCCAGAACCTGACCAAGGGTCTGGTAGATCTGGAGTTCACGCCCCCGGATGTGGCCTGCGCCTCCTTTACTGCGCAGCTGGAAAACGGACACCAGGTGTTTGCCCGCAACTACGATTACGCCAAGACCAACACCTGCATCGTCTATACGGACCCCGGTCAGGGCCGCCATGCCTCGGTATCTACGGTGGACCTGCAGTTCCTGGGGCTGGATGTGGATCAGGATGTGACCGGCCTGATGGACAAGATCACCTGTCTGGCGGCTCCCTACATCCCCTTTGACGGCATGAATGAGGCCGGCGTGAGCTGCGGCATCTATATGACCTATCAGGGGCCGGATGCCAGCGTGGCTACGGCACAGGATACGGAAAAGCCGGATATCACCTCTACCACACTGCTGCGGCTGATCCTGGATTATGCGGATACTGTGGAGGAAGCGGTGGAGCTGGCGGAAGCCTACGACCTGCATGACTCTGCTACAAGCTCCTATCATTATATGGTGGCGGATGCTTCTGGCCGCAGCGCCATTCTGGAATGGGTGGCAGGGACCGATGCCACCGATACCGACGGCTCGGCCCGTCAGCTGCGGGTGACCTACAACGATCAGGATGCGCTGGCTCTCTCTCCCGAGTGGCAGGTGGTCACCAACTTTGTGGTGGCGCCGGAGTACTATGAGAACGAGGCTGACCGCAAGGGCGTGGACCGTTACCAGCATCTGCAACAGCAGCTGGATCAGGCAGACGGTCTTCTGCCGGATGCGGACGCTGCCCTGGACCTGCTGGCGCAGGTGGGCCGCCGCAGCTGGAAAAACGACGACGGCAACGGCTGCACCGTCCACAGCGTGGTGTATGACCTGACCGATAAAACCGCTCTGTGGGTGCCCAACGAGCACTTCGGCGAGGCGGATCGCATCCAGCATCTTACCTTGGCAAAATAAAGGCATCATAAAACAGCACACCCCCGTCCGCTCTGGCCGCTGCACCAGAGTGGACGGGGGTGTCTGTTTTGGGGAATTGTCTATGAAAGCAAGGAAATGATAAAGAGAGGAGAGATCAGCTCCGGTACTCGGCCGGCAGCTGGTCCATGGTCTGCCACTTGGCCATAGCATCTTCCAGCTTCATGCCTTGTGCTACAGCGTCCCGGCGGCAGGCGTTGACGGCCTGGATCTCTTTCATCTTCTCGCCAGTCAGGGTATAGCCCTTCATGGAGATCAGGGTAGCCGTCCAGGCTGCCATGGGAACCAGGCAGAACAGAGCGATGACCACGGTGTTCATGCCGGGCACATAGGGGTCATACTGGGTGGGCAGACCGGACAGGCCGATCAGGCTGACCGCAATGCCGACCACGGTAGCAGACAGGCTGGAGACCAGCTTGTCCACCAGGCTGAACAGGGTGCCCATGATGCCGGGGATGTACTGGCCGGAACGGTAGGTCTCGTAGTCCGAGCAGTCGGCGACCATGGGGATGGGCATATCGGCGGTGGCATAGTAGGCGCCGTAGCCAATGCCGAAGAATACAATGAACAGGATGGTGTACAGGTTCAGAGACAGCCCGTTCTCGCCCAGGATGGACAGAGTAAAGGCATCGCTGCGGCCCCACAGCAGCAGCAGGACCAGCACGCCCACATAGCACACCAGTGCCACGGTGACGTACTTCATCAGGCTGGCCTTCTGGCCCTTTTTCTGGCTGGTACGCACGGTCAGCAGGAAGAAGGGAACACTGAACACATAGCCCAGGATCATCATGGGCAGATACAGTCCGTCGTAGTTGCCCATCATGCAGCCGTACAGCATGCATAGCACGGTGGTGTTGGTGGCAATGGACAGGGCCAGCTTGCAGCCGGCGCCGGCCACCATCAGCCGCTGCATGGGCTGGTTGTTCCGGACGATCTGCACATATTCCCGCAGCTTGAGCTTCTGCTGGGTGCTGCCGCTGATGCCAAAGTACTTGGGCTGATCTTTTTCCCAAATGCCGATCACGGCCAGAACCGTCAGGGCAATGGAAATCAGGATGCCGATGGGGGCCAGCAGACGGTAGAAACCAGCGTCAGAGTAGCCGCCCGGGAAGCGCTTTGCCAGGATGGGGGCAAAGAACTGCATCAGACCCATACCCATCAGGCTGCCCACCGTGTTGAAGATGGTGAACAGCGGACGCTGCGAGGGGTCGTTGGTCAGTACGGTCTGACCAGAGCGGGTGCAGCTGGTCTGGAAGGTATAGCCGATGACCCACACGGCGTACAGAAGTACGAAAGCAGCGTAACGCAGGCCCATCATATGGGCGGGGATCAGGGGAGTGGCGGCGTACAGCAGAAGGATGCTGACAGCCATGATCAGGTTGCCGAGGACCATGAACGGCCGGAACTTACCAAAACGGCCGTTGGTGCGGTCCATCAGAGCGCCGATAATGGGGTCGGTAATGGCGTCGAACAGACGCATGCCGGTGACCATGACCGAGGCAAACAGCAGACCCAGCGCCAGCACGTTGCTGCCAAAGGTAGCAATGTAGGAAAGTACCAGCACATAGTATACGTTGGTAGCGCCGTTATTCAGAGGGAACAGCACCAGCTGGTAGGTTTTGGCGCGATTGATCCCAGGCGCTTTTGTGGTTTGTTCGCCCATTTGGATGAACTCCTTTCGGAAAAAAAGAAAAGGGCCTGCCCATTTCATAAGGCAGGCCCCCTTTTTGATTGTTAGGTTGTGGCTTGCTGGATCAATCCGCCTGCTTGACGGAGCGGAAGAAACCGCCCACCACCAGGAGGATGCTGGCGACCAGCAGGCAGACAACGGTTGCCACAACAATGTAGAACACACGCCAGCCCTGCGCATTGCCGGAGTTGAAGGAGAACAGACCGGCGATCATCATGATACGCTGCAGGATGCACTGGCCATACACATAGCTGTACAGTGCAATGCCGCCCAGAGAGCAGACCATGAGGACGGGGCTGTTTTCGCCCAGACGAGAGGGCAGCAGCACGGCACCGGCCACCAGGACCAGGCTTGCCACGCCAGCTGCAATAACCAGCGGCAGGTTGGTGAGAGCATTCTCAACGGTCATCATGCTGCTGTAGATGGCCAGCACAACGCCCACGATGCCCAGGATCAGGGCGCTGAGATTGAGGTAGAAAGCAGTGCCTTTTTTGTTCTTCATCTTATTCTTCCTCCTTCTTGCGCTTGCCGGACAGGACATACATCGCAGCAGACAGCACCAGAACCACGCCAGACACACCGATGCCAGCATAGTAGGTAGCACGCCACCAGGTCATCTGGTCCTGGATGTGGGTAGTAGCGTTGTAGCGGTTCATCAGGTGGCTCTCGGTCCATGCATAGATGTTCTTGTGCACGGCCTCCTTCAGCTTGCGCTGCAGGTTAGCATCGCCGTCGATGAAGTGAGCGTCCAGCACCTTGCCTTCGATCAGGTTCTGGAACAGGAAAGAGCTGCTCAGGGTGGTGACGCCGTAGAAGCCGGACTCGCCACGGGTATCGAAGCAGGTGGTACCAGAGTTCAGAACAGCGCTCCACAGGTCAACGTCATCGTAAATATCGGTGACAGCGTAGCCGATGAAGCCCCACTCGTTGGCCAGGATCTCGGTCATCAGGCCCTCGCTGGTGGTGCACTCAACAGAACCGATCTTGGAGAAAGAGGTCATCAGGCCGCGCATACCGGCGTTGTACTCGGGGGTATCGTACTTGGTAGCCTCGAATGCATACTGGTAAGCACGCAGCTCCAGCTCACGAGCACGCTGCTCGGTCATGTAGGGAGAAATGCCGCCGCGCTCGGTCTCCTGGTCGTTGAAAGCGAAGTGCTTGGGAGCAGCCACCAGGCCGTAATTCAGTGCGCCGATGGAGAATTCCATAGCTGCAACACCGGACAGGATGGGGTCCTCAGAGTAGTATTCGCCGTTACGGCCGTTGTAAGCATGACGATGGGTGTTCAGGCCGGGGCCCCACAGGATGTTGATACCGGTGAACAGGGACTCGATGCCGGTGAACTCGCCCAGCTCACGCATCAGAGCGGGGTTGAAGGTGGAAGCGCCGATGGGAGCATTGGCGAACACCTGGGGATGCCAGTTGCCGTTGGGATCGGTTGCGGGGATAGCCCAAGGAGCGTTGGGGTCCTTAGAAGCGTTCAGGTTGACAGCCACGCCGTTGCCAGCGTTCTCGGTCATGTAGGTCTCGACAGTGCCGATGGACTCAGCGCCGGGGATGGTGGGGCCACCGAAGCTGAAGATGTACATAGCCTCTTCCAGGGTCAGCTGATCCAGCAGCTTGTCCCACTTGGGATCGTCGTAGGGGACACCGAACATCTCGTAGAACTGGATGCCGTTGTCCTGACCCCACAGGATGTCAGAGGTGTCGTCGTCGGTCTTGAGGGTGTAGGTCTCACCATTCAGGTTCTTGATGAGCTGCTCGTTGGTGAGGGTCATGTCGCCGTAGTGCTTGGGGAAGGTGCCTGCCCAGTCGGTACGGGTCAGGTAGGTGACCTCGCCGGGCTGGTAGTAGTTCCAGTCAGCGTAGGGCAGCTGGTTGGAGATCTTGTAGCCGGTCTTGGAGACAGAGAACAGAGTCTTGGAGATGAAGTCCTCGGTGATCTCCTTCACAAAGACCTTGGAAGCGTCGCCGGTGCCGACCATCTTCTCGGCATCCATGCCCTGGGCGACCATGATGTTGTTCAGAGCATCGTGTGCGCCGTTGCCCACAGCAAAGTAGTAGCTGCCGGGATCCATGATGTATGCGCCAGTGGTGCCGTCAGCGTTCTCGTAGGACTCATCGTAGCTGGCGATGTACTGCAGATCGACCTTGACGGGCACGATCTCGGACTCGCCGGGAGCCAGCAGGCTGGACTTGTCAAAGTTGAGCAGCTGAACAGCAACCTTTTCCACGCCGCCGGCAATGTAGGGAGCCTGGCCGTAGATCTGCACAGGGGTCTTGCCGGGGACCTTGCCGGTGTTGGTCACCTTGACGTTGAAGGTGGCGTAGGCATTGGGTGCGCCGGTCTCGGGATCGACGGTGACATCAAAAGTGGGCTGGCCCTGCATCTCCAGATCAAAGTCGGTGTAGGACAGGCCGTAGCCGAAGCCGTAGGTGACCTCGTTGTCGTAGTTCCACTCGGTGGTGGAGCCGTAAGCGCCCACAGGGCTGGTAGCGTTGCCGGTGCCTGCTACAGAGTCGTAGTAGCGGGTCTCGTAGTAACGGTAACCTGCGTACAGACCCTCAGCCTCGATGGCATATGCGCCGGGGTTGAAGCCCAGGACGCCGCCCTTACGGGTGATGACATCGGCGGTGTTGGAGTAGTACATCTGGCCCATGTTCTGCATAGCAGGAGCAGACATGTTGTAAGCGGTGAAGATGTCGAACAGACCGCCGGAGGGGCTGACGCGGCCGCAGAGGATGTCAGCCACGCCCAGCATGCCGTAGCAGCCAGGAGCACCGATCCACATGATGGCGTCAACATCGGGGTCGTCCTTCAGGGAGCCGATCTCGACCGAGGTGGAGCTGGAGATCAGCACGATGACCTTATCGCTGGCCTTCTTTGCCATTTCGATAGCGTCACGCTCGTTCTGGGTCAGGGACAGCGGCTCGTCATGCTCAAAGCCAAGGCCCTCTGCAATGCCGCCGGGCAGGTAGTCGTGAGACTCGCAGCTGGGGCGGGCAATGACCACGATGGCGGCATCGCCATACTGGGCAAAGCTGTCCTGGTAGCTGCCGTTCACCGCAGCGATCTCCTCCACAGAAGGCTCGCCGGGGTTGTAAACTTCCATAGCGCCCTCGTTTTCGGCGTGGGGGTAGGTCTTGCCCAGGGTCTCGTAGATCTCGATCATGGTGGGGTTCAGGTTGAAGCCTGCGCCCTCGAAGTCAAACTCATCGCCCTTCCACTCGCTGATGGTGGGCTTGATCTGCACGTCCTCGCCGTAGCTGCCGCTGCCCAGGGTGGACACGATGGTGTGGGCGAAGTCGGTACGGTTCTGGCTCAGAGCCTGCTCCAGGCTGACGTAAACGCCCTTGGCGCCAACGCCAAAGTTAGAGCCCAGCAGGTTCTTGTGAGAACGGATGCCCAGCAGGGTCACGTTGGAGCCGCTGGCCAGGGGCAGGGCGCCGTTGTTCTTCAGCAGGACGCTGCCTTCCGCCACTTCGCGGCGGCCCAGGTCCATAGCTGCGGTGATCAGTGCCTTGGAGTTGCCGGTGCCATCCTCGTTCAGCAGCTCAGCAGGCGGGTTGAACTTGTCGTACAGCGGGTTCTCCTCGTTGTTTTCCGAGGTCAGCACCTCGCTGTGGGTGCCCAGATAGGTGTCGATGGTGCCAGCATTGGTCTCCAAAGCGACACCAGCGATCATGGAGAAGCACAGGCTGAAGCAAGCAACTCCACTCAGGCCACGCCACAACAGCTTTTTGCCGGATTGTTTCATGGTGTGTAAATCCTCCTCATGCTCATGGTTCTAAAAGATTCCTGCGATAGGGGAAAAGTATGCGATCCTCCTTTCTGCCTTTTATTTTAAACCCAGTTGGCGCTTGTGCTGTGGGTCTTGTGCAGACGGTAGTCCGGGTTGGGCTGGCTGACCTTGCGCAGATCAGCGGTATCCGTACACGGACCAGCCACAGCTTTCAGCATGGTTTTTTCGGACATTGGCACCCGGAACCGGAACACCTTCTCGCCGGTCTGCATCTCTTTCAGCTCGCCGTTGACATACAGCGCAACGGAGGGCTGGTTGGAGTACACGGTGACCGTTGTGGTGGATTCGGTGCGGTCGGCATACCGTTTTCCTGCAATATGTACAAAAGGCTCTTCAGCCCAGTACGCCTTGTAAAGGTAGAAGCTGTCCTTTTTGATCTTGCGGTCAAAGGTGACCAGGCCCTTATGGTTCATGCCCGGCTCGCCGCCCTGATCCCGGGCATCGGCTGCAAAATCAAACATATTCCACACATGGGTGGACCACAGCCACTTGTGCCGTGCAAAGCATTTCAGCATATACTCGTGGTATTTTGCCTGGTACTCTTCGGTGTGGTCGCCGCGGCGGGGATGTGCGCTGTGGAGGTTGGGCATACCCTCGGCACCATATTCCGAGAAGCCCAGCGGACGCTTGGGGTAGATCAGGTGGAAGAAATCCATCCAGAGGTCGTTCAGGAACAGGCCCGGCACATACCAGCCCAGATAGAGGTTCCAGCTCACCAGATCGGTGATATGGGCTACCGGGTTGAAGGGGCCGCACATGGCATAGCAGGCCAGGGTAGTCAGGCGGGAGCTGTCCATCTTGTGGCACAGCTCGTTCAGCTCCCGGTGGTTGTCCAGCATATCCGCCTTGTCCTTGGTGGAGATGGTGATCTCGTTGGAAACGCCCCAGCATACGATGGAAGGATGGTTGTAGTTCTGGGTGATCAGTTCCTTCATCTGCTGGATGGTGTTCTCCCGGCCGTGGGGCAGGTGCTCGGAGATGTAAGGGATCTCGGCCCAGACGATCATGCCGCAGCGGTCGCACAGATCATAGAAGTACTGGTCGTGCTGGTAGTGGGCCAGCCGGATGGTGTTGGCGCCGATCTCCTGGATCAGAGACATGTCCTCTTCGTGCATCTCCGGGGTGATGGCGTTGCCCAGGCCCTTGCGGTCCTGGTGACGGGACACACCGTGGAGCGGGTAGGGTCTGCCGTTCAAAAAGAAGCCCTTTTTTGCATCCACAGAGAAGGTGCGGATGCCCACCGGGATCTTCACTTCGTCCACAGTCTGCCCATTCTTCTGCAGCTGCACCACGCAGGTGTACAGGTAAGGGTCACGGACGCCGTCCCACAGATGGGGATGCTCCAGCTCCAGGCTGGCATTGGCTCCGCTGCCCTGTGCAACCAGACGGCCGCTGGCATCCAGCAGAGAAACGGCGACCTCGCCGCTGCCTTCTACCAGGGTGTCCACCTTGACTTTGGCCTGCAGCTCCCGGACCACCGGAGTGACCCGGACGCCGGGGCCGCCGAAGTGGTCCAGTGCGATATGGTCTTTGGAGACGATCAGCAGGCTGACATCCCGATAGATGCCGCCGTAAAACGTGAAGTCGGCCTTTTGGGGGTAAACACGGTCGTTGATACTGTTATCCACCAGGACGGTCAGCACATTTTCCTCTGCCAGCAGGTCGGTGACCTGTGCCCGGAAGGTGGAGTAGCCGCCGTCGTGCTTGCAGACCGGTTTGCCATTCAGCAGCACCTCGGCGCTGGCATTTACGCCGTCGAATTGCAGCCAGACCTGCTGAGAAGCCGGGTCAAAATCCGGGCAGGAAAAGCTGGTGCGGTAGGTACAGCTGCCGCGCCAGTAGTCGTTGCCGCCATCCTGGCCGTCCTGTGCGTTCCAGGTGTGGGGCAGCTGCACCGGGACAGTTTTGCCATCGGGGCCGGTAAACCGCCAATGGTCCATAAGATTTATGATGGTGCGCATACACTGCGTTCCTTTCCTCTGTTCGGTATTCGTTCATCTTATAGTAACAATTTTATCAAACCATCTTTTTTTGACAAGATGATTGCGATAAGCGGTCATTCTGGTGGATATTCGGTCTTGTGTGACCAAATATTCGGCGATTTATTTGTTGAAGTTGCACAAACAGATGGATACTTGTGCGCAAAAAAGCCCCCGCAGAGATATTCTGCGGGGGCTTTGGGGGGCAAGGCGCTCAGCACTCGGCCTCTAAGGGGAAGATGATCTTGACAGAGAAGAATCCGTTTTCGGAATCGGTGGTCTGGGTGCCATGATATTTTTGTACAATGCGGCGCACCACCCGCAGCTCGATGGCTTCGGTGCGGGAAGGGGTGGGCCGCGGCGGCCGGGCCGGACTGGTGACGGTGATCACCACAAAATTCTGCCGCACGCAGACCAGCAGGTCGATCATCCGCAGATGGGGCTGCTGGGCGCACAGTGCGCTCTCGATGGCGTGGTCCAGCGTGTTGGCAAAAAGGGCGTACAGGTCGCCAGCTTCAAACCGGCCCAGATGGCTGCCGTCTGCCACAGCATTCAGCTGGATCTTGCGGGACTGGCAAAGCAGGGTCTTTTCGGTCAGGACGATGTCCAGCACCTCGTTGCCGGTATTGGCGCCTGCATCGTACAGCCGGGCGGTGCGCTCGGCTTCGTCCAGGCTTTCAGCAGACACTTGGGCAGGGCTGAGATGCCGCAGCTCGGCAATGCGCACCTTGAGCTCATGGCAGCGCCGGTTGATGATCTGTACGTTTTGGCGGGCCACCTGATACTGCTGGCGCTGGCGCTCGTACAGCAGGTTGAGGGTGTCCATCTCTTTTTGCATGGCAGATTTTTTGAACAGCTCGGTCTGCAGGTAGAGCAGGGTCAAAAAATAAAACTGGCACAGCAATACGGTGATCACCAGGCTGGAAGGGAGCATGTCGTCGGAGCTGCCGTCCAGCACGGCGGCCTGCAGCATGAATGCAGCGCCGAACAGCGCAGCACTGGCCACCTGGCGGGGACCGGCATGGTAGGCGCCGTCGTTGTACGGCATGGACCGAGCCAGGGTGAGATAGATCAGCAAAAAACCAAACGCGGCAATGAACAGCTGCCAAAGACAGCTTTGCGCTGCGGTAAGCGGGATGGCCAGCAGACCCTGGCTCTCAGCCAGCCAGAGAACCAGACAGCCGATCTCGTATAAGGCACGGGAGCTGAGGACACACCACACGCCGCAGTAAAAACTATCGGTCCAGTTCAGCTGGACGCAGGTATGGATCAAAGCGCCCAAAAGCAGCGCCTCCAGTGCGAACAGCCCGAAGATCTGCACCATCCAGTGGGGCGGGTTTGGGGTAAGGACATAGAGGCTGCCCAGCGAAAAGACCAGGATCGCCAGCCCAGAGCCAAGCAGATGCAGCGGCAGGTGGGGCCGGGGCCGCAGCGGCAGGCAGAAAGCCAGCACTGCGCAGCAGCTGGAGAATACCTGGCATAAACAGATCAGCAGTGCAGTCACAGTACACCTCCGATGTAGGAGGCGAGAGCCGTCAAAAATGCTGCCCGCTGGCGGCGGCTGATCTCCAGCCGTGCTTCGCCCACCAGGACAAAATCATTTTCCACGGCCTTGACGTGCTTCAGGTTGACCAGGTAGCACTGGTTGCACCGGGCAAAGTGATAGGGGGCCAGCTGGCTTTCCGCATTTTGCAGGCTGGAACGCACCGTGAACTCCCCGTCGGCAGTATGGTAATGCAGCATCCGGCTGTGGGTCTCCAGATAGTAAATGCGGGAGGTCTCTACCAGCTGCACACCGCCGCCTGCACATTGCAGCAGGATCTGTCCGCCCCGCTGCCGCTGCACCCGTTGGATAGCCCGGGAGAGCTTGGTGCTGAACTGGTAGTAATCCACCGGTTTCAGCACATAGTCCAGCGCATCCACCTCGTAGCCGCGGATCGCATACTGTGCCATGTTGGTCACGAATACCAGCACCGCCTCGCTGTCTACGGCGCGGATCTGCGCTGCGGCGGAAAATCCCCCCATGCCGGGCATTTCCACATCCATAAAAATAATGTCGTAGCCGGGGTGATACCCTGCCGCGATCTGTGCGCCGTCTTCGTAAGGGGTGACGGTACATTCCAGCCCTTGTTCTGCAGCGTATTGTTCCACAAATCCCTGCAGGATCTGCCGGGTGGAGGGATCGTCCTCCACAATGGCAATGCGCAGCATCTGTTCCACTCCTTTCTGTCTGTGCTGTGTTTTTTCCACTGTATTTAACCATGAAGTGCGGAAAAAAGCAATGCCCGGCTCGTTCGGCAGCGGTGTCTGTGGGCTGCCCGGGGCAAAAGAAAGGGGACGCTGCGAAGGCTGCCTCCAAATAAGAAAACATTGGTTCTGGCTGAGAGATTTGCCCCAT
>UQGD01000009.1 GCA_900540455.1 uncultured Faecalibacterium sp.
ACCTGACCGTGTTTGACGGCGAGCGGGAGCGCTGCATCCTGTCCGGCATCGCCAAATGGTACAAGCCGGAGGATCTGCTGGGCAAAAAGGTGGGCATCGTGGCAAACCTGGCCCCCCGTCCGATGATGAAGGGCAAGTACGTCAGCGAAGGCATGATCGTGGCAGCAGACACCGCAGATGGCGGCTGCTCCATTGCCTTCTACGGCCCGGACGTCCCCGCCGGGGCACGCATCCACTGATCACGGAGCGCATCCCCTTTTTCAGGATCGAGGAGGATCATGAATACCGAAAAATCTTTATCCCGCACTGCGCGGCTGGACCGTATCTTTGGTACGCCGGTCCTGGCGGTGGTGCTGGCCATCCTGTGCAACGCACTGTGGGGGTCCGCCTTTCCCTTTATCAAACTGGGATACCGCCTGTTTGAGATCCAATCCGGCGACACCCCCACCATCCTCTGCTTTGCAGGCGTGCGGTTCATGCTTGGCAGTGTGCTGGTCTTTTTCTCCAGCCTGATCTTGCAGGGGCGTGTCCCTGCTTTGCCCAAGAGCAAAAAGGTCACACTGGAATGTTGCGCCCTGGGTCTGTGGCAGACCACGACCCAATACACCTTTTATTACATTGCAGTTGCCATGCTTACTGGCGCCTTTGGCGGCATCCTGAACAGCACCCAGAGCTTTCTGGGTGTGATCCTGGCGCATTTTGTTTATGGCAAGGCAGACCGCATGACCCCTGCCAAAGCGCTGGGCTGTACAGTCGGCTTTGCCGGCGTCTTGGTCGCCACCATCGGCAACCATGGCGGCGGCAGCGGCTGGGGCGTGTTCTGCATGCTGGCCGCTACGGTCATCTTTACCTCGGCCGGGCCGTGGAACAAGTCGGTCACCAAAAAGGCGGACAGCTTTATGGTATGCTGCCTGAATCTGGGCGTGGGCGGCTTTGCCCTGCTGCTGATCGGTCTGGCTCTGGGCGGGCGGCTGTCCCCCACCGGCCCGGCTGCAGTCGGCGTACTGCTGATCTTGGCTTTCATCAGCGGCGCAGGGTATGTGCTGTGGGCCTTGCTGATGAAAAACAACCCGGTCAGCCGCATTGCGGTGTTTGGCCTGGTGAACCCGGTGGTCAATGTGCTGCTCAGTGCTCTGCTCAACGGCGAGCCGCTGTTTGAGTGGAAGTACATCGCCGCCCTGGTGCTGGTGTGCGTCGGCATCTGGCTGGTAAACAAAGCCCCGGCCAGAAAGGACGCAGCATGATCGGCCCTATTTTTGACACCCACGCCCATTACAGCGCCCGTGCCTTTGACCCGGACCGGTTCGCCCTGCTGGACAGTCTGCCCAGCCAGGGGGTGGTAGGCGTGTGCGAACAGGCCACCCACTCCGGAGATGCGCCCCGCTGTTTGGAGCTGGCACACCGTTACCCTTGGGTGTACGCCGCCATCGGCATCCATCCCGAAAGCCTGCTGCCTGCTGCGGACTGCGGGCCGGAGGGCGCAGCCCCCACCATCACAGAATACGGTGGAGACTGGGCCGCAGAGATGCGTGCTCTGGCCCCTTTCTACGATGACCCTAAGGTCGTGGCAGTGGGCGAATGCGGGCTGGACTACCATTGGCCTGTACCCAAGGATGCGCAGCTGGCCTTATTTGAAGCAGAGCTGCGGCTGTCTTTGGAGCTGGGCAAGCCCATCATCGTCCACGACCGCCAGGCCCATGCAGACGTCTACCGCCTGCTGAAGCAGTACCGCCCCGCCGGGGTGCTGCACTGCTACTCCGGCAGCGCCGAGGACGCTGTCTGGCTGGCAGAGCAAGGGATGCTGCTGGGCTTTGGCGGAGCCTGTACCTTCAAGGGGGCCAAGCGGGCAGCCAAGGCCATTGCCGCCCTGCCCCTGGAAAATATCCTGCTGGAGACCGACTGCCCCTACATGGCTCCGGAACCTCTGCGGGGACGGCGCTGCGACAGCAGCATGATCCGCTATATCGGCGAGTATATCGCCCAGATCAAAGGCGTGGAGCCGGAGCAGGTGTTCCGCCAAACAGCGGAAAATGCCCGCCGGGTATTCCAGCTGTAACGATTTTTCCCCACAAGCTGCGTGGGGCGGTGCAAAACCGCCGGCACGTTTCTTGATATACACACACCAAATATTAAGGAGAGATCCATTATGAAAGCTCGTATCCCCAAACACCGTGAATTCATCATCAACTTCCCCGACAGCGTGGACCAGGCCAAGGCCAATGAGGGCTGGGTCAAGCTGCAGCAGATCGTGGAGGACTACAAAAAGACCCACAATGGCGCCAGCGTCTATGCACCTACCTTCATCGAGGACTGCGAGCCTGAGGTGAAGAAGCTGCAGGAGGAGTACGGCTTCGAGTACACTGTGGACTACGTGAAGTAAGCTCTCCCCCTCTCCTAAACCAAACACAGAAAAGAGCCGCCGTGCAGGAGCGTTCCTGTACAGTGGCTCTTGTTATTTTGGTGTTATTTGCTCAGCAGGATGCGGTCGTTATCCAGAGCCTGCCCGGCATTTTCCCGGAACTTTTCCAGCAGATCATCCACCGTCATCCGACGGCGCTGCTCCCCTTGCACATCAAACACGATGCGCCCCTCATCCATCATCAGGGTGCGGTTGCCCAGCTCCAGTGCCTGATGCATATTATGGGTGACCATCAGGCAGGTGATCTTTTTTTCTGCCACGATGCTCTGGGTCAGCGCCAAAACTTTTTCCGCTGTGGCGGGGTCCAGGGCGGCAGTGTGCTCATCCAGGAGCAGGAGCCGGGGGGTGACCAGAGTAGCCATCAGCAAGGTCAGCGCCTGGCGCTGTCCGCCGGACAAAAGCCCAACCGGTTGTTTCATCCGGTCCTCTAACCCCATATCCAGCAGGGCCAGTTTTTCCCGGAACAGCTCCTTATCTTTGCGGGAGATCCGGGAGAAGATGGCGTGACGGTCAGTCCCTGCCCGCAGATAGGCCAAAGCCAGGTTCTCCTCAATGGTCATATGAGGTGCGGTGCCCTTGAGCGGGTCCTGGAACAGGTGACCGATCACCTTGCTGCGCTGGTGCTCCGGCATAAAGGTGATGTCCTCGCCCCCCAGCCGGATGCGGCCTTCGTCCGCAATGAAACCGCCGGTGATCGCATTGAACAGGGTGGATTTTCCCGCGCCGTTGGAGCCGACGATAGCGGCAAAATCCCCCGCCGCCAGCTCCAGATCCACACCGGAAAGGGCCACTTTTTCGTTGACCGTGCCCGGGTTAAAGGTCTTGTGCAGGTTCTGGATGGATAGCATCTCCATGGTCAATTCCCCTCCTTCCGGGCGGCAGTATGGCGGCGCCTTTCAAATGCAAAGTGGGCGCGGACAGCGGGCATTGCAATGGCCACCGCCACGATCAGGGCCGACACCAGTTTCATCGCTGCAGCCGGCACATCGAACCGCAGAGCCACCGCCACTGCAAAGCGGTACAAGCAGCTGCCAAATACCACGCCCAGGATGCGCCGCGGCATAGAGCGCTTGCCCAGCAGGGTCTCGCCAATGATCAGAGAGGCCAATGCAATGGTGACCATCCCCGTGCCCACATTGATGTCACAGCTCTTCTGGTACTGCGCCAGCAGTCCGCCGGACAGGGCGGTCAGCGCACCAGAGATGCACAGTCCCACCGTAATGGTAAACGCCGGGTTGATGCTGGAAGCCCGCACCATAGCGGTATTGTCGCCGGTCGCACGGATGGACAAGCCCAGTTTCGTGCCCAGGAAGCCATACATCGCTGCACCGGCTGCCGCAATGACCACCGCTGCCAGCGCCAGCTTATACCAGCTGCCGGTAAAGCCCAGCGCATCCTTTGCCAGGGAAAACACGGTTTCGGTTTTGACCAGAGACATGGTAGAGGAGAACCCCATTACCGCCAGGTTGATGGTATACAGCCCGGTGTTGACGATAATGCCGGCCATGATGCTCTCCACACCCAGACGAGTCTGCAAAAAAGCCGTGATAAAACCAGAGCAGACGCCTGCTCCCATAGCCGCCAGCAGCGCCAGAAAGGGATGTCCCGTCAGCGCCACCTGACAAGCCACGGCACAGCCCAACGTAAAGCAGCCGTCGGTGGACAGGTCTGCAATGTTCAAAACAGAGTAACTGAGAAACAACGCCAGGGCCACCAAAGCATAGATGCAGCCCAGCTCCAGCGCTGTCTGGATCACATTGACGGAAAAGATACTTGCTAACATGATCGGCTCCTTACAAGAATCGGGGTCAGCACATGACCCGCTTTTATGCAAACTCCTCGGCAGTCACTACCTCCAGAAGGTCAGTGCAGTAGGGGGCAAATGCCTCTTTCACTGTTTCCAGGTCCAGCCCCAGAGCGGCGCAGGTCTCGGTGTTGATGACTGCGATGCCGCTGTCAAAGGTCTGATACGGCAGCTCTGCGGGGGTCTTGCCGTCACACAGCAGCTGCGCCGCCATCTCAGCGGTAGCCTCCCCCAGCTGGACGTAGTCCACGCCGTAGCCCACCAGCGCACCATTCAGCGCAAAGCTGTCCGCCCCGGTGTAGTGCTGTACCCCTGCCTGGATAAAGGTCTCGTAGATCGAAAGTTCTGCCGTCATAATGGTGTTGTCGGTAGGCGTAAACACTGCCTTGACCCCGGCAGCGATCAGCGCTTCTGCCGCCATCTGCACCTCGGCTGTCGTGGTGCCGTTTTTTTCAATATACTGGATGCCCTTGGCATCGCAGAACGCTTTGGCGTCCGCAATGGCTTGTTTGGAGCTGTCCTGGCTCAGGTCGTACAAAAGGCCCAGCCGGTCCAGATCCGGGTTCAATGCCAGGATCAGTTCCATGATCGCATTGGTATTCAGCGCATCGGAGGTGCCGGTAATATTGGGTTCCCCCGCAAAGCCAGCGGCTTCCGGGTCTGTAACGGCCGAATAGACCACCGGGATCTCGGTATCCTCCACAGCAGCCAGCATGGTGGCAGCGGTAGGGGTAGCCACCGCCACGATCACATCCACCTGATCTGCCACCAGGTCCGCGCCGATCTGGTTCAGGTTGGATTGATCGCCCTGTGCGTTGGATTCGTACTTGGCGTAATCAAACACGACGCCTTTTTCCTTCGCCAGCTCATCCAGACGGCTCTTCAGGGAATCTACGATCTGGTTCAGCGAGGCGTGGTCCACATAGTTGACGATGCCCACCTTGTACCCCGAAGCTGAGCCGGAAGCCGGGGCGCTGCTGCACCCCGCCAGACCCAGTGCAGAGACGGCTGCACAGGCCAGTGTGCCCTGCATAAAGCTGCGGCGAGAGATCTTGTTCATGGTATCCATCATGGCTGCTCCTTTCCTTGGGGCGGGCAACAAAAAAAGGACCCGCTCCCTCCTGGGAACAGGTCCTTGCTTTTCCATTTGTACAGCAGCCCGCTCCCTGTGTGTTTCCACAAGGACAGACACGGATCCCCCGGTCTGCGGTGCCACCTTGTTTGCTCTGCTGTTTTTTCTGTACAGAGCCCCTCACGGAGAGCCAACACTCCCCTGCCCTGTAACGGTGGCTTCCGTCCTAAGCTACTAAGCGCAGCACTGCGCTGCCCGTTTGCCCGGCCCTCGGCGGCCCACGAAGTCCTGCCCCGCTGCCGCCCGTTTCCATCCTCCGGGCTCTCTAGGGGTACGCTGTGCAGGTTCTCTTCCGCCTCATCGGTTTGATTGCATTATACGCTTTATTTCTATAAAGTCAAGAGCAATTTTTTCACCTTAAGGCCGGTTGGGACGTTTTCTCTTCACCTGAGCAGGGGTCTGCTTGCTCTGCCGAGTCAGCGCAGCTGTTTTTCTGCGCTTTTTCCACCTGCACGGCAAAATATTTTTACCACCGAAAGCCCCACTTGCGGAAATAGCGCAGCAGACTGCGGGTCTGCCACAAACAGGGCCGCAGCTGGCGGTGGGCCGCCCGGTGCCAGGCGTGGACAGCCGTGTACTGCGGCACCAGATAGACCTTGCCCCGCTGCATCATCTTCTGGGTCAGGTCTGCATCCTCCACATACATGAAATACCCTTCATCAAAGCCGCCCACTGCACGGAAATCCTCTGTGCGCACCGCAGAAAAGCTGCCGGTGCAGAACTGGATCTCGGTGGGCTGGGTCAGGTCCGCATCTGCCATCAAATAGGCATCGTTGTACTTGGACCAAAATTTCAGCATGGGGAGCTGACGGTAGACCATGGCCCGCAAGCTGCACCGGCGCAGCGGCAGCGCCTGGATACGGCCGTCCGGGAATTGCAGCCCCGGCCGCGCCATCACCACATCGGGGTGTGCCTCCATCCACTCTGCCAGGTCGGAGAGCGTATCCTCCATCAGCTGGATATCTGGGTTCAGGATAAAATGCACCTGGCTGGAAAGCTGCGGCAGCACGGTATTATGCCCTGCGCCAAAGCCCTGGTTGCGGGAGCGGCAGATCACCCGTACCACCTGCCCCGGGCGGGTGGTCAGCCCTTGCGCTGCCTGCTCCAGCTGGGGGCCGCTGCCGTCAGGACTGGCATTGTCCACCAGATAAAGGGTCAGCGGATGGCGCCGGGTACAGTCCAAAACCGTGGCTGCAGCCGTCAAAGCCTCCTGCCAGTGATTGTAGACCACAATGGTTGCGCTCAGCTCCACAGGGAGCCTCCTTTCTTACTCCAGGGGCAGGATCTTCAGGCTGAAATCCTCCCGCTGGATGTCAAAGTTCGGGTTGGTGCAGGGGTCGCCTGCTGCCAGCTGTTTGCCCCACCGCTGCTGGAACCGCAGCACCTCGCCCTGGAAGCGGCGCTGCTTTACAGGATCATCCTCCTGACCGCGGCTCTTGCTCTCGTAATGATAAAGCTGTGCAAAGGGCGTGAACACATTGGTATACCCAGCTTCCCGTACACGGACGCAGAAATCCACATCGTTGAACGCCACAGCAAAGCTCTCGTCCAAGCCGCCCACCGCCTGATAGATCTCGGTGCGCACCAGCAGGCAGGCGGCAGTGACCGCATACACATCCTGCACATAGTTCAAGCGCCCCATATAGCCATCGGATGCCGCGGGGAAGTACTTATGCAGGTGCCCTGCCACGCCGCCGATGCCCAGGCCGACACCTGCGTGCTGCACAGTATCATCCGGATAGAGCAGCTTGGCGCCCACACAGCCTACCCGCTTTTGCTGGGCATACATCACCATTTCTTCCAGCCAGCGGGGGGTCAGCACCTCGGTATCATTGTTCAGCAGCAGCAGGTACTCGCCCGTAGCATACTGTGCGCCAAAGTTGTTCAGCGCACTGTAATTGAAGCCCTTGCCCTGCCAGGTCAGCACCCGCAGATTTTCCGGGTGGCGTTTCTGCAGCCGGGCATAGGTCTGGAAGGTGGCCTCCTCTTTGCTGTTGTTCTCGATCAGCAGCACCTCAAAATCCGGGTAGGTGGTGCGGGCATAAATGGACTCCACGCAGGTCTCCAGATCCTGCGCATGGTCGCAGGTGGGGATCAGGATGCTGACCCGGCCCGGGCGGTCGATCACATAATCCGTCTTATAATAGCCGGGAGTCTCCGGGATCAGGCTGACATCCTCCACTGCAACACCCAGACGCTGGTAGTGGGACCGCAGCGCCGCAATACCGGCATCGATGCAGTAGGTCTTAGCCGAGATATCCGCCGCCGTGCTGCCCGGGCTGGAACGCCAGTAATACAGCGCATGGGGGATATGGACGATGCATCGGGCCATCTCGGTCAGGCGCAGGAACAGATCATAGTCCTGGCTGCCGTTGTAGGCTTCCCGCTCGGGGCCGCCTGCGGCTTCCATCAGCGCACGGCTGAATACCGACAGGTGGCAGATATAGTTGTTGGAGCGGAGGTTATCCACCATGAAATCCGGCTTGAAGTGGTAGAGCACCACATTATCCACCTTGCCTTCAAAGGTGGCCTCGTCGGTATAGACAAAATCTGCGCCCTTCTCTGCAATCGCCCGCGCTGCATACCACAGCGCACAGGGGTGCAGCAGGTCGTCATGATCCAGCAGCGCAAAGAACACACCACTGGCCATCGCAAAGCCCTGGTTGGTGTTGCCGGCAATGCCCTCATTCTTTTCCAACTTACGGTACAGGATGCGCGGGTCCTCCGCTGCTGCGGCAGCTGCCATGCGGGACGCAGCTTCATCGGTGCCCGCATCCGCCAGGCAAAGCTCCCAGTTCTGATAGGTCTGGTTGCGCACCGAATCCAGCAGCTGCTGCAAAAACTCCAGCGGCGGATTGTACATCGGCACGATCACGCTGATCTTGGGCGCCCGGGGCTGGTTATGCACCTGGCGCACCAGCAGCTCCACCGGCGCAAACTGATCTGCACGCAGGGTCTTGCCCGGGAACAGCGCAGCATACTCCCGCCGTGCTTCCATCTGGGCACGGACCCCCGCAAGACCCAGCCGCCGCAGCGATGCCAGGAACACAAAAGGCGGGAAGGTGCGGCAGACCTGCCGGGTCTTGCTGACCAGATAACGGGCCGGCCAGGTGATCTTCCAGAACTTAGAGCCAGTGACCTGCGCCAGGGCGTTTTCCAGCTGCTGCTCGTGGCTGCGGCTGAGCGAAAGATCGCTGCGCAGGCGCTGAAGCTGGGCATCCTGCTCCTCCAGCTGATGCTGGGCGCGGGCCAGGTTCTCCCGCACAGAGTCCAGCTCCTGCTCATAGCCCTGGGCCAGCGCCTGAGGCGCAGGCAGGACATCGGCCTGCCGGTAGAGCGCCGCCGGCTGCGTGCGGCCCCGGTTTTTCCAGCTGAAATCACGATAATACCCCCGCTCTGCCAGCGTATCGGTCCAGCTGGACAAAAGCGGGCTGTCTGCTGCCACCAGCAGCAAGGGGCCTGACAAGGCATCCGGCACCTGCGCCCAAGCGGGGTCCTCCACCACGGTAAGCTGGGTCTGCACCGGCTGCGGGTCTGCCGCCACCTGCGCCCCTGCGGCGCTGAGCGCCTGGGCCAGCGGGCTGTCCCCGCACGGCATCCAGATCGTTTTCGGGCACAGCTCTGCCATGATGCGCTGTGCCATCTGGCGGCAGCGGCGGCGCTGCGCCCGGGTCGTATTTTCCTGCGACTGCATTCTGTTCTTTTGCCCCTCCTGTCAATGAGTCCTGTTGCTTGAGCCGCCGAGCGGCTGCAGGACCAGTTGTGTATAGTATACCAAATTCAGGTGTGTTTGAGAAGTGCCCCCATTCT
This sequence comes from uncultured Faecalibacterium sp., assembly GCA_900540455.1. GTDB lineage: Bacteria > Bacillota > Clostridia > Oscillospirales > Ruminococcaceae > Faecalibacterium. Next base: position 9,166 of record UQGD01000009.1, read on the forward strand.
GCTGATGCACGGCAGCTCTCTGCTCTAAACTCTGAATTGGCCCGCGCTGCTTGCGCGGGCCAATTCAAGTACTTTTTTGTAAAGAGATCCGGTTCAGCGCAGCCAGCCAAACAGCCAGTCGAACAGACCGCCGGGGGTCTCGATGGAGGCACCCTGATAGTAATGGTGCAGGATGTCCCGGTAGTTCATATTCTGCTCCACCGCATAGCCCACAGCACCGCACTGGCTCATACCCACACCGTGGCCAAAGCCATAATAATTCATGCAGGGCGTGCCCGCTGCATCCATGCCAAAGTCAAAGCAGTAGCGGGAGGAGACGAACTGGCTGATGTAGCGGTACTTGCGTCCGTTGGACACAAAGGTATCATACTGCACAAAGCCGCCCAGGCTCTTGTTGGAGGTATCTGCGCTGACATACGGCTCACCGGTGCGGCTGTCATTGTACTCGGTATAACGATAGTCCTTGCCGATGACACGGCGCAGGATGTTGTGGTACTGCTCCTCATAGGGGCTTTCCACGCTTTGCAGGTACGGCACATCGGTACCCCAGGCATCCTTTGCAGAGCAGGTGCCGTAAACGCCGGTCTGGGGGTTGTAGCCTGCACTGGCCGACCATACCGCATCGATGACGCTGCCCTTATAGGTCAAGATCTCATCCTTTACCGGGCGGATGGCATCCCGCATAGCCTTACGGGTAGCTGCGGGAATCTGGTTGACCGGGGTATAGATCAGCGCATTGGAAGCCGAGCCATACTGCTTGTGATACTCCAGGTAGGAGTGTACCGCCACAGCCTGGGCTTTCCACGCCTGGGCAGCCTGGGCAGGGGACATATAGCTGCCGATGGCACCCAGCTCTGTATAGGTGATGCCCACCAGACAATCCAAAAGGTCCAGACGAACATTCCGGCGCAGACCCTTCTCCTTGATGTTCAAATAAGGCACCGTGATCTTATCGCCAAACAGCCAAGCAAGGCAGTTTTCGTCCTCCGAGGGAATCAGCGTGGTGTTTGCACCACCGATCGTGGTAGGACCCGCAGCCGGATCCGCCGGGACAGGTTCGCCTTCCGCCAGGGCTGCCGGGGCAAGCACGGTCAGGCAGAGTACCGCAGCCAGCAAAAGGGCTGCTCCGCGCTTTAATAAAGATGATGATCTCAAGATCCAGATCCTCCACTTTCTTGTTCCCCTTTTGGTAAGAGGAGACAGTTTCTGTTGTATTTTAGTGTAACACACCTGACCGGTCAGGGCAAGGACTGTACTCGGCTTTTCACAAAAAAACGGACGAAAGCGCCCTCGCTTCCGCCCGAAAAGATCCCCTTAAGACTGGGAACAAAAATATTGGATGGCCTGTGCTGCAAACTCTGCGGTACCGGGGCCACCGGCCGCATCGATATTCTGGGTCATGCTGTCGCCTGCGGTGTACATCTGCCCCAGGCACTGCAAGATCTGCTTGGTGCAGGTGTAATAATGGTCGGTGATGTACTGCTGCAGCCGGGCCGTCAGCGCCTGGGCCTCCGGACCAGCCGGGGAAGCATCCCGCAGGGCTCCGAATTCTGCAAACAGAGCCATCAGCCCAGCCCCGTCCTGTTCTGCCTGGTCCGCCGGCTGATCTGCCGCCCGGCGCTCATACTCCTGGTAGGCATCGGTGGCGCCCCAGCGGCGCTTTGCCTCCGCAGCGTAACGCTGCATCTCGGTCTTATCCCATGATTTGAAACTCATACTGTTCACTCCTGACTTTTGGATCTGACGGGCCTGGTGGATCAGGCGGTCCAGCCGGGCTTTGCGCAGTTCCAGCAGGTGGATCTGCTTTTCCAGCGCATCCTTAGCATCAAACTGCGGTGCATCCAGCATAGACCGGATCTCCCGCAGGGGGAACTCCAGCTCCCGGAATTGCAGGATCAGATACAGCCGCTCCAGCGCCGCCTGGTCGTACAAGCGGTACCCCGCCGGGGAAAGCTGGCTGGGTCTCAGCAGCCCGATCGCATCGTAATGGTGCAGTGTGCGCACACTGACCCCGCTGATCCGGCTCATCTGACTGACCGTCCACATCCTGCTCACCTCCCGTCTGACAGGATGATACACCCTGACGCAGCGTCAGAGTCAAGAGGAAAAAGAAAATTTATTTTCAGCCCAGGCCCAGCTCTGCAAAAGCCCGGGCGATGCCGTCCTCTGTCACAGCGGGGCAGATGCGCTGGCAGCGCTGCTTCAGGCTCTCGGAGCCGTTGGCCATGCAGACGCTGATGCCCACCACATCGGCCATAGCCAGGTCGTTGTCGCTGTCGCCAAAGCCGATGGTGTCCGACAGCGGACGCTCCAGATACCGGCAGATGGCCCGGATGCCCTCCCCTTTGCTGAACCGGCGGTCGATCAGTTCCCCGTTGATCACTGAGCTTGTCAGCTCCATGCGGCTCTCACAGAAAAAGAACTGGTGCTCATACTGACGGCGGGCTTCCGCCAGGGATGCCTCGTCCGGTGCAATATAGACCACCTTATAGACGGGCTGCCCCTGGTAGTCGGACAGCGGGCGCAGGGTCATCCCCTGTTTCATGGCTGTGCGCCAGCGCTCGGCCTCACTGTTCAGTCTGCGGCCCGGTTTGTTCAGCAGCGTCTCAAAGCGCCGGAGCATCCGCTGGCCGCCAAAGGTGTCATCCCGGGCTTCCAGCGTACACTCCACTCCGTTTTTCTCCAGCACCTCACAAAGCCCCTGCACCTGCTGTGCAGGCAAGGGCAGGTCTACCAGGATCTGATCCCCGCAGCCCACATACCCCCCTGCACTGCACACAAAGCCGTCAAAGCCAAGGTCCAGCAAGGGGGCTGTCATGCGGTAATTGCGGCCGGTGCACAGAAACACCTTGTGCCCCACCGCCTGCGCACGGCGCACCGCTGCAATGGCGCTGTCCGGTGCCACCATCTCCCCCGGCGGCAGAAGGGTGCCGTCGATATCCAAAAAGATCAGCTTCTGCTCTGGCATATTCCTCTTTCCTTTCCACACCCGCATTTTTTATTACAGGGAGCCGCGTTCCAGCACGGTATACCCCAACGTCATCTGACGCACCAGGTTTTTGCTCTGGTCATGGGCTTTATCGCCGATCATCTGCACTAGCATCCGGGCAGCTTCCACCCCCACCTGCTGCTGTTGGAACTGTACCGTAGCCAGACCCGGTTCCACCACCGCACTGGCCCAGCTATCCCCGATGCCTGCCAGACCGATATCCTGCCCGATCTGGCGGCCCGCTTTCCGCAGTACACCCCATGCGCCCAAGGCCACCACATCGGTGACGCAGATCACGCCATCCAGTTCCGGGCTCTGCTGGAGCAGCTGTTCCATGCAGTGCGCGCCTTCTTCCAGGGTAAAAGCGCTGCAATGGACGCAGTGCAGGCTGCTGCGGTCCAATCCTGCCTCTTCCAGCGCCTGCTCCACCCCCAACCGCCGCTCGTATCCGGTGGCCACATCCTTCTCCGGCCCGGCAATGTACCCCAAATGCCGTCTGCCCCGGGCGATCATTCTGGCTGTCAGCTCACAGGCCGCCGCCCGGTCATCGTTGTACACACAGGACATCTCCGGGAACCGCTGCCCGGTGATCACGACTGGGACCCGGCACTCCCGCAGCGCCTGCGCCAGAGCCGGGGTATAGACCGTCCCCATCAGGATCACGCCCGCCACATAGTTGCGCTGCATCGCAGCCAGGTAATTCAGTTCTCGGTCCTGCCGCAGCTCGGTATTGACCAGCAGCATGAGGTAGCGGCTGGCATCCAGCTCCTGCGAGATGCCGGTGATCATCTGCCCCACCGACTGGGAACTGATATTGGGGGTGATGACCCCGATCTGATTCACCTTTCCGGTGCGCAGGGTCTGGGCTGCGGCATCCGGGGCATACCCTGTCTTTTCGATGACAAGGTGGATCGCAGCCCGTTTTTCCGCACTGAGGGGGCCGCCATTCAGGTATCGGCTGACCGCCGCGCTGGACACCCCTGCCATTTTTGCAATATCACTGATGGTCATTTCTGCTCTCCACTGCCCACTGCAACAAAACAAACTTTCTCGTATCAACGACGAGCACCTGCAAAGCACCGGCTGCATCCCGGACAAGTATTCTTCCAATTTTGTCCTTCACTTACAAAATTGGTGCTTGCTTCTTTCCAGTCTTATTATAAAGCCCCCTGCCCGCTGCCGCAAGAGGCCGATTTTCCGGTTTTTGCCGCAGATACGAGCAGAGTTTTTATCTAGTCTGCACAACCTGGAAATCAAAAAACCACGGTCCCGCCCAACTTCAGCAGATCCAGGCGGAACCATGGTTTCTTTTTGCAGAGGATCTCTGCTTATATTACGGCTTCATTCCAGCGGCACGGACCCAAAGTCCCACCAAAGCCACTGCCAGCAAAAACAGCAGCAGGCCCCAATTCCGGGCAGGACGTTTTTTCTGGCTGCGGCGGGATGCCGTCTGCGTCCGGCGGCCCTTTGCATCCGATCTGGCAGCAGTGCTCCGTTTTGGGGCCGAACTGCGGCTTTTCTGCCCGCTTTTATTGCTTGTGCTGCGCTTGCGGGGCGCAGGTGCCTGCTCCCCGGCAAGATACTGCTGCGCTTCCCGGGCATACTGGGTCAGCTCCGCCTCGGTAAAAGCGGCATCCAGGTACGCTTCTGCCAGACAGTCTATCGCATCGGCATAGATGCGGGCCGCTTCCTGGGCATCCTCCGGGCTGCCAGCGTGGGCGGCTTCGTTACGGGCATTGCGCACCGCATGGCACGCCCGGCGGGCGGCGCCGGAGTGCGGCGCCTGCCCCAGCAGATCCAGGGGACGGGCCGCTTCCTGCTCAGGGTCCAGCAGCACCCGCATACAAAGGGTGGTATCCAGCTGCTGCCAGCTGGTTTTTCCGGACAGATCCGGCAGGCGGTCGTAATAATCCGGGCTTTCCTCCCGGCGCTGCTGGATATGCTGGAGCAGATCCTCAAACGTATGGCTGCCGGGGCGCTGCTCCCAGTGCCAGCGCAGCAGCTGACGGCTGATCTCGTCGCACTGGGTCTTGATCTCAAATGCGGTCTGGAGGGACGGTTCCGGCATAAAAACTCCTTTCAACACAAGAAAAGCGGAGGAAGGCTGCGCCTCCTCCGCCATGGACCCGCTTTTTACAAGGCAGGGTCCTGATTTTTCTTACAGGAAAAACTGGTAGTAGACAAAACCCCACAGGGCGATGCCTGCGCATACGATGGCCGTGATCGGCGGCACCCAACGGATCAGATGCTCTGCGATGGAATCCCGGCTGTCGTAGTCCTCGTAATCCTCATCGTCCTCATAGCCTTCGTAGTCCTGCTCCGGCTCCTGCACCCGGCTGGCGTATCTGGGCGCCTGCGCAGGGCGGGCAGGTGCCTGCTGCTGCGGTGCAGGCTCAAACCTCTCCCGGGCGTCCAGCACACGCGTCATATCCTGTTCCGGCTCGGCGTGCACAGGCTCGGCCTGCTGTCCGTACGGCGGCATGATCCGCGTGGCTTCCTCCTCCGGCTGTGCAGCCGGACGGGGGGCGACCCGGGTGGGTTCCTCCGCCTCCGGAACGCTGGGGCTTGGCTCCTGAGACGGCGCTGCTGGCTGCAGCAAGCTGTTCAGCGCATTTTGCAGCAGGATGCGGTCACAGCCACATTCGCTGCAGTAAACGGTATCCTCTTCTTTCGGGTGGAATGCACCGCAGGCGCAGTACCAGCCGCCATTGTCCAGGACCTGCGGCAGATACTTCATGCCCTTGCGGTTCATCCGGGCTTCCAGCGCAGACTGGAGATCCGACTCCAGGCGCTTAGGCGCCGGCAGCCGCATCCGCTTGATCTGGTCCAGGTGAACGACCCGCTTGCCGTTATACACGCTCTTCAGCGAGACATCCACGCTGGTGATGGCTTTGGGGGTGACAAACACAGCATCATCCATGCCAAAGCTCTCGCCCGGCTGAACTTCCAGGTCGCAGTACTCAAACTCGTCCTCACAGAGGATCACTCCGTCCACGCCCTTGCACTTAAAGTGTACCTCCAGCGCAGTAAGCACCACCCGGGAGATATTCTTGAAGGTCAGGCAGACGGCGTGTTCGCCGCTTTGTTCCCCACGCAGCAGCTCCACGCAGACGAACTGCACCGGGCTGCCCGGGGTGTAATAGTTGGCCCGCGTTTGGGCCACCAGGGTAAAATTCTCCTCCATCAAACTCGCTCCTTTCCCACCGAGGCTCAGGCTTCGGCCTCCGGACCGTTCTCCGGCTGCTCCGGCTGGGCGGGGGCTTGTGCAGGCTCCTCCGCAGGAGCCTGTGCGGGAGCTTGTGCAGGCTGCACCTTAGGTGCCAGCTGACCGCCAGCCATTACGGTGTTGAACTCCTGCTCGTTGAGCTTCTCCCGCTCCATCAGAGCCTGTGCCAGCGCATGCAGCTGATCGATGTGCTCGGTCAGGGTGCGGCGGCAGGTCTCGTATGCCTCGTCAATGATATCCCGCATCTCGCTGTCGATCTCCGCAGCGGTGCTCTCGCTGTAGCCCTTGCCCTGACCAAAATCACGGCCCAGGAAGGTCTCCTCCTGCGAGGTGCCGTACACCACAGGACCCAGCCGCTCGGAGAAGCCATACTTGGTGATCATCTGTCGGGCGATGTTGGTGGCCTGCTGCAGGTCATTGGAAGCGCCGGTGGAGATATCGTCCAGGATCAGCTGCTCTGCCACACGGCCGCCCAGGCTGGAAACGATATCCTCAAACATCTCACTCTTGGTCACATAGCTGCGGTCCTTCTCCGGCAGGTACATGGTGTAACCGCCTGCCTGGCCGCGGGGGATAATGGTGATCTCATGCACACGGGGGTGGTGCTTGCAGTAGAAGCCCGCCACAGCGTGGCCTGCCTCGTGGTAGGCAGTAAGCTTCTTTTCCTCCGGGGTAACGACCCGGCTCTTTTTCTCCGGGCCTGCCATGACCTTCATGGAAGCTTCCTCGATATCCTCCATGGTAATGGCCTTACGGCTGCGGCGAGCAGCCAGCAGCGCAGCTTCGTTGACCAGGTTTTCCAGGTCAGCACCGGCAAAGCCGGCGGTGCGCTGGGCGATCACCTTCAGGGACACATCCGGTGCCAGCGGCTTGTTGCGGGTGTGGACCTTCAGGATCTCTTCACGGCCCTTGACATCCGGCAGGCCCACATAGACCTGACGGTCAAAACGGCCGGGACGCAGCAGCGCCTTATCCAGGATGTCGGCACGGTTGGTGGCCGCCATCACGATCACGCCGTCGTTTGCCTGGAAGCCGTCCATCTCCACCAGCAGCTGGTTCAGGGTCTGCTCACGCTCGTCGTGACCGCCGCCCAGACCTGCGCCGCGCTGACGGCCCACAGCATCGATCTCGTCGATGAAGATGATGCAGGGCATGCTCTTTTTGGCCTTATCGAACAGATCCCGCACACGGGATGCGCCCACGCCTACATACATCTCCACAAAGTCAGAACCAGAGATGGAGTAGAAGGGCACCCCAGCTTCACCAGCGCAAGCACGGGCCAGCAGGGTCTTACCGGTACCCGGAGGGCCCACCAGCAGCACACCGTGGGGGATGCGTGCGCCCAGAGTATTGAACTTTTCCGGGCTTTTGAGGAACTCTACGACCTCTTTAAGCTCTTCTTTTTCCTCATCCTCACCGGCAACGTCGGCAAAGGTAGCGGTCTTTTGGTTCTCGTGCTCATCCTTGACCTTGGCGCGGCCCACATTCATGATGTTGCCTCCTGCACCGCCGCCACGCATCATGGAGAACAGCAAAAATCCGGTGCAGCCCAGCATAGCCAGGTAGAACAGGATCTCCATCCAGGGGATGTTCTCCTTCAGGGCAATGTAGTCGTACTCCATCGGGGCGTCGGGGTTGGCCTCGTCATAAGCCGCGATGTAGTCGTCCACATTGTTGACAAAGCGTGCCGCATAAGGCAGCTTATAGCGCATAGTCACCGTGCCGTCCTCATTGGGCACCGCAGCCGGTGTGCCGGAGGAGGGAGACAGCAGACCGGACAGCATCCCGCCAGAGGACTGGGTGACGCTTTCCGGAGAGGTCTCCGGCAGAGGCAGCTCGCCTTCCTTCAGCTTCAGGGTGATCATGCCGGTATTCAGGTCCAGCTTAAAGGACGTGACCTGCAGTTTTTCAAAATAGTGCACCACGGTAGAATAACTTACCAGGGAGCCGCTGGAGGTATCCGGGCTGCTCAGCACAGACCAGACCATCAGCACCGCTGCCAGGGCCAGAGCCAGGATCAGCGGGTTAAAACGGGGTCGTTTGGATTGCAATCAGATCAACTCCAATTCATAAAAGATAGTTGCCTTACTTTTCGTATACGCTGGGCTTCAGCACTCCCACATAGGGCAGGTTGCGGTATTTTTCGTCGTAGTCCAGGCCATAACCCACCACAAACTCATCCGGCACCTGGAAGCCGATGTAGTCTGCCTGGATGTCTGCCCGGCGGCGGCTGGGCTTATCCAGGATCGCGCAGATCCGCACCGAGTTGGGGTCGCGCATCTTCAGCATGGGCACAAGGTTGGAGAGGGTGACGCCAGTGTCCAGAATGTCCTCCACGATCAGCACGTCCTTACCGGACAGGTCACTGTCCAGATCCTTGATGATCTTGACCAGACCCGTGGTCGTCGTGCCTGCGCCGTAGCTGGACACCACCATAAAATCAATGCTGCAAGGGATGGTGACCGCCCGCATCAGGTCGGCCATGAACACCACGGCGCCTTTCAGGATGGACACCAGGACAAGATCCTTGCCGGCATAGTCCTGGCTGATCTGCGCACCCAACTGGGCAACCTTGTCTTTCAGCTGCTGCTCAGACACCAGAACAGCGCGGATATCATCGTTCATACTCATGATTCAACTTCCTCCATTTTCTGCTCCCGCAGTTCCAACACCTGGACACTGTCCGGCCCAGGGGCCAGCCCCTCAGCGAAGCCTGCACCCCAGACCCACAGCACCTGGCTGCCGTCTGCCAGCAAAGGCAGACCGTCCCGCCACTGAGGCGGGATGCCCGCCTCATTCATCCATTTTCGCAGCGGTCTGCTGCCGTCCCGCCCGGCGGGATGGTAACGGTCCCCCGGCTGGCGGCAGCGCAGCACAAGTGTGGAATGTAACGTAGTTATTCTAACATAATCTGCGTAGTTTTTTAAGTCTTTTTTGTGAACGTGCTGTGTTTTTTCTCCAAAAATCGGCCCGCAAAGCCGAGTTTTCAGCATTTTGCCCCCAGACAGGGGGTATTGCGTGCATCGTTCCGGCGCAAAAGGCCGGGCGGCAAAGGGGCAGAATAGCGGCGGCGCAGCACTCGTGCGCCACAGCACGCCTTCTTTAGCGGCAAGGCCGACCCCTGCTGTCAGCTGCACAGCGCCCTGACCACATTCCACCAGAGCGCACAGCCGCTGTACATCGTCCTCGGTCAGATCCTGCAGCTGGGCAGCCAGCGCCCGCATCCCCTCTGCAAGGATCAGCGGGTCTGCCGCCCGGAGCGGCTCCAGACTCCAGACCCCTTCCCCAGCTGCCAAGGCATACCGTGCCCCGGCAGGCAGTCCAGCGGCCGATGTCCGCCGGGCTGCAGAGAGCAAAGCCGCTGCCTGCCGGGCAAAATAGGCATCCGCACGGGCGGCCCGCTCACAAAAGCGGGCCAGGTTCCGCTCTGCACCCGCATTGACCCCCCGCAGCGCAGGCAGCGCCGCATGGCGCAGCCGGTTGCGGGCGTAGGCATCGCTGTGGTTCGTCTCATCGGTCACCCAAAGCTGTCCCAGGGCCTGGCAGACCGCCTCGGTCTCGGCACGGGTCAGCCCCAGCAGGGGCCGCAGGTACGCCCCCCGCACCGGGCGGATGCCTGCCGCCCCATGCAGTCCGGCCCCCCGCGCCAGCCGGAACAGCAGCGTTTCTGCCTGGTCAGTAGCAGTATGGGCCGTTGCCACCCGGTCTATCCCTTGGGCAAGCTGGCTCTCAAAATGTCCATACCGCAGCTGGCGTGCCCAATCCTCGCTGGCATTGTCCGGCACAGCCTCTTTAGGCGCACTGAACACCTGCAGCGGCACCCCCAGCCGGGCACATTCGGCCCGGACAAAGGCTTCGTCCCGGTCTGCTGCCTGCCCCCGCAGCCCATGGTTCACATGGCAGGCGGAGAGCTGAAAGCCCACCTGCGGCTGCACCAGCAGCAACAGCCGCAGCAGCGCCATGCTGTCTGCCCCGCCGGACACCGCTGCCGCCACCCGCAGCCCTGTCAGCTGCTGGCTGCGGCAGAACCCCGCCGTCTGCACCAGGGCATCGGCCAGGATATCCTCCGGACGGCGCATCAGCGTTTGAAGTCCACATCCATAAAGCGGGTGTGGGCGCCGTCCCAGCCCAGGGGCACGGTACTGGTCTCACCATGGCGGTTTTTTGCCACGATGCACTCTGCTGTATCCGCATCCACATCCGAGCCGTCCGGGTTCTGGCTGGCATAGTAGGAGTCCCGGTACAGGAACAGGACGCAGTCTGCATCCTGCTCGATGGAGCCGGAGTCTCGCAGGTCGGACAGCTGCGGCCGGTGGCTGGAGTTTGCACCCTGTTTTTCCACCGCACGGGACAGCTGGCTCAGCGCGATGATGGGCACATTCATCTCTTTGGCCATGATCTTCAGGTTTCGGGTAATGGAGCTGATCTCCTGCACCCGGTTCTCGGTGCGCTGGCCCGAGGTCATCAGCTGCAGGTAGTCGATGACGATCAGGCCCACATTGGGGCGGGTGGGGTCCTGGTTCACCCGGCGGATCTTGGCCTTCATCTCGGTAATGGTGATGCCGGAAGTATCGTCCATATAAATGGGGGCATCGTGAAGTTTCTCGGTGGCGAGAGCCAGGTACTCCCAGTCCTCTGCCCGCAGCGCACCGGTACGGAACGCCTGGCTGTCAATGCCCGCCTCTGCAGAGAGGATACGGTTTGTAAGCTGTTCCTTGGTCATTTCCAAGCTGAAAATGGCCACCGGCACCTTTTGCTGCATCGCCACACGGGTGGCGATGTTCAGCGCAAAACTGGTCTTGCCCATACCGGGGCGGGCGGCCAGGATGATCAGGTCGCCCCGTCCCAGACCGGTAAGCACCGTATCCAGCAGACGGAACCCGGTGGGGATGCCCTTGTACTTATCCGCATCCGGGCCGCTGATCTTTTGCAGGTTGGACAGCGTTTCCACCATACTGGAGCTCAGGGGGGTCAGGGCGCTGGAGTCCCGTCCGGAGCGGATCTCGTAGATACGCTGCTCGGCGTTTTCCAAAAGCAGGTCGGCGTCCGGTTCATCGCCGGCATCCTGCAGGATGTCCTTTGCCACCCCCATCAGCTGGCGCACCAGATATTTTTCCTGCACGATCTGGGCATAAGCCCGGACGTTGGAGATGCTGGGCACCGTCTCGGCCAAACCGGTCAGATAGACCTTGGCCTCATCCGGGCTGGCAAACACCCCGTCGGAGATCACCGCATCCAGCAGGGTGACAAAATCAATGGTCTGGTCGCTGGTAAACAGCCGCAGCATCTCGGACCAGATCTGGGCGTTCTGGCGGGTGTAGAACATCTCCGGCCGGATGATCTCCACCAGGTCGGTCAGGGTGTCGGGCTTGAGCAGTACTGCGCCCAGCACGCTTTGCTCTGCCTGCATACTGTACGGCAGGCTGATGCCCACGCTTTCCAAGTTCAGATCATTTGCATAGCGTCGTTCGTTCGGCATGGTCGTTATCCCTCTTTATCTATGGCGCTGTCCTGCCCGAAAAGCCAAAAAGCGCTCCCCCCGCTCAGAGGAGGGAGCGCAGACAGGCCGGGCAGCGTCAGGGCAGCGTCAGGCCTGCTCTACCTCTACACTGATCTTGAAGCTGGGCACGACACCCACATACAGGCGCACCTTGGCGTTGAACACGCCTGCATCCTTGATATCCTTGGTCTCCAGCTCGATCTTCTTTTTATCGATGGGGGCGCCGGTCAGCTCCGAAAGAACAGCGGCCACTTCCTTGCTGGTCACCTTGCCATGCAGCCGGCCGGATGCACCGCCCTTGGCCCGCACAGTAACGGTCTTGTCCTGGATCTTCTCTGCCAGAGCCTTGGCAGCAGCCAGGTTCTCGGCCTCATGGAAATCAGCGGCTTCCTCCTTGCCGCGGGCCACGTTCAGTGCGCTGGCATCGGCCACAGCCGCCAGCTTGCGCGGCAAAAGGAAGTTGCGGGCGTAGCCGTCCGAGACCTCATGGATCTCGTCCTTCTTGCCAATACCCTTGACGTCCTGTTTCAGAATCACTTTCATAGTATATCCCTCTTTTCCCGCCGGGGATGCCCCAGCGTGCTGTTTTCACACCTTTAGTATACCGCATCCGCCGATATTCGGCAAGAGGGGCAGCAGGTACACATCCGCCCCTTCCGGATCCTGACTTTATTCCAGCATCTCCTCCACGATCTGCTGAAAATCGTGAAGAAAAGCATCTTCGCCCAAGGTATTCATCTTAAAAAAGACCGCCTCGCTTCCGCCCGCAGTAATGGCAGACAAGCGGATGGGACCCTCCCCATTCTGGAACAGGGTCACCGTCAGCGAAAGCCGGTTGCCGCCCATCATGCTGTACCGCTCAAATACCCGGACACTGCACCGGGCCTCTCCGTCCCTGAAATCGCTGCCGTCCTCCAGATCAGCAGACCAGCTGCCATCCACCACAGCCTGCTCCAGCTTGGGCAGCAGGGCATCGAACTTTCCTGTGCGGATGGTGGTTTCCCAAATAGCCATAGGTGCCTCCTTTTTTTGATGCTTTTATGCGTTACGAGCGCTCTTTCTGGACGCTGCGGCGTCTGCGCCAGGCAAAATACCCAGTATAGGCCAGCCACAGCGGGAGCGCGACCCACATCAGTGTACGGCTGAAGCGGATGCCGTCCGGCTGGTAGACAAAGTCGATCTTATTTTCCCCTTCCGGACAGAGCACCGCCATCAGTCCGTTGTCCACCTGCACAACGGGGGTGTCGGCACCATTGACATAGGCGGCAAATCCATCGTCATACGGCACCGAGAAGAATACCAGCTCCGGCTGCGCAAGGGTGATCTCTGCATGGAAGCCCGAATTTGTCATCCGGAACATACTGCACCCAGCCGCCCGGCGGGCGTCGCAGTCACGGACGTAGGTATCGTAGTCCAGCCGCTGTCCCTCAGACTGAGGCATGGGTTCCAGATACTTTGCATACTGCGCCTCGTCCTCCGGAGAGAGCACCAGCGCCCGCATCAGCAGATTAGCCCGCTGATGCTCCGGGTACTGGGCCAGCTGTTCCTGTGTGAGATAGTATTGGTAGGTAAAGCCCATGGGCACATAGTTTTGGTTGCGGTAGACAGCAAACCCGTCCATCGTATCCCAATACACCCATCCATCGTCGGCCACCGACTCAAAATCCGCCTGTTTTTCCGGCGTTGTCAGCAGGTATTCCACGCTCAGCAGCCCGCGCAGTGCATAGTTGGAGAGGGCAGGCTCACTGCGCACATCCCGCTTGACCCCCACAGAGGGATAAAAGCTGAGGATGCTGGGGGCAGCGGTGCTGCCAAAATACTGCAGACAGCTCTTATCCAGCCAAAGCCCCAGGTTATCATGGGTCTCGTAGGTATCGATGCGGTAGTCCCCCTGCGGCAGATGTTCCTTGAGCGCCAGGGCATCGTTATCCTGCTGCACCAGGTCGCTGTCGGTGTTCCACTGTCCAAACTTGCCAATCGCGATATGCGTCGTGGTAAACAGGCAGGCAAACGCCAGCACTGCCGCCAGCATCCGCCGGGGCAGGATCTTTTTGCCCCGCCAGCGCCGCCACAGCCAGAGGAACACCACCAGTCCCACCAGACCAAAGCCCAGCACCACAGCGTATTGGCCCGGATTCTGCAAAACGCCAAAAGTCCAGCTGTCGCCATCCTGCACAGGCACCACAGCAAACGCCAGGGTAGCCAGCATCACCCAGAACAGACCCTTTGCCGGGGTTTCCAGGTCTGCCGCCGGGCTTTCCAGCGCGCGCACCGTCATCAGGCAGAGGATCAGCACCGGCATATAATACCAGCGGGCGTAGTAGCTGGAGTTGAGGGCGTAAAACGCACTGTTCAGCACCGGCACCAGGGCAAAGACTGCGCACACCGCCACGATGCGCTTATTGGCATCCCGCTTTTTCAGCTTCCAATACGCCAATGCACCGGCCAGGCTGCACACAGGCAGATATGCGGACATGCTGGTCCACTTGATGATCCCCTCGGACCAGATGGAGGTCAGATACGGAGAGTCCGGCGGCAGCACCCAGCTCAGCAGGATCGCAAGATACTGCTGTACCTTGGAATAGGTCAAAAATCCCCAGCCGGAGGCCAGGTCCACCGTGCGCGGATTTTGCAGCAGCGAAAGCACCGCAGGCCAGAGCAGCAGCCCGCCCAGGGCCACCCCCAGCAGGCTCTCGAACGCCAGCCGGACAAACAACCGTCCGGTGAGGCGCACCTCTCCAGCCGAGAGCTTGCAGACAAAATAGATGACCAAAAACAGGACCTGCCCCACAAAGAAGAAATAATTGTTCAGCAGGTTCAGCGCCACCCAAAAGGCAAACAGACCCCGGCGGCGCTCATAAATGCACTCGTCCAGCGCCCAGAGCATATACGGGAACAGCGCCACCACGTCCACAAAGTGGTTGAAAAAGATATTGTACACCGAAAAACCAGACAGCGCATACAGGCAGCCGCCCAGCACGGCATAGTTGACATCCTGAACATACCGGCGCAGGTACAGGTATGCACCGCCGCCAGCCACTGCAAACTTGAGCACCAGCAGCGGCACCATCAGATAAGGCAGCCACTGCTGCGGAAACAGCAGCGACAGCCAAAAGAAGGGCGAGCCGTACAGGTAAAAGGAATAGGCATTCATCACACCGCTGCCCAGGTCTGTTGCCCAGGAGAAGGTGTTATCCGCCACCGGCACCGTAGCCCAGATATTATCCGGGTATCCCTGCCCCTTAAAAAAACCGTTCAGATAGCGGTAAAAGCTGATCTGCTGACTGTTGAAATCCCCCGCATAGTGAAAAAATCCACCGTCCAGCAGGTAAAACGGCAAAAAGAACAGTGCTGCTGCCAGCCCGCAGAGCACTACCGTCAGCCAGAATTTATTTTGTTTTTGACCCAGCAGCCGCAGCTGCCGGGCGTTGTGCAGAGCGTCCATCGTATCCTCTCCCCCTTTTTCTCTTTACGGGAACGGCAGCTCCCGCACATCGTCGGGGTCGGCAGCACGGCGCTGACAGTCAAACACAGCCTCGATCAGCCGGTCCAGATCCTCCAGATGGGACAGTTCACAGCACACCTTGCGCAGCGAAGCCGCCCCTTTAAGCCCCTTCATATAGTGCATGGCCTGCGCCCGAGCCTGGGGCATGGCCACATACTCGCCTTTTTCCTCTACCATCTGTTCCACCTGGCGGCGCAGCGCATTCATCCGTGCCTGCAGATTGGGCTGCTTGGGGGCGGGGGCGCCTTCCAGCGCTGCATTCACCTGCTCAAACAGCCAGGGGTCTCCCAAGGCTGCACGGGCGATCATGACCCCATCGCAGCCGGTCTGCCGCACCATTTCCAGCGCATCCTCCGGGGTATGAATGTCTCCGTTGCCCAGCACCGGCACATCCACCGCCTGCTTTACCGCCGCAATAATGGAAAGATCGATGCCCGGGGTATACATCTCGGCCCGGGTGCGGGCGTGTACAGCTATGGCCGCTGCACCTGCCTGGGCACAGGCTTTGGCACATTCCACCGCCGTAATGTGGTCTGCATCCCAGCCCTTGCGCATCTTCACCGTGACCGGGCGGGTGGTATGAGCTGCCACCTGCTCCACGATGCGTCCGCAAAGCTCCGGGTCCAGCATCAGCTTACTGCCGGCCCCTGCAGAAACGATCTTGGGTGCAGGACAGCCCATATTGATATCCAAAAAATCGAACTGTTCCCCTTCGATCAGGGCCGCAGCCTGGCCCATGATCTCCGGGTCATCCCCAAACAGCTGCACGCCATAGGGCGCATCGTTGGGTTCTGCCCGCAGCAGCGCTGCGGTCTTGCGGTCCTGATAGACCAAAGCCCTGCCAGAGACCATCTCGCTGACCGTAAAGCCCGCGCCATGCTGTGCCATCAGACGGCGGCAGGGTGCATCCGTAAAACCGGCCATAGGGCCGAACACTGCCCGATGGGGCAGGGTGAGTGTACCGATCTTTAACTGTTCCATGTAGTTCCTCTAAACGCTTTCTTGCCAGAATGTGTGTATTAGCGTATCATATTCCCCCGCAGATTGCAAGAAAAACCAGGGCATATGCCCCCTCTTTCCTGGGCTTGAAAACCGCTGCGAGGACACTTTTCGTTTTGCTCTGCCCATGGTATACTGTACATAAAAAGGAGGTACGGCGGAGACAGCAACCACCCGCCGCAAAACTGCGTATGGAATACCGTGATTGGGGCAAAGCCGGGGTGCGCACCTCCCTGCTGGGGTACGGCTGTATGCGGCTGCCCACCACCCCCCAAGGGGAGATCGATGAGCCCCGGGCGGAAGCCCTTTTGAACGCCGCCCGGGATGCCGGCGTCAACTACTTTGATACCGCCCACTTCTACCATAGCTCTCAAAGCGAACCTTTTGTGGGGAAAGTGATCGCAAAATGGCCCCGGGACAGTTTTTATGTGGCCACCAAGCTCCCGCTGTGGAAGATGCGGGACTGGGGCGACGACAGCCTGGAGGAAGCCAAAAAAGTGTTCCAGCTCCAGCTGGACCGGCTTGGGGTGGAATACTTTGATTTTTATCTGCTGCACTCTTTGCATCGTGCCCGCTATGACGAAGCCAAAGCCCGGGGCATCGTAGACTGGCTGTGGCAGGAAAAAGCCGCCGGGCGCATCCGGAACTTTGGTTTTTCCTTCCACGACAACTATGCCGGTCTGGAGCATATCCTGCGGGACCAGCCCTGGGATTTCTGCCAGATCCAGTACAACTATCTGGACACCGACGAGCGGGCCGAGGAAGTGCCCGGCAGCCGTGGCTATGCCCTGACCGAAGAACTGGGCATCCCGCTGATCATTATGGAGCCGATCAAGGGCGGCACCCTGGCAGTCCTGCCGGAGGATGCGGCGGCTCCCCTGCGGGCACAGGACCCCAGCGCCAGCATGGCAAGCTGGGCGCTGCGCTGGGTAGCCAGCCATCCAAATGTCCGGGTGGTGCTGTCCGGCATGAGCGATGAAAAACAGCTGGCGGACAATCTGGCCACCTTCTCGCCTTTCGTCCCCCTGACCGCACAGGAGACCGCTGCGGTGGATACCGTTGCGCAGGAGCTTCGCAGCCGGATCAAGATCGGCTGCACCGGCTGCCGGTACTGTCTGCCCTGCCCCATGGGGGTGGATATCCCGGATAATTTCAGCATCTGGAACCGCCTGGGGATGTTCGGGCAGCCGCAGCAGGTCAAGCATCGCTGGGAAGCCCAGTTCCCCGATGCGGAAAAAGCCTATCACTGCATCCGCTGCGGCAAATGCGAAACTGTCTGCCCCCAGCAGCTGCCCATCCGCACCGCACTGGCCCAGCTGCAGCAGGAGCTGGACGCACTGTAAACAACAAAAAACGGCAGGGTATCCCCTGCCGTTTTTTGTTGCGGTATTTACCACAGACGGATCACTTTGATGACCCCTTCTGCTTTATCACGCGCCAACTCCAGATGGCTCTGCAGTGCCTGCGATGCGCCGACCCAGTCTTCCCGCAGGGCGGCATCCAGAATCAGCAGATGCTCCTCACAGGTCTGATCCTGATTGATCATGCTGACCTTGCCGGTCATGATGCGGAAGCGGGTGTTCAGACCGGTGATCCGGTCGTAGGCCGAGCGCAGATACTTGTTGGGCAGCGTGCTCATCAGCAGCTCGTGGAAGATATCGTCCGACTCACAGAAATCCTCGATCCGGTCCGGGTGCAGCATCAGCTCACGGAACTGTTCCAGCTTCTCCATGGGCAGTGCGCTGCCATAGGTGCGCAGCGCATAGGGCTCCACCAGCAGCCGCATCTCGAACATACTATGTACGTCCTCCTCGGTAATGCCGGACACCATCAGACCCTTTTTGGGCAGGATGGTGATCAGACCCTCCTGCTCCAGACGGCCCAGGGCATCCCGCATAGGGGTGCGGCTGATATTGCCCATCTCTGCGCAGAGCTTCTGCTCATTCAAAAACTCATTGGGACGATACTCGCAGCTGAGGATCTTTGCTTTCAGGTACTGGTAAGCCTGCAGCTTCAGGCTCAGCTTCGACTGGGTGTCGTTTTCTTTCATGACGCTCTCTCCTGTGATTTCCGGCGGGCGCTGTGCACCAAGCGAAACAAGGTCCTTCCTGTCTGACCGGCAAGGCCCTTTGCGCCGCCATGATTTCTGCCCGCGCCGCACTTTCTGCGGACAGGGGGCTTATCTCGTCCTTTGAGGCACGCAGGTGCAGCCTGCGCCCCAGAAGGGTCCGGTCTCGATTCCCTAAAACAAGGTTGTATTCCTACAACCATCCAAATGTTCTTCAATCTATTATTTCACAATCCAGCATTTATTACAAGACGTCCATTTCAAGTTTGGTACATTCTCCGATTTCCACGAATCACTAACCAATTTTTTACTCATTTTGACCAAGGTTTTTTGTGCTTGTCCCCCAAAAATGGCGCGCTTTTTTGCATTCCAGCGCAAAATGTGGTACAATGGCACAAACAAGCCCCAAGGATGGCGGGGCATCACAGGGGAAGGAGGGCTTTACTATGGCCCGAAGCGGTGGATACAACACCAAGACCCGGCAGCTGATCCTGGATTATCTCATCAACAACCAGCAGCACGCCGTAAGCGCATCCAATATTCTGGAGCATCTGGAGCAGGAGGGTGCCAGCCCCAACCCCACCACTGTCTACCGGTACCTGGATAAGCTGGCCGGAGAGCAAAAGATCATGAAATATGTGGCCGACAAAGGGGAAAAAGCGGTCTTTCAATATGTAGACGAGGGGCAGCACTGCCGGGAGCACCTGCATCTCAAATGCGTGCGGTGCGGCCGTATCCAGCATCTGGATTGTCATTTCATGACCGAGGTGCGCGCCCATCTGATGGCCGACCATGGCTTTACCCTTCAGTGCGAGGGCAGTGTGCTGTACGGGCTGTGCCGCACCTGTGCGCAGGAGCAGTCCCAGGAGGAGTAAGCCGCCTTTTTTGAAATCACACAAAAACAGCGCTCTGCCGTGCAGCTTGCTGCACGGCAGGGCGCTTCGCTGTGAAAAAATACAGGATGCAGCTCAGATCTCGATGTTCAGTGTTGCCCGGGCGATGGCCCCCAGCAGCGCCACCAGGCGTTTTTCATCCATCTGGCTCTCACTGTTGTTGTTGTTCATAAAGGCATAGTAGCATCCATGTACGCAAAAGGACAGCACGATGCCGCGGGCAGGCTCCTCCAAAAAGGTGGGGTCTGCTGCTGCGATCCGCTCCCGCAGGCCATGTTCGATCTGATTGATCAGCAGCCCCTGCCGTGACCCGGAGAAGAGCACCTGCACTGTCTCCAAATTTCTGGCAAAAGCTCGGAACAGCTCCTGGGTCATCCAGTCTGTATTGCTGCGCAGATCTCCGCCACGCAGCGGCGGCAGCCCGGAGAGGATCTCCTCGATCAGATCCTGCTCCATTTTGGTGGACAGCGCAAAGATGTCCTGGTAATGGGCGTAAAAGGTCGATTTGTTGATGCAGGCCAGAGCACATAAGTCCTTGACCTTGATCTTCTCCAGGGGCTTTTTTGCCCGCAAGGTAAGAAATGCCTGTTTGATGGCCCGCTCGGTCTTTTCGATTCGGATGTCCAAAAAACCACCCTTTCCGCCGGAAGGTCTATTATCCAACCCTTTTCCTTTTTCGCTGATGGACAAGTCCGGCAATGCTTTTTACAATAATTCCAGCATCGTTTCTTATTTTATTCTTTATGGTACAATAGCCCCTGTTCTGCCAGCGCCTGCTCAATACGGCGGAATGTCTCCGGCTCCGGGCAGCGCAGGGTATGCAGATGCACCCCGCCGGTCATCCGGCTCAGGAGACAGGCGGGGTTTCCCTCGGCCTGGGTAATAAAAGCCTCCACATCGTAGCGGCTGGTCAGGTTCAGGGTCGCGCGCAGCTCCCCATACAGAGCATTGTCCACCGATACGTCCACCACCACACCGCCGTTGTCCACCACTGTGTACAACTCCTGGCGCATCTGTTCCACGGTACTGTGGGCACAGGCCAGGATGCCGGTGTATCCCTCGGCAGCGCCCCGAAGCTGATACCCCCGGGGCGTGGCGTCGATCTGTGCGCCGCCTGCCCGCAGCAGAGCTACATCCCCTACTACAATCTGGCGGGAGACCCCCAGTTCCTTTGCCAGCACACCTGCGCTGACCGGAAGCCGGGTCTGGGTCAGGCGCTCTAAGATCATCTGTCTGCGCTGTGCAGCGTTCATCCTCTCACTCCCTTCCGGCAAGATCTCTCAGCGGGTCAGCCGCAGCAGCGTAGCGTAGTTCGGGGGCAGGCAGACCCGCATACGTCCCCACTCCACCGCCAGCTCCACTGGCTGTGCGCCGCAGCAGTCTGCCAGCAGATCCTGCGCACCGGCAGCCTCCACCGGCAGGCCAAACTCCAACCGGGCCTCCTGGTCCGAGTTGTTCAGCACTGCAACCACGGCTTCGCCGTCCAGCACACGGGCAAACGCATAGTGCTGGGTCGTAAGCAGCAGCTCCTTCGGCTCGCCCTCACTGAGCACAGGCAGCTGGGCTTTCAGTCTGCCCAATGCAGCATACACGCTGGTGACCGGGTTGGACTGAACAGCATCCGCATAGTCTGCAAGCTCCAGGCAGGGGCGCAGAGGCCAATCGCTGCCCCGCTCCTTTTTGCCGTGAATGCCAAACTCTGAGCCATAATAGATGGACGGCACACCCCACAGCGTATAGACCAGGATCGCAATGTGCCGGATGTGGGCAGGCTGGCGCAGCTTTTCCGGCAGACGGTCCACATCGTGGTTATCCGAGAAGTTATACAGCTTGGTGTTCCCGCACAGACCCTGCAGGCGGCGCATGGTATGGGCGATCTCAAAATAATTGTGGTCGTTGTGGCCGCTCCACAGCCCTTTGTGCAGCTCGTAGTTGGTCACCGAGTGCAGCATACCGGGGTTGGCCCAGCGGCTGTAATCCCCATGGATCACCTCGCCCATCAGCCAGAATTCCGGTTTGACCTGGTTTGCCACGCTGCGCAGCTGCTGCATGAACCCAAAGTCCAGCACATCCGCCGCATCCAGCCGGATGCCATCGATATCAAACTGCTCCACCCAAAAACGCACCGTATCAAAATGGTACTGCTGCACCTCCGGGTTGCGCTGATTCAGCTTGACCAACAGGTTATAGCCGCCCCAGTTGCCATAGCTCAGGCCGTCGTTGTACTCGTTGTTGCCCCAAAAGTTCACATCGCAGAACCAATCCCGATAGCGGGCCTGCTCCCGGTGCTGCAGCAGATCCTGAAAAGCAAAGAAGCCCCGGCCCACATGGTTGAATACGCCATCCACGATAACTTTCTGGCCGCGGGCGTGACAGTTGTCCACAAAATCCCGAAATTCCGCATTGGTGCCCAGGCGGCGGTCCACCAGGCGATAGTCCACGGTATCATACCCGTGGGACCCGCTCTCAAACAGCGGGCCAATATAGATGGCCGTACACCCCAGGGATGCCGCATGAGCCGCCCATTCATTCAGCTTCCGGAAAGCCCCTGGCGTGGGCTGGCCGTTATTCTCATGGGCACAACCGCACAGGCCCAAAGGGTAAATGTGATAAAATACCGCGTGATCATACCAAGCCATTGGAATCTCGTCTCCCTGTTTTGAAATGACGGCCACCAGCGGGGCCTTGTAGCCATAGTATAGCACAAAAAACAACCTTCGTGGGGCATTTGCCGGATTTTCTTGCCACAAGCCCCAAAAATCATCATGTTTTCCCATATTTCAGGTATATTTTGTAGCAAAACCAACAAAAGCGGCCAATTTGTCCCCTTGTTGACAGCAAGATAAAAAAGGAGTATCCGACATGAATTTTCCAGCAGTCCCTCGTGAATTTTTTACCGGCGAGTGTTTTGACGCCTACCGTTATCTGGGCGCTCATCCGCACACCAGCCCGGATGGTCAGTCCGGGTGGCTGTTTCGGGTCTGGGCACCGGGCGCTGTGCGCATCCAGGTATGCGGCGGCTTTGACGGCTGGGGTCCCGGCGTGGAGATGCAGCGGGAGGACACCGGTATATGGAGCGCCTTTATCCCCGGTCTGGCGGAGGGGGAACTGTATAAATATCGCATCCTTGGCAAGGACGGACAGACCGTGATGCGGGCAGATCCCTATGCTTTCCGCACCGAGCTGCGCCCCGGTACAGCCAGCCGCCTGGCCAAGCTGGACTTTGCCTTTGACGACAGCGCCTGGATGGAGCTGCGCAACAAAAACCACAACCGCCCCATGAACATCTACGAGCTGCACGCAGGCAGCTGGCGGCATCGGCCCGGGGCATGCCAGGCCGATGGTTCGGACGGCTGGTACAGCTATGACGAGCTGGCCAAAGAGCTGATCCCCTGGCTGCTGGACCATAATTTTACCCACATCGAGCTGCTGCCTCTGGCAGAGCACCCCTTTGACGGCAGCTGGGGCTACCAGACCACCGGATATTTTTCGGCTACCAGCCGCTATGGCAGCCCGGCACAGCTGGCTGCTCTGATCAACGCCTGCCACCGGATGGGCATCGGGGTCATCATGGATTTTGTGCCGGTGCATTTTGCAGCCAACGCCGATGCTCTGGCCAACTTTGACGGGACCCATCTGTACGAATATGACAGCGATGTGGGGCGCAGCGAGTGGGGCACCTGCAATTTCAACTACTACCGCCACGAAGTGCGCAGCTTTTTGAACAGCGCCGCCGCCCTTTGGATGGAGGTCTACCACTGTGACGGCATCCGCATGGACGCCATCTCCCGTGCGCTGTACTGGCAGGGCGACCCCGCCCGCGGGGTCAACCAGGGCGCTGTGGATTTCCTGCGCGGGCTGAATCATGGGCTAAACCAGCGCTGGCCCACCGGCATCTATATGGCGGAGGATTCCACCAACTTTTTGAAGGTGACTGCCCCCACCCGCTACGACGGTGTGGGGTTCGACTATAAGTGGGACATGGGATGGATGCATGATACGCTGGACTACTTTGCCACCCCCTTTGGGGAGCGGCCCGACCACTACCACAAGATCACCTTCAGTATGCAGTACTTTTACAACGAGCTGTATCTGCTGGCCCTGAGCCATGATGAGGTCGTCCACGGCAAAAAGACCATCATTGATAAACTTTGGGGCACCTACGCAGAAAAGTGCAGCCAGCTGCGCACCCTTTATTTTTATATGTATACCCACCCGGGCAAAAAACTGAACTTTATGGGCAACGAGATCGCACACTTCCGGGAGTGGGACGAAAAGCGCCCCCTGGACTGGGAGCTGCTGCAATACCCCTTCCACGACAGTTTTCAGCGGTATTTTGCCCGGCTGGGGCGGCTGTACGCCACCGAACCCGCCCTGTTTGACGGCGAGTACGACCCCGCCTGCTTTGAGTGGGTGGCTTGTGAAAGCCGGGACGAAGGCATCTATGCCTGGCTGCGGCGCAGCCGGGGGCAGCAGCTCTTGTGCGTGATGAACACGCAGAACCGCACTTACAAAAAGTTCCCCCTGTATCTCAAGTTCCCCTGCCGGGCTGAGGAGCTGCTGAACACCGAAGCGCCGGAGTGGAGTGGCGTGCTGCGCACCCATCAGCGCCCGGCTCTCCACACCACCGACGGCGGTGTCTATGAGCGGGATTATACCCTGGGGGTAGATCTGCCTGCCATGGGCAGCCGTCTGTTCCGCCTGGAACCGGAAGCGCCCCACCCGGATGCTGCCAAGTGCAGCGCCCGCCGCCAGGCTGCACGCCAGCGCAAAGCTGCCCAGGCTGCGCTGGATTCCAAAAAGTAATATTTAGAAAAATTAGTCCCCTCCGGTGTGAAACCGGCGGGGCTTTTTGGATTTTACCCCCGCCCACGGCTGGACAAGGCTTCGGCTGCTTGCTATACTAAAAGGTAAAG
This sequence comes from uncultured Faecalibacterium sp., assembly GCA_900540455.1. Classification (GTDB taxonomy): domain Bacteria; phylum Bacillota; class Clostridia; order Oscillospirales; family Ruminococcaceae; genus Faecalibacterium. The sequence goes on from UQGD01000009.1 coordinate 33,262, forward strand.
TCGGGCTGTCCATACAGCCCCGAAAGGATGGGACCTCGTATGGTAAAAACCACCCCCCGGCTGCCCCTGCCTCTGTTGGCGCTGGGCGCTTATGCGCTGGCACTGCTTGTGCTTGGCGCAGCTGCGCCGGGTTTTGCCGGCTTTTTTCCCCTTTTGAGCCTATGGGCCGGTCTGGCCCTATTCTACGCTGCTGTACAAGGGCTGAAGATCGCCCATGTGGAGCTGGACCGCTTCCACTGGGCTGTGCTGGGCGTACTTTGGCTCTGTGCAGCCATCTACCTGCTTTTCACCCTCAGCCGCCGGGATTTTATCTACTATTGGGATTATTCCAATTACATATTCCGGCAATACAAAGCCGAAGCTGCTTTTGCGGGGGGCGCTGGCGCTGGTCTGCGCTACCTGGTGGGCACCTTTGCAGAGGACTACACCAGTTTTATCTCCCTGTTTACCGAGTTTCCTTTCTGCCTGACCCGGCGCACCGGCGATGCCTATACAGCCAGCCAGTTGGTGAGCATCCTGCCCACCCTGTTGGTTGCTCTGGCGGGGATGGTACGCAAGGTCGGCCAGTGCCTGGATGTGCAGAACGAACGGCTGTTTTTCGTCCTGGGTATGGGGCTGTGCGCCTGCTTCCCCTTTGTGCGGATGGCCGCTATGCTGGGGCAGCCGGACTGGTTTGGCCTGATCTTTGCTTTGCTGATCCTGACTTTGACATTGGACTACCGGTTTGACCGGGCAGATCCTGCCCGCTGGGCGATGATCTTTTTTGCCACAGCCGCATTGATCCTGACCCGGCGGTGGTATCTCTACTTTGCTGTGGGATACTACTTCTGCTACGCTGTGATGATCCTGGCAGACTGTGTGCGCCGGTACCGTACCGGCAAAAAACTCAGTGCTGTCCGGCGTGCCCGGAACCTGGTGCTGTTCGGCGCAGGGTCCGTCGTTGCCATGCTGATGCTGCTGTGGCCTATGGTGCGGCATATCCTTACTTACAGCTATGCCTCCCACTATGCTTACTACAATTTCGGCGGCCTGAGCCTGGAAATCTACCAGCAGCTGCTCCACCTGGGGCTGTTCAATCTGATCCTGGTCGTCGTTGGTCTGGTCTTTGCCTGGCGGCGGCACACAGCTTTTCTGCCCCTGCTGGCTCTGTGTCAGGTGATGTGCAGCATGCTGCTGTTCACCCGGGTGCAGAACACCGGCTCCCACCAGACCCTGCAATTTGTACCGGGCTATCTTGTCCTGTTTGCCGTCGGCGCAGCAGCGTTGACCGAGACCCTGGACCACCAGAAAGGGCTGAAACTGGGTTTTGTGGCCTGCAACCTGGTGCTGTCCATGTCTGTGCGCTGCTCTCCGCTGACCATCGTAGCCCTGCCGGAGCCTGTGCTGCGCTTTTTATCCGACAAGACCAGCTTTACCGAAACCTTTGTCCGTTTGGACGATGCCATCTATGACCGGTTGGATCAGCCGCAGATCCAGGCGCTGACCAGCTGGGTGGATCAGCACTGTGCCCCGGGCGAGACCGCCTATATGATCCCCCACGATATGCTGTATAACCCGGACATCTTCCAGAACTGCGCACTGCCGCAGGTACAGCTGGCAGACAAGCTCTGCTTCGGTTTTTCCATCCTGGGCACCCACAACTTCCCCACCGGCTACCTGGACTCCAAATATGTGATCACCGCTGACCCCTTCCCCCAGACCTACGTCAGCGCGGGCGAGCTTTCGGCCAAGCTGAACCAATGTTTTCTGGAAGAGCGAGATCAATATTTTGCCTACGAAACACAGTTCGATATGGGCAACGGAACGCAGTTTACCGTCTGGCGGCGGGTGCGCCCGGCAGACCGAACCGAAGCAGAAAGCCTGCTGCGTGCTTTTGCCGCCGAGGACGCCCAGTTCCCGGAGATGTTCAGTGGAGTGATCCAAAACTGGCTGACCCAGCGCGGACTTTGAGATGCGCTTTATCCCCCCCTTTGATATCAGACAAGAAGGAGATCATTGAAAATGGAAAATACAACTGCTACCCCTAACGTGACCCTGGGCCAATATAAGGGTCTGCCGGTCACCCGCCATGTGCGTCCTGTCAGCGAAAAAGCCGTGGAGCAGGAGCTGGCGCATCTGGCACGCACTCACACTGTCTACCAGCACACCGTAGCTGCTGCGCAGCGCGGCGACCGTGTGGTACTGGATTTTGAGGGCTTTATGAATGGCCAGTCGATACCGGACAGCAAGATGGAGCATGTATCCGTGGTGCTGGGCGAGGGCGAACTGCTGCCCGCCGCTGAGATGGCCGTCTGCGGCCACCGGGCCGGCGAGGTGTTCCGCTTTGAATTCATCTACCCCGCCAATTTCCGTGTGCCGGAGCTCTCCGGCAAAACCGCAGAGTTTGAGATCAACCTGCGGGATGTCATGGTGCGGGAGGTGCCCGCCCTGGATGATGCTTTTGCCAAGCGCCTGGGCTACGAGTCCATCGAGGCCATGCGGGAGAATGTGCGGAACAAAAAAGCGAAGTTCCACGGCGAGAATGCAGACCGCAAGGCCGGTGCAGAGCTGCTGGACCTGGCCGGTGCCAATGCAACGGTAGAGCTGCCGTCCCAGCGGGTAAAAGCCGCTGCTGACAAAGAGATGGCCAAGCTGAGATCCAACCTGACCCGCAGCGGCCTGACCATGGAGCAGCATTGCCAAAAGAACAACACCACCCCCCAGCTGCTGGAGGAGGGCTATATCCGGGATGCCGAGCGCCGGATGCGGAACATCCTGGTCTCCCAGGCCATCAGCCAGGCAGAGGACATCCATGCCTCTCCGGAGGAGGTGGCCGCCGAATACATGCGGCTCTCCCACATGAACGGCACCCCCGTAGAGGAGATCCGCAAGGCGCTGCCCATCGAGGCTGTGGCCGCTGCTCTCGTCTCGCAAAAAGTCCAGCAGTTCCTGCTGGATAACGCTCAGGTGACCACTGTGATGGTCCAGGCCAATAAGGAGTGATGCGCATATGGGCAAATTGACACAGTATGCCGTAAATGCCCTGATGAAGGTGCCCCATCCGGAGATCGAACGCCGCCAGTGCTGGAACCTGCACCCTCACCGCACCCCCTGCACCGCCTGCAAGGATGTCTGCCCCATGTCGGAGGAGATCTTTACCCGGCCCAGCCTGGTAAAGGATTGGGATGCCTGCATCAACTGCGGCCTGTGCGTCTCGGCCTGCCGCAGCCGGTGCATTGCACCTTCGCCGGAGCAGGTGCAGGCGGATGCCGGTCTGGCCGACACCGATAACGATACCATCTGGATCGGATGCGAAAAAAGTACCCGCCAGAACACGGTCACACGGGCCTGTGTAGCGGCCCTGCCCTGGGAAGCACTGGCTTACCTGGCCCTGAACAAAAAGATCGTGCTGGACCTGACCCCCTGCGGCGAGTGTGAAAACGATGCCTGTGCTGAACTGCTGCGCAAAAACCTGACCCGTCTGGTGGAGTTTTTTGGCCAGCCCCTATTTGAAGCCCGGTTCACCCTGGCCTATCAGCAGGAGGAAGCCCCCTACCACCTGCGGCAGCTGTCCCGCCGGGAGATGATGAGCCAGATGAGCGCCGGTTCCAAAAACGGCACCAAACAGCTGCTGCGGATGCTGCCCGGTATGCACAGCGAATGGGGCAGCTCGCTGGATTTCCGTCTGCTGCTGCACCAGCGCATCAAGCAGCTGAAACAGTCGGCTGAAACGCCGCTGCACTATGGGTTCTATCTGCCCAATTTCACCGACAAATGCTATGGCTGCGACCGGTGTGAGCGGGCCTGCCGGGCAGGCGCGCTGAAACGTGAGGATCTGCCGAACGGTCAGACCCGGATCGTGATCACCCCTTGGAAGTGCAGCGAATGTGGCGTCTGTGTCGCCGCCTGTTCCAGCCACGGACTGGACGGACTGAAACTGCGCCAGCTCACCTCCCTTGGGCCGGTCAGCGTCCATAAGCTGACCAAGACCCTGTGCAAAGAGTGCGGCAAGCCCATCGCACCCGACAGCGTGGAGGGCGTGTGCTCCGTGTGCCGGATCAAGCTGCGCACCAAAAAGCGCCAGGAGGAGGCCGCCGCCCGTGCCCGTCAGCGTGCCGCTGAGCGGGAGGAAGAAAAGCGGGCTGCGGAACAGGCCGCCGCACAAGCTGCCGAAGCTGCCGCAGAGCAGGCAGCAGAAGCTGCGCCTGCACCGGAGGCCCCCGTTTCCGATCCCCCTGCTGCTGAATAAGCCCCTTCACACCCCCCGTTTTGCCTTGTGCGGCATCCGGGGGGTGATTTTCTTTCAGGAACACGCTCCTGCGCCGGGTGCAGGCTCCTGCCTGGGTTTTGCGCCGCAAAGGCCGCTGCAGCCGGCTTCCCCTTGACTTTCCAGCGTTTGTTACAGTCTGTTCATTGACTTTTAATTGCCGCTCCACTACAATAACAGCGGTATGTTATATGCATAACGATTCGGATCAGAAGGTGCGGCCCGCGGATTGCCGCAAACCCGCAGGAAAGAAGGTACTCTATCTATGTCCACCGATTCTACGTCCCCGGTCTACGCTTCCGAACAACGGCCCTGGCTGGCGTTCTATGACCCCAAATACATCAACCAGACACTGCCTGCCTGCACGGCTTTTGAATATGTCTGCCAGCAGAATAAGGGCCGCCTGAACGAGACTGCACTGGAATACTTCGGCCGCAAGATCACCTATGCTGACTTTATCGTACAGGTCAAGCGCACCACCGCTGCACTGCGGGCCATGGGTGTGCAGAAAGGCGAGATCCTGACGGTGGTCAGCGTAATGACCCCGGAGATCATCTACCTGTTTTACGCCGCCGACCGCATGGGCGCTACCCTGAACCTTGTGGACCCCCGGTACAGTGCGGAGGGCATCCACGATTATATTACCGAGGTCAACTCCCGCATCCTGGTCTGTCTGAACGTGACCTATGACCGCTGCGTCCAGGCCGCCAAGCGCACCCATGTGGAAAAGGTGCTGGTGCTCTCCCCGGCCAACTCTCTGCCTATGCCGCTGCAGCTGGGCTATAAGATGAAAAACCCGGACCGGAACCGCTACGCCTCCAATGTGATCCACTGGAGCGACTTTATCCAAAAAGGCAAGGGCCAAAACACCACCGCCGAACCCTTTGACCCCGCCCATGCCTGCGTAGTTGTACACACCGGCGGCACCACCGGCTCCCCCAAGGGCGTGATGCTCAGCGACTCCAACTTCAACGCCATTGCCCAGCAGTTTGCTGCCTTTGACCAGCTGATGTGCCGCGGGCAGAAGCTGATGAACATTATGCCCCCCTTTATCGCCTACGGCTATGCCTGCGGCGTACACCTGCCCTTGTCTTTGGGTCTGACGGTGCTCATCGTCCCCAATCTGGACCCCGCCAAGCTGGGCAGTCTGGTGCTGAAGCATAAGCCCGAGCATATGTTCGGCGTCCCCTCTCATTATCAGCAGATGGCCGCTGACCCGAAGCTGAAGGATGCCGACCTGTCCTTTATCCGCAACTATGCTGCCGGCGGCGACTCCATTGCCCAGGGTGCAGAACAGACCGTGAACGACTTCCTGGCTGCCCACGGAGCCCAGTATGCCATGGCCAAGGGCTATGGCATGACCGAGGTCTCTTCCGCTGCCACGGCGGCTGCGGGACACAACAACAAGCCCGGCAGTGTAGGCATCCCTCTGGTCAATACGCTGGTGTCGGTATTTGACCCCGGCACAGACCACGAACTGCCCATTGGTCAGCGGGGCGAGCTGTGCATCTCCGGCCCCACCTTGATGCTGGGATACTACGGTATGCCGGAGGAGACCGCCAACCTTCTGCGCCGTCACAGCGATGGCCGGGTCTGGGCCCACACAGGAGACCTGGGCTATATGGATGAACAGGGTTTTGTCTATGTGGAGTCCCGCATCAAGCGGATCATCATCCGGCACGACGGTTTCAAGGTGTTCCCCTCCATGATCGAAAACGTCATCAGCCGCCACCCGGCTGTGCAGCAGTGCTCTGTGGTAGGCTGCGCCGATAAGGAGCATGTGCAGGGCCGCCTGCCCTTTGTCTACCTGGTGCTGGAGCCTTCTGCTGTGGCCAAAAAGAAACAGATCATCCGGGAACTGCGGGAGATGTGTGCCGAGGGTCTGCCGGAATATGTACAGCCCATAGCCTACAAGTTTATCAGCTCCATGCCCATGACCCCCATCGGCAAGGTGGATTACCGCCGCCTGGAGGAGGAAGTCAGCCCCCGGGATTACTGATGGGCTGTCTTTCCCACAAAAAGCTTCGTCTTGCTGCATTTTCTTGAATTTGAACATTGACTTATGCCCTCAGTATCTTTTATACTGGGGGCATCTCCGTCAAGGGCGTGACCAACGCCAAAAATGACCCGCACTGCGGAGTACAGAAAGGACCGGATCACCCATGAAAAAAAGATTGCTCAGTCTGTTTATGACCGCAGCCGCTGTCCTGTGCCTGGGCCTGCCCGCACTGGCCGAAGACCCCGCCGCACCTCCGGCCCCCCCGGCGCCAGGCGTTGTGGAGCAGCAGCCGACACCTCCGACACCTCCGACACCTCCGGCCCCTCCGGCCGAAAAACCGGAGCTGCCCGCTCCGCCCGCCGAAGCACCGGCGCCCCCAGCTCCGCCTTCCCTTCCGGCTGAGGAGCACCGCTTTACCTATGTAGCTTTGGGCGACAGCATCACCGCTGGCACCGGCCTGTCGGATTTTCAGTATCTGCCCGCCCCCATTGGCCTGGATGTGCGCCCCAACTTTGAGGGTTACTCTGCGGATTGTTATGTATCCGTCGTGGCACAGCGCCTGGGGCTGGACCGTCAGCACGCCTTGAACCTGGGTCTGCCCGGACTGATGGCACCGGACCTTGTGGATATGGTGCGGGACGGCGCTATGCCCCACATGAACCAGCCTTCCGGCGCCTATTACGTCTACCCGGAGTACCAGGACTACATCCGCAATGCCGATGTCATCAGCATCCAGATCGGTGCCAACGATGCGCTGGTGCCGGTGATCGTCTCGGTGGGCAACGCCACCAACTGGAAGAGCGAGCAGCTGGCCAACTCCATCCTGGGGGGCGCATACCGGGATCTGAGCTGGGAGACGATCCAGCTGTTCTTCGACAGCGTAAAGAAGCTTTCCCTCACCTGGGACGAGCAGGCCGCCCTGGGCTATGCCTTGAGCGATGGTATGCGAGAGATCGTCCGCAACGCCTACCAGGATGTGACCAGCAATCTGCCTTTGGCCATAGCGGAGATCCGCAAGCTGAACCCGGATGCGGAGATCCTGCTGCTGGGTTATTATAACCCGGCTTGGGTCCTGCCCACCTGGAACAACTATTTCAACCAGCTGCGCCGTTTTGAACGGCAGCTGGCTAAGGACATGGGCCTGACCTATGTAGACATCACCTGGACTGCTGTGGACAACGATGCCCACCCCTCTATTGCGGGCCACCGGTACATTGGCAGCCAGATCACCAAGGCCATCCGTAAACTGGATGTGCTGGACTGATCCTATTACAGAAAAAAGCAGCGCACTCCCTGTTCTTTCGGGGAGTGCGCTGCTTTTTTTCTTATAACCGCTGCTATGGGTTATTTCCTCCGCTCTGCGGCAAGCTGGCGCGATGCTGCACACGGTCTTTTATACAAAAAAGAGCGTCTGTCCCCCCTTCAATAACAGGGCAAACAAACGCTCTATCAAACAAAAAGCGCCGAACCTCTTGAAAAGCAAGACGTTCGGCGCTGCAAGCTGGCGTCCATAAAAGGATTCAAACCTTCGGCCTATCGCTTAGGAGTAGGGGCTGAAGCAATAAATCCTAGACAAAAGCAGGTAAAACAAGTGACGTTTTATCAATGGATTTTTTGTTGCGCTGTCAAATCGAGTAAAGAAAACAAACCCCGAAATAAAACGAGTAAAAGGCTTTTCACCAGCAGAAAATTAGCAGAGCTAATGAAAAGTGGAAGGTTCATTGTAAAATGCCCACCTTTCATTAGCTGGGAGGTGTGCGGTTGACCCTACACCTATGGTTCAATCAAAACAACTTTTTCTTCTGTGCCAGCAGCACGGTCAGTACACGCTCTTTCAGCAGATAACGGAACTGCTTTGGATAGTAGTCGAGGTAGGCATCCAGAAGCGGCTCAATGTCACTTCTTGCAAAATCAACCTCCAACTGCTTTCCGTAAAGGCTTTGTGCTGTATGGACTGTCCGGGTAAAAGAGGACTTGAATGGTAAGCACTGCGCTTTGGAAAGGAACGCCCGTGTTTCAATATCGGGGCGATACCGATTGAAATCCAGCAGGAACGAAGCCCCACAATCGAAAATGGGGCAGGGCTTATAACCGGAAGCTGTGTGGATAAGAGCAATATTGTTCAGGTGCCGGTCTTGATTCAAAAACAGGGCATCCAATTCCAGCAGCGTGGTGAAGTATGCACCAAAACCGGAAAAGCCGGTAGCAGCTTCCACCGAATCGACCAGAAAAACAATACGGTCTTTCAGACTGTTGCGGTCATTGAACTCCTGAATATACCCACGACCAAGGCTGTTCCGCAAAATGGTGTTGGCAGTGATCAGGCTTTCATTGCCTGCCTTGAAGTTCTCGCTTACCGAAAGCACCTGCGGCAGGCCATGCACGTCGGCGGTATCGACCCAATAATGAGCAATCGAAATCCCCGGGAGATCGGCAGCATTGGTGAAACGGCGCAGCACTTCGCTGGACATCGCTTCCGCAAGGGCTTCAAAATGACCATTGTCCACCTTATACCAGAGATTCTTTTTTGCATCGAACCACTTCTCCTGATTGCCCAGCGAAGTGCTGGTCACAACGCGGTCATTGGTATGGAATATCAGATGATCTTGAGCCATTTGTGATCCTCCGCCATCCGTCCCTGTGTCTTTTCCACCAGCTGCACCGGGTCATATTCCGGTACGCCAACTGCATCAAGGTAGTAGCCAAGGCCGCAGCGAGTTTTTGGAATGCAGCGGCTTGCCAGAAATTCCAGAAAATCGTCCCAAGTGGGTTCCGTGTTGACTCCAAAGGCAGTGTCCAAAATGGAATCCACCTTGTTTTCCACACGAACCTGCTTTGTGGTGAAATCTGCGTCAATGATACTGCAAAGTGTATCTTTGTCGTAATACTGGTATTCCCGCAGCGTATGCGCCTGTTTCATGCTGACCACTCCTTTCTGTAAAAGTGTATCATGTCAGGAGCCGATGTACAAGATGCGAAAAGTCAAAACCACCGGCTGAGCCGGTGGCTTGAGTAAGCCCTAGAAGGGCACCTTACTGGCAAAGCCCCTTAAGGGGCCACGAGCAAGCGTCTTTCACCTGCGTTATTTGCCCTACCGCTCTAACGAGCAGTGCCATAAAGTGCATCTTCTAAGACGATGATTTTCTTGTCATCTCGCTTTGCTCGAATCTTATAGCTAAAGCCGTTTTTATTCCACCAGCTTAGCTGGTGGTTGTCGCTCGCTCAAGCTACCCAAAACAAGAAACGCTCTTGCCGGTGTAAAACTGGCAGGAGCGTTTCTTGTTGAAGTGGTTATAAAAGACCTTTGATTTTTTCAAGATGATCTATAGCGGCTTGCAGTTCATTTTGAAACTGATCCCTAGAAGGATCTCGGCTCAAAAGAAGATGATCCATACTGACATGGAAGTATTCTGCAATATCGATCAGGATTTTTACAGAACCATTGGAACTTCCTCTTTCAAGATCGCCGAGGTGGCGATTGGAAACACCAAGTTTTTCAGCAAGTTTTTCAGCAAGTTTTCCTGCGATAACTTCGCATTTGTACGCAAAGTAAAATACGGTTAAATCTCCATCTCTTTTATAAATGATGAAATCGGCAGAATGTTCCACACAATTTTCTGTCAAAACGATTTTCATTATGCTGCATTCATTCTGCCGGGCTTATGAAAAAGCAGGCATTTTTCTTGCTTTCATCATCCTGCAAACAGATGATTAAGCACTACTGGGTATTATCGCAATTTTCAAAAATAGTGCCCATCAACACGGCATCTTTGCGATATGCAGTTTGCGGATGTTGTTTGTGCATTAAAAACGCAAACTGCTATAATATCAAAAAAGTCTTTATTTGAGTTCAGAATTCATTGAAGATCAAAGGATCATTCGGATTGCAATTACTGTATGAATATGCTATGATTACGTTGAAAATCATTTGTGTTTCAACTGATCAAACAGGGAGCGTATGAACAGCCATGAAGCGTTTGCAGGATATTGCAGATCAAGTTGGTGTAAGCCGGACAACGGTGTCCAATGTGCTGCACGGCAACACCAAAAAGGTTTCCAAGGAAATGATCCAGAAAATTTCGGAAATTCTGAACCAGGAGGGCTATGTCCCGAATACATCTTCCCGTGAGCTGACCCGCAAAGGGTCCTGCATCATTGGACTGGTGCTGGGCTACAACTGTGTCCACGGCATCCCTTCTCTGCGCGATACCTTTGTGGCAGAACTTCTGTCTGGTGTAGAAGAGACAGCCCATCGAAACGGATATTATGTCATGCTGATCAATGGCCAGGACAAAAATACGGACCAGGTGGCAGAGATTGCCTCCCGATGGAATGTGGATGGTCTTGTCGTCCTGGGACTGGACGAAAAGAAATACAAGGAGCTGCGCAGGCAACTCAACAAATATATGGTCCTGATTGACACCTATCCCGAGGCGGAGTACCACTACGTCAACGTGGGGACTGATGATTTCGGCGGCGGCGCCATGATTGCAAAGTATCTGCTGGACAACGGGTACACCCAGGCCATCTTTGCCGCCGAGTGTGATACCGGCGCAGACCATTACCGCTGGAAAGGATTTCAGCATCAGATGCGCTCTGCCGGGATTGACTGCGGAGAAGAGCGCCATATTCTTCTCCCCGAGGATATTTCTCTGCGCCGTGTCATGTACGGCCACTATTTGGATCGCTTTGTCCAGGCCAGAGCTGTGGCCCTGGCCTCTGACTATGATGCGGCGGAAGTGATGAATTATCTGCAGGACCACGGCATACAGGTGCCGGAGCAGGTCTCCGTCACCGGGTTTGACGACTGCATCTATGCAGAACTCATGCATCCCCCTCTGACGACAGTGCGTCAGAACGTCCCGGCCAAAGCAGAGGCCGCCGTGGAACTGCTGGTGCGTCTGATTCGGCAGGAACCGGTGGAGTGTAAAAATTACCTTCAGCCTGTTGAACTGATCCGCCGCAACTCGGTGCGCGAATCAACCCCCAACGCCGCGCCCTGGTCACAAGATCTGCACAAAATCCACAAATAATTCTTGTGGTATTTATCAGTTTCGTAGGAAACGTCACGCAAAACCCTTTTCAAATCCTCTTCGGTTTTGTATAATGAGCTCGTCAAAAAGACACGCTGCGCAGCCTGTCAGAACGAGACATATACAAACTGGAAGAGGAATTTTTTTGTATCCTGGATGGAGCAGACAAAAAACGAATTCCGGAAAATCTGACTGAACATCGTGGAGGATTTTATCATGAGAAAGATTTCGCGCAGATCGTTTTTGAAGGCTGCCACCGTTGCCTGCGCACTCACCGCACTGACCGCCTGCGGAGGCGGCGATGAATCTGCCGCCGTTTCTGTGGCCAAGGACGAAAACGGAGCCTATGTGGACACCCTGACCATCACCCTGGGCCGTTTTGCGGAACCTTCTGCCGCTGCCCTGTTCCCTGAAGGCCAGACTTTTGAAGACAACGCCTACACCCGTTACATTGAATCCAAGCTCAACGTGGATCTGGTGGACAGCTTTGAAGCAGGCGGCGACGCTTACACCAACCAGCTGGCCACCTGCGTCGCCTCGGGTGAACTGCCCGACATCATGACCGTCATCAACTACGACACCTTTGTCCAGATGGTGAACAACGGCCTGACCTATGACCTGACCGATGTGTACGAGGAGTACGCCTCTGACTACATCAAGAGCCTCTACGATTCCTACGACGGCCGCTGCCTGAGCATGGCAACCTTTGACGGCCGGCTGATGGGTATTCCCGGCACTAACCCCGACAACAGCGTCCCTGTCCTGTGCTGGATGCGCAAGGACTGGCTGGACAAGCTGGGCCTCAACCCCGACCCCGACGGCGACCTGTGCATCACGCTGGATGACATCGCCGCTGTGGCCAGGGCCTTTGTGGACGCCAATGCAGGCGGCGGCAACCGCACCGTGGGCATGGCTTTTTCCGGCAATGATATCGGCGATGCCATGTGCATCGCCAACGCCATGGGCGGCTACATCGACCGATGGATCGAAAACCCTGACGGCACCATGAGCTGGTCCACCCTGGAGCCCGAAGTCAAAGCTGCCTGGGCCAAGATGAACGAATGGTACGAGGAGGGCATCCTGGATCCTCAGTTCGGCACCCGCACCACCGATGACATCAACGCCATGATGATCAACAACGAGCTGGGCATCGTCTTTGGCGCGTGGCATATCCCCGACTGGCGTCTGAGCAGCGTCAAAGCCCTGGTGCCGGAGGCCGAGTACATCGCCTATACGGTGGCCGATGACAACGGCATCGTCCACACCTACCACGAAAACGCCGCCGATCGGTTCCTGGTGGTCAGCAAGGACTGCAAGTATCCCCAGGTGGCACTGGAAATGCTGAACATCCTCTATGACGATCTGGCCCGCGCTACCGCGGAAACCGCGCCGGAGGTCATCGCCTACATCAACGCCGGCGGACACAACGAGGGCCGTCCCTATTACATGGAAGTCCTGCCCTCCAACAATCCCTCCATTTACTACACCGAGCACATGGCCGTCATCAACGGCGAGATGACCCCTGAGGAAACCACCATTGCCGAGAACAGAGGCTCTTCCCAGGCCATTCTGGACTACCTGAAGGATCCCCAGAACGTCACCGAGAAAACCCTGGGCGGTTGGCACTTCTATGAGTCCCGCATCATCGGCCTGGGCGCATCCATCGATGCGCTGGAAAAGAACGGCAACGCCGAATGGATCACCCCCAAGTATCCCCCCACCACCCCCACCAGCGAGCAGAAAAAGGCAACCCTGGACAAGACCGAGCTGGAGGCCTATGTGGCAATCGTGACCGGCGCACAGCCCATCGATTATTTCGATACCTTTGTCAGCGAATGGAAGCGTCTGGGCGGCGACGCAATCGCCCAGGAAGTCCAGGAATACTTTGCACAGTAACAAAGGGGGGTAGAACCGGATGAAAAATCAGGTCAAAAAGATCCACTCAAACCAGGCCTATCAACTGTATTACCACGGCATGATGCTCCCTGGTTTCATCTTCCTGATTCTGTTCAACTTTGTTCCGATGTTCGGCGCCATCATGGCCTTTCAGGACTACAAACCCGCCAAAGGTTTTTTCGGTTCTGACTTTGTGGGCCTCAAACATTTCAAATACCTGTTCGAAATGCCAGACAGCTTTGAGCTGTTCCGCAACACCCTGATCATCGCCCTGGGCAAAATCGTCTTTACCACCATCATGTCCATCGCCTTTGCGATTCTGCTCAATGAGGTCAAGAACCGGACCCTGAAAAAGTCGGTTCAGACGGTGGTTTACCTTCCTCACTTCCTGTCCTGGGTTGTGCTGGCTCTGGTCATCAAGAATCTGTTCAGCCTGGACGGCTCCATCAACGCAATGCTGGGCACCTCACTGAACTGGCTGGGCAGCAACGCCCTGTTCCAGCCCCTGCTGATCCTGACCGACACCTGGAAAGAGTTCGGTTATGGCTCCATCGTCTATCTGGCAGCCATCACTTCCATCGACTCGACCCTTTACGAGGCTGCTTCCATTGATGGTGCCACCTGGTGGAAAAAGGTCTGGCATGTCACCCTGCCCGGCATCCGCACCACCATCGTCCTGATGGCCGTCATGAATCTGGGCAACATCCTGAACGCCGGTTTCGACCAGGTCTATAACCTGTACAGCGCATCGGTCTATGCCACCGGTGATATTCTGGACACCTATGTGTACCGCGTCGGCCTGCAGGGCCTGCAGTACAGCTTCGGTACCGCCGTGGGCCTTTTGAAGTCCGTGATCGCCTTTGTTCTGATGATCGGCGCCAACAAGCTGGCTCAGAAGTACACCGACAGCAAAATTTTCTAAGGAGGTCCGTCCGGCAATGAAAGTTGATAAACTCCGCACTGTCATCATCTACATCATTATTATTCTGCTGGGCCTAGTCTGTCTGCTGCCGCTGCTGAACATTGTTGCCATCTCCTTCTCCTCCTCTGCAGCAGTGGAAGGCAACATGGTAGGGCTGATCCCGGTGGGATTCAGCACCGCAGCCTATGAGAAGATCCTGGAGGACTCCCAGTTCTGGCACTCCTTCCTGATCTCGGTGGAGCGGGTTGTGCTGGCCCTGATCATCAACTTTGTGCTGATCGTACTGATGGCTTATCCCCTCTCCAAAACCAACGCACAGTTCCGGGGCCGCAACATCTATGCAAACCTGATGATTTTTGCCATGCTTTTCAACGGCGGCATGATCCCCACCTTCCTGGTTGTCAAATCCTACGGCCTGCTCAATACCGTCTGGGCCCTGGTTTTGCCGGGAGCCGTGCCCATCTTCAATGTCATCCTGGTGATGAACTTCTTTGCTGCCGTTCCCAAAGAGCTTGAGGAAGCCGCCTTCATTGACGGCGCCAACCCGCTCCAGGTTCTGACCAAGATCTTCATCCCCATTTCCAAGCCGGTTCTGGCCACCGTATCCCTGTTCAGCATTGTGGGCAGCTGGAACGACTTCTACAGCGGCCTGATCTATATGTCCAAAGCCGCCTATTATCCCCTGATGACCTATATCCAGAGTCTGCAGATCAACGTGGAAGATCTGATCAAGCAGGGCAATCTGTCTGCCGTGGTGGATTCTGCCGCCCTGGGCAACACCAACCTCAATGCAGCCAAGATCGTTGTTGCAGTTATCCCGCTGCTGCTGATCTATCCCCTGCTGCAGCGGTACTTCGTTTCCGGCATTGTGGTGGGCTCGGTTAAGGGCTAATTTATATTCTTTCAGAGCGCTCCGGAGACGGGGCGCTCTATCTGACAAAACAACCACTCAATCACTTTTATTTAGGAGAACGGTATGATTCAAAAGTATCTCTATGGTGTCCCCTTTGACACCGAATCGGTGGTCGCACCAATCCCTGCAAGCCAAGGCGAACCCCCTGTGGGAACGGTCAAAACCAGCGAGTCCGGCTTCTGCTTTGCCTGCCCCCTGGCGGAGGGCGACCGGGTCTACGGCCTGGGCGAAGCCAACCGCGGCATCAACAAGCGGGGCTTTGTCTACGTCAGCGACAATGTGGACGACGGCCTCCACACCGAAAACAAGCAGCGAATGTACGCCGCCCACAACTTCATCGTGATCTCAGGCCAGCAGAATCTGGGGCTGTTCTTCGACTATCCCGCCCGGATTCGGTTTGACATCGGCTTCACCCGCAGGGATTGGCTTGAAGTCACCTGTGAGCGGGCCGACCTGGCCCTTTACGTCATCACCGGCGACAGCGCCTGCGATGTGGTCAAGCAGTTCCGGGCCATCATCGGCCGCAGCTACATCCCGCCCAAATTTGCCTTTGGGTTTAGCCAGAGCCGCTACGGCTACAAGACCCAGGCCGACTTTGAAGAGGTGGTTGCCAAACACCGCCAGGCCCACATTCCCCTGGACATGGTGTACATGGACATCGACTACATGGACCACTACAAGGACTTCACCGTCAACCCGGAGGAGTTCCCCGATTTTTCCGGCTTTGTATCCAAGATGAAAGAGCAGGGCGTCCGGCTGGTGCCCATCATCGACGCCGGCGTCAAGGAGGAAGCAGGCTATTCGGTCTGCGACGAGGGCAAGGAAAAGGGCTACTTCTGCAAGCGGGCCGACGGAACCGATTTTGAGGGAACCGTCTGGCCGGGGTGGAGCTACTTCCCCGACGTGCTGAACCCCGAGGCCCGGGCCTGGTTCGGCAGCCAGTACAAGGCTCTGACCGACTGCGGCATCGAGGGCTTCTGGAACGACATGAACGAGCCCGCCATCTTCTACTCCCGGGAGGGGCTGGCCGAGCGGCTGGATCATCCGCCGGTTCCCCATGAAGACGGCACCATCGATCACTTTGGCCAGGCCATCGGCTGGCTCAATCTGTCCAATGCGCCGGAAGACTACGCCCGCTTTTATCACAAGGTGGACGGCAAAATGGTCCGCCACGACCAGGTCCACAACCTCTACGGCTACAACATGACCCGGGCCGCCTCGGAGGGGCTGGCCAGCATTGCCCCGGGCAAACGGTTTCTGCTGTTCTCCCGGTCTTCCTGCATCGGGATGCACCGGTACGGCGGCGTCTGGACCGGCGACAACCACTCCTGGTGGAGCCACCTGCTGCTGAACCTCAAGATGCTGCCCTCCCTCAATATGTGCGGTTTCCTGTATGTGGGAGCCGACCTGGGTGGCTTCAACGCCGACACCAGCCGGGATCTGCTGCTGCGGTGGCTGGCGCTGGGGGTGTTCACCCCCCTGATGCGCAACCACTCGGGCTGCGACACCCGCCGGCAGGAGTTCTACCAGTTTGAGGGCCCCGAAGACTTCCGCAGCGTCATCGAGACCCGCTACCGGCTGATCCCCTACCTCTACAGCGAATACATGAAGGCAGCGCTGAACGGCGATATGCTGTTCAAGCCCCTGGCCTTCGTCTACCCCGAAGACGAGATCGCCCTTCAGACCGAGGACCAGCTGATGCTGGGCAATGAGGTGATGATTGCCCCGGTCTACACCCAGAACGCCACCGGACGGATGGTGTATCTGCCCGAGGAGATGCTGTTTGTCAAGTTCGGCCCCGAGGGCCGCATCACACAGGAAGTCCTCCCCGCCGGCACCCACTTTGTGAAGGTGGCCCTCAACGAGGTACCCCTGTTCATCCGCAAAGGCGCCTGCATCCCGGTGGCGGACCCCGCCCAGACGGTGGCCGGCATCGACCCCGCCACCATCCGGATGATCGGCTGGCCCGGGGCCAGCTATGACCGCTACGACGACGACGGGGTCACCATCCCCGCAGAATAAGGAGGCATTGCCATGGACCGCAAATGGTGGAAAGAAAGCATCGTATACCAAATCTACCCCAGCAGCTTCCAGGACTCGGACGGGGACGGCATCGGGGACCTGAACGGCATCCGTTCCCGGCTGGATTACCTGAAGGATCTGGGGGTCAATGTGCTGTGGCTGTGCCCCGTCATGGACTCCCCCATGGATGACAACGGCTACGACATCTCCAACTACCGGACCATCAACCCCCGGTTTGGCACCATGGAGGACTTCGACGCCCTGCTGGCCGAGGCCCATCAGCGGGGCATCCGCATTGTGATGGACCTGGTGGTCAACCACACCTCGGACGAGCACCCCTGGTTCATCGAGAGCCGCAAGTCGGTGGATAACCCCTACCGAGACTACTATATCTGGAAGCCGGGCAAAGACGGCCACGAGCCCAACAACTGGGGCGCCAGCTTCGGCGGCTCGGCCTGGAAATACGACCCCCAGACCGATATGTATTACCTGCACCTGTTCTCCCCCAAGCAGCCCGACCTGAACTGGGAGAACCCCAAAGTCCGGGACGAAGTGTTCAACATGATGACCTGGTGGTTTGACAAGGGCATCGACGGGTTCCGGATGGACGTCATCAGTATGATTTCCAAGGACCAGCGCTTTCCGGATGGCGAGAAACACGGACTGTATGGCAATGGCGGTCCCTACTATGTCAATGGGCCCCGCATCCATGAATTTTTGCAGGAGATGAACCGGCGGGTCCTCTCGAAATACGACATTATGACGGTGGGCGAGACCCCCGGCGCCACGGTGGAAAACGCCCCCCAGTATGCGGGGCTGGACGGCAAGGAGCTGAACATGGTCTTCCAATTTGACCACGTCGGCATTGGGGACGGACCCCTGGGCAAGTGGACCACCCAGCGCTACGATTTTATGCAGCTCAAGAAAATTCTCAGTCACTGGCAGACTGGCCTGGACGGCAAAGCCTGGAATAGCCTGTTCTGGGGCAACCACGATCAGCCCCGGGCTGCATCCCGCTGGGGCGATGACTCGCCCCTCTCCGCCAAGATGCTGGCCATCTGCCTGCTGAGCCTGCAGGGCACTCCCTACATCTATGAGGGCGATGAACTGGGGATGACCAACGCCTATTTCAAAGATCTCAGCCAGTACCGGGATATCGAAAGTCTCAACGCCTTCAAGGAGCTGACCGGCGCAGGCTTGATTTCTGCAGACGAAATGATGGAGTGCCTGGCCCTCCGCAGCCGGGACAACGCCCGCACCCCGGTCCAGTGGGACGACTCCCCTAACGCCGGTTTTACCACTGGCACCCCCTGGATTGAGGTCAATCCCAACTATACCGCCATCAACGCCGCCGCCGAGGAAAAAGACCCGGACTCGGTGCTCAACTACTACAAGCAGATGATCACCCTGCGCAAGAGCCATTTGGGACTGATTTACGGCTCCTTCCAGCTTCTGGCCGAGGAGAGCCCCCAGGTCTTTGCCTACCGGCGTACCCTGGCCGAGATCGGCGAGAACTACCTGATCGCTTGCAACTTCTC
Organism: uncultured Faecalibacterium sp.; assembly: GCA_900540455.1. Lineage (GTDB taxonomy): Bacteria > Bacillota > Clostridia > Oscillospirales > Ruminococcaceae > Faecalibacterium. The sequence continues at coordinate 51,831 of UQGD01000009.1, forward strand.
AGACAAGGACGCGGCCTTCACAATTCCCGCTGATTTTGCGGGGGCCCGGCGCCTGATCGGCAATTATCCTGACACCGCTCCCACCGGCGCTGTGACCCTGCGCCCCTATGAGGCCTTTGTGCTCCAGAAGTAAACCAGGTGATACCCTATGAATGACTTTTTCGACCTGGATGCCCCTCTGTTCCGTTTCTTAACCCGGGTTGCGGATATGGTGATTCTCAGCCTGCTGTGGCTAATAGGAAGTCTGCCGCTGTTTACCTTGGGCATTTCCAGCACAGCCCTCTATTATGCAGTGAACAAGTCCCTAATTGAGGACCGGGGAACGGTCAGCGAGGAATTTTTCCGGGCCTGCCGCCGGAGCTTCCGACAGGCAACTTTGAGCTTTCTTGCTCTGGCAGTGCCGGAGAGCATTCTGCTGGCTGACTGCTTTATGACCCATTACCTCAAGGGGCAACAGGCAGCGACGGGTAATCTCTGGATCATTTTTACGGTGCTGAGTATCTGTGGGCTGGCCTGGATGATCTACAACGCAGCCTATGCGGCAAGATTCGACGACCCGGTCAAAAAGACGGTGTTGCAGTCCGGTGCCATGGCATTGCTCCATTTTGACAAAAGTCTGCTGCTTTTGGTGGTGCTGGCTGCGTTCGGCCTGCTGACAGCATTCTGCCCGCCGCTGATCCTTCTGGCACCTGCCGGATATGCGCTGTTTGCCCGGTGGGTCCTTGAGAAAAAGGTGTTCTATCAATATCTTCCCGATATAGACGATGGCATAGACAAGGAGAATAAAGACTGTTCCCATCAGGATTGACCTTTCCTCCAATTTGACCATTCTTTTCTACCAAAGGCAGGGGGCCAAAAGTTGTATACCGGGCAGCTCACCCTGTGGTGCCCATTTCCTTCATTTGCTCTACCGCTTCCTGCTGCACCAGCAGCCCAGCTGAGAAGCCAATCTTGAAGTGGCACTCATTCTCCTCGCACTGGGCGATGGAAGCCTGATCCTGGAGTTCTTCTACTAGGTCCCGTTGGCTGCTTTGGGTCGTTTCCGCAGCCTCAGCTTGTGGGCAATGTTCCAGGTATCCTGATCCACAATGGCCTCATGGGTGTTTGGGAAGATCATCAGCTCGTCGGCAGTGGCAGCCCGGCGCTGCTTGGTCTTGAACTTCTCACAGATGGACTTGCCCATCACTGTATGCCCCAGGTATTCCTGCCGGTCCAGGATGTGGCCCACAGTGGTGGCCGTCCAACGGTATAATGCAATCATCAAGGCAATCGCAGAGGGGGCTTCTCGCCTGAATGATATCACCACGAAGGGAAGAAAACTCTGTGGTGGCAAAATACGGATATCTAGCCGCTTGGGGCATCCACGAAAAACGGACAAACATAAGGCTGCTCCTTTTTACGGGAGCAGACTTTATGAAGGCTAAAAAAATAGCCGGACAACAACCAACTGAGGGATCTTCAAAGAAAATCTCTCAATCAGCTGTTGCCCGGCCATCTTGCCATTATGAAGCCTTATCTTCTGATGTGGCACAGTAATGCAGATGAAAGACGCTTGCTCAAGGCCCCTTGAGGGGCTTTGCCAGTAGGATGCCCTTCTAGGGCTTACTCAAGCCACCGGCTTAGCCGGTGGTTTTGACTCAATGAAGGAGAAATGAAGGGAATATCAGGTTACAGATTCAGCTCAAACTGTTCTGCCGTGATGGTTGCTTTGCCATCGGCAGCAAAGGTGATGCCGTCGGCAGACTGGGGCGTGTAGATCCATACGGTCATGGTCTGCTCACCGTCGTTGGCGAAAACTTCGATGCTGTTTTTGTCCAGCAGGATACGGAGTTTGAGCGCACCGTTCTGGCTGCGGACCTTGCAGCTGCGGCGGTGTACGATGTCGGCACGGGAACCGGCATAGCTGCGGTCCAGCGTCAGCTCGGAAGTGTAGGGGTCGTAGGTCAGGCTGGTGTGATGGTCTGCATCAGCGGCCAGCTTCAGGGTGAAGGAGCGGTATTCGCCGGGCTGCACCGTGACGGTCAGGTCAGCCACACGGCCCTTGATGCCCTCCAGCGTTGTTTCGCCTTGCACCGTCACATTTTCGTGGAAAGTGCGCTTACCATGGACGGCATCCAGCTCCCGCACCGGGGTCTGAATAATGCGTCCGTCCTTGATATGCAGCTCCCGGGGGCAGATGGTCTGCCCGAACCACTTGCAGCCCTGGGGCTTATCCTCGGTGTCCGACCAGGTTTGCAGCCATGCGGTCATGATGCGGCGGCCATCCGGGGCAAGGGTGGTCTGGGTGGCGTAGAAGTCGATGCCGCCGTCCATCAGCTGCACGTTTTCCTTGGTGAAGGTGTGGGCAGCTTCGTCATAGCTGCCGACGAAAGCAATCACGTTGTGACCGTTGTGGAACTCGCCCTTGGGCAGCATCTCCATGGGTCCCAGCATCAAGACCTGCTTGCCGTCCAGCGGGAAGAAGTCCGGGCACTCCCACATTTTGCCGTACTGATTGTTGCAGCGTTCCAGCACCGTGACAAAGTTCCAGTCGAAGCCGTCCTTGCTCTGGAACAGTGCCGCTGCGCCGCTGCCGTCCTCGGCGAGGCAGACGGTGACGGCGGAGTAGGTGCCGTCGGCCTCACGCCAGATCTTGGGGTCCCGGAAATCAAACTTGCTGAAGCCTTCCGGCAGGTCTTTCTGGGTCAGCACCGGGTTGCAGGCAGGCTTTTCGTAGTTCAGTCCATCACCGATGGCAATGCTCTGGGTCTGGATGTCCCGCATCTCCCCATTGGGCTGCTTTTCTGCCACCACGCTGGTGTACATCAGCAGCTGTTTGCCATCGTCCATCTCGGTGGCAGAACCGGAGAAGCAGCCGGGGCCGTTGTCCGCCGGGGAATCCGGTGCAAGCGCGCAGGGCAGATACTCCCAGTGCAGCAGGTCAGAGCTGACGGCGTGACCCCAGTGCATGGGCGCCCACCGCACATCGTAGGGGTTATACTGATAGAACTGGTGATACTTCCCTTTATAATAAGAGAAACCGTTTGGGTCGTTCATCCAGCCCACATAGGGAGTCAGGTGGTAGGCAGGGCGTTCCGCCGGGGAAATGGCTGCGCCGTGCTCGGCCTCGTAGGCGCGGGCTTTTTGTAAAGTCAAATCGTTCATGGAATCCTCCAAAGGAAAGAATTCTTATGCGTAGTAAGCATCCAGATATTTCTGCATAATGCCCAGATAGTCGGACAAGCCGTAGGCTTCCAGCTTGCTCAGATATTCGTTCCACTCTGCATCCGTAGTGCCGTTCATGATCCAGTTGGCCTTCTGCGTATTCATGTAGGTCTGCAGATCTGCCTGCAGGTTAGAGACCTGCTCGGTGTCCTCGTTGCTCATAAAGACATTGGGATAGACATAATCGTTGTTCATATCCGGGGTGTAGATATCCTTGATCCAGTCCAGACGGTACTGTGCATCGTCCGGGCAGGTAACGTATACACCATAGTAATCATCCAGAACCGCCAGAGGTCCGCTGACACACTGCGCCTCACGGACTTCCACGGGAGAAGCATCGCCCAGAGGAGCGTGCTTCAGCATGGGCTCGCCCTTATCGTTGGTGGACAGTTCAAAGATGTTAAAGCCTTCCGCATCGCCGTAAGTACCCCAGTTGTTCTGCGGAGACTGGAGGGGTGCGTACATCTGATCCAGCCATGCGCAAACCAGTGCGGGGTTAGTCGCCTTTGCGGTGACAACGCATCTGCCGCGGGCAAAACCGCTGGTGAAAGAGCCGTTCTGCGGAGTGATATTCCGGGTATCGGCGGTCAGGGCAGGCAGCGGCTCCCAGTCGGTCAGGTTGTCAATGTTGGCAACATCCCAGCTGAAGCAGACACCATAGCGGCCAGCCTTGCCCTTGGAAACGTAGGTGGACCACTCCTGCGTGAAGCACTCCGGGTCAATGAGCTTCTCGGCATACAGCTTGTGCAGCCAGTCCAGACCATCACGGTAGCCCTGCTGGGTGGCGGCACAGATGACTTTTCGGTCGTTGGTAACGGCGATATGGCGGTCTTTGTCTGCATCGCCGTAGCCTTCGCCAAAGCCATTGATAAGGATGCTGGGGTCCTGATCGCCGTTGTTGACGATGCAGGACATGGGGATGATGTCGCCGTCAATGCCATACTCGGCCTTGATAGAAGCGGCGTTATCACGGAATGCCATCAGCACCTGCTCAAACTCGTCCACCGTGGTGGGCATCGACAGACCGAGGAAGTTCAGCCACTTGGTATTGATGAAGCTCATGTTGCCAATGGTCTGGATGGCGGTCTTTTCTGCGCCGAGCTGCTCGATCCAGGGCAGTGCCCAGATGTGGCCATCGCTGTCGGTGCACATGGTACGGTACTCCGGGTACTTCTCAAAGACCTTCTGGAGATTAGGCATATTGTTGTCAATGTAGTCTTCCAGATTGAGGATGACACCCTGATCTGCGTAGCGCAGCAGATTGCTGTCGGTAAAATCAGCAGTAAAAACAAAATCCGTCAGGGTGTTGGGGTTGGACATATTCAGGGTGATCTTATCGCTCCACTGGTCGGACTGGATGGCGGTCCAGTCGATGTGCACATTGGTCTGCTCTTCCAGACGCTTGAAGATGGTGCGGTTATTCGGCTCGGGTTCGCTGCCCACAGGGAAGCTGGTCATACCGGTAAAGGTGACCTTTTCGGACAGCGGAAATTCAACGGCACCGGTTACGTCCACAGCTGCGGCAGCAGAATTGTTGCTGCCGTTGGATTTGCCGCCGCCACAGGCAGACAGAGCAGCGGCAGAACCCGCCAGAGCGCAGACCTTGAGGAAGTTGCGGCGAGAGATCAGCTTTTTCATGGTATTTTCTCCTTTTTTATATTTCTTTTTTCGTGTAACAGATGAGCGTACCCGCTTATAAAATTCTGGAATATCCTCAGCCTTTAATGGAACCAGCCATGATGCCGGCATCAAAATACTTCTGGAAGAAGGGATACATCACCAGCAGCGGCAGACTGGAAATAATAATGGTTGCATATTTGAGCAGCTCTGCCATCTTCGCACGTTCGGCAGTACTCTGGATATCTGCGATCATGCCGGATTCCGGCTGGCTCTGGATCAGGATGGAACGCAGCACCAGCTGCAACGGCTGCTTCGATGCGCTGTTCAGGTAGATCATAGCGTCAAAGTAGCTGTTCCACATTGCCACGAACTGCCACAGAGCCAGAACTGCCACCACCGGCATACAGACGGGCAGCAGGATCTTGAAGAAGTAAAGCATCTCGCTGGCTCCATCCACATCCGCAGCTTCACGCAGCTCACGCGGGATGCCTTGATAATAGGTACGGGCAATGATCATGTTCCACACGCTGAATGCTCCCGGCAGAATGACCGCCCACATGGAATCCAGCAGACCCAGATTGTTGATGAGCAGGTAGGTGGGGATCAGACCGCCGCTGAAAAACATCGTGATCACAAACAAGGTGTTGAAGATCTTTTTGCCTTTGAAGTCCGGCAGCGACATGGGATAAGCGGCAAGCATCGTCACCGCTACCGAGACGATGGTGAAGATGATCGAGTAAAGTACTGCGTTCTTGAAGCCGACCCAGATCTGCTTGTCCGAAACGACACGCTGGTAAGCATCCAGACTCCACTTGCTGAAATCAAAGGAGATGCCCTTGTTTTGCAGAGTGACCGGGTCCATAAAGGACGCGATGACGATGTAGATCATCGGAACGATGATCGCCAGCAGGAACAAACCCAGAAGTGCGTAGCCGCAGTACAGGATGATCTTATCTTGTCTGGTGTAGAGGGCCATTTTTGATTTTTTCTGTTTTGCCATGGTAAACCCCTCCTTACAAGCCCTTGCCATCGTTCATTTTGGCAACGATCTTGTTCACTGCGATCAGCAGGATGACGTTGACAATGGTGTTGAACAGACCGACTGCCGTGGAAAAGCTGTAATCGCCGTCCAACAGGCCCTTTTTATAAACGTACGTTGCAATGATCTCGGCAGTGTTCAGGTTCAGGTCAGTTTGCAGGGCATAGGCTTTTTCAAAACCGATGCTCATGATGTTGCCTGCCTGCAGGATGAACTGAATAACGACCATATCCTTAATGGCGGGCCACTCCACCGTCATGATCTGCTGGATCAGGTTTGCGCCGTCGATCATCGCAGCTTCCTTCAGATCTTTGCTGGCGTTAGAAAGGGATGCGGTGTACATGATGGATGCCCAGCCGGCACCCTGCCAGATGCCGCTGATGATGTAGATGGGGCGGAACGCTTCCGGCAGCGTCATGAAGTTGATGCTGGTGTGAAGCAGGCTGTTCACCGGACCGGTGACACTCAGCAGCACCCGGACAATGCCGCACAGCACGATGATCGAGATGAAGTTGGGCATATACAGCACCAGCTGCACCTTCTGCTTGATCTTCTTGCTCTCGATACGGTTGAGCAGGAATGCCAGCAGGATGGGGATCGGGAAGCTCCACAGCAGACCGTAGACGCTCAGCTTCAGGGTGTTGATCAGATAGCGCTGGAAGTCCGGCGAGGACATGAATCGGATAAAGTTTTTGAAGCCTACCCACTCGCTGCCCCAGATGCCTTTGAAGGGATTGTACTTCTGGAACGCGATCAGCACACCGCCCATGGGAGCGTACTTGAACACCAGCGTCAGCACCACGGCAGGCAGCAGGAACAACAGGTAAAGCTGCCAATGCCGTTTGATGTAGACCCATGTGTTGTGCAGCTTGCGTTCTGCTGTCAGCACAGCCGTTTCCGGCGAGGCCGTCTTTGCTTTCATGAATCATTCTCCTCCTTTTGATTTGTGTTTTATACTTGCACCGTTTAATCTTACGTTTTTTGCTTGGATTGTGCAAATGTAAAATTCCGTGATTCATTTATACCACTCAAATAAGCGAATGTCAACGATAATTCATGGTATACATCAAAAATAACTGTGGATTTGTACAGATGCACAAATCCAAATGTGCGCAAATATGCAAAATGATGATTTGCATTTTTGCATTTGACTAATTTGTGCATTTGCACTATACTGGAGTCATAAAGAATAAGATCCGTCACCAGACTTTATCTATAAAAGAAAGGACATCCGCTCCTATATTATAAAGAAAGAGGATGACTTATGGCAACCAAGGTCACCATTCAGGATATTGCAAACGAACTGCAGCTTTCCCGCAACACAGTTTCAAAGGCCATCAACAACACCGGTGTGCTGGCAGATGCCACACGGGAGAAGATCCTGCGCAAAGCCGCCGAAATGGGCTATAAGCAGTTTGCCTATCTGCCGCTGTTTCAGGAAGACGCTGCAAAAACAGCAGAGCCTTCCATTCTGCCGAATGATAAACGGGAGATCGCCATGCTGACGACCCAGTTTCTGAGCAACTCTCACTTTTCCTCCATGATGCTGGATCGTTTCCAGTCGGAAATCGACCATCTGCACAGCTACATGACCATTCATCGCATTTCTCCCATAGAGCTGAAAGAGAAAAAGCTTCCATCTTCTCTCAATACCGAGCGCACAGCCGGCATCATCTGCTTTGAAGTATTCGACTATGACTACGCACAGATGCTGTGCGATCTGGATGTTCCGCTGCTGTTTGTAGACACCCCTGTGATGGATATGCGTCCTCCCCTTAAAGCCGACCGCCTTTATATGGAAAACCGCATTGAGGTCCAGAATGTGGTAGCCCACATGGTTCAGCGCGGCAAAAAGCGCATCAGCTTTGCGGGGGATAAAAACCACTGTCAGTCCTTCTTTGAGCGTTATATGGCTTATAAGGATGCAGTGGAGCACTTTGGTCTGACAGAAGGCCTGAGCACCTGTGCGATGCCATCTGGACAGCAGAACTATCCGGTATCCCTGTACGAAACCATACGTCGGTTCAAAACGATGCCGGATGCCTTTGTCTGCGCCAATGACTTTGTTGCCATGGATCTGGTCAAGGCATTGAATGAGCTGGGGTACTCGGTTCCCGATGATATCTGGGTCTGCGGCTTCGATGACAGTCAGGAGGCTTCCTACTTTGCCCCCCATCTGACTTCGATCCATATCCATGGACAGATTATGGGCTACACCGCTGCCAATCTGCTTATGACCCGCATCGAAGAGCCATCGCTGAACTATCGCACCGTCTATACGGAAACCAACCTGATCCTGCGAGAATCCACAGGAGATTGAGCGAAAGGAGAACTACCATGCGTGACCTGTGCAATACGGACAAGCCGCTGTTTGCTGTGCTGACGAAATTGACTTACAGTGCTTACCTGAACATCTTATGGCTCGTGTGCAGCCTGCCCATCGTTACCATAGGGGCTTCTACGACCGCATTGTTCTACGTCACACTCAAAATGGCGGAAGATCGGGACGATGGTCTGACCCGGATGTTTTTTAAGGCGTTCCGGGAAAATTTTAAGCCTGCCACAAAACTCTGGCTTATCCTGCTGGCAGTCGGCAGTTTCCTGGCTGTGGATGGCTTTGTGCTGCGCCGAATGTGGAGCGAAAACATTTTCTGGACGCTGCTCACTGCAGTACTTATTGGTGCGGCAGTTCTGTACGGCATCGTTCTGCTGTATGCCTTTCCTCTGCTGGCACGGTTTGAAAACACCACCTTCGGCATCCTGAAAACAGCGTTTCTCGTGGGTGTCCGGTATCTGTTTTGCACCCTGCTGATGGCGGCGATCTATGGCATCATGGGGTACGTCATTGTGTTTGTGTTCACGCCTGCATTCCTGCTGGGCATGGGCTTCTGCGCCATGCTCTGCTCCTTTCTGATGCTTCGGATCCTCTATCTGATCGGTGGAGACCCTGATGCAGTACACGAGGAATACGACCATGACAAAAACTGACCGGGATACACTCCGCTCCCTCCATGGGCACAAAAAGTGGGAGCACATCTGGGCATATTACAAGCTGCCCATTGTGATCGTGCTCATCGTCGTCTATATCCTCGGGTATGCAGCCTACCGTCATGTTACGAAAAAAGAGGATGTGCTTTACCTTGGTCTGGTAAATATCACTGCCGGGTCTGATCTGACGGAACAGCTTACCACCGGCTTTGCCGAGGCGCAGGGTCTGACCAAAAAGCAACAGGTCGATCTGCTGTCCGGCTTGCTGCTCAGCGAAAGCGAACGCGCAGAGGAGCAGTATGTATATGCTTCAGAGATGAAGCTGCTGGGTGCAGTCAGTGCCCAGCGGTTAGATGTTGTTCTGATGGACGAATATGCACGGGATCGACTGTTGGCAGATGATTATTTTCTCGATCTGCGGACACTGGATGCGTCTTTCCATGCACTGTCGGGTTTGAACGCCGGTGGGACCGTGCTGGATATTTCGGACACGCCGTTTGTCAGGCAGGCAGGTTTTTCTGGCAAGGTCTATCTTGGGGTAGTGCAGAATGCACCGCACCCGGAGCGTGCAGCCGCTTACATTCATTATCTGTTCCAGCGGTGATCGTTGGTTTTTAACTCATAGGATAAAAATAAGGAGAAAACGCATGGACATTTTAACGATTGGTGAAGTTTTGATCGACCTGACCCAGACCGGCAAGGATGCGCGTGGCATTCCTCAGTTTGCCGCAAACCCCGGCGGTGCCCCGGCCAATCTGGCGGTGGCAGCCGCCCGGCTGGGGGCACAGACCACCTTTATCGGCAAGGTGGGTGCGGATGCCTTTGGCCGCTACCTGAAAGACGTTCTGGCAGAGAACAAGGTGGATGTTTCCGGCATGGCGGTGGATGCAGACCATCCCACCACCATGGCTGTTGTTTCGGTGGATGCCGCCGGTGAGCGGGATTTCAGCTTCTACCGCAGCGCCAACGCTGATGTGATGCTGTGCAAAGAGGACATTTCGGACGAGGCTCTGAAAGCCGCGAAAATCGTCCACTTCGGCTCGGTCAGCCTGACCGCTGACCCCTCTCGCACTGCCACGCTGGACGCTGCTGCCCGTGCCAAAAAGCTGGGTGCTGTCATTACTTATGACCCGAATTACCGTGCAAACCTCTGGAAGAACAAAGAGGACGCCATTGCCCAGATGAAAGCTCCCCTGCCGCTGGTGGATATCCTGAAAGTATCGGATGAAGAACTGCCTCTGCTCACCGGCACCACCGATTGTGCCGAGGGCACAGCCCAGCTGGCACAGAACGGCATCCGGCTGATTTTCGTCACCTTGGGTGCAAACGGCGTATTCTACCGCTTTGGGGAGAAAACTGGCCATGTGGCTGGCATCCCCTGCAAGGTGGGCGACACCAACGGCGCAGGTGACACCTTCTTTGGTGCTGCCCTGTCTAAGCTCTGCAAGGAGGAGTTGGACACCCTGACCGTGGACAAGCTGGAAAGCATTCTGGCCTTTGCCAACAAAGCGGCCAGCATCACCACCAGCCGCCATGGTGCTATTCCTGCCATGCCCACCCTTGCGGAAGTGGAGGGCTGACCTATGGCACAGGAGTTTTCCACCCGCTTTGCCCGCCATAAGGACGAGCTGGAATGGCTGTTCATGGAGCTGTACCACAACCGGGAAGGGCTGGAGGTTCTGGAGCGGGAGATGGCAGAAGCCTACAACGCCCGCAGCGCCGAGCTGAAAGCGCTGGACAAGGCACGCTCTGCCGACCCGGAGTGGTACAAGCGGGGCAATATGTTCGGCATGACCATGTACACCGACCTCTTTGCCGGAAATCTGAAAGAACTGGCAAAGAAGCTGCCCTACCTCAAGGAGCAGAAGCTGACCTATCTGCACCTGATGCCCCTGCTGCAGATGCCCCACCCTCACAACGATGGCGGCTATGCGGTGGAGGATTTCGATACCGTAGACCCTGCCCTTGGCACCAATAAGGATCTGGAAAACCTGACCCGGGAACTGCGGAAAGCGGGCATCAGCCTGTGTCTGGATTTTGTCATGAACCACACCGCCAGCACCCACCGCTGGGCGATGGCGGCAAAGGCGGGCGACCCGTGGTTTCAGGCGTATTACCATCTCTATGACGACCGCACCATCCCCGACCAGTACGAGCAGACTGTGCCGCAGGTGTTCCCCAACACTGCCCCTGGCAACTTTACATGGTGTGAGGAAATGCACAAGTGGGTGCTGACCACCTTCCACGACTACCAGTGGGACCTGAACTACGCAAACCCGGCGGTGTTCGTGGATATGACCAAGAGCGTCCTGCATCTGGCAAATCTGGGCGTGGAAGTGTTCCGCATTGATGCCGTGCCCTATATCTGGAAGCAGCTGGGCACGAACTGCCGCAATCTGCCGCAGGTGCACACCATCGTGCGGATGCTCCGCATGGTGCTGGAATGCGTCTGCCCGGCGGTCATCCTCAAGGGCGAGGTAGTCATGGCACCCAAGGAGCTTGCCGCCTACTTCGGCACGCCCGAAAAGCCGGAATGCCACATGCTCTACAACGTGTCCACCATGGTCAACCTGTGGAGCGCCCTTGCCAGCCGGGACACCCGGCTGCTGAAAGCCCAGCTGGATGCCCTCCACGCCCTGCCGGACAACTGCTGGTTTGTGAACTATCTGCGCTGCCACGATGACATTGGCTGGGGTCTGGACGAGGCAGTGGAAAACCGGCTCGGCATCGACCCGCAGAAGCACAAGGAATATCTGTACCACTTCTACGAGGGCAATTTCCCCGGCAGCTGGGCAAAGGGTGAGCTGTACAACTACGACCCTGCCACCGGCGATGCCCGCAGCTGCGGCACCACCGCCAGCCTGTGCGGCGTGGAGCAGGCACTGGAAAAAGATGATAAGATTGCACTGGACTACGCTGTAAAGCGTGATCTTCTGTTGCACACTGCCATGGCGTTCTTACAGGGCTTCCCCATGCTGAACTGCGGTGACGAAATTGCCCAGTGCAACGGCTGGGACTACAAAAACGACCCTGACCGTGTGGAGGACAGCCGCAATCTGCACCGCAGCCGCTTCAACTGGGAAAACGCAAAACAGCGCACCCGGAAGGGCACGCTGCAAAACCAGTTGTGGCAGGGCATGGAGCAGCTGCGCCAAATGCGGGCAGACCCCTGCTTTGCCCCGGATGCGTGGGTGACCACATGGGACAGCCACAACCCCGGCGTGCTGGCGCTGGTACGCAAGCGCGGCGAGGAAACGCTGGTGGGGCTGTTCAACTTTACCGAGTACCCGGCAGGAGCCAGTCTGGACGCTCTGGGCGGCGAGTATCACACCCCGGAGGGTGCTTCCGTCTGGCTGGCGGATGTGGAACTGGAACCGTATCAGGTGCTGCTGGTAAAAAACAAATAAGCAAAACGAGCCATCTGACTCTCTCTTTTCGCCAAAGTTTTCAGCGTGTTTTCTTGCACACTGCCGAAAGTGACCTATTCTCAAAAGTTCGCGTTTGCGCAGCGGAGCAATGAAAGCCCCAGTGGGGCTTTTAAGCGACAGAACGGTCTTGCGCAGCAAGATGGAGGGGCCTCGCCCCGACAAGTTCACGTTGACACGGCTCGATTTTTGTGGTGATCTATCCCAACAATTTAATATAACATATTTTACTTAGAGTTTCAGCTCGGCTTCCGAAGGAGCCGGAGCAAGTTTTTAACTTTCTGATCGCTACATAACGAACCCGAACCAAGGCCATCCCAGAAGGGATGGTCAGGTTTAGGTTGTTGTGTAGCGATTTTTTATTGCCAAATCCCGCACCGCACCTTGAAAATCGAAAGACCGTCTGCACGGGAAAGGCAGCCTCCAAACGCTCTGCGAAAAATACCATCTTCGCAGTCCTGAATTGGTCAATCGATGGGTAAAGTCGTATAATGGTCATAAAGATTCCAAGAAAAACGCAGGAGGTTTCTTTATGGCAAAACGAAAATCTACGATCGATGAGCGGCTTGCTACCGTAAAAGAATATACAGAAGCCGGAAAGCCTTACGAACAGATCGCAAGAGAAAGAGGATTCTCTTATCGGCAGGTCTATGCGCGAAGAAAGTGTCCGAAACATTGCCAAGCAGTACGGCTGGGATCTCATTACGCCGCAGAATATGGCAGATAAGTTCATGAAATTCATTGAAACGATGGATATGAGCTTCTTCTATAAGCCGGTCCTGCTCAAAGCGATTTATGAGTATATGGACAGCAATGGCAGAGTTGCCCTGCCGGATGTGGTGGACTACTTTATTAACTTCTATGAGGACCGCAAGGCACATGGGATGATCGCAGAGAAATCCACCAGCATTTACCAGAAGGGCTGTTATACCCGGAAGGATGTGGAGAAGAACATCCTCTCCAACCCCTTCAAGCGCTTTGAGAATATGCGATTCTTGATGCGCTGCAAGGACGTGGAGACTATCGAGGCAAACCCGATCATCTTCCGCAAGCTTACACGGGAAGATTGGCTGCATATTGTGGATGGCTGCGATAAGAGCCTTGAAAAATATTATGCACGAGTCAAGAAATAATAGGAGGACTGAAAGGGCGCGTAGTTGTCGCAAGCAATGTTTTCGTCTATACAAAAACACCTTTTGCGTTGCAAAATGCTTGTTGGGGAAGTGACCCAAACCCCTTTGTTCTGCATTTTCCAATGCTGGCTGCGCATCCCGATGGGACGCTTTTTACCCGGTGATGTTCTCCGGGTCGTTGAGGACTTGCATGAGGCGAGAAGCGGCTTCCGCCAGAGAATCATACTTCATCTGTTCGGGAACAGGCGCATCCAGAAGCGTAATGCCCCATTCCTGCATACATTCCGCAAGCTCCTGTTGTGCTTGCAGTGCAGCCTCCCGGCGCACCTCCAGGGAAGCGTCCGTGTCCAGCACATAGGCAACAGTAAATGCGCCGCTACGATCTTCCGTCAACTGCACCATGGAGTGGTGGTCAGTCCAGAAGTGGCAGAACCAGACCCCGCCGCCGATGTTTTCCATGTTATGGCGGAGATCTTCTTCACCGCTCCATTGCGGCACCTCGGAAAGAATACTCTGCAACTGCTCATACGCCTGCTGTTCGGCAGGGGTGGCTTTCTTGCAACGGTATTCCTGCTGGATGGTACGCTGCCAGTACAATGCCAGCTTGCCGCACTTTGCCTGCTCGATCGCATCCTGAATATCGGCTAAAATGCTGTACCGTGGTTCTCTCATCTTGACACCCCCAAACAATCAACTCTTTAGGAAGCAATGCATCCTATAAGAATGATTATAGCCGAAAGGCATGCAAAAGAAAAGCGCACCGGCTAAATTTCAGCCGATGCGCTTGCAAAGTTTGTGATTTTATTCCTCGTTTATGAGATAAGGGAGATTGCCGATATAGGTGTCCAGCAGATCGAGTGCCGCTTTTTTCTGGATGGGAGTCAAACCTTCCAGCTTCTTTCGGATTTCATCGTCGGTCACATGGGATGCGCTGGGAACCAGATCGCACAGCAGTGTGTCTGCGGAAATATTCAGAGCATTCAGAAGTTTGACAATGGTGGCAAGACCGGGTTCCTTTAAGCCGCGCTCTACCATGCCGATATAGTTGGAAGAAAGCTCGGATTTTTCCGCAAGCTGTTCCAGCGTCAGCCCATGCTGTATCCGCTGCTCCCGTAGTCGCTGTCCAAAAAGCTCTTTCATAGTGCAACCTCATCCTATCGTGTTCTTTACACTCCATAGGATACCTGTCGGCCGCACCAACATACACAACCGAAAGAGATAAACCATTCCGTTAAAGATTGAATCAACAAAAAAGATTACCGGGTGCAGACCTCTTGCGGTCAACTCCCGGCAATCTTTTCTTATCGAACCTGCTCGTTCTCCTGTGCTGGCTTTTCCTCCGCAAAAAAGCGTTCCACGTTTTTCTGTGCCCGAACCAGTTCTTGCATCTCGTTCCGTGCCTTGCGGTAGTCCGGGTAGGCTGCTTTCTTTTGGGTCAGTAGTTCTGCAAACTCCGCATCCAACTCCTTGACCTTCGGCAGTTTTTGCAGCCCGGCTTCGTCAAAGGCCGCTTTCGCCGCCTTGTGCAGGGTGATCTCCTCCCGGTGGGCTTCCAGATACTTTTTACTGTACCCCGACTTGCGGTAGGCATCATAGACCGGGCGGGTCTTGGCATAGTTGATGATGTGGGTTTTCAGGACGGCAATTTCTGTCAGCCTTGCTTCCGCCGCCTTGATGGAATCGCCCATGGCATGGTAGCGTTCGGTTGCCGCCGTTGTTCGTTCCCGCAGTTCGTCGGCACTGCTGATCTTCTGCTCCTGCAAAAATAGCAGCGTCTTGGACATCTCTTTCAGGTTGAACTTCGTTGCCCACTTTTTGTAGCCGACACTTTTGCCCGCTGCCATTTTTCCCTGAATGTCCACCAGCAACTGGAAGGGTTGTTCTTTGGGCGGCTGCTTCTGATGTGGGAGGTGTTCTGCCTTTCCCTCCAGCACCGCCTTGATCTCATCCTCGCCATAGCCGGTGCCCAGTGTACGGAACCGGATAAAACGTTTCTGCCCCTTGCCCTTCACCGACGTGTACTTGCCACGTTTCACTTCATATCCCTGCCGCGCCAGCTTTTGCAGAAAAGTTTCGTAATCTCCCGGCTTTTCTGCAAGGATGGTGTCGATGATTCCGCACAGGCGGTCACGATTGCTCTCTTTCGGCGGGTAGACAATGCGCTTTTGACGCTCCCGATAGGGCTTCTTTTCAATGACGGACAGCTGATGCTCTAAGCAAATCAGGTCACTCAACCGCTGCACTGCCAACGCCGAAAAGAAAAAATCCCGGAACTTCCTGCTGCCATTCAATGCTGTGGAGTTGAAGATCACATGGTTGTGGATGTGCTGCCGATCCGTGTGCGTTGCCACTACAAAGGCGTGCTTGCCCTTGGTAAAGCGCATAGCCAGTTCGTAGCCCACCTTGTTAGCCTCCTCTGCGCTGATCTCACCGGGTCGGAAGGACTGCCGTATCTGATAAGCAATTACATCGCTTTTCTGCCTGCGTCCGTTCACAAGGTCGTACTGCCGCTTGGTAAGCATAAACTCTTCATCTGCTGTCAGGGTGCTGCAGGCATAGCTGCTGACAAACTGCCCCTGCTCAGTCTTGTCCGGGTTTTCGATATAGTCCGTGCGATTTTTCAGGCAGGCCGCAACGGTCATGCCTTTGTTTTTGTGCAGCGCAATCAACCGTGTTGCTGCCAGTGCCATCACCTCCTACAAAAAATGCCGCACATCGGCGGCATCAAAGTCATTTGGATAATTTTTCGTAATCAGAAGCACCAGCCAGATACACGGCTTCCAGCCGAACACTCTCTAATTCGTTACTGATTGCATCCAATTCCAGATAGAGGCTCCATGCTTCTTCGCCGATAAGAGCTTTCAACGCAATCTCTGCGGCAATCTTTTTCTGGATCAGTGCACGATATTCATCATCGTCTGCAAGTTGTCGTTGCAGAATATCTTTCAGATTTTCCCAATAATAGTCGGTCATAGCATCTGTGTCC
>UQGD01000010.1 GCA_900540455.1 uncultured Faecalibacterium sp.
TGTCCCGATGCACGCTCTTCGCGTTAGGTGTGACACCCTATATCAACGCATCCATTATCGTGCAACTGCTTACCGTTGCTATCCCGTCCCTGGAAAACATGGCCAAGGAAGCGGACGGTCAGCAGAAAATGCAGCAGATCACGCGCTATGTCGGCGGTGGCATTGCGCTGGTGATGAGTCTGGGCTACTACTTCGTGGTGCGCAACATGGGCGCCTTGAAGTACACGACCGGCGCAGCAGGTATCTTTACCGCTGTGATCATCATTGCTACTTTTACCGCAGGCGCGCAGCTGATCACCTGGTGCGGTGAGCAGATCGACGATAAGGGCATCGGCAATGGCCTGTCCCTGCTGATCTTTGCTTCCATCGTGTCCAGCTGGTCCTCGCTGTACACCACAGTCAAGGGTCTGCTGACCCGGGCTGCGGCTGGCGAGCCCCAGTTCTACATCTTCCTGCCTCTGCTGGCTGTTCTGGCTTTGGTCGTCGTCGTGTTCATCGTGGTCATGACCAATGCCGAGCGCCGCATCACCATCCAGTATGCAAAACGGGTGGTGGGCCGCAAGCAGATGGGCGGGCAGAACAGCTACCTGCCTTTGAAGCTGAATATGAGCGGCGTTATGCCCATCATCTTCGCTTCCTCTCTGGTGTCCATTCCCGGCACCATCGGCAGCTTTTTGCAGATCGACCAGGCAGCGCATCCGTTCCTGTATGCGTTCTTCCACACATTCAACTACACCTCTTGGCTGTACGTTGTGATCTACTTGCTGCTGATCTTGGCCTTTAACTATTTCTATGTGGCCATCCAGTACAACCCTGTTGAGATCGCGAACAATCTGCGCCGCAACAACGGCTCGATCCCCGGCTTCCGTCCTGGCAAGCCCACCAGCGATTTCATCACCCACACCCTGAACAAGATCACCCTCTTCGGGTCCATCTTCCTGGCTGTGGTGGCTGTACTGCCCATCGTCCTGGGCAACTTGACCGGAATGAGCATCCAGCTCGGTGGTACCAGCCTGCTGATCGTTGTCGGCGTGGTGCTGGATACGACCCGCAGCCTGGACAGCTTTATGACGATGCGCAACCACAAAGGCTTTTTGGGCTGATCTGAACTGAACTAAAAAAGCACAGATGTGAGAAAGCACTGGAAAGGAGAGCAAGCCTCGGACTTTTCAGTGCTTTTTTGCATAGGGTGTGCTTTTGGGCAGCGGGGCTTGACCTGCTGCCCAAAAGCCGCTCTTAATATGTATATGCATCAAGGAAGGAGCAAATCTATGAACCTGATCCTGTTGGGCGCACCCGGCGCGGGCAAGGGCACGCAGGCCGAGATCATTTGCGCTAAGCTGAACATCCCCTCTATCAGCACCGGCAACATCCTGCGCGCTGCTGTGAAGGAAGGCACCGAAATGGGCCTGAAGGCAAAAAGCTACATGGATGCTGGCGCACTGGTGCCGGACGAGGTCATCATTGGCATCCTGAATGACCGCCTGGCGCAGGCAGACTGTGCCAACGGCTTTATCCTGGACGGTGTGCCCCGCACCATCGCACAGGCAGAAGCGATCGAAACCATGGGCATCCGCATCGACAAGGTGCTGGAGCTGAGCGTGCCGGATGAGGTCATCACCCAGCGGATGAGCGGCCGCCGCGTCTGCGAAAAGTGCGGCGCCAGCTACCACATCCAGTCCAAGCGCAGCCAGGTGGAGGGCATCTGCGATGCCTGCGGCGGCAAGCTGGTCATCCGCAAGGATGATGAGCCGGAGACCGTGCTGGGCCGACTGAAGGCATACCATGAGCAGACCGAGCCCCTGGTGGAGTTCTACCGCAGCCGCGGCAAACTGGCCGTGATCCCTCACTGCAGCTCCATCGAGCAGACCACGGCCGAAGTAATGAAGGCTTTGGAGGCGTAATAACGGTGATCCAGATCAAGAATGCGAAGGAACTGGACGGGATGCGGCGGGCCAATGCCCTGAGCGCTGCCGCCCTGAAATATGGCGGAGAGCATATCGAGGCCGGTATGACGACCTGGGAGTTGGATAAGCTGATCCAGGATTTTATCGTCAAGCATGGCGGCAAGCCCAACTTCAAGGGACTGTATGGTTTCCCGGGTTCGGCCTGCATCAGCCTGAATGACACGGTCATCCACGGCATCCCCTCTCACGACCAGGTCATCCGCCCGGGCGATATCGTCAGCATCGATACCGGTGCAAAAGTGGATGGGTTCAACGGAGACAATGCCTGCACCTATGCGGTGGGCAAGGTGGACCTGGAAGTCCGCCGCCTGCTGGAGGTCACCAAAGAGGCACTGCATCTGGGCATTGCCCAGGCAGTGGCGGGCAACCGCATTGGAGATATCGGCCATGCTGTGCAGAGCTACTGTGAGGCGGCTGGTTTCAGTGTGGTGCGGGAGTTCGTAGGCCACGGCACCGGCCGTGAGCTGCATGAGGATCCCGAAGTGCCCAACTACGGCACCCCCGGCCGGGGGCCGCGGCTGGTCCCGGGCATGACCATCGCCATTGAGCCGATGATCTGCCAGTACGACAGCAAGATCAAGACCCTGTCGGACGGCTGGACGGTAAAGACCCGGGATGGCGGCATGGCCGCACATTTTGAACATTCCATTGCCATCCTGAAGGACCGCACCGAGATCCTGACCCTTGGCTGGGAGGACCCGAACTTTACATTGTAAGACCGGATTTGTGCAAACTTGCTAAGTTTTTGTGAAAAAAAATTCACTCTGCCGTGCAGTCGCGCAAAACTGGAGCAAAGATTTCCGCCCTCAAAGGAGGGCGGAAATTTTTATCGGAAATACGGAAAAAACTCTTGCAAAATGCTTCTCAAAGGTGTATAATCTATAAATGGCCGTGGCAGCCAGATGCTTTCTCGGCAGACGGGGATACTCTGTCTGTTTTGCGGATTTTGTGCCGCAGGAGAAAAAGCATGTGGCGATCACTGCCGCCTGTCCGTCCATATGACAAACTGAGCAGATCCAATGAGGAGGCAAAGAGCTTGTCTAAAGAAGACGTCATCGAGATCGAAGGCATCGTGCGCGAGGCCATGCCCAACGCCATCTTTAAGGTGGAAATGTTGAGCGAGGACAAAAACACTGGGAAGCTCACGCCCAGCGGCCATGTCCTGTTGGCGCACATCTCCGGCAAGCTGCGGACCAATTTCATCCGTATCCTGCCCGGGGACAAGGTCACCGTAGAAATGTCGCCCTATGATCTTTCTAAGGGCCGCATCACCTGGCGCTCTAAGTAAGCGTCAGGGCATTATCCAAAAGGAGGTTCAACATCATGAAGGTCAAGCCTTCCGTGAAACCCATCTGCGAAAAGTGCAAGGTCATCCGCCGCAAGGGCCGCGTGATGGTCATCTGCCAGAACCCCAAGCATAAGCAGCGCCAGGGCTAATTCGGGCGCCTGAGGGTCAAGTGCGTAGAGTCCCGGCGCAGACCCCGACACTGACATGGGATGATTTTTGGAGGATACTACTATGGCACGTATTGCCGGCGTTGACCTGCCCCGCGAGAAGCGCGTTCAGGTGGGTCTCACCTATGTTTATGGTATCGGCCAGACCACGGCCAACAAGATCCTGGCTGCCACTGGCATCAACCCCGATACCCGCGTCAAGGACCTGACCCTCGATGACGAGGCTAAGATCCGTGACTACATCGATCAGGCTAACATCCTCGTTGAGGGCGATCTGCGCCGCAACGTGGCTCTGGACATCAAGCGCCTGGTTGAGATCCAGTCCTTCCGTGGCACCCGCCATCGCAAGAACCTGCCCTGCCGTGGCCAGCGCACCAAGACCAATGCACGTACCTGCAAGGGCCCGAAGCGCACGGTCGCCAACAAGAAGAAGTAAGGAGGATCTGAGAAATGGCAAGTGCTAATAACGCCAAGAAGGGCGCAAACGTCCGCATGAAGCGGAAAGAGCGCAAGAATATCGCAGCCGGTCAGGCTCATATCCAGTCTACGTTCAACAACACCGTGGTCACCATCACCGACCTGCAGGGCAATGCTGTGTCTTGGTGCTCCTCTGGCAGCCTGAACTTCCGTGGCAGCCGCAAGAGCACCCCGTTTGCAGCTCAGTCTGCTGCTGAGACCGCTGCTAAGGTCGCCATCGAGCACGGCATGAAGACCGTTGAGGTCTACGTCAAGGGCCCCGGCGCTGGCCGTGAGTCCGCTATCCGTGCGCTTCAGGCAACCGGCCTGGAAGTCACCCTGATCAAGGACGTGACTCCCATTCCCCACAACGGCTGCCGTCCCCCGAAGCGCCGTCGTGTCTGATCGAAGGAGGAAACTGAATTATGGCAAAGAATACGCAGCCTATCGCAAAGCGTTGCAAGGCCCTGGGCATTTCTCCTGCGGTCATGGGCTATGCAAAGAAGAATACTACCCGCAACTCCAACAGCAACGTGCGCAAGAAGCAGTCTGAGTACGCTATGCAGCTGAAGGAGAAGCAGAAGGTCAAGTTCATTTACGGCGTGCTGGAGAAGCAGTTCCACAACGCCTTCCTGAAGGCTGAGTCTCGCCCCGGCCAGACCGGCGAGAACCTGCTGCAGATCATGGAGTGCCGTCTGGACAACGTCGTGTTCCGCCTGGGCTTTGCTCAGACCCGCCGCGACGCTCGTCAGCTGGTGTCCCACGCTCACTTCAACGTCAATGGCAAGAAGGTCAACATCCCCTCTTACCAGGTCAAGGCCGGTGACGTGATCGAAGTGCGCGAGTCCAGCCGCTCTTCCGCTAAGTTTGCTAAGCTGACTGGTCCTGAGGCTCCGGTCGTGGCTCTGCCTTCCTGGCTGAACCGCGAGGCCGGCACCCTGAAGGGCGTCGTCGCAAAGCTGCCCGAGCGCAGCGACATCGACTACGAAGTCGCAGAGCACCTCATCGTCGAGTTGTACTCCAAGTAATCCATTGGGAAAGTACATCCCTCGATTGCTAAAAGAGGGACAAGACTTTCAAATTCTTGAAAAAAGAATACTAGAATGGGCCGATGGTAACATCGGTTTGACAAGGAGGGCATAGATATGATGGAGATTGAACGTCCCAAAATCGAAACGGCAAGCCTGTCGCCGGACGGCCGCTACGGCAAATTTGTGGCGGAGCCTCTGGAGCGCGGCTTTGGCATCACCCTGGGCAACAGCCTGCGTCGTGTGCTTCTTTCCTCTCTGCCCGGTGTCGCCGTGACCAGCGTCAAGATCGACGGCGTGGTCCACGAGTTCTCCACCATTGAGGGCGTCAAGGAAGACGTTACCGAAATTGTCCTGAACCTGAAGGGGATTGCTGCAAAGCTGTACACCGACGGGCCGAAGACGGTGCGTGTGGAGGCTGTTGGCCCGTGTGAAGTCACGGCCGACAACATCAAGCAGGGCGATGACATCGAGATCCTGAACCCTGAGTGGCATATCGCCAGCCTGGGCGAGGGCGGCAAGCTCGTCATGGAGCTCACCTTCGACAAAGGCCGCGGCTATGTGCCCGCAGAGCGCAATAAGCAGGCTATCATTGAGAAGAATGATATCAACACTCTTCCCGTGGATAGCATTTACACCCCGGTGCTCAAGGTGAATTACAATGTCACCAGCACCCGCGTTGCGCAGTCCATCGACTACGACAAGCTGACGCTTGAGGTTTGGACCGACGGCACGATCAATGCGCAGGAAGCTGTCTCTCTGGCAGCCCGCGTGCTGACCGAGCACCTGAACCTCTTCGTCAATCTGTCCGATGAGGCAGCCGGCACGGAGATCATGGTGGAGAAGACCAACGACGACAAGGAGAAGGCTCTGGAGATGACCATCGAGGAGCTGGATCTGAGCGTGCGTTCCTTCAACTGCCTGAAGCGCGCCGGTATCAACACGGTCGAGGACCTCGTCAGCAAGAGCGAGGACGAGATGATGAAGGTTCGTAACCTCGGCCGTAAGAGCCTGGAGGAAGTCATGGCTAAGCTGGACTCCCTGGGCTTCAAGCTGAACACTGACGACGACTAATTTGTTTGATAATTAAGGAGTGAAACGGGATGCCCGGTACCAGAAAGCTCGGTAGAACCAGCGACAGCCGCAACGCCATGATGCGCGCTATGGTCACCTACCTGTTCGAGAATGGCAAGATTGAGACCACTGTTACTCGCGCTAAGGACGTCCGGTCCATGGCCGAGAAGATGATCACCCTTGGTAAGTCCAGCGACCTGCACACCAAGCGCCAGGTCTACAGCTACATCACCAAGGAAGATGTTGCGAAGAAGCTGTTCGACGAGATCAGCCCCAAGTATGCTGACCGTAACGGCGGCTACACCCGCATCATCAAGATCGGCGCACGCCGCGGCGACGCAGCCGAGATGGCCGTGCTGGAGCTGGTCTGATCTGACCGCTTAAACGGTTTTAAGAAGTCCTTTCCCCTTTGTGGGAAAGGGCTTTTTTGTTTTGTCCGCAGCAAAAATTTGGAGCGGTACGCTCCCCGGGACCCGCCGGTGTGCATATCCTCTCGGTGCTGAAGCATATGGTTGTGACGGCGAAGAAAGGGGGAAGGCGTTGTGGAACAAAACAGCCTGGCAGCGGCATTGTGTATGACCACCCTGGCGGGACTTTCCACTGGGTTGGGCGGTCTTTTGGTGTTGTGGCGTCTGCCAGGGAAAAAGCTGCTGGCCCGGTCGCTTGGGTTTGCAGCCGGTGTGATGCTGGCGGTCAGTTTAGGGGATCTGACCCCTATGGGGATGGAATATTTTTCTGCACGGCTGCCGCCCGCAGCAGCGGGGGCAGCAGCGGCCGGGCTTTTGCTGGCAGGGATGCTGACTGGTGCAGCCATGGATGGGATCCTGCCGGAGGAAAAGACGCTCTGGAACAGCATAGCGGGGCAGGATGCCGATGACCGGCGCCGGGCGCTGCATTGCGGCGTGGTGGTGGGGCTGGCACTGGTGGCACATAATCTGCCGGAAGGGATCCTGACCTTGTTCAGCGGCGTTCAGGACCCCCGGGAGGGGCTGCGCCTTTCGCTGGCTATTGCGCTGCACAATCTGCCGGAGGGCATCAGTACGGCAGCGCCCATCTGGTATGCGACCCATAGCCGCAAAAAAAGTGTTTTGGCTGCGTTTGGTTCGGGTCTGGCAGAGCCGCTGGGGGCGCTGCTGGCCTACTTTGTACTGTCGCCGGTGCTCAGTCCGGGCTTGCTGGCGGGGCTGACACTGGGCGCTGCGGGGGTCATGTGCTGGGTCAGCGTGTCGGAGCTGTTGTTTGGCGGTTTTGCGCTGGGCAGACGGGGGGATACTGCTGCCGGGTTTGCCGCTGGTGTGTGTGGAATGATACTTGGAATTGCAGTCCTTGCATGATATACTAAAAGCCGGAGAGACGGGAAACTGCTCTCCGTTCCGTTTTGAAAAAGCGGGCAATACTTTCGATGGAAGGAGGCGCCCTCTGTGCTGAAAAAATATCTGGGCGCTGCGCTGCTGCTGTTCTGTCTGCTGCTTTCGGGCTGCAGTTTCACCTTGCAGGAGACGATGCAGGTGGAGGAGCTGCTGCGGGCGCCCCGGCTTTCCGGTGACTATGGTGCGCTGCAAACGGCCCTGGATGAGTGGCTGGGGGAGAGCGCACAGCTCAAGTATCCTATGCAGGGAGAACCGCTTTCTCCCTTTGTCCTCCACGATCTGGATGGTGACGGGCAGCAGGATGCGGCGGTGCTGTACACCACAGCCCGCACCTCCAACGTCTGTGTAGCGGTGCTGCAGCGGGACACCAGCGGCGTCTGGCAGGTGCGCCAAAGCGTAGAAGGGCTGTCGGACACGGTGGAGAATGTGCGCTTGGCGCAGCTCCAGGGTGGGGATGCAGCACAGCTGACGGTGGGGTATCTGGCCTCTCCGGGAGACCGGTATCTGGCGGTATATTCCTATGCCGAAGGGCAGCTGTCCACGATCCTGGAGCAGCCCTATGAGCAGTATCTGGCGGAGGATATCACCGGCGGCGGCAACGAGGATCTGATCTTGATGTCTACCCTGGAAGGGGGCGGCGTGCAGATCGAGCTGCTGACCGCCAACCGGGAAGGCGTGTTCCAGCAGGCCGCAGTCATGGGCCTGTCGGCCGATAAATTCACCGGCTGTGCATCGTTGGCTGCCGGGGTGGGCGCAGATGGCCGCCATTACCTGGCGCTGGATGGATGGACCGGTATTTCCGGCAACAACCTGGCAACAGTGCTGCTTTGCTTTGATGAAAAAAAACAGCAGATGGTGCCTGCCCGACAGATCAGTACCGAGGAGCTGTATAACGCTACGCTGCGCAATGTACCGGTGCTGACTAGTCAGGACCTGGACGGCGATGGGGTAGTGGAGATCCCCACCCAGCCGGATGAGGCGGGCCTTTTGAATATGAGCCAGAGCCGCCGGATGGATTTTATCGTCTGGATGGATTTTACCAGCCGTTCGCCCAAAAAGAGCTTTGGCCTGCTGGATGAGGAAACAAACTGCTATATCGAGCTGCCGATGGAGTGGGAGGGAAACCTCAAGCTCACCGACAGTCAGGAAGTGGAGGATGCAGTGGAACTGCGCACCATGGACGAGGATGCTTTGGTGCTGACGGTGCGCCTGGCAGATTCGGCAGCAGATGCAGAGGGCTGGACTCGCCTGGGCATCGTGGCCTCCCGCCAGATGCAGGCCCAGCTGGGGCCGGACGTGGTCATTACAGATCCGAACTACCAGCTGGCAGATTCGCTGTACCTGCTGGATTAACGTATATCCTGGGATGGAGGAATGTTTGGATGGCAAAAGTGCTTATTGTAGAGGATGAAGCCAGCATCCGTGAGATGATCGCGCTCAACCTGCATCTGGCTGGGATGGAGGCGCTGGAGGCCGAAAGTGCGGAGCAGGCTTTGACCTTGCTGGAACAGCAGCCGGACTGTGATGCGGCGATCCTGGATGTGATGCTGCCGGGGATGAACGGCTTTTCGCTCTGCGAAACCATCCGCCGCACGGATCAGAAGATCGGCATCATCATCCTCAGCGCCAAAGGGCAGGAGCAGGATAAGATCCGGGGACTGTCCATTGGTGCAGACGACTATATGACCAAGCCTTTCAGCGTCAGTGAGCTGTTGGCCCGGGTACTGGCGCTGTGCCGCCGGGTCAGCCGCACAGCGGATAACGCTGTGGAGGAGAGCCCGTCCTCTCTGGTCAGCGGGGAATTTGTGCTGGACGAGAACCGCCGTGTCCTGCTGAAAGCCGGGCAGCCCATTGAGCTGACCCAGGTGGAGTTCCAGATCATGGAGCTGTTTTTCCGCAACCCGGGCACAGCTTTGGTGCGGGAAAAGATCCTGAAAGGGGTCTGGGGCGAAAACTACTTTGGGGATGTGAAGATCGTGGACGTCAACATCCGCCGTCTGCGGATGAAGGTAGAGGACGAGCCGTCCCACCCGGTGCATATCCTTACGGTATGGGGCTATGGCTACCGCTGGGAGGAGTGAACCGATGGGCAAGATCCGTAGAATTCGCAGCGGCATCACCCGGCGCTGGCTGCGGGGCAGCCTGCTGATCACGGTGCTGCTGGTGATGCTGGCGGAGGGGCTGTTTTTATACAGTGCGACCCGCAGCTATTACAACGGGGTACAGCAATCCATGTACCGCCGTTTTTCCTCCATTACCGGTCAGCTGAAAATGTACGCTGGCGACACCCCGCAGCGCACCTCCTCCAACCGCAGCATGGCGCTGCGGCGGATGGTGGAGCAGTTTGCGGACAAGGATAAATATGAGTTCATGCTGCTGGACAGCTACGGTTCCGTGATCGCCACTTCCAGCGGTACCGGAGCCGAGGGCATCGTCAGCCCGGCAGATTTTGAGCAGGCACAGCAGGCATCGGATGGCATTGGCCTGGCCATCTACCGCACCGCCTCCGGGGAACCGGTGATGGCGGGCTGCTGCCTGGTGCCCTATGCGGCGGCAGATATAGCGGCGATCCGCATGGTCACCAGTCTGAGCCTGATCGAGGGCCAGCTGAAGGATGCGCTGCTGCTCAGTTTGTTGGTGGCGGCGGCAGTGCTGGGCTTTACGATAATGTCTGGCCTGTATTTCGTGCGCAGCATCGTTTCTCCGCTGGGGCAGGTGGAGCGGACGGCTGCATCCATCGCCCAGGGCGAGCTGAATGTCCGGCTGCCGGTCACCGGTGATGAGCGGGACGAGGTGGACCGGCTGCGCGGTACCATCAACCGGATGGCGGAGGGGCTGGAGGAAGCGGAGCGGATGAAAAACGAGTTCATCAGCTCCGTCTCTCATGAGCTGCGCACCCCCCTGACCTCGATCCGGGGGTGGGTGGATACCCTGCGCACGCTGGACGACCCGCAGGACGAAAACTATCGCAAAGGGCTGCAGATCATCAGCAGCGAGACAGGGCGGCTGTATAATATGGTAGAGGAGCTGCTGGATTTCAGCCGCCTGCAAAATGGAGGCATCCGCATGGACAGCCGTCCGCTGGACCTGGTGGCAGAGCTTACCGACGCAGTGCTGTTTTGCGAAGCCCGCATCCAGAACGAAGGGCTGGTGCTGGACTATGCCGAGCCGGAGCAGATGATCCCCGTCTATGCCGACCCGAACCGCCTGCGGCAGGTGTTCATCAACATCCTGGACAACGCCATCAAGTATTCTGCTCCCGGCGGGCGGATCACGGTCAAGCTCTGGGCCGGGGAATACAAGGCGTTTGTAGAGATCCTGGATCAGGGCCGGGGCATCCCGCCCGAGGACCTGGAAAACGTCAAGACAAAGTTTTTCAAGGGCAAAAACTCGGTGCGGGGCAGCGGCATCGGCCTGGCGCTGGTGGATTCCATCATGACCGCCCTGGACGGCACGATGGACATCAAAAGCACCCTGGGCCGGGGCACGGTGGTCACCCTGGGCCTGCCGCTGTACCGGCGGTAAGCTGCGGGCTGCAAATTGCCGGCAACTAAACTTTTGTCACATTTTTGTGGTAAAATAAAAGACCTGGGGCAAAACAAGGCCCTGGCAGAAGGACAGAAAAAGAGGAGAAACTCCCAATGAACCAACCCAAGCCCGAATGTTTTAAGACCAGCGTGGGCGGCCAGGCATTGATGGAAGGCATCATGATGCGCGGTCCGCAGCAGATCTGCTGTGCGGTGCGCAAGCCGGACGGCAGTATCGAGACCAAGCTGGAACCTACCCCTCATCATGGCGTTTGGTCCCGGATCCCGCTGGTGCGGGGCGCAGTGTCCATGGTGGAAAGCCTCGTCATGGGCTACCGCTATATGATGTACTCGGCGCAGGTGAGCATGGGGGAGGACTACGACCCCCAGCAGGAAGAATCCGCCTTTGAAAAATGGGTGGGGGATCACCTGGGCAAAAAAGCCGAGGATATGCTGCTGGTAGCGGCCGCAGTCGTTGGCGGATTGTTTGCCATTTTGCTGTTCACGGTGCTGCCCACAGTGCTGGTAGGGGGGCTGGATCATCTGATCTCCCTGGGGCGCTGGCCCAAGGTCATCCTGGAAGCGGTGCTCAAAGTGGGCATCTTTTTGAGCTATATGATGGCCATCTCCCATATGAAGGAGATCCACCGGGTGTTTGAGTACCACGGTGCAGAGCATAAGACCATTGCCTGCTATGAGGCCGGGGACCCGTTGACGGTGGAAAATGTGCGGAAGTATACCCGGTTCCACCCCCGGTGCGGCACCAGCTTTTTGATCCTGGTGGTGATCGTCAGCGTGTTTTTGTACAGCGTGCTGCCCTGGGGCAGCATGGGTCTGCGGGTGCTGTTTAAGCTTTTGCTGCTGCCGGTGGTCATGGGCATCAGCTATGAACTGCTGAAATGGTGCGGCCGGTCGGACAACTGGGCCACCCGCATCATCCGTGCGCCGGGCCTGCTGGTGCAGCGTCTCACGGTGTTTGAGCCGGATGACAGTATGATCGAAGTTGCCATTGCGGCTGTGACCCCGGTGCTGCCCAATACACCGGAGGAGGGCAAATGGTGACCGGGGGGCTGACGCCCCGGGCGGCGGTGGCCCTGGTGCAGCAGCGCCTGGCTGCGGCGGGCTGCCCGGATGCGGATTTTGACGCCCGGGAGCTGTTCCGCTTGGCGACGGGGAGAGACCCCCGCTTGTCCGAGCGCGTTTTGACCGAGGAACAGGCTGCCCGGCTGGAAACCTTGTGTCAGAGGCGGGAGTCGCGGGAGCCGCTGCAATATCTCTGCGGACGCTGGCCGTTTTTGGATTTTGAGCTGGCGGTGGGGCCGGGGGTGCTTTGTCCCCGGGCGGATACCGAGGTGGTGGCCGAGGCCGCCGCACAGACCCTTGCGGGCTGTGCAGCCCCGAAGGTGCTGGATCTCTGTGCAGGTACCGGCTGCCTG
The DNA here is from genome assembly GCA_900540455.1 of uncultured Faecalibacterium sp. GTDB lineage: Bacteria > Bacillota > Clostridia > Oscillospirales > Ruminococcaceae > Faecalibacterium. The sequence goes on from UQGD01000010.1 coordinate 12,314, forward strand.
GGGCTGGGCATCAAACGTCTGCGCCCCACAGCCAGCGTGACCTGCGTGGAGAAAAGCCCGGAGGCACTCCATTACCTGGTGTGCAATGTGCGCACAGCCCTGCGCAGCCTGCCCCAGGGCAGTACCGAGGATGTTCTGGAGGAGGACGAGCCTACGCTTGGCTCCGGACTGCTGGGCATCGCCGCCCTGCCGCCCGCAGCGCAGGCGGTAGAGGGCGATCTGTTCGACTACTGGCGCGGCCTGCCGGAGGGCGGGCTGGATCTGATCGTTTCCAATCCGCCGTATCTGACGGCATCGGAGATGGAGGATCTGCAGCCGGAGGTAGCAAAGGAGCCTGCCATGGCTTTGGCTGCCGGGGAGGATGGGCTGGACTTTTACCGGGCTTTGGCGCGGCATTACCAGACCCCGCTGCGCCCCGGCGGGACGTTGGCGCTGGAGATCGGCTGGCAGCAGCGGGAGGGTGTCTGTGCCTTGCTGCAAGCCGAAGGCTGGACGCAGATCCGCTGCATCCAGGATCTGGGCGGCAATGACCGCTGCATCCTGGCCCAAAGACCGGAATAAAGATCTGCTTCTTAGTTTGAAAATCAAACAACTTCCTGTTGTAATATCTTGGATTTGTGGTATACTGAAAGGGAATAGAACAGCGGCTTTTTAGCCTGCACAGAAACCTTACGGTAAAGGAGCAACGCACGATGGCAAAAAATCAGAATACGGTGGTCACCGCCACCCAGAAGACCGAGCCGAACGCAAAAAAGGATGCGCTGGCCACGGCCCTTGCCCAGATCGAAAAGCAGTTTGGCAAAGGGGCGATCATGAAGCTGGGCGATAACACCGCCATGCAGGTGGATGCGATCTCCACCGGCAGCCTGGGGCTGGATCTGGCTCTGGGTGTGGGTGGTGTGCCCCGCGGACGTATCATCGAGGTCTATGGCCCGGAGTCCAGCGGTAAGACGACCCTGGCCCTGCATGTCCTGGCTGAAGCACAGAAAAAAGGCGGCGAGGTGGCGTTTATCGACGTAGAGCACGCACTGGACCCCACCTATGCAGAGGCTCTGGGCGTGGATATCAACAGCCTGCTGGTCAGCCAGCCGGATACCGGTGAGCAGGCCATGGAGATCTGCGAGGCGCTGGTGCGCTCTGGCGCCATTGACGCCATCGTAGTGGACTCGGTGGCGGCCATGGTGCCCCGTGCAGAGATCGAGGGCGAGATGGGTGACAGCCATGTGGGTCTGCAGGCCCGTCTGATGAGCCAGGCCATGCGTAAGCTCACCAGTGTCATTGGCAAGACCAACACGGTCTGCGTCTTTATCAACCAGCTGCGTGAGAAAGTGGGCATCGTTTACGGCAACCCGGAGGTCACCACCGGCGGCCGTGCGCTGAAATATTATTCCTCGGTCCGCATCGATATCCGCCGTGTGGAGGGCTTGAAGGATTCTTCCGGCCAGTTCATCGGCAACCATACCCGGGCAAAGGTGGTCAAAAACAAGGTGGCGCCGCCGTTCCGGGAGGCAGAGTTCGATATCATGTTTGGCGAGGGCATCTCGAAAATGAGCGAGCTGCTGGATGTGGGTGTCAAGCTGGGCATCGTGCAGAAGAGCGGCGCCTGGTTCAACTATGGGGATATCCGTCTGGGCCAGGGCCGTGACAATGCCAAGCAGTTCCTGCGGGAGAATCCGGAGATCGCAGACGATATCGAAGGCCAGATCCGTGCCAATGCGGACAAGCTCTATGCGACCCGCCGCCCTGCACCCCGTGCCGCCGCCCCGGTCAAGGAGGGGGAGGCAGCGCCTGCGGCAGAGCCGGTCGTAAAGGCACCTGCCCGCAGCAGCGAGAGCGAGCTGGATATCATGGTGGAGGATTAAAATGTCCTTTGCCCGCCGCCGCTCCCTGCAGGAGGAGGAAAAATGCGCTGACCCCGCCAAGGCCCGTGCCAGAGCACTGGAAGCGCTGGCTGCGCAGGAGCTGTCCTCGGCTGTGCTGTACGACCGCCTGCGCCGCCGCTTTACGGATCAAGCTGCCGCCTATGCCGTGGCAGAGATGGTCCGCTGCGGCTATCTGGATGATGACCGCTATGCCGCTGCCCGGGCGTATGGCCTGCGCAGCGCAGGCAAAAGCCGCCGTGCCGCCGCCCAGACCCTGCGGCAGAAGGGGCTGACCCCGCCGCAGATCGAAACGGCGCTGGAAGAAGCTTATGCTCCGGATGATACCGGGGAAGACCCGGACCTGGCGGCTGCCTGCGGGCTGGTGCAGCGCCGGTACCGCGCCAAACTGGAAGCAGGCCGCAAGGACCTGGTGACCGCTGCCCTGCTGCGCCGGGGGTTTGCCTATCCGGTGGTGCGGGAGGCCCTGCGCCGAGCCGAGGAAGCCCAGACCCCGCCGGTCTGAAACATTTTGTATTGTGATTTCCCCGCATCAGCGGGCCCCTTGATAAGAAAGTGAGTATGGACCCATTATGAAGATTGCATGTATTTCTCTTGGCTGCCCCAAGAACCAGGTGGACCTGGATGTTATGGTGCACAGCCTTTTGTCTGCGGGCCACGAGACCGTGGCAGACCTGGCAGAGGCAGATGCAGTGCTGGTAAACACCTGCGGCTTTATTGAGAGCGCTAAGACCGAGGCCATTGAAAATATCCTGGAAGCCTGCTCTTATAAGCAGGCAAATCCGGAGCTGAAAGTGGTGGTCACCGGCTGCCTGGCCGAGCGCTACCGCAGCCAGATCGCCCAGGAGATCCCGGAGGTGGATGCGGTGGTAGGCTGTGCCTCCAACGGCGCCATTGCTGCGATCCTGGACCGCCTGACGGCAGGCGAGCAGCATCTGGAAAGCTACGGCCCCAAGCGGGACTTCCCGCTGGGGGGCAAGCGGGTCATTGGCACCCCGGCTCACTATGCCTATCTGAAGATCGCCGAGGGCTGCAATAACCGCTGCCATTACTGCGCGATCCCCGGCATCCGGGGACCGCTGCGCAGCCGGGATATGGCCGACTGCCTGGCCGAGGCCCGCTGGCTGGCCGGGGAAGGGGTCAAGGAGCTGATCGTGGTGGCGCAGGACCCCACCGCCTATGGCGAGGATTGGGGCAAGCCCGGCAGCCTGTGTGAGCTGCTGGACGGCCTGAACGCCATCCCCGGCATTGAGTGGGTGCGCATTATGTATGCCTATCCGGAGCGCATCACGGACCAGCTGATCCAGACCATGCAGCGGGATGAAAAAGTGCTGCCCTATCTGGATCTGCCCATCCAGCATTGCAGCGATGAGGTGCTGCACCGGATGAACCGCCGCTCCACCAAGGCTCAGCTGCTGGATGTGATCCGCCGCCTGCGGGAAGCGATCCCCGGCATCACGCTGCGCACCACCCTGATCGCAGGCTTCCCCGGGGAGACCGAGGAGCAGTTTGAGGAGCTGTGCCAGTTCGTCAAGGACGTGCAGTTCGACCGGCTGGGCTGCTTTGCTTACTCCGCAGAGGAGAATACCGTGGCCGCCGGCATGGATGGTCAGCTGGACCAGGAGACCAAGGACCGCCGCGCCGAGCTGGTGATGCAGATCCAGACCGGTATCATGGCCCAGAAACAGGCAGAAAAGGTGGGCAAGACCCTCCGGGTGCTGTGCGACGGCATCGACGAGGAGAGCGGCCTGTACCTGTGCCGCACCGCCGGGGATGCCCCGGAGGTGGACGGCTGTGTCTGCGTGAACAGCCTGGAACCGCTGTACCCCGGCGAGTTCTACGATGTGTTGATCCAGGACAGCGACCTGTACGATCTGTATGGTACTGTCGTAAAATAACAAACGGGACAGAACGGAGGCGTTTTTATGAATCTGCCCAATAAGCTTACCCTGCTGCGTATGCTGCTGGTGCCGGTGTTCATGGTGTTCGTGTCCATGGGCCAGTATGGCACTTCGGATTTTGACACTACCTGGTACCTGGTGGTGGGTGTGGTGTTTGCTGCTGCCAGCTTTACCGACTTTTTGGACGGTTATCTGGCCCGCAAGTGGAAGATGGTCACCGACTTTGGCAAGTTTGCAGACCCTCTGGCAGATAAGCTGCTGACCACTGTGGCCTTTTTGTACATGATGCGGGACGGGGTGTGCTCTCCGGTGGTGCTGGCCATCATCCTGGCGCGGGAATTTGCCGTGTCTGGTCTGCGCATGGTGGCAGCCAGCGCAAAGGACGGAAAGGTCATTGCTGCCAATATGTGGGGCAAGGTCAAGACCGTGATGCAGATGCTGACCATCATCTTCTATTTCTTTGCAGCAGCGCTGGCAGGGCCGGATGCAGTGGGGACCGTCTCCTCTGTGGCCAACTGGCTGTGCTGGGGCGTGGCTGCGGTCACTGCCATTTCCGGCATCAAGTATCTGTGGGATAACCGCAGCTTTATCAATACCGCAAAGTAAGGGGAGACCCATACTTTTTGCAGAACACAAAAACGGACAGGGGCGCACCCTGTCCGTTTTTGGAATTATAAGAGAGATTATTACACATGGGAGAAAAAGCACTGCAAAAACCCACCGCTGCTGACACATTGCGGCGGGTACTGTCCATCCTGATCAACCTCTGCATCCCCCTGGCGGAGCCGATCGCCCTGCCCATGAGCTGGGATTGGGGCCATGAGAGTATCTTTTTGTTTTATACAGAGGATTCCAACCTCTTTGCCGCTGCGGTGTGTACGCTGGTGGCGGCAGGCCAGGTGCTCTGCCTGTTTACCGGCAGGGAGCTGCCCCGCTGGCTCAAACGGCTCAAGTTTGTGGCTGCAAGCTGCCTTGCGCTCACGATGCTGACGGTGGTGTTTGTGCTGGCGCCGATGTACGGCCCGGACGGCTACTATGTGACCCTGTTCACCAGCTCCATGTTCTTCCACCATTTCCTGAACCCAGTGCTGGCGATGGTCTCCTTCGTGCTGCTGGAGCGCAGCCCCCGGCTGGCCGGGCGGGATGTCTGGCTGGCGCTGGTGCCTACGGTGCTCTACGGCTCCTGGCTGCTGGGGCTGAACCTGATGGGACTGGTGGAGGGGCCATACCCCTTCCTGATGATCCACCACCAGAGCGTGGGCACCACCGTGGCATGGTGCATCCTGATCCTGCTGATGAACCTCTTTTATGCCTGGCTGCTCTGGCTGCTGGGCGGCAATAGGAGAAAACGCCCCGCTTCCCCGCAGAATATGCGGCCGGGCACATCTGCTTGACAAAAATTGGGAGCGAGCGTATACTCTGATTGAAAATCCACACCGGCCCTGCCGCCGGGGAAACGAGACCCCACCATGAACACCCTTTTTGCCCGTCCGATCTGATGCACCTGTGATCCTGCTGTTGAACAAAAATTGGATCACAGGGAGGTGTGTCCCGGCCGATAGGAGCCGGGAAAACGGATGAAAACAAAAAAATTGCATATGGATCCACTGGACCTGACTGCACTGTGCAATGGGCTGGTGTTTTTTGCGCCGGTGGCTCTACTGGTACGCAGCACCGCTGGGGTCAGTACGGAGCAGTTCTTTGTATTGCAGGCGCTGCTCAGCGCTGTGGTGCTGGCAGCGGAGGTCCCTTCCGGCTGGCTGACCGACCGCATCGGCTGCCAGCGCACGCTGGTGCTGTACCAGCTGACCAATCTGGGGGCCAAGGGGCTGCTGCTGGCGGCCTGGCATCTGCACAGTCTGCCGCTGTTTGTGCTGGAGGCTGTGGTGGAAGGGCTGGGGGCGAGCTTGGCGTCCGGTACACGCAGCGCCTACCTCTACCGCACCCTGCCGCCGGAGCAGTACCTGATCCGGCTCGCTCAGGTGGACAACTGGGGGACGGTGGGCTTCCTGGTCAGTACTGTGGCGTATGGGGCGCTCTACCGCTGGGGCGGGCTGGGGCTGCTGCTGGGGGCCACCACCGTGGTCAGCGCTCTGGGGGCGGCCGCAGCTTTCCGCCTGCAGCCGGAGCCGCCTTGCCTGGCGGCACAGCTGGACCGTCGGCCCCGGGGCCTGGGGCTGGGGGAGCTGCTGCGTACTGGGCCGGTGGCGGCACTAATGATGCTGCTGGCGGCGCTGAGCATGGGGCGGATTCTGGTCAACTTCTTTTATGTGGAAAAGCTGACCGCCTGCGGCCTGCCGGAGAGCTGGATGGGGCCGTTGATTTTGGGGTATGCCGGGCTGGAGCTGCTCTGTCCCCGCGTTCTCGGGCGGATACGCCAAGGCCGGGGACTGGTCGGTGCGCTGATACTGAGCGGGATGGTGCTGGGCCTGCTGGGGCTGTCGCTGCCTCGCTGGGGGACCGTGGCGCTGATGCTGGTTCTGCCCCTGCTGCTGGATCTGGCCTCCTGCCTGTTGGACCAGGCGGAGAACGACCAGATCGACCGGCTGGGCCGCCAGGAGCAGCGGGCCGAGCTGCTGTCGCTGTTCAATATGGGGGTCAACCTGTTGGAGATGGCGTTTTTGCTGGGGTCCTCGGCGGTGTCCGCCCTGGGCAGCGGGGTCTGCTTTGGGGTGGTGGGCATCGGTCTGGCCGCAGCGGGGCTGGTCTGTGCCGTACCCCAGATACAGAGAAAGAGAGGGTAAGATGGAATTTCTGATCCGCAGTGCAGAGCAGAAGGATTGGGCCGCTGTGACGGCCATCATGAGCCAGGTGCAGCAGATGCACGCAGACTGGAGGCCGGATCTTTATAAGCCCAACCCCGAGATGATCCCCCAGGCTGTGTTTGCTAAGATCCTGGAAAGCGGCACCTGCTATGTGGCGCAGGCAGAAGATAAGGTGGTGGGTGTCATGCTGGTAGCCTTCTATCACAAAGGCAATGCCACCCATGTAGAGAGGGACGTACTGTACATCGACAGCATGGCAGTGGCTCCGGCCTATCGGGGCCAGGGTATTGGACATGCCTTTTTTAACAAAGCCCGGCAGCTTTGCCGGGAAAGAGGGCTGCAGAGCATTGAGCTGCAGGTCAACGCCGAAAACCAGGCAGCCTATGCGATGTACCGCAGCTGCGGCTTTACCGACCAGGCTATTCGGATGGAGCTGCCCCTGTAAAATAAAAAAACAGAGCGCCGCCCTGCCCGGGGTCTCCCGGACGGAGCGGCGCTCTGTGTTATGTATGGGGTTTACAGCAGGGGGATGCCCGCCTGGCGGCAGGCTTCCAGGGTGGCGGCGTCCCAGACGCTGGCCTGCACCTCGCCGATGTGGACGCTGCCCAGCAGCAGCATGCACAGGCGGCTCTGGCCGATGCCGCCGCCGATGGAGTAGGGCAGTTCACCGGCCAGCACTGCCTTGTGGAACGGCAGACTGCGGCGGTCATCGCAGCCCGCCAGGGTCAGCTGGCGGTCCATGCTCTCAGGGCTGACCCGGATGCCCATGCTGCTCAGCTCATAGCTGCACTGCAGCGGGTCGTTCCAGAACAAAAGGTCTCCGTTCAGCGTCCAGTCGTCGTAGTCCGGGGCGCGGCTGTCGTGGGGCTGGCCGCTTTTCAGCGCTGCGCCGATCTGCATCAAAAAGGTAGTGCCGTTGGCTTGCACAAAGGCGTTCTCCCGCTCCTTCGGGGTCAGGGTAGGGTAAAGGTCCTCCAGCTCCTGGGAGGTGACGAAGGTCACATGGGGGGTGTGCAGGGGCAGCTTCTGCAGCTCCGGGAACATGGCGTGCAGGTTCATCTCGGTGGCGCATACAGCGGCCACGATGGAGCGCACCACGGTCTTGAGGTAGTCCTCGGTGCGGTCCTCCTCCCGGATGACCTTTTCCCAGTCCCACTGATCCACATAGGCAGAGTGGAGGTTGTCCAGCTCCTCGTCCCGGCGGATGGCGTTCATGTCGCAGTACAGGCCCTTTCCCACATGGAAGTCATAGTCCTTCAGGGCCTTGCGCTTCCATTTGGCCAGAGACTGCACCACCTGGGTCTCGATGGTCCCGTCCTTGAGGTCGAAGGTGACCTTGCGCTCTACGCCGCTCAGGTCATCGTTCAGGCCGGTGGAAGTCTCCAGCATCAGCGGGGCGGAGACCCGGGTCAGGTTCAGAGTGGCGCACAGCGTGTCCGCAAACAGCCGCTTTACCGTGCCAATGGCCCGCTGGGTGTCATACAGGTTCAGCGCAGGGCGGTAGCTCTCCGGGATGATGATCTTGCTCATGGTGATTCCCCCTCTTGCATGGCAGCCGGCATACCCGGCCGATCGTATCATCGAATAGTAGAATTATGGCACATTTTTTCCGGATTGTAAAGGGCAAAGTGGGCGGGAGGCAGTGGCTGCCGCCTTGACTTCCCCATGCAGGAAAGTTATAATAAACCTATCAATAGAAGCAAATGCGTTGATCCGGGCAGAGTAGCACCGTATCCGCCTGCACAGAGAGAACGGGCCTTTGGCTGCAAGCCCGTTTGCAGGCCCCGGTGGGAAGTGCGCCCGGCCAGCACGCTGCGGGAACAGGCGCCGCTGCCTTAGTATCGCAGTGCGGCCCGCCGCCGTTACCGGCGTTTGAGCGACAAACAGAAGTGGAACCGCGGTTTTGTGCATAAAAATCGCCTTCGGATAAGCTGGCAGAGCCAGTTTTGTCCGGAGGCGTTTGTTTTTGCCCGCTGCGGCTTGTGTTTGTCACACAAAAAGGAGAGAGACCTATGCAGATTTTCAATACCCTGACCCGTCAGAAAGAAGAATTTGTCCCCCAGACCCCGGGGGAGTACCGCATCTATGTCTGCGGCCCCACCGTCTACAACTATATCCACATTGGCAACGCACGGCCGCTGATCGTGTTCGACACCCTGCGCCGTTACCTGGAGTACCGGGGCGCAAAGGTGCAGTATGTGTCCAATATCACGGATATTGATGATAAGCTCATTGCGAAGGGCAAGGAAGAAGGCACTTCCATGAAGCAGGTGGCTCAGCGCTTTGAGGCCGAGTATCTCAAGGATGCTGCTGGTCTGAACTGCCTGGCACCCACCGTACAGCCCCGCGCCACCGAGCATATCCCGCAGATCCTGTCCATTGTGGCCGACCTGGTGGAGTCTGGTCATGCGTATGTGGCAAAGAATGGGGATGTTTACTTCCGGGTCAAGAGCGACCCCGAGTACGGCAAGCTCAGCCATCTGAAGCTGGATGACCTGGAGAGCGGCAACCGGGAGCTGCGCAGCCGCATGGAGGACGACCTGAAGGAGGACCCTGCGGACTTTGCTATCTGGAAGGCAGCCAAGCCCGGCGAGCCTGCCTGGGAAAGCCCCTATGGAATGGGCCGCCCCGGCTGGCACATCGAGTGCAGCGCTATGAGCCGTACCCACCTGGGCAAGACCATCGACCTGCATTGCGGCGGTCAGGACCTGATCTTCCCCCACCATGAAAATGAGATCGCCCAGAGCGAGTGCGCCAACGGCTGCACCTTTGCCCGCTACTGGATGCACAACGGCTTTATCAATGTGGACAATCAGAAAATGTCCAAGAGCCTGCACAACTTCTTTACGGTGCGGGATGTGGCCGAGCACTATGGCTATGAGCCGATCCGTTACTTTATGCTGACCGCAGGGTACCGGATGCCGCTGAACTACACGGTGGAGCTGATCGAGAGCTGCAAGAACAGCCTGGAGCGCCTCTACACCTGCCGGGAGAACCTGGACTTTGCCCTGAGCAAGGCAGAGTTTGGCACCGATGAGACCTTGACCGCAAAGGCAGAGGAAGCCCGGAAGAAGTTCTGCACCGCTATGGACGATGACCTGAATACACCGGATGCCCTGGCTGCAATGTTCGACCTGGTCAAGGAGATCAATACCCTGTCTGCGGTCTCCACCAAGCAGGCGCTGACCGCTGCCGCCGCTGCTTTTGATGAGATCGCCGGGGTGCTGGGTCTGCTGTACAACCGTAAAAAGGACGAGATCCCTGCCGAGGTCACTGCTCTGGTGGAGAAGCGTGCTGCCGCTAAGAAGGCAAAGGATTGGCCCGCTGCGGATGCGATCCGTGCAGAGCTGGCCGCCATGGGCTGGGCTGTTAAGGATACCGCCCAGGGTCCCCAGCTGTCGAAGCTGTAAGCAATTTTGGTGACACTGCCCGCTTTTTGGGAAATAGCGGGATAAAAAACTTTTCACATGGCCTGTGCATCCACACGGGCCATGTTTTTGTATGGGGAACAAACCCTCTCCGTCGCCTGCGGCGACATCTTCCCCCGGCCGGGGGAAGTCTTTCCACTCAGGGGACGCCCTTGGCAAAGAGGGCAGGTCTCGTCCTCACCGGTTACTGGCCAGAAAGAGCCTGCCGTTAAGCTGTAAACTTTTTGCCCTTGCCAAAGCCTCTCCCTTTCGGGAGAGGTGGCACGGCGAAGCCGTGACGGAGAGGGTTGAGCCATTCTCTGGCCCAGCGGAGCGTCTCACTTGTAGCGTGATTTTCAGAAGCTGCAAAAAGCAAAAACGCAGCGCCTTCCCCCATTATCCCTTCTGCCCAAAAACACCAAAAAGGCTGCCGCATGATGCAGCAGCCTTTTGTAGGCTTAATGCTTAAACACTGAGGGCAGCGTGCTGCTCCAGAGCTTCAGGGTTTGCGTCAAAGATGGGCTGGAGCACATGGGCAACAAACTCCTCCACCTGCTGGGGAGCACGGCCCACAAAGTTCTCCGGAACCAGACCTGCCTCGATCTCCTCCTTGGTCAGACCAAAGGCGGGGTCAGCGGCAATGCGGTCCACCATATCGTTGGGCAGACCCTCTTCCTTGACCTGCTTGCCAGCGGCAATGGCGTGCTGGCGCAGGCGCTCGTGCAGCTCCTGCCGGTTTCCGCCCTTTTCCACTGCCTGCATCATGATGTTCTCGCTGGCCATAAAGGGCAGCTCCGCCATCAGACGGCTGCGCACCACCTTGGGGTACACCACCAGACCATCGGTAACATTGAGCATGATGTTCAGGATCGCATCGGTCGCCAGGAATCCCTCTGCCATGGCCACACGCTTGTTGGCGCTGTCGTCCAGGGTGCGCTCAAACCACTGGGTACCGGTGGTAAAGCTGGGGTTCAGCACATCCACCATCAGGTAACGGGCCAGAGCGCAGATGCGCTCGCAGCGCATGGGGTTGCGCTTGTAGGGCATCGCAGAAGAACCGATCTGGTTCTTCTCAAAGGGCTCCTCCATCTCCTTGAAGTTTGCCAGCAGACGCAGGTCGGTCGCAAACTTCATGCAGCTCTGGCCAATGCCAGCCAGAGCGTTCAGGATCATGGCGTCCACCTTGCGGCTGTAGGTCTGGCCGGATACCGGCACCACCGCATCCGGTGCAAAGCCCATCTCCTGGGCAATGGAAGCATCCACAGCGCGGATCTTGTCTGCGTCACCCTTGAACAGCTCCATAAAGGAAGCCTGGGTGCCGGTGGTCCCCTTGACGCCCCGCAGCTGCAGGGTGGCCAGGCGGTGGTCCAGCTCCTCCAGATCCATCACCAGCTCGTTGGCCCACAGGGTAGCCCGCTTGCCCACCGTGGTGGGCTGGGCAGGCTGGCCGTGGGTATATGCCATGCAGGGCATATCCTTGTACTGTGCAGCAAAGTGGCCCAGCTTTGCCAATACGCCGATCAGCTTTTTGCGCACCAGCTCCAGGCCCTGGCGCATCACGATCACATCCGTATTGTCGCCCACATAGCAGCTGGTGGCGCCCAGGTGGATGATGCCGGCGGCGTTGGGGCACTGCTGGCCATAAGCGTAGACGTGGCTCATCACGTCATGGCGCACCAGCTTTTCCCGTGCAGCGGCCACTTCATAGTTGACATCCTCCACATGGGCCTCCAGCTCGGCCACCATCTCCGGGGTGATGTTGGTAAGACCCTGGTTCATCTCGGCACGGGCCAGCGCCACCCACAGACGCCGCCAGGTGCGGAACTTGTTGTCGTCCGAAAAGATATACTGCATCTCGTCCGAGGAATAACGGGTAGAGAACGGACTGATATAGCGGTCATGCTGAGACATTCGGTGTTATCCTCCTATTGGCAGGCCCACCGAGGCCCCCGCACCGCAAATGCAGGCAGGGGCCGTGGGCAGTGATCACGGCCGGTACGGCCTTGAGCAAAAATCAGTGTATCAAGATGCTTTATCAGATCTTGAAGTAGTTTACGCCACCCTCAAAGATGGGCTGATACTTGTCGCCGAAGACGTTCTTGTACAGGTAGTCGCCGCTGCGCTCCGAGTGGCCCATCTTGCCGAACACACGGCCATCCGGGCTGGTGATGCCCTCAATAGCCAGCACAGAACCGTTGGGGTTGAAGCGCTGGTCCATGGTGGGCTGACCCTCCAGGTCCACATACTGGGTAGCGACCTGGCCGTTCTTGACCAGGGTCTCCAGCACAGACTGCGGTGCCACAAAGCGACCCTCGCCGTGGCTGATGGCAATGGTGTGCTCTTCGCCGGGGGCGCACTGGCTCAGCCAGGGGCTGCCGGTAGAAGCAATGCGGGTGCGCACCAGCATGCTCTGGTGACGGCCGATGGTGTTGAAGGTCAGGGTGGGGCTCTCCTCGGTGATGGGGCAGATATCGCCGGTGGTAGCCAGGCCCAGCTTGATCAGCGCCTGGAAGCCATTGCAGATGCCCAGCATCAGGCCGTCCCGCTTCTGCAGCAGCTCACGCACTGCCTCGGTGACGGCAGGGTTGCGGAAGAAGGAAGCAATGAACTTGGCGCTTCCGTCCGGCTCGTCGCCGCCGGAGAAGCCACCGGGCAACATCACGATCTGACTCTCACCGATAGCCCGCACCAAAGCCTCGCAGCTGGCGGTCACGTCTGCCGGGGTCAGGTTGCGCACCACCAGGATCTCCGGGTCGGCACCGGCCCGGGCAAAGGCACGGGCGGTGTCATACTCGCAGTTGGTGCCGGGGAACACCGGGATAACCACCTTGGGCTTTGCCACGCCTACCTTGGGGGCAGCCGGGGCAGCGATGGTAGTGCTCAGTTTTTCCACCGCGGGGCCGGACTTGCGGTAGGGGTACACCGGCTCCAGCTTCTGCTCCCAGATCTCCTGCAGCTGTGCCATATCCAGGGTCTCGCCGCAGCAGCGCAGGGTGTAGTCCACCGTGGTCTCGCCCAGCAGCTCGCCTGCCGGGGTATCCGACACCATCTCCAGCACCAGAGCACCGTACATAGGTGCAAACATCTGGCTGGTGGTCATGTCTGCTGTCATGCGGAAGCCGATCCGGTTGCCCAGGCCCATCTTGAACAGGGCCTCGGCCAGGCCGCCGTACCCCACCGAGGAAGCAGAAGCCACGATGCCCTGCTCCACCATCTGCTCGGCGATCTTGTAGTTGGCCTTCAGAGAGGCAAAGTCCGGGCAGCCGCTCTCGGGGTCGATCAGCGGGCGCAGCAGCACAACGCTGCTCTCCGGCTTTTTGAACTCAGTGGAGACCACACGGTCTGCACGGCCAATGGCCGTTGCAAAGGAGACCAGCGTGGGGGGCACATCCAGCTGCTCAAAGGAGCCGGACATACTGTCCTTGCCGCCAATAGATGCGATCTCCAGGCCCAACTGGGCATCCAGTGCGCCCAGCAGAGCAGCCAGGGGCTTGCCCCAGCGCTCCGGCTGGCTGCCCAGGCGCTCAAAGTACTCCTGGAAGGTCAGGTAGGCATCCTCATAGCGGAAGCCGGACGCCACCAGCTTGGTGACGCTCTCCACCACAGCCAGACGTGCGCCGGTGTAGGGGTCAGCGCTGGTCAGGAAGGGGTTGTAGCCCCAAGCCATGCCGGAGCAGGTATTGGTCTCGCCGTCCACCGGCAGCTTTGCAGCCATGGCGTTCTGGGGGGTCAGCTGGTATGCACCGCCAAAGGGCATCAGCACGGTGGCTGCGCCAATGGTGGAGTCGAACCGCTCCGACAGGCCCTTCTTGCTGCACACGTTCAGATCGCCCACCATGTGCTTCATCTTCTGGCCGAAGGTGACGCCGCTCCACTGGGGATGCCAGACGCTGCTCTTCTGGACGTGAACAGTCTGATGCTTTTCTGCACCGTTGGAGTTCAGGAACTCACGGCTGATGTTGACGATGGAGGTACCATTCCACACCATGTTCAGGCGCTTTTCCTCGGTGACGCGGGCCACAGGGGTAGCCTCCAGGTTTTCCTCGTTGGCCAGAGCGATGAACGCATCCACGTCCTCGGGAGCCAGCGCCACAGCCATACGCTCCTGGCTCTCACTGATCGCCAGCTCGGTGCCGTCCAGGCCCTCGTATTTCTTGGTGACCTTGTTCAGGTCGATATACAGGCCATCGGCCAGCTCGCCGATCGCCACAGAAACGCCGCCTGCGCCAAAGTCGTTGCAGCGCTTGATCATGCGGCAGGCATCCTCCCGGCGGAACAGACGCTGCAGCTTGCGCTCGATGGGGGCATTGCCCTTCTGCACCTCTGCACCGCAGCTCTCCAGGCTGTCCAGGTTGTGGGCCTTGGAGGAACCGGTAGCGCCGCCAATGCCGTCACGGCCGGTGCGGCCGCCCAGCAGCACGATCACATCGCCGGGGGCGGGGCACTCACGCCGCACATGGGAGGCAGGGGTAGCACCCACCACTGCGCCGATCTCCATGCGCTTGGCCACATAGCCCGGGTGGTAGATCTCGTCCACCTGGCCGGTAGCCAGGCCGATCTGGTTGCCGTAAGAAGAATAGCCTGCGGCAGCAGTGGTCACCAGCTTGCGCTGCGGCAGCTTGCCGGACAGCGTCTCGCTGACCGGGACCAGCGGGTCACCTGCGCCGGTAACGCGCATTGCCTGGTAGACATAGCTGCGGCCGGACAGCGGGTCACGGATCGCGCCGCCAATGCAGGTGGCTGCGCCGCCAAAGGGCTCGATCTCGGTGGGGTGGTTATGGGTCTCGTTCTTGAACAGGAACAGCCAGTCCTGATCCTCGCCGTCCACATCGCACTTGATCTTGACCGTGCAGGCGTTGATTTCGTCCGACTCATCCAGGTTGGTGAGGACGCCGCGCTTTTTCAGTGCCTTGGCGCCAATGGTGGCCAGGTCCATCATGCAGCGGGGCTTCTCGGTGCGGCCCAGCTCCTCCCGCAGTGCCATATAGCGCTCAAAGGCAGCCTGCACTACTTTGTCATCGATCTTCACATCGGTGAGGATGGTGCCAAAGGTGGTATGACGGCAGTGATCGGACCAGTAGGTATCGATCATCTTGATCTCGGTGATGGTGGGGTCACGCTGCTCGGTGCGGAAGTACTCCTGGCAGAACTTGATATCCCCCAGGTCCATAGCCAGGCCCTTTTCCCGGATAAAGTCAGCCAGACCGGCCTCATCCAGCTGGTTGAAACCCTCCAGCACAGCCACAGCAGCCGGCACAGGATACTCCATCTTCAGGGTGGCGCGGGTCTCCAGAGAAGCCTCCCGGGCCTCCACGGGGTTGATGACATACTTCTTGATGGCATCGATCTGCGCATCGCTCAGTGCGCCTTCCAGCAGGTACACCCGTGCCGAGCGCACCAGCGGCCGCTCGCCCTGGCTGATCAGCTGGATGCACTCCGCAGCAGAATCCGCCCGCTGGTCGAACTGACCAGGCAGATACTCCACTGCAAAGCAGCTGTCGCTCCAAGCGGGCAGCTCGGTGTAGGTGTCGTCCACCGGAGGCTCGCTGAACACGGTGGAGACGCACTGGTCAAACAGTGCCTGGTCGATGCCCTCCACATCATAGCGGTTCAGCAGCCGCAGGCCGGTGAGCTGCTCAATGCCCAGCAGCGAGCACAGCTCGTTCTGCAAAGCCTGTGCCTCACCATCAAAGCCGGGCTTTTTTTCCACATAAATACGATATACCATAGGGATGATCCCCCTCCTGTTCTTGTATGCTTACTGCACTGCGCCCAGGGCCTGCAATGCCCGCAGGCCGATATCGCTGCGCTTATGCAGCCCCTCAAAACCGATCTGCTCGGCTGCGGCATAAGCCTTGGTCACTGCACCGGGCAGGGCATCGGCCACAGCGGTCACGCCCAGCACCCGCCCGCCGGCGGTAACAAGGCGGCCTTCGGCATCCACTGCGGTGCCGGAATGATAGACCGTGACCCCCTCTGCCTCCGGCAGCTGGCCCTCGGTCAGGCCGGTGATCGGCTTGCCTTTTTCGTACTGCACCGGATAGCCGCCGGATGCCAGGATCACGCAGGCAGCTGCGCCGTCCGCAAACTGCACCTCGGTATCTGCCAGGGTGCCCTCGGTGCAGGCAGTCATCACCTGCAGCAGGTCGCTCTGCAGCAAAGGCAGCACCACCTGCGTCTCCGGGTCGCCAAAGCGGCAGTTGTACTCAATGACCTTGGGGCCGTCCGGAGTCAGCATCAGGCCAAAATACAGGCAGCCCTTAAAGGGGCACCCCTCCGCTGCCATTGCACGAATGGTAGGCAGGAAGATCTTCTCCATGCACTCCTGTGCCACAGCCGGGGTGTAATAGGGGTTGGGGGCCACCGTGCCCATGCCGCCGGTATTCAGGCCGGTGTCATGGTCGCAGGCACGCTTATGGTCCATGGAGGACACCATGGGCTTGACCACCTTGCCGTCGGTAAAGCTCAGCACGCTGACCTCCGGCCCGGTGAGGAACTCCTCCACCACCACACGGTTGCCGGACGCGCCGAACTTTTTGTCCAGCATGATCTCCCGCACGCCGTCGGCGGCCTGCTGCTCGTTCTCGCAGATCAGCACACCCTTGCCCAGAGCCAGACCATCCGCCTTCAGCACCACCGGATAACGGCCCTGTGCACGGACATAGTCCATCACCTTGGACGGGTCGTCAAAGGTCTCGTACTGCGCAGTGGGGATGCCGTACTTTTTCATCAGATCCTTGGAGAACACCTTGGATGCTTCGATTTGGGCAGCTGCCTTATCGGGGCCAAATGCGGGGATGCCCACCTTTGCCAGCGCATCCACCATGCCCAGTGCCAGGGGATCGTCCTGCGCCACTACAACGTAATCAAACTTCTGCTGGGCAGCAAAGCCCACCATGGTATCCACGTCGGTGGCCTTGATGTTCATGCACTTTGCGTCAAAGCCGATGCCGCCGTTGCCGGGTGCGCACCAGATCTCGCCGCAGTCCGGGCTTTTTTTCAGCGCCCGGACGATCGCATGCTCCCGTCCGCCGCCGCCCACGACCAAAATCTTTTTGCTCATGCGTATCTCACCTTCCCGCTTAAAAAAGCATCAGTGATGGAACAGCCGCAGGCCGCAGAAGGCCATGGCGATGCCGTACTTGTTGCAGGTATCAATGACCTGCTGGTCCCGGATGGAACCGCCGGGCTGGACGATGGCAGTAACGCCGGAGCGGCGGGCCCGCTCGATGTTGTCGCCAAAGGGGAAGAATGCGTCCGAACCCAGGCTCACGCCAGTGACCTGGCTGAGGTAGGCTTTTTTCTCCTCAGCGGTCAAAGGCTCCGGCTGACGGGTAAAGGTCTCGGCCCAGACATCGTCACCGATCACGTCCTCCGGGGTGTCGCCAATGTACACGTCAATGGCGTTGTCCCGGTTGGGCTTGGCGATATCCTCCCGGAAGGGCAGGTCCAGCACCTTGTCCATGTGGCGCAGCTGCCAGTTGTCGGCCTTCTGGCCCGCCAGGCGGGTGCAGTGGATGCGGCTCTGCTGGCCTGCGCCCACGCCGATGGTCTGGCCGCCGTAGGCATAGCAGACGCTGTTGGACTGGGTGTACTTCAGGGTGATCAGGCTGAGGATCAGATCCCGCTTCTGGTCCTCCGAGATCTCCTTGTTCTCCGTAACAAAGTTGTTGAGCATGGTGTCTGCATTGATGACCAGCTCGTTGCGGCCCTGCTCAAAGGTGATGCCGTACACCTGCTTGTGCTCGATGGGGGCGGGCTTGTAGGCAGGGTCGATGGCCACCACATTGTAGTTGCCCTTTTTCTTGCTGGACAGGATGGCCAGAGCCTCCGGCTCATATCCCGGAGCGATAACGCCGTCCGAGACCTCGTGCTGGATCAGCTTGGCGGTGGGCACGTCGCACACCTCAGACAGAGCGATCCAGTCGCCAAAGGAGGACATCCGGTCTGCACCGCGGGCCCGGGCATAGGCACAGGCCAGGGGGGACAGCTCCGTCTCCGGGGCAATATGGTACATCCGGCGCTCCACCTCGGTCAGGGGCAGGCCCAGGGCTGCGCCCGCCGGAGAAACGTGCTTGAAAGAGGCTGCCGCAGGCAGACCGCAGGCGGTCTTCAGCTCCTGCACCAGCTGGATGGAGTTGAGGGCATCCAAAAAGTTGATATAACCGGGCTTGCCGTTCAGCACGGTGACCGGCAGCTCAGAGCCATCCTCCATATAGATGCGGCTGGGCTTCTGGTTGGGGTTGCAGCCGTACTTCAATGCCAGTTCGTTCATTCCGCTTCCTCCTTATTCCTGTGCCGCAGCCATTGCTTCCAGCTCTTCGGGCAGCAGGGGCGGCTCCTCCATATCTTCGTCCGGGTCACCCACCGGGGCATACTTGTTGTAGATGATATCCCCGGTCTCGCCGCTCTCCAGGTCAATGACCCGGGCAAACAGGCTTACCTTATTGTCCTCGTTCAGGCTGCTCCACAGACCGCGGGCAAAATCGCCAACGGTGCGGGGGCAGGCAAAACGCAGGGGCTCGCCCTCAAAG
This sequence comes from uncultured Faecalibacterium sp., assembly GCA_900540455.1. Classification (GTDB taxonomy): domain Bacteria; phylum Bacillota; class Clostridia; order Oscillospirales; family Ruminococcaceae; genus Faecalibacterium. Next base: position 30,801 of record UQGD01000010.1, read on the forward strand.
CTGGGGATGGGGTCGCCATCCTGCTTATAGGTGCTGATAAAGTGCCCCTCCCCTGCCACAGGCTGAGGATAATCAAAGAAATAGCGCTGGACGCTGTCCCCATTGCCGTCGGCAGATTTTAGGATGCTCATCTGGTAGCTGCCGTCCGCATACACGGCCGCCGAGATCCGGGGCGTGTAGTTGGGGCCGTCCGGCTCAAACGTGCGGGTGCGCAGTGCATCCGCAAAGCTCTTGCCCTGGCTCATCAGGTCATACAAGGTATCGGTCTGGTCGCCGTTGGTCACCAGATGGGTGCGGCCCAAGGTCAGCACCGGATTGTAGATGATCAGGCTGGGGTCCTCCAGCTTGGCAGGGTCTGCTGCCATGGTGCAGATGCCGCCCCGCTCCGGCAGCGGATCAAACACCCGGTTGCGGCTGTTGGCGCTGCGGCCCATGATAAAGTAGCCGATAAACACCTGCCGGCCATCCGGGGCCAGGGCCACCGCAATGCCGCGGCCGGGGTAACGGTTCCCAGCCAGATACTGGTTCAGATCGATCTTTTCCATCGTTTATACTCCTTTTGACAGGGCAAAAACCCGTTGATCTCGCTTTTACTGGATCTCGCCGCTGCACACCATGGCCACAGCCTTGGGCAGCAGCTGCCACTCGGCCTCCACCATGACACGCTTTTGCAGCGTCTCCGGGGTGTCGCCGGGCAGGATCTCCACTGCTTTTTGCAGCAGGATGGGCCCACCGTCGCACTCCTCGTTTACAAAGTGGACGGTAGCACCGGTGACCTTGCAGCCCCGGGCCAGTGCAGCCTGGTGGGGGCGCAGACCATACATCCCCGGCCCGCAGAAAGCGGGGATCAGGGCAGGGTGGATGTTCAGGATACGGCGGGGGTAAGCAGCGATCACGCTGGGCCCCAGCACCGACAAAAAGCCTGCCAGCACCACCAGGTCGATCTGGTGGCTGTGCAGCACCTCCAGCAGGGCGGCATCAAAAGCCGCGCTGTCGGCATAGTCCTTGCGGCGCACCACACAGCCTTCCACGCCAGCTTGCGCCGCACGCTCCAGCGCATAGACGCCGGGCTTGGACGCTACCACCAGCGTGATGCGGCCATCGGGGTTTTCCCCCCGGGCCTGGCTGTCCAGCAGTGCCTGAAGGTTGGTGCCTCCGCCGGAGACCAGAACTGCGATGTTCAGCACAGCTCCACACCCTCGCCTTCCACGATGACGCCCAGACGGTATGCACCGGGCTCGCCGTTCTGGTGCAGGATCTCCAGGGTCTTGTCTGCTTCAGCAGCAGGCACGGTGAGCACCATGCCCACGCCCATGTTGAAGGTGTTGAACATATCATGCTCGGAGATGCTGCCGGTCTTCTGCATCAGGTCAAACAGAGCGGGGGTGCGCACATCCTCCTTGCGGATGCGGGCGCAGCAGCCCTTCTTCAGGCTGCGGGGGATATTCTCATAGAAGCCGCCGCCGGTGATGTGGGAGATGCCCCGCACAGCCACCTGCTCCAGCACCTTGAGCACCGGCTTGACGTAGATCTTGGTGGGTGCCAGCAGCGCCTCGCCCAGGGTCTGGCCGCCCAGCTCAGCGGGAGCGGTGTTCAGCACAGCCGGGTCTGCATCGATGTTGAACACATGACGCACCAGGGAGAAGCCGTTGGAGTGCACGCCGGTGGAGGGCAGGGCGATCATCACATCGCCGGGGATCATGCTCTCGTTGGAGAGGATCTTCTCCTTATCCACCACGCCCACAGTAAAGCCGGCCAGGTCGTAGTCCTCCTCCGGCATCATGCCCGGGTGCTCGGCAGTCTCGCCGCCCACCAGGGAGCAGCCAGCCTGCACGCAGCCCTCTGCCACGCCCTTGACGATCTCAGCGATCTTCTCGGGGATATTGCGGCCGCAGGCGATGTAATCCAAAAAGACCAGGGGCTTTGCACCGGCGCAGATCACGTCGTTGACGCACATTGCCACGCAGTCGATGCCGATGGTGTCGTGCTTATCCAGCAGCATGGCGATGCGCAGCTTGGTGCCCACGCCGTCGGTGCCGGAGATCAGCACCGGGCGCTGAATACCGGTGCAGTCCAGCTCAAACAGGCCGCCAAAGCCGCCCAGACCGCCGATGCACTGCTCGGTCATCGTACGGGCAACGTACTGCTTCATCAGCTCCACCGAGCGGTAACCCGCCGTAATGTCAACGCCGGCGGCCTTGTAGCTTTCAGAATAGCTCTTTTCCATGGATGTTATTCTCCTCACTTTTTCTCGCCTTTGGGGCGGTCGTTCAGGTGTCGGTCGTGGATATCTGCAGTCGGCTGGCAAGCCGGCTTGGTTGCATATTCTCCCGTAAAGCAGGCCGTGCAGAAACCGCAGTGAGACTGCTGTGCCAGCTGCTTGACGTGGTCGATGGACAGATAGCCCAGGGTATCAGCGCCGATGATCTCGTTGATCTGCTCGACATTGCGGCCGGTAGCCACCAGCATCTTCTGGTCCGGGATATCGGTGCCAAAGTAGCAGGGGTACTTGAACGGAGGCGCCGAGACCACAAAGTGGACTTCCTTAGCGCCGGCATCCCGCAGCAGGTTGATGATGCGGGCCGAGGTCGTGCCGCGGACGATGGAGTCGTCCACCAGCACCACCCGCTTGCCACGCACCGTGCTGGACACCACGTTCAGCTTGATGCGCACGCTGTTCTCACGCTGCTTCTGGCTGCCCTGGATAAAGGTGCGGCCAATGTATTTGTTCTTGATAAAGCCGATGCCGTAGGGGATGCCGCTCTGCTCCGAGTAGCCCAGTGCAGCGTCCAGACCGGAGTCCGGCACGCCAATGACCACATCGGCCTCCAGCGGGTGCTCCATCGCCAGGAAGCGGCCTGCCTGCTTGCGGGCCTCATGCACAGAGCTGCCCTCCACCACGCTGTCCGGACGTGCAAAGTAGATGAACTCAAACACGCACATCTGGTTTTCTTTTTCACCGCAGTGGGCCTTGATGCTGCGCAGGCCGGATGCGTCGGCCACCACGATCTCACCAGGCTCCACATCCCGCAGCAGGGTAGCACCTACGGCGTCCAGAGCGCAGCTCTCGCTGGCAAACACATAGCCGCCCTCCGGCAGGGTGCCGATGCACAGCGGCCGGTAACCGCGGGGGTCACGGGCAGCGATCAGCTTGGTGGAAGACATGATCACCAGGCTGTATGCGCCGTCCAGCAGCGTCATGGTCTGGCTGATGGCCTCCTCGATGCTGCCGGTCTTGAGGCGGAAACGGGTGATCAGATAGCAGATCACCTCGGTATCCGAAGTGCCGTGGAAGATGGCGCCCTCGTTCTCCAGCTCGTTGCGCAGCTGCATGGCATTGACCAGGTTGCCATTGTGGCACAGAGCCATGGTGCCGCGGCCGTGGCGCACGATCATGGGCTGTGCGTTGGAGCGGGAGCGGTTGCCGGTAGTGGCATAACGGACATGGCCGGTAGCCATATGGGCGTTGGGCCGTGCCACCGAAGCCAGCACCTCCGGGGTGAACACCTCGTTCACCAGGCCGGAATCCCGGTAGCCATGGATGACACCGTCATCGTTTACAGCAATGCCGCAGCTCTCCTGGCCGCGGTGCTGCAGAGCATACAGGGCCGAGTAGACTGCGGCGGCAACATCCTCGGTGCCGGCCTTATCGTAAATACCAAAGACGCCGCACTCCTCATGCAGCGGATATGCAAAATCAGACATAAATGTTTTTTCCTCTCTCAAATCCACAACAGAATATTACAGCGCAGCCAGCTCCTGCTGGAGGGCAGCTTCCTTCGCAGCGATCTGCTGGCTCATAGCCACCCGCTCTGCCTCCAGGCGGGCATCCAGATCCTCATCCCCCAGTGCCAGGATCTCCGCTGCGAGCCAGGCGGCATTCTTGGCGCCGTTCAGGGCCACAGTAGCCACCGGGATGCCGCTGGGCATCTGCACCGTAGACAGCAGCGCATCCAGACCATCTGCTGCGCCGCCCTTCATGGGGATGCCGATCACCGGCAGGGTGGTGTTGGCAGCAAATGCGCCTGCCAGATGGGCGGCCATGCCCGCTGCGCACAGGATCACGCCAAAGCCTGCGGCCTTAGCCCCCTTTGCAAACTCTGCGGCCTGGGCCGGGGTGCGGTGAGCGGACAGGATATGGGCCTCGAAGGGGATATCCAGCGCCTTGAGCTGTGCGCAGGCCCCCTTGACTACCGGCCAATCGCTGTCGGAACCCATGATGACTGCAACCTTACGAATCATAGCTTCGATCCTCTCTTTCTTGACAAAAGAAACAAAAAAAGGCTGTGATGAATTACACCACGGCCTTTGTTCTGCGTCATGCCGGACACGCGCCCTTGCGCAAGGTTGCACGATGCCCGCTGTTCCCAAAAATGGCCCGCTGGGCCACAGTGTTCAGCGGCATTTTGCGCATCATGTTTCCCCTCCGCAAAAACGTTCTGTCCTTGAAAATGTGCTCTAAGGGCAAACGCCGACCATCCCGTTCTCAAAGAAGAGCAGGACCCCCGGCTTGCGCCCTTTACAAGTACAGTTTACGGCAAAAAAATCGCTTTGCAAAGACCGTTTTCGTAATTTCTCCCTTGTGTTCCCAAGCACACAAAAAACTTTAGAAAGTTTTGTGCAGTTTCGACATCGTTTTTCTTTTTAAGTATGACTTCTGCCTGGACATTTTTTTATAAAGCTGTACCGGTCTGCGCAGCACCCTGGGTAATGTGCGCAGCGCTCCCCTGTACTGCTTTCATCAGGCCGGCAGGCTCGCAGCAGATCTGCGTGCCGATGCGCCCGCCGGAAACATAGATCCGGGGCCGCGCCAGGGCGCTTTCATCAAAGACCGTGGGGTATTTCTTCTTCATCCCCACCGGGCTGCAGCCGCCCCGTACATAACCGGTGACCTTGAGCAGATCAGCCACATGGAGCATGGCGACGCTTTTTTCTCCCACACTGCGGGCAGCCGCTTTCAGGTCCAGCTCCTCTGCTACTGGGATCACAAACACAAAGTAGCCGCCGCTGGACCCCTTGGTGACCAGGGTCTTGAACACCGAGGCCGGGTCCTCCCCCATACTTTGCGCCACATGGATCCCGTCCACTGCCACCCCTTCTTCGTGGGGATACTCGTGAGCCGTATAGGGCACTTTGGCCCGCTCCAGCATCCGCATAGCATTGGTCTTAACTTCCTTCCCCATTTTTGTCTGTTCTCCCCCTTATACACGATACTGTTTTTATTTTACCACGTTTTGCACCGAAATAATAGATGTACGGGGTGTAAAAACTGTTTTTGTGGAGATTTTGCGCTTTTTGCCCCTGCCCGGAAAAAAATCCACCCCGCCCGCTTGACTTCATTGTCCTGAAGTGCTATGATATCCCCAGCAGCAAACCGCGGCCTGCAATGGCGGGCGCAGTGCAAAATACAACATCCGCCCCTACCGTGGGCCGACGCAAAGGAGACGCATCTATGATCATCACATTGAAACAGAACGCACCCGAGCGCGAGGTGCGGGAGTTCTGCCAGGAGCTGGAGGCTCTTGGCCTGGAGCTGAATGACTCCAAGGGGCACGACACCCATATCCTGGGTCTGATCGGCGATACAAAGTCCATCTCGGAAAGCTGGGTGCTGGCAAACCCTGTGGTAGAAGGGGTGCACCGGGTCTCCGAGCCGTATAAAAAAGCCAACCGGAAATTCCATCCGGACGACAGTGTCATTGATGTATCCGGGGTCAAGATCGGCGGCGGACACTTTGCTGTGATCGCCGGGCCTTGCAGCATTGAGAGCGAAGCCCAGATCACCGAGTGTGCCCAGCGGGTCAAGGCAGCTGGTTCCAGCCTGCTGCGGGGCGGCGCTTTCAAGCCCCGCACCTCTCCGTATTCCTTCCAGGGGATGGGCAGCCAGGGGCTGGACCTGCTCAAGCTGGCCCGCCGTGTCACCGGCGCCCCCATCGTCACCGAGGTCATGAGCACCGAGCATCTGCCCTTGTTTGCGGATGTGGATCTGATCCAGGTGGGCGCCCGCAATATGCAGAACTTTGAGCTGCTGAAAGCGGTGGGCCGCCAGAATAAGCCGGTGCTGCTGAAACGGGGCCTTGCTAACACCCTGGAAGAGTTCGTCATGAGCGCTGAGTATATCATGGCCGAAGGCAATGAAAACGTGATCCTCTGCGAGCGGGGCATCCGCACTTTTGAGACCAGTATGCGCAATACGCTGGACCTGGCCGGTGTGGTGATGCTGCACAAGATGACCCATCTGCCGGTGGTGGTGGACCCCAGCCACGCCTGCGGTCATGCCTGGATGGTGCCTCAGCTGGCCAAGGCTGCCGTGGCTGCCGGCGCAGACGGACTGATGATCGAAGTCCACAACAACCCCGCCAAAGCCAAGTGCGACGGCGCACAGAGCCTGACCCCGGACCAGTTCGACGAGCTGATGCAGTTCATCACCAAGGAAGCCGAGTTCTTCGGAAAGACGGTGAACTGAGTTTTTTTACGGGGGGTCCCGCTTTTTTGAGAAAAAGCGGAGCAAAAGCGTTTCACACGGCCCGTGCAGATGCACGGGCCGATTTTTTTTACGCATAGGGCAGGCAGCTCGCCCTCCCTGGCCCAAGATCGTTCAACCCGCAAAAACCCCCTGTATGCACAACGCACACAGGGGGTTTTCGTTTATTCGGTCAGGCGAAAGCTCAGAACTCCAGCTTGCTCTCGATATATGCCTTCAGCTCGCTGATGGGCATACGCACCTGCTCCATGGTATCACGGTCACGGACGGTGACGCAGTTGTCCGCGGCAATGCCCTTAGCCTCGTCGCCCACGGTATCAAAGTCCACCGTGATGCAGTACGGGGTGCCGATCTCGTCCTCACGGCGGTAACGCTTACCGATGGAACCGGTATCGTCATAATCCACCATAAAGTACTTGCTCAGCTGGTTGCGGATCTCCATTGCCTTTTCGCCCAGCTTCTTGCTCAGGGGCAGCACAGCGCACTTATAAGGTGCCAGCGCCGGATGCAGACGCAGCACAGTGCGCACGTCCTCCTTGCCCTTGCCATCCACCAGATGCTCCTCGTCGTATGCCTCGCACAGGAATGCCAGAGCCACACGGTCGCAGCCCAGAGAAGGCTCGATGACATAGGGCACATAGTGCTCATTGGTCTCAGGGTCATAGTACTCCAGGCTCTTGCCGGAAGCCTCCTGGTGACGGGTCAGGTCGTAGTTGGTACGGTCTGCAATGCCCCACAGCTCGCCCCAGTCGGTGAACGGGAAGGCGTACTCGATATCGGTGGTAGCACGGCTGTAGAAAGCCAGCTCTGCAGGCTCATGGTCCCGCAGGCGCAGGTGCTCCTTCTTGATGCCCAGGCTCAGCAGCCAGTTCTCGCAGTAATCCTTCCAGTAGGCGAACCACTCCAGGTCGGTGCCGGGCTTGCAGAAGAACTCGCACTCCATCTGCTCGAACTCACGGGTACGGAACGTGAAGTTGCCCGGCGTGATCTCGTTGCGGAAAGCCTTGCCTACCTGGCACACGCCAAAGGGCAGCTTGCGGCGGGTGGTGCGCTGGATGTTGGCAAAGTTCACAAAAATGCCCTGTGCAGTCTCCGGACGCAGATAGCAGGTGGAGGAGCTGTCCTCCGTAACGCCAATGGCCGTCTTGAACATCAGGTTGAACTTGCGGATGGGGGTAAAGTCGTGCTTGCCGCACACCGGGCAGACGATGTCCTCATGCTCTGCAATAAAGGCATCCATCTCATCAAAGCTCATGGCGTCCACATTGACCTCATGATGCTCCTCACCGATCAGCTTATCGGCGCGGTGGCGGGCCTTGCAGGCGCGGCAGTCCAGCAGCGGGTCCGAGAAGCTGGACACATGGCCGGTGGTCACCCAGGTCTGCGGGTTCATAATGATTGCGGCATCCAGGCCCACATTATAGGGGCTCTCCTGCACAAACTTTTTCAGCCATGCCTTTTTGACGTTGTTTTTGAACTCAACGCCCAGGGGGCCGTAGTCCCAGCTGTTTGCAAGGCCGCCGTAGATCTCCGAGCCGGGGAACACATAGCCCCGGTTCTTGCAGAGACCAACGATCATATCAAGGGTCTTTTCGCTCTGTTCCATCGTGATAACATCCTTTCCGTCCGCGGCTGGTTTGCCGTGTCGTAGTGAATTTTCCGCTTCAAATGCGGCTTTTTATACTGTACCATGTTTTGTGCGGCTTGTAAAGGGCAATGCCGGGGAGACCCTCTCCGTCACGGCTTCGCCGTGCCACCTCTCCCAAAAGGGAGAGGCTTTGGCAGAGACGCAAAGTTTATGGGGTTACAGGTCAGCTTCTTCTAGTAGTTGACCTGTGAGGACAAAACTCACCCTCTTTGCCAAGGGCTCCCCCTCTCGGGGGAGCTGTCGCCGTAGGCGACTGAGAGGGTTCGTCCTAGATTCAACCCTCTCCGTCACGGCTTCGCCGTGCCACCTCTCCCGAAAGGGAGAGGCTTTGGCAGGGGCGTAAAGCACATTGCTTACCGGTCGGCTTTTCCTCCCATTGACCAGCGAGCTTACCCTATGCAAAAAATTGGCTGGCGAGTATTCGCCAGCCGTGTGAAACGCTTTTTGCCCCGCTTTTTCTCGAAAAAGCGGGAACTCTCGTTTCCCTTTTACTTATGATACTTCATCCCCGCATTGATGGTGCAGGCACGATAGATCTGCTCTGTAAGCACCAGGCGTGCCAGCTGATGCGGCATCGTGATGCGTCCCATGCTGAACCGCAGGGCTGCCGCCTGTTTGACCTGGGGTGCCAGGCCATGAGAGGAACCGATGACAAAAGCCACGTCCCCTGCTCCGCTGCCCGCCCGCTGTGCCAGAAAATCCGCCAGCTCCTCCGAGGAGATTGCTTTCCCCTCCACGCACAAAGCCACGATCGCTGCGCCCTTGCGCACATTGGACAGGATCGCCTTTGCTTCCTTTTCCAGCGCTTTTTCCACCACAGCCTGCGAAGCGTTTTTTTCCTCGATCTTTTCTTCCGGCAGCTCCAGGATGCGGAAGTTTGCAAAAGCAGCCAGGCGCTTCTGATACTCCGCCACACCCTCGGCAAAATATTTGGCATTCAGTTTGCCCACACAGATCAGGTCAATATTCTGCATCGTTCCTCCTTACAGCAGGCTCATCTGCTGTTCGCCCTCATCCTCCGGGCGCAGCAGCGCACCGGCGGCAGGCAGACTGCGCACCCGGTACCGGTGGGGATTTTCCAGCGCCAAACTCTCCGCCGGGACCGCAGAGGTGATATTCTGGTTCTTTTTCAGGGTCACCACAGCCACGCCCTGGCTGTCCCGGGTGGTCTTTTCCGGGATCTGTGCCGTGCCCACCAGCAGCATCCGGCCTGCGCTGGTGCGGATGGCCAGCTCCGTCTCCTCCGGCAAATAATGGATCAGAGCCAGCGGCGCTTTGTCGCTGTACGCCCGCAGCAGCTTGCGGCGGTTCTGCTTGGTAGCATATGCCGAAAGCGGGATCTTGGCGCACTTGCCGTTGGCAAAGAAGAACAGCATATGCCCGCTGTAATCCGCCGTAAGCACCATATCCAGGATGGTTTCTCCCTCGTCCATGCCCAGCCGTCCTGGCACGAAGATGCCCATCTGGGCCACCTTGCCATCCTCCAGTTCTGCCAGCCGCACCTTATACACCTGGTGCTGGTCGGTGAAGAACAGCGCATCCAGATTGTTCCGGGTCTCTATCTGGCGGATGATCTCGTCCCCTTCTTTCAGCTTGTGGGCACCGGCGGTGCGCAGGCTCTGGGGCTGGATCTTTTTGAGGTAGCCTTCCCGGGTGAAGAACACGGTCACCGGATAATCCGGCACCGCTTCGGCTTCTTCGGCTTCTTCCTCCTGGGGCAGGTCATACAGGATCAGGCTGCGGCGGGGCTTGCCATATTTTTTGGCCGCCTCGTTCAGCTCTGCAATGATGATGCGGCGCACCCGGGCAGGTTTAGCCAGCACATCTTCCAGGTCTGCAATGTCCGCTTCCAGCTGATCGATCTCGCCGGTGCGCTTGAGCAGATACTCCCGGTTCAGGTGGCGCAGTTTGATCTCCGCCACATATTCTGCCTGGAGCTCATCGATGCCAAACCCGATCATCAGGTTGGGCACCACCTCCTGTTCCTGCTCGGTGGAACGGATGATGTGGATGGCCTTATCGATGTCCAGCAGGATCGCTGCCAGGCCCTGGAGCAGGTGCAGGCGCTTGCGCTTGCCCTGCAGGTCGAACCAGGTGCGGCGGCGCACACACTCGGTGCGGAATGCGGTCCACTCCCGCAGGATCTCCCGCACGCCCATGACCCGGGGCTGACCGGAAACCAGGATGTTAAAGTTGCAGCTGAAGCTGTCTTCCAAAGGCGTGACCTTATAGAGTTTGGCCATCAGCTTGTCCGGATCTACGCCCCGTTTCAGGTCCAGCGTCAGCTTCAAGCCGTTGAGGTCGGTCTCGTCCCGCATATCACTGATCTCCCGGATCTTGCCCGCCTTGACCAGTTCTGCGATCTTATCCATGATGGCTTCCACCGTGGTGGTGGGGGGGATCTGGGTCACCTCGATGATATTTTCCCCCGGAACGGTGCGGTAGGCTGCCCGCACCCGCACGCTGCCCCGGCCCTGCTCGTAGATCTGGCGCATCTGTGCTTCGTCGTACAGGATCTGGCCGCCGCCCACAAAATCCGGAGCCGGCATGGTGGTGCTGATGTCATGGTCCGGGTCCTTGATGAGGGCCACCGTGGTCGCACACAGCTCTCCCAGGTTGAACGAACAGATATTGCAGGCCATGCCAACGGCGATGCCCAGGGTGTTGTTTGCCAGGATCGTGGGGAAAGTCACCGGCAAAAGGGTCGGCTCGGTGGTGGTGCCGTCGTAGTTGGGCACAAAGTCCACGGTCTCCTTATCAATGTCCCGGAACAGTTCCTCACATACCGGCTCCAGCTTTGCCTCCGTATACCGGGCAGCCGCATAGGACATATCCCGGCTGTACGCTTTGCCGAAGTTTCCCTTGCTGTCCACAAAGGGCAAAAGCAGGCTCTCGTTGCTGCGGCCCATGCGCACCATCGTTTCATAAATGGCCGCATCGCCGTGGGGGTTCAGGTGCATGGTGCTGCCCACTACGTTGGCAGACTTGGTGCGCACCCCTTTCAGCAGCCCCATACCGTACATCGTATACAGCAGCTTGCGGTGGGCAGGCTTAAAGCCGTCGATCTCCGGCAGGGCACGGCTGACGATAACGCTCATGGCGTAGGGCATATAGTTGGATTCCAGCGTAGACGTGATGGGGTCCTGCAATACGCTGCCTGCGTTCAGGATCTCCACCCCTTCGCCCAGCTGCGGGCGCACCGGCTTGGGTGATTTTTTGCTTGTTTTTCTTGCCATTGTCTATCCTCTGCTCAAAATATCGTTGATTGCCATAGAGGTCAGGATACATCCAGTGCGTCCAGATACTCGGCTCCGTGGGCGGCGATATGCTCCTTGCGGCCGGTCAGGTTGTCGCCCAGCAGCAGGTCGAACACACGGGCCGTCTCTGCCACATCATCGGGCTTGACCTGGATCAGGCGGCGGCTGGCCGGGTTCATCGTAGTCAGCCACATCATCTCCGGGTCGTTCTCGCCCAAGCCTTTGGAGCGCTGGATCGTATACTTTTTATCCCCGATCTCCTTCAGGAAAGCCGCCTTCTCCGGCTCTGTATAGGCAAAATAGGTGCGGTCCTTGGTGGTCAGCTCATACAGCGGCGACTCCGCAATATACACATAGCCCTCGTTGATCAGGGTCGGGGTAAGCCGGTACAGCATGGTCAGCACCAGGGTGCGGATCTGGTAGCCGTCCACGTCCGCGTCGGTACAGATGACGATCTTATTATAACGCAGGTTCTCCAGGTTGAAGGTAGCCAGCTCCTTGTTGTGCTTACCGCCCAGCTCCACACCGCAGCCCATGACCTTGATCAGATCCACAATAACATCCGACTTGAAGATACGGGCATAATCCGCCTTGAGGCAGTTCAGGATCTTGCCGCGGATGGGCATAATGGCCTGAAACTCACTGTCCCGGCTCTGCTTGACGGCGCCCATAGCCGAGTCGCCCTCCACGATATACAGTTCCCGCCGGGAAGCATCCCGGGTGCGGCAGTCCACAAATTTCTGCACGCGGTTTGCCAGGTCGATCTGGGTAGAAAGGGTCTTTTTGATGCTCTGGCGGGTCTTTTCTGCGTGCTCACGGCTCTGTTTGTTCACCAGGACCTGCTGGCAGATCTTCTGTGCCTCATCCGGCTTTTCCAGGAAGTAGACCTCCAGATAATGCTTCAAAAAATCGGTCATCGCCTGGGAGACGAACTTATTGGTAATGGCCTTTTTGGTCTGGTTCTCATAGCTGGTACGGGTGGAGAAGCTGGAGGACACATACACCAGACAGTCCTGCACATCCTGGAAGCTGACAGCGCTTTCCCCTTTTTTATACAGGTTCTTCTCCTTCAGATATTTATTGATCTGGTAGACAAAGGCGGTGCGCAGTGCGTGCTCCGGGCTGCCGCCGTGCTCCAGCCAGGAGGAGTTGTGGTAATACTCCAGCAGCTGCACCTTGTTGGAAAAGCAGAAGGCAGCGCTCATGCGTACCTTATAATCCGGCTGATCCTCCCGGTCCCGGCCGACCGCCTCGCTCTCACAATAGAACACCGGGGTCATGGCGTCCTCTCCGGCGGTCTCTGCCACATAGTCAGCAATGCCTTTTTCGTACCGCCAGCTCTGCTGCCAGGGTTTGCCGGTAGCGGGGTCTTTTTCTTTTTCATCCGTAAAGTGCAAGGTCAGGCCCGCATTGACCACTGCCTGACGGCGCAGGGTATCCTTATAATAGCTGCCGGGCACATCGATATCCGTAAAGACCTCATCATCCGGTTTCCAGTGGATCACACTGCCGGTGCGGCGGCCCTTGTAGGGTTCCTTGTGCAGGCCGCCCACGTTCTCGCCCTTTTCAAAGTCCAGATGATAGTGGAAGCCGTCCCGGTAGATGTCTGCCGTCATCCATGCAGAGGCGTACTGGGTAGCGCACAGACCCAGACCGTTGAGGCCCAGGCTGAACTCGTAGTTGTCCTCTCCTTCTCCATACTTGCCGCCGGCGTACATCTCACAGAACAAAAGCTCCCAGTTGTAGCGCTCCTCGCCGTTGTTCCAATCCACCGGCATACCCCGGCCAAAATCCTCCACCAGCACACTGCCATCCTTGCAGCGGGTCACATTGATGGTATCGCCGTGGCCGTCCCGGGCTTCGTCGATCGAGTTGGAGATGATCTCAAAGATCGAATGGGCGCACCCCTCTACGCCGTCCGAGCCAAAGATGACGGCCGGGCGTTTGCGCACACGGTCGGCGCCTTTTAATGAGGTAATGCTCTCGTTGCCATATTCTTGTTTTCTTCTAGCCATATCCACCCTCCGGGCCGGGAGATCTGCCCTCCCAGCCGTTTTTTCTTCTTTTCGTCGTCTATTAAACCATAGGTTGTATGCAAAAGTCAAACACCCCTTTTTGATAAACGGCGCACCAGCGTCATTTTGAAACTTTTTTTGATTTTTTCTAAAGAAATTTCAATTTCCCCCTTTACAAATCCGTTTTTTGCGGTATAATAATCATCGTCCGGTGCGCCTCTGTAGCTCAGTAGGTAGAGCAGGGGACTGAAAATCCCCGTGTCATTGGTTCGATTCCGATCGGAGGCACCAAAAAACGGAAGTCTTGAAAAAGTCTTCCGCATATGCGGCCGTAGCTCATCTGGTAGAGCGCCACCTTGCCAAGGTGGAGGTAGCGAGTTCGAGCCTCGTCGGCCGCTCCAGTACGAAGCCGTTGCAAATGCAGAGATGCAGATGCAACGGCTTCTTTTTTTTGTATGCGGGGCGCGGCTCATTCGTTTTTTTATGGAAAATGTGCATTCAATCCCGATTCTTTGCGCCGGGAGTTGACAGAACCTGCTCTTGATTTTATACTGGAATTGTATTGACAAGATCCCGGAAGCAGGGCTGTCCCTGGGCCGGTCCACGCCCTCTGCCGTGTGGTGCAGAGGGCGCTTTTTCACGGGCGCAGGGGGCTTGCAGGGGTCTGAGTGACCGTCCCGGGCGGACAAGCGGATCGGAACGGAAACAAATAAAGGAGGGAGAACGCTTGATCTTTGGCAAGTACATCAACCGCTATTACCTTAAAAATGCACCGGCTTTGCTGCTGGGCATGCTGGCATTGATAGTGGTGGACATCATCCAGCTCAAAGTACCGGAACTGTATCGTCTGGTGATCAACGGCATCAACCTGGGACAGGTGACGGTAGATGGGCAGCTGGTGCCGTTTGATAAGATGGTGCTGCTGCAGCAGATCTGCCTGCCCATGATCTTTATCGTGATCACCATGGTGATCGGCCGCTTTTTGTGGCGGGTCTGCTTTTACGGCTCTGCGGTCAAGGTAGAGGCGGAGCTGCGGGAGCGGATGTTTGACCACAGCCGCCGGCTGTCGCAGCAGTATTATCAGGTGAACAAGGTGGGCAACCTGATGAGCCTGTACACCAACGACCTGGATACCATCCAGGAGTGCTTTGGCGACGGTGTGCTGATGTTCTGTGATGCGCTGGTGCTGGGACTGATGGCGCTGTTCAAGATGTGGCAGATGAGCAGCACTCTGACCCTGCTGGCGCTGATCCCGGCTTTGATCATGTTTGCCATCGGCACCATCATGGGGCAGATGCTGACCCAAAAGTGGGAGCTGCGGCAGCAGGCTTTTTCGGACCTGTCGGACTTTGCGCAGGAGAACTTCTCCGGCATTGCGGTGATCAAAGCCTTTGTCAAGGAGCTGAAAGAGCTGCTTGCATTCCGTAAACTGAACAAGGAAAACGAAGAGATCAATGTGCTGTATACCAAGCTCTCCACCCTTTTGCAGATCCTGGTCACCCTGTTTGTGGAGGCAGTGGTCTGCGTGATCCTGGGGTACGGCGGCTATCTGGTGTATATGGGCAAGTTCAACGCCGGACAGCTGGTGGAGTATATTGGTTATTTTGAGGCCATCGTCTGGCCCATTATGGCTGTGTCCATGCTGATCGAAAAAACATCCCGCGGCAAGGCTTCGCTCAACCGCATCAGCGAGCTGCTGGACGCCCCCATCGATGTGGCAGACCGTCCCGGTGTGCCTGCGCTGGAAAATGTCAAGGGCGGCATTGAGTTCCGGGATCTGACCTTCCGTTATCCGGATGGCGAGTTCGATGTGCTGCAGAACGTCTCCTTCAAGATCGAACCGGGGGAGAGCGTGGGCATCGTGGGCAAGACCGGTGCTGGCAAGACAGCCCTGGTGGATCTTCTGCTGCGCACCTACAATGTGCCGGACGGCACCTTGTTTGTGGATGGGCAGGATGTAAACAGTGTTACCATCCGGTCGGTACGCTCTGCCTGCGCCTATGTGCCACAGGATAACTTTCTGTTCTCGGATACCATTGCCCACAACATCGGCTTTGGCGTGGACGATGCCACTGCGGAACAGATCGACCGTGCCGCAGCTCTGGCAGATGTGCGGGATAATATCGTGGATTTCAAGGATGGCTTTGAGACCATGTTGGGTGAGCGCGGCGTTACCGTTTCCGGCGGACAGAAGCAGCGCATCTCCATTGCCCGCGCTTTGCTGAAGGATGCGCCCATCCTGATCCTGGATGATTCGGTGTCGGCGGTGGATACCCGCACCGAAAAGGTGATCTTGGAAAACCTGCGCACCAGCCGGGCGGGTCAGACCACCTTGCTGATCGCTCACCGCATCTCTACTGTGAAAGATCTGGACAAGATCGTATTTTTGGAGGCTGGCCGCATTGAAGATGTGGGCACCCATGCGCAGCTGTATGCCCGCTGTGCCGAGTACCGGCGCATGGTAGATCTGCAGCAGCTGGAGGATGAGACAGGGGGGGAGAACAATGGCTGATTTTAACCCGCTTTTGCTGGTGGGCGGCATCATCGGTGCTGTGTCGGCACTGCTGATCGGCGCTTATGCAGCGGTCAAGGATAAAAAAGCTGCTATGGGTTTTGAGCGCAATATGCCGGATGGAGAGATCGTCCGCCGCCTGGCGGCGTATGCACGGCCCTATCTGCCGCAGTTTGTGGTTGTAGGCTTTTTGATGCTGTTCTCTATCTCCTACGATATCATTTCGCCGCTCCTGATCGGTTATATCGAGGAACTGGTGGTGGGCACCTTTGCGCTGAAGCACCTGTTTGCGGCAGTGGCTGTATATGCCGGAGTGCTGCTGTTCTCGATGGGCAGCACCTATTTCCAAGCGGTGATCCTGCAAAAAGTGGGACAGCGCATCGTTTCTGACCTGCGTGAGGATCTGTTTGTCCATATCGAGTCGCTGTCCCATGAGCAGCTCAACGAGATCCCGGTGGGCAAGCTGGTCACCCGTGTGACCAACGACACCAACGCTATCTCCATGATGTTCACCAATCTGCTGGTCAACCTGACCAAAAATGCGTTTGTGATCTTGGGCATCCTGGTGGCGATGGTCTGCCTGAATTATGAGCTGACCCTGATGGTGCTGTGCTTTGTGCCCTTTATCGTGCTGTTTACGGTGATCTTCCGCAAGTTTTCCCGCCGGGCGTACCGCAAGGTAAAGGATGCCACCACCGATATCAACACCTACCTGTCCGAGAACCTCTCCGGCATCAAGGTCACCCAGATCTTTGGCCGGGAGGATGAGAAGCAGGCGGATTTCTGCCGCCGCAGCCAGGCACTGGCAAAGGCAAAACAGGAGCAGATCTTCGTGTTTGGTGTGTTCCGTCCGCTGGTGTATATGCTGTACATCAGCTCGATCCTGTGCCTGTTCTACCTGGGCGGTATGGGCTATCTGGAGGGGACCAGCTTTTTGGGACAGACCCTGACAAGCGGCACCATCGTTACCTTTTATATGTACATTGCCAAGTTCTTTACCCCCATCCAGAACCTGGCGGAACAGTTCAACTGGCTGCAATCTGCGCTGGCTTCCGGTGAAAAGGTCTTTTCCATCATGGATATCCAGCCTAAGCTGGTGGATGCACCGGATGCCATCGAGCTGGAGGAGGTCAAAGGCGAGATCGAGTTCCGGGATGTGTGGTTCAGCTATGTACCGGGGGAGTGGGTGCTGCAGGGAGTGTCCTTCCACATCCATCCCCGGGAGACGGTGGCCTTTGTTGGCTCGACCGGCTCCGGCAAGAGCACCATCCTCTCTTTGATCTGCCGCAATTATGAGTTCCAGAAAGGCCAGATCCTGATCGACGGAGTGGACATCCGCAAGATCAAGATCTCCTCTCTGCGGCGGCATTTTGGCCAGATGCTGCAGGATGTGTTCCTGTTCTCCGGCACCATTCGTTCCAACCTGCTGCTGCGGATGGATGGGGTGCCGGATGAGGAGATCCTGCGGGTATGCCATTATGTCAACGCAGATCAGTTCATCGCCAAGCTGGATCATGGCCTGGATGAGGAAGTACGGGAGCGGGGCAACAACTTCTCTGCCGGGCAGCGGCAGCTGCTCAGCTTTGCCCGCACCTTGCTGCATAAGCCTAGCGTCATGATCCTGGACGAAGCAACGGCCAACATTGATACCGAGACCGAGATCCTGATCCAGGACTCGCTGGAAAAGATGCGCACGGTGGGCACTATGCTGATCGTGGCGCACCGGCTGTCCACGATCCAGCACGCAGACAATATTATCGTGCTGTCCCATGGTAAGATCCTGGAGCAGGGCAACCACCAGCAGCTGCTGGCGCAGCATGGACGGTACTATCAGCTTTACACCCTGCAATACAGCAAGGAGCAGATCAGCAAGCACTGATCAAAAGGCAAAAACATAAGCGTGTACATGGCCTGCGCGTCTGCGCAGGCCATATTTTTTGCCGCAGCCCCCCATAAGTGTAACCGTCCGATCCAGAAAAAAACCTTGCAATTTTTGGGGGCAGCGATTATTATAAAAAGATAAAAGACAGCAAAAAAGGAGATCGGCCATGACCCTGACCGAACAAAAGCAAGCGCAGCGTCAGGTGGGCGTTGCGGCACGGAAGGCACTGTCTGCGCAGGTGCGCAGTGCAGCGGATGCAGCCATCTGCGCGGGGATCTGTCAGACGGAAGCGTACCGCTGCGCAGGGACGCTGCTGGTGTATGCAGCCTGGGGCGGGGAGGTGGATCTGTCGGCTTTGATCCAAACCGCCCAACAGGACGGCAAGACCGTGGCCTGGCCGGTCTGCGGCGAAGGATATCGTCTTACAGCGGTGGTGCCCGGCCCGGCGGGCTGGCAGGCCGGACGTTACGGCATTCCGGCACCGGTGCTGGACGGCGCACAGATCCTGCGCCCGGACCAGTTGGATCTGGTGGTGACGCCCTGCACAGCGTTTGACCCGGATTGCGGCCGGGTGGGCATGGGCAAAGGATATTACGACCGATTTCTGCCGCTGTGCACCCATGCGTTCCGGCTGGGGGCAGCCTATGAGGTGCAAAAGGTGGAACAGGCTGCTGCGGACCCAAACGATCAGCGGCTGGATGTTGTTATTACGGAAGGGAGAGTATATCGATGCAAGATCTGACTGCACTGGCCTGCAGCGATTTTTTGTCGGCCTTGGCAGGGCCTGCTGCGGCGCCGGGGGGCGGCGGTGTGTCGGCTTTGGCTGGTGCGCTGGGCGTTGCTTTGGGCAATATGGTGGGCAGCCTGACGGTGGGTAAGCCCAAGTATGCAGCTGTGGAACCGGAGATCCGGGCACTGAATTCGCAGGCGGAATCCCTGCGCTGCCAGCTGGAAGTGTTGATCCAGGCAGATGCAGAGGCGTTTGCGCCGGTGGCTGCTGCGTACCGGATGCCCCGGGCTACCCCGGAGCAGGCGGCGGAAAAGGCGGCGGCCTTGGAAGCTGCCTTGGCGGGAGCGTGTGCAGTGCCGATGCAGGTCATGGAGCTATCTGCCCAGGGCATTGCCCTGGCAGAGCAATACGCCGCCAAAGGCAGTGTGCTGGCGGTATCGGATGCAGGGTGTGCGGCCGTTTTGTGCCAGACTGCGCTGCGCTGCGGCCTGCTGAATCTTTACGCAAATACAAAATTGATGGCGGATCGCAGCCGTGCCAAAGAGCTGAACGCGCAGGCAGAAACGCTGCTGACGGCCTGGACGGGACGGGCAGATCGGCTCTGGCGGCAGACCGCAAAGGACCTGGGAGGAGAGGGAGAATGTCTCAGCTGCTGAAAGGCGGGCCGGTGGCCGCCGCATTGAACGAAAAGACCGCAGCACTTTGCGCTGCATTGACCCAGCGGGGCGTGACCCCCACGCTGGCAGTGGTGCGTGTGGGCGAAAAGGAGGATGACCTGGCGTATGAGCGGGGGCTGCTGGCCCGCTGCGCAAAGGTGGGGGTGGCGGTGCGCTGCTTTCCTCTGCCGGAACAGGTGTCCCAGGCCCGGTTGATGGAACAGATCCAGCAGATCAACCAGGACAGCAGCATCCACGGCTGCCTTTTGCTGCGCCCGCTGCCCACTGGACTGGATGAGGAAACGGTGCGGAATATGCTGGACCCGGCCAAGGATGTGGACGGGATCACCGATGCTTCTCTGGCAGGGCTGGTCAGCGGCAGCGGCCGGGGCTTTGCCCCCTGCACTGCGCAGGCCTGCCTGGAGATCCTGCAGCACTATGCCATTCCGCTGGAAGGCAAGCGGGCTGTAGTGGTGGGGCGCAGCTTGGTGGTGGGGCGGCCTGCGGCTTTGCTGCTGGACCGCGCCAATGCCACGGTGACGGTCTGCCACTCCCGCACCCAGGATCTGGCCGCTGTTTGCCGCCAGGGAGATATACTGGTGGCGGCGCTGGGGCGTGCCCAGGCGCTGCGGTCGGAGTGCTTCCGGGCGGGACAGGTCGTGGTGGATGTGGGCATCCATGTGGGCGCAGACGGAAAACTCTGCGGGGATATCTGCCAGGAAGATGCTTTGCAAGCAGACCTTGCATTTACCCCGGTGCCGGGCGGCGTAGGGGCTGTGACCACCGCGATCCTGGCGCTGCACGTGGCGCAGGCTGCTCAGTCCGCCTCAAATTCCGACTGATGCTGCCGGAAAAAGTCGTAGTAGATGCGCACATTCGGCAGTTGAGTCCAGGGCGCAGTTTCCACGGGGACCGTATCCAGGTCGTAGATGCGTGCCCCAGGGATGGCCAGCAAAAAAGGCGAGTGGGTAGCCAATACCAGCTGACAGCCCTCGAACCGGGCGCAGCCATATAAGAGCTCTGCCAGCTGGATCTGACGCTCGGCACTGAGGCTGTTTTCCGGCTCATCCAGCAGATAGAGTGCCCGGGGTTTCAGCTGTATCTGAAAGTAATGCAGGGCGCTCTCCCCGTTGGACTGGGTGCGGATATTGTTGGTGACCCGCTGGCGCACATATTGGGTGGTGGAGCTGCGCCGGGCAGCCAGCCCCTGTTTAAACTCTTCATAATCCTCCATGGAGTGGAGCCGGAGCGGGGTGTTTTTGTAGTGCTGGTACTCCGCAAACAGATCCTCCCGGCGGCGGTCCACCCCGTCGTTGAAGTCCCGCACGCCGAACATATAGTCAAAAACATCGTCGCTGGTGATGATGCGGCTGTTGTCCGGCAGATGCCGCAGAGTGGAGGCTTTGCACAGCTGTACATAGTCATCAAACAGTGCGCTGTGGTTGAAGCTGCTCTTCCGGGGCAGGGCCAGTTTTTGTGCGATGATGTTCAGCATCGTGCTTTTGCCGGAGCCATTGCCGCCGTAAAAGATCGTCACTGCATCAAATACGATCCGCTCCCACTGCTTTTTGGGGAAGTGCTGGAAAGGATAGACACTGTCGTATGCATACTCGGCATTTTTATGCCGGAAATAGCGCCATTCGTCGTCTGCATCCGGCAGACGGAACTCGTCCAGATAAAGCATCGCTGCAAGACCTCCTGTACAGGCTGTGGGTATTTTTAGTTTGATTATAGCGCAGAGCGCTGCCCAGAACAAGAGCAGCCCCTGTGCTGCAATAATAACAAAGGAGATGGCAGTATGGAGTACAAACGCTTTTATGATGCGATCGTTGTTCGGTTGGATAAAGGGGAGGAGATCCTGGAACAGATGCGAGAGCTGGCTATGATGGAAAAGATCCACCTGGCCAGCGTCCAGGGCATCGGCGCGGTGGACAAGTTTACCATCGGCGTGTTTGACACCCAGGCAAAGCAGTTCTGTCCGCGGGAGTACACGGGCTGCTATGAGATCGTATCGCTGACGGGGTCCATCAACACGATGAACGGAGAGTTCTACTGTCACCTGCACATGAGCGCAGCAGACGGCACCGGTGCGGTGGTGGGCGGCCACCTGAGCAATGCACGGATCAGCGCCACTGCCGAGCTGGTGATCCGCACCCTGCCGGGGCGGGTAGAGCGGGTGTATGACCCAGAGATCGGGCTGAACCTGCTGGATTTTTAAGAGGATACAAAACAGCCCCTGCGCACAAGTCCGTGCGCAGGGGCTGTTTTTGTTTACAGGCTGGTGAGCACCAGGGCGCATAAGGGCAAAGTCAGGATGCTGAGCAGGGTTGTCAGCACCACGCTGCCCGCGGCAAAGCCCTCGTCGTGGCCGAACTGCACCGCAAATACAGAGGTGATGGCCGCCGCAGGGCAACATTCCAGCAGGACGACCACCTGAGAGACGGTGCCAAAATGCAGCAGACCCAGCAGGGCAAACAGAGCCATGCATACAGCAGGGATCAGCAGCATACGAACACCGGCCAGCTGCCAGATCTGCCGGTCGGCCAGGATGGTGCGCAGGTTGCCGGAGCCGATCAGCATGCCGGTGATCAGCATAGAGAGCGGGGTGTTCATGCCGCCCAGCAGTTGCAGGGGCTGGATGATCAGCGAGGGCAAAGGCAGCTGCAGCAGATAGATGGTCAGGCCGATGACCATGGCGTACAGCACCGGAGTGTGCAGCAGACTGCGGCCCAGCTCCCGGGCGCTGGCCTTGCCGCTGACCAGTCCATAGCCCAAGGTCCACAGCAGCAGGTTGAATACGGTAACGTAGGCGCTGGCATACAGCAGACCCTCGGCGCCAAACAGAGCAGAGATCAGCGGGAAGCCCATGTACGCCGCATTGGAAAAAATGCAGGCAAAGCGGAAGATCGAAGCCCGGCTGTCTTTGCGGCGGGCGGTGAGCAGAACGGTCACGCCGGTGCCCAGCAGAATGGCCAGCACACTGAGGCCGAAAGCCGCCAGCAGGTTGCGCAAGATCTCCATGCTGAACTCCATCTGGTAGGAGTTCAGGATCATGGCAGGCACCACTACATTGACCAGCAGCCCGCTGAGGGTCTGTTTGCCCTCACTGCGCAGGATGCCGGCTTTGGTGGCCGCTGCACCGGTAAAGATCAGTAAAAACAGCACCGCGACCTGTTGGGCGGTGATCATTGCCAGCTGCATGGGCAAAGTCCTCCTTGTCTGTTGGATACATCTAACCTAGATATAGCACGGGAGAGGGGATTTTGCAAGCCCTCAGGCCAAAAAGAGACAAAAAAGACCCGCCGGAGCGGGTCGAAGGATCATTTCAGGGTGCCGTCCAGGACCTGGTTGTAGTACCAGGGCTTTGGTGCACGGAAGGTCTTGCCGCTGAGGAAGGCAAAATCCGGCTGCGAGAAGTGCGGCAGGACCAGCTCCCAGGCGCACAGAGCCTGGTATTTCAGCTTCAGCTCTCGATTAGCGGCATTGTTGCCGTACTTGCTGTCGCCCAGGATAGGGCAGCCGATGCTGGCCATATGGGCGCGGATCTGATGGGTGCGCCCGGTGATCAGGCGGACCTTGAGCAGAGCCAGGCGGCCGGAGACGGCCAGGGTCTCGTACTGGGTCTCCACCTGTTTGGCGCCGGGCAGCTTTTCGCCTACGATCTTGACGATGCCGCGGTCTGCGTCCTTGAGCAGGTAGCCCCCCAACACGCCTTCCGGCGGGGTGGGACGGCCAAAGGTGACACAAAGATAGTTCTTTTGCACCTCCCGGCTTTTGATGGCTTCCAGGAAGATCTGCTCTGCCTCCGGAGTCTTGGCGATGATCACCAGACCGCTGGTGCCGGTATCCAGCCGGTGGCACAGGGCCGGCTGATACAGGCTGTTCTCGCTGTATTCGCCCTGCTGGTTCAGGTACAGCAGCGCACGGTTCAGCAGGGTGTCATCCTCCGGGCCGTCTACTGCCAGCCCGGCGGGTTTGTTGGCTACCAGGATCTGGGGGCAGTCGTATACGACCTGCGCAGGGCAGCGGGCGTTTTTCCAGGCAGGGCCATCCACCCGGATGCCTTCGTCCAGCACTTCGTCCAGGATAAACAGCTTGATCTCATCCCCGGCCATCACACGGGTGGACAGGGGCTGCTTTTTGCCGTTCAGCTTGATCTTATTTTCCCGCAGAGCCTTGTTCAGACGGCCCGGATTCAGGGCGGGATACTGCTGCATCAGGTAATTGTCCAGCCGGGTAGGGGCCAGGCATTTCACTTTCAATATCTTCACGGAAGGTTCCCTTTCTTTCACATTGATACGGTGTGTTCTTATTATTTTAGCCGAAAATGCGGTAGGCTGTCAAGTAAGGACGCTTTGGGACGCAGTGTCAGGCGGCGGACAGAGCAAAGCGTACGCCCCTGCTGCCAAGGATAGTCCTCGGAGAGAGATACCACGCCATGAAAACGGAGGGAGACAGGGGCTGCAGGGCTGGCCAGCAGCCAGTCTGCCTGTATGGGCCTTGCAAGAGAGGCATCGCCGGATACAGCTGCCAGCGTGTGCCCGCCTGCGGTGATGCGCACGATACACCCGTCCCTGGTACGCAGTACCTCTGCTCCGACCCCGCCGCATTGGGCGGTGCGGCTGTGCAGCGCAGGCCATTGCGCTGGCTGGAACCGTCGGTGGGCGGGCAGCGTGCAAGGCGTTTTGGGGGACAAACGCAGGTCAATGAGCAGCTGCAGGTCGGCACCGCGGCGCTGCAGCAAAGTCTCCACAGCGCTTTGTGCAGCATCCCCGCCCCGGAACAGTACGACAGCCTGTCCGGATTGGGTGATCACTACGGCGGGAGCGGTGGAACTGCCGGCCAATTCTATATGGATCAGATCCCGGCTCAGGGCGCTGCCCATATAAATGGCGGCGCCCGCTGCCAGCATAAGGGCAGGCAGAGCGATGCGCAGACGGACCTTTTTGTGCAGCGCTGCTCCTGCAAGAGCCAAAAGCAGCAGGCAGACGATAGCCCCATAGCTCGTATCAAAATAGAGCTGTGCCCCTGGCCATCCAGCGACCCACCGAGCCCAGGTGTTGAGCAGGACGGTCAGCGCTCCCGCACCAAAGGAGCAGCTGTAATACAGCCAGCGCAGCGCAGGGAATAAGCCGGTGATGGCGGCAGCGATCCCCAGCAGCATCAGCGGCTGCACCAGCCACAGCACCGCCAGGCTGGATACCAGGGCATAGGCGCTGACGCTCATGCCCCGCAGCACCAGCACGGGGAAGGTGGCTGCGGAAGCGCCGCAAGAGATGCAAAAGCCCTCCCAAACGGGGGCAAGGCATCGGATGCACCAGCGGGGCAGGGACTTTGGCATCTTCTGACGGAGATACTTTGCCCCTCTTTTGGCATAGGAGGCACCGGCCAGCGTGCCAAGGACGGCAGCAAAGGAGAGCTGAAACCCTACGTCGCAGGCCGCATAGCCGTTGCTCAGACTCATCAGCAGGCCAGCTGCCGCCAGACTGGTCCATGGGTCGGGCGGGCCATAGACCCACACCCCCAAAGCGCTGATCCAGATGGCTACAGCAGCCCGGAGAACAGAGGGCGTGAACCCTGTGACCCCGATCAGCAGCAGAGCACACAGGCTGCGGGCCAGCGCAGTGATTCGGCGGGTGCAGTAGCGCTGCTCTCGCTTTTTGGACAGAAGCGGCCCGAGTGCACCGCCGCACAGCAAGGTGACGTGCATCCCGCTGACGACCAGTACATGGGATAATCCAGCTGAGCGGTAAGCTGTATTCATTTCTGGGGGGAGAGCGGTGCGGTCTCCTGCGATCATAGCAGCCAGTACCCCGCCGGTGTCCTTGTCCAACAGTTTTTGCAGGGACTGGCTGAGTTTATGCTGCAGCCGTGCGGTGCGGGCACGGAAACTGGTGCTTTTTCCTTTTGGAAGGAAGTCGGACTGATACACGGCACAGAGCGCCGACCCGTCTGCATAGGAATCCAGAGCCTGGGCGGGGTCAGGCGGTTCCAGTGCAAAGCGTCCGCTGATCCGATCTCCGGCGGCACAAAGGGGCAGGCTGGGACAGTGGACCTGGAATCCGGCCTTCTGCCCGCCTACAAGCTCCACCCAAAGCACCGCCTGCACTGTTTTTGGAGAAAATCCGGGCTGGATCTGCTGCACTTGTGCGGTGAGCAAAAGCTGCTTGCCGGCGTAGCGCGCCTGCAGAGAGCGGATGCCCAGCTGGCTTGCCCATAACAGCAGCAGACCTGCGCCTGCCCCGGCAAGCATACACCAGACTGCTTTGGAGCAGTGGCGGCGTGCAAACAGAAAGATAAAAAATGCCGCGAAGGGCAGCAAAAACGCCCCTCGCGGCAAAAAAGCGCAAAAGATCTCTACGGCCAATGCACTTGCACAAAAAATGCACAGCGGCCGTCTCATAGGATTATTAGTGGAAGAACAGGGGCAGCGGCTCCAGGAACAGGATGTCCTCGCGCTCCGCGGCATCGCCCTCGGCCAGCACAGCAGCCTGGCCTACGATCTCGCACTTAGTCTGCTTGGCCAGCTCATCCAGAGCCTTCAGAGAGCCGCCGGTGGAAATGACGTCGTCCACCACCAGCACCCGCTTGCCATTCATCTTCTCCAGCTCCTTGCGGTCAATGACCAGCTTCTGCTTGCCGGCGGTCGTGATGGACTCATCCTCCACGATCACGGGGTCGCTCATGTAGAGCTTGACGCCCTTGCGTGCACAGATGTAGGGCTTGCCGCTCTGACGGCTCATCTCGTGTGCCAGGGGGATGCCCTTGGCCTCGGCAGTGAGCAGGATATCAAACTCCGGGCACTTTTTCAGCAGCTCGGCAGCGGTAGCCACGGTCAGCTCGGCATCGCCCAGCATGATAAAGGCCGCAATGTCCAGGTGGTCATTCACCTTGCAGATGGTCAGCTCACGGGTCAGACCCGCAACGTGCAGGGTATACGTATTATCCATAATGAATTTTTCCTTTCTCGCTCCGGTTCAAACGGGCAGAACTTCGCCGCCCAGAACATGGAAGTGGAGGTGAGGCACAGTCTGTCCGGCATCCGGCCCCACATTGGAGACGACCCGGTAGCCGTTTTCCAGCCCGGTCTGCTGGGCCAGCTGAGCGATCACCGCAAAGATGTGCCCCAACAGAGCCGCATCGCCCTCGGTCAAGGCAGCTGCCGAAGCAATGTGGCGCTTGGGGATGACCAAGAAGTGGACCTTGGCCTGCGGGTGGATGTCGTAGAAGGCAAGCACCTGCTCATCCTCATAGAGCTTGTTTGCCGGGATCTCGCCCGCCGCGATCTTGCAGAATAAACACTCTTCCATCCGAAATGCTCCTTTCCTGGGTACAGCAACGGTATAAGCAAATGCAGATCTTACAGGCCCAGGGTCTTGCGGACGATGTTGCCCACAGCCTGCAGTGCCTCGTCGATCTTGGTTTCATCCTTCAGGCCGGCCATAGCAAAGTCCGGCTTGCCGCCGCCCTTGCCGCCGGCAATGGCAGCCAGCTCCTTGACCAGCGCACCGGCCTTCAGGTTCTGCTGCTGTGCCAGGCCATTGGTGGCCACAGCCATGGTCAGCTTCTCCTCGGCCTTGCCCACCAGCACAGCCACCACCGGGTTCTTGGCCTTGTCGCGGATGGTATCGCACATGCCGCGCAAAGTGTCGCCGGAGGTGCCGGTAAAGTAGGCGGAAATGATCTTGACGCCGCCGACATCCTCGGCATCATCAAACAGGGTCTCAACCTTGGAGGCTGCGATCTTGGCCTTCAGCTCGTCCAGCTCACGGCTCATAGCCTTGTTTTCGGCCATGACGGTCTCGGCACGCACCGGCAGTGCGGCCACATTGTTGGCCTTCAGGGTGGCAGCCACGCTGCGCAGCATCACTTCCTGCAGGTTTGCACGCAGCAGCAGGTTTTTGCCGGTGACGGCTTCGATGCGGCGGATGCCGGCAGCCACAGAGGACTCGCTGACGATCTTGAAGCAGCCGATCTGAGCGGTGTTCTGCACATGGGTGCCGCCGCAGAACTCATCGGACCAGCCCTGGATATCGACAACGCGGACAACGTCGCCGTATTTCTCGCCAAACAGAGCCATAGCGCCCAGCTTCTTGGCTTCCTCAATGGGCATCTCATTGACGCACACCGGCACAGCCTCAAAGATCTTATCGTTCACCAGCTGTTCCACGCGGGCCAGCTCCTCCGGGGTAACGGCGCTGAAGTGGGTGAAGTCAAAGTGGGTCAGCTCCTCGCTCTGGTAGGAACCTGCCTGGTGCACATGGTCACCCAGCACCTCCCGCAGGGCAGCCTGCAGCAGGTGGGTGGCGGTGTGGTTGCGGCAGACAGCCATGCGGAACTCACGGTCCACACGGGCATTCAGGCAGTCGCCTACCTTAACGATGCCGCTTTCCAGCACACAGGTGTGGACGTAGTAGCCCTTGGGGGTCTTTTTCACGTCCAGCACCCGCAGGGTGCAGCTGTCGTTCTCCAGCAGACCGTGGTCTGCGACCTGGCCGCCCATCTCAGCATAGAGGGGGGTCTTGTCCAGCACCACCAGCACGCCTTCCTTGGCCTGGTCATCGGTGGAGATAGCCTCGGTCAGGGTCTCTTCGTCGCTCAGAGCCACAACGGTGCCCTGGTCCTCCAGGGTGGTATAGCCGGTAAAGACGGTGGGCTCGGCCTCCAGAGCGCCAAACAGATCCTCGCTCCAGCCGGAGATGTTCTTTTTCAGACGCTCAGCCCGGGCGCGCTCCTTCTGCTTTTTCATCTCTGCGTGGAAGCCTTCCTCGTCGATATCCAGGCCCTGCTCGGCGGCGATCTCACGGGTCAGATCCAGCGGGAAACCGAAAGTATCGTTCAGCTTAAAGACATCCACACCGCTCAGCAGGTGGGCATGGGCCTTCTCCAGCTTGTCGATCATGGTGTTCAGGATATTGATGCCGGCATCGATGGTACGGGCAAAGTTTGCCTCCTCGGTGCCGATGACCTTCTTGATATAAGCGGCATGCTCCCGCAGCTCCGGGTAGGCAGACTCGCTGGACTGGATCACAGTCTCCACCAGCTCTACCAGGAAGGGGCGCTGGATGCCCAGCATCCGGCCATGGCGGGCAGCACGGCGCAGCAGACGGCGCAGCACATAGCCGCGGCTCTCGTTGGAGGGCAGCACGCCGTCGCAGATCATGAAGGTGGCGGAGCGGATGTGGTCGGTGATCACGCGCAGAGACACGTCGGTGGCGTGGCTCTGGCCGTAGGAGGCGCCGGTGATCTCGGTGACCTTGCGGGTGATATTCATGACGGTATCCACGTCAAACAGGGAGGGCACGCCCTGGCACACGCAGGCCAGACGCTCCAGGCCCATACCGGTATCGATGTTCTTCTGCTTAAGCTCGGTGTAGTGGTTCTCACCGTCGTTGTCGAACTGGGAGAACACCACGTTCCAGACCTCGATATAACGGTCGCAGTCGCAGCCCACGGTGCAGCCGGGCTTGCCGCAGCCCCACTGCTCGCCGCGGTCGTAGTAGATCTCGGAGCAGGGACCGCAGGGGCCGGAGCCGTGCTCCCAGAAGTTATCCTCCTTGCCGAACTTGAAGATGCGCTCGGCGGGGATGCCGATCTCCTCGTTCCAGATGCGGAAGGCCTCATCGTCGGCGGGAGTGGTTTCATTGCCGGCAAATACGGAAGGATAGAGGCGCTCGGGGTCCAGGCCCACCCACTCCTTGCTGGTCAGGAACTCCCAGGCCCAGTGGATGGCCT
>UQGD01000011.1 GCA_900540455.1 uncultured Faecalibacterium sp.
CGGCGAGGCCCCACCTGTTCCCATTCCGAACACAGAAGTTAAGCTCGCTTGTGCCCAAGATAGTTAGCTGGAGACGGCTTGTGAAAATAGGTAGACGCCGACTTGAATCGAAGCCCCTGAGGATTTTCCTCGGGGGCTTTTGCTGTGCGATAAGGAAAATGCCGCTCCCCTTAAAGATCTCTGTTCCCGCTTGCGTTGACTTTCCGGTATGGGTACGCTACACTTTAGCTATGCAGTCATGTGCAGGAGGGAACAAGTATGCGGGAGTTTTATTATTCCACCGGAGAGTTTGCCCGTCTGAACGGGGTCAATAAACGGACGCTGCACTATTATGATGAGATCGGGCTGTTTTCGCCGGAACATAAAGGGGAAAATGGATACCGGTATTATACCTGTATGCAGTTTGAACAGTTGGAGCTGATACTGCTTTTGCGGCGGATCGGCTTTTCCATTCAGGAGATCAAAACCTATACGCAAAGCCCTTCGGGACGGGCGCTGGAACAGCTGATCCAGGAGAAAAAGGCGGATATTGATCGCTCGATCCAGGAATTGATGGCAGCTAAGGCTTTTTTAAGCCGCAAAGCGGAAAAACTTGCGCTGGAACGCAGTATCCACCCGGGAAAGATCGAGCTTGTGACGCTGCCGAAACAGGGCCTGCTGCTGAGCGCTCCCATTCGGGGGGACTATCAGGACCTGGACTTTGCAGCAGCGTCTGAGTTTTCGCAGCGACTACGGGAACGCTTTGGCCTCTATGATAATTTTGGCAGCCGCATTGCGGTGGAGAATCTTCGTCAGGGCCGGGGGGATGAATACGACCGCTTTTTTGCAAAAATAGAGCTGGAAAATGGGACAGTGGATGAGATACGGCCGGAAGGACAGTATCTGCAGGTGTTTATCCGTGGCAGCTGGGAACAGCTGCGGGAGGGCTACCGGGCTTTGTTTGAGGAGGCAGAACGGCGGGGCTTGGAGCTGATCGGCTATGCGTATGAAGAGGGGATCAATGAGATCTCACTCCATAGTCCAGAAGAATACCTGACCCTGATCCAGATCCAATGCCGGGAGAAATAAGGGACGGTACGGGGAGTGCACAAAAGGAGTTTTCTCGCCTTGACAAATCCCGCAACGGCTTCCATAATGAAATTTGTAGATCGATGCTGCAAAGGAGACAAGAACCATGCTGTATTTTGAAAATGATTATTGTGAAGGCGCCCATGAAGAGATCCTGAAAAAACTGGTGGAGACCAACCTGGAAAAGACCTCGGGTTATGGCACAGATCCCTATTGTGCCAGTGCCCGGGAGAAGATCCGGGCGGCTTGCAGCTGCCCGGAGGCGGATGTGTTCTTTGTTTCGGGCGGGACACAGGCCAACGTCATCGTTATTGCGGCGATGCTGCGCCGGTACGAAGGGGTCGTGGCCGCTGCTACCGGCCATATCCACGGCCATGAGGCAGGCGCCGTGGAATATACAGGGCATAAAGTATTGGCGCTGCCGCAGACGGATGGAAAACTTTCGGCCGCGGATCTGCGGGAGTATCTGGAGACCTATTATACCGACGCAAATCACGAGCACATGACCTTCCCTGGCATGGTGTATATCTCCTACCCCACTGAGTATGGCACGCTGTACACAAAGGCAGAGCTGGAAGCGCTGCACCAGATCTGTGCCCAGTACCAGATCCCGCTGTTTATGGACGGTGCACGGCTGGGATATGGTCTAGCCAGCCCGGCCTGTGACCTGACCCTGTCGGATCTGGCACAGCTGACGGATGTGTTCTATATTGGCGGAACGAAAGTGGGCGCGCTGTGCGGCGAGGCCGTGGTGTTCCCTCATGGGGCGCCGGCGCATTTTATGACTATGGTCAAGCAGCAGGGTGGTCTGCTGGCCAAAGGCCGGCTGCTGGGGTTGCAGTTTGATGTGCTGTTTACCGATGACCTGTATATGAAGATCAGCCGCAACGCCATTGCAGCTGCGGAGACACTGAAAGCAGCGCTGCGGGAAAAGGGCTACCGGTTCTTCCTGGACAGCCCCACCAACCAGATCTTCGTGGTGCTGGAAAATGCCCAGCTGCAAGCACTGGAGGGCAAGGCAAAGTTTGGCTTCTGGGAGAAATTTGACGACACCCACACGGTGGTGCGCATTGCCACCAGTTGGGCTACCCGTATGGAGGAGATCCAGCAGCTGATCGAGCTGCTGTAAGCCAAAAGGAGGCGCGGTATGAGCAGAATCGTGCGTGCAGCGGTGATTGGGACAGGGACGATGGGCCGCAAGTATGCCCAAATGATCGCAGCAGGGCAGGTGCCTTCCATGTGTTTGGCAGCGGTAGTCTGTCGTAGCCAGGAGGCCCAGGCTTGGGCCAGAAAGACGCTGCCGGATACGGTGCAGGTGTGGGACAGCGCAGACGCACTGTACACTGCGGCGGACAGCTTTGATGCCGTACTGGTGGTGACCCCTCATAAGAGCCATCCTCAGTTGGTGCAGCAGGCTTTTGCACAGGGCAAGCACGTTTTGTGCGACAAGCCCTCGGCGGGGTCGATCGGCCCGGCGCTGGAGATGAATGAAGCGGCGCAGGCCAGCGGGCTTGTCTACGGCATGATGTTCCACCAGCGGATGTACCGCAAGTACTGCCGCCTGCGGGAGCTGCTGCAAAGCGGCGAGCTTGGTCAGGTGCAGCGGGTGATGCTGGAAAACAGCCGCTATTTCCGCACCTGGCAGTATCATGCATCCAGCGCCTGGCGCTCCAGCTGGGGCGGAGAAGGCGGCGGCGCTCTGCTGAACCAGGGACAGCATCTGCTGGATATCTGGCAGTGGCTGTTTGGGATGCCGGAGAGCGTCTATGCCATGATCCCGTATGGCAAATACAACAACTTTTTAGTGGACGATGAAGCAACGCTGCTGATGGAATACCCGAACCGTCAGACCGCAGTGCTGATCCTTTCGACCGGGGAAGGCGCTTATACAGAGCGGCTGGAGGTAGTAGGCAGCAAGGGAACAGCACTGCTGGAAGATGACCTGCTGACGGTGCGCCGCTTTGCCCCGGATACCGAGACCTACCGGCGCACGGCCTCCTGCACCGAGCGTCAGCAGCTGCAGCAGACGGTGACGCAGGAGCGTTTTGGCCCGCAGGAGGAGCCGTACCCCGCTATGCTGCAGAACTTTGCACAGGCTGTGCTGGAGGGGACACCGCTGGCAGCTCCCGGTACAGAGGGAGTGCGTGCGCTGGAGCTGACCGATGCAGCCTATCTCTCGGCCTGGCAGGGGCGCAAGGTGACGCTGCCCCTGGATGCAGAGCTGTTTGAGCGGGAGCTGGCAGCCCATATCCAACAGGAGGAGCAGCATGGCTAAACTGCGTTTTCTGGTAGTGGGGTCGGGCTGGCGGTCACTGTTTTATGTCCGTATCGCACAGGCTTTGCCCCAGCAGTTTGAGCTGTGTGCGGTGCTCTGCCGCAGTCAGGAGAAAGCAGAGCAGATCCGCCGGTATGGGGCGTCGGTGAGCACCTCTCCGGAGCAGTGCGCCGCCATGCGGCCGGATTTCGTGGTGGTGGCGGTAAACAAGGCGTCGCTGGCCCAGGTCAGCAGGGAGTGGATAGAGCGCGGTTTTGCCGTGCTGTGCGAGACCCCGGCTGCGTTAGAGACAGACCAGCTGCGCACCTTATGGAAGCTGCATACCAGTGGAGCAAAACTGCAAATTGCAGAGCAGTACTGGCTCTACCCGGCGGTGGCCGCTAAATTGGAGGCGGTGCGTCAGGGTTTGGTAGGACAGCCCGCTTTTGCCCGGCTCTCGCTGGCGCATGGGTATCATGCTGCCAGCTTGGCCCGGTCGTTTTTGGGCACCGGGATGCAGCCGGTGACGGTGGAGGGGCGCACCTGGCCGGTGGAGATCATTGAGACCGACTCCCGCTGGGGCAAGATCGAGCATGGCCCTCTGGTGCAAAAGACCTTGCAGCGCCATACCCTGCAATTTGCAGGCGGAGCGGTGGCCTTTGTGGATTTTTGCAACGTGCAGTACCACTCGGATCTGCGTGCGACCCACCTGAACATCCAAGGCCCCCGGGGAGAGCTGGACGATGAGACGCTGCGCTGGCTGGATGCAAGAGCGGAGCCTCAGCAGGCACAGATCCAGTGCCAGCAGGGACTGTATACGCTGGGGGATCGGGTGCTGTACCGTACCCCCTTTTATGGCAGCGGCTTGAACCAGGACGAGACGGCGATCGCCACCTTTTTGGCGGGGATGGAACGGTATCTTTCGGCAGGGGAGGCGGTGTATCCGCTGGCCGATGCTTTGCAGGATGCGTATCTGGGCATCCTGATGGAACGCAGCCTGACAGCCTCTGAGCCGGTGCAGAGCCAGTCTCAGCCCTGGATGAGGGAGAACGAAGGGTGACCGTTCTTTTTTGCAAAAGTGTTTTTACAGGCGGGCGTTATGCGCCCGCCTATTTTCTGTGGGTACAGGCAGCCCAAACTTCCCCAAAAAAAGGTGGCCCCTGGATTGATTTTGGCCCCTGTTTGGGGTATACTTAACCTGTGAGTTTGTGATTCTTTGCGCAAAGTGCGTGGGAAGGCCCAAACCCTCGATAGATTGTGGAGGTAATGAATAATGTTGGTAAATGCGACCGAAATGCTGCTCAAGGCCCGTGATGGCCATTATGGTGTTCCTCAGTTCAATATCAATAACCTGGAGTGGACCAAGGCAGTCCTGCTGGCCTGTGAGGAGGCCAAGAGCCCGGTGATCCTGGGTGTGTCTGAGGGTGCCGGCAAGTACATGACCGGCTTCAAGACTGTGGCTGCTATGGTCAGCGCCATGGTGGACTCTCTGGGCATCACCGTGCCGGTGGCTCTGCACCTGGACCACGGCTCCTACGAGGGCTGCAAGGCCTGCATCGAGGCTGGCTTCTCCTCCATCATGTTCGACGGCAGCCACTACCCCATTGAGGAGAACGTGGCAAAGACCAAGGAGCTGGTAGAGCTGGCTCACTCCAAGGGCATCTCCGTGGAGGCCGAGGTGGGCTCCATCGGCGGCGTCGAGGATGGCGTTGTGGGCACGGGCGAGATCGCTGACCCCGAGGAGTGCGCTAAGATCGCTGCTCTGGGCGTTGACTTCCTGGCTGCTGGCATCGGCAATATCCACGGTGTCTACCCCGAGAACTGGAAGGGCCTGGACTTTGAGGCTCTGGACCGCATCCACCAGGCCACCAACAACATCCCCCTGGTGCTGCACGGCGGCACCGGCATCCCCGATGAGATGATCGCTAAGGCGATCAGCCTGGGCGTGTCCAAGATCAATATCAACACCGAGTGCCAGCTGGTGTTTGCGGAGGCTACCCGCAAGTACATCGAGGAGGGCAAGGATCAGCAGGGCAAGGGCTTTGACCCCCGTAAGCTGCTGGCTCCTGGTGTAAAGGCGATCCAGGATAAGTGCAAGGAGAAGATCGAGCTGTTCGGCTGCGCAGGCAAGGGCTAAGCTGCAGAGCACGGTTTTATCCGTAAGCAAGCAATAAAAACCCCCGGTGCGGAGTTTTCCGCACCGGGGGTTTTGTGTTTCTCAGCAAGCTTAAAACTTTCCGCCGTCCGACCCGCCAAATCCGTCCGAATCGACCGTGGAAGAAGAATTTGTCTCAGTCTGGGGTGGATCATAGACCTGGCTGCGGGTGGTGTGGGTATACAGGTCCACCTGGCGGTGCAGCACCAGCCCCTCGTCCGACAGGTAGCCTGCCGCTTCCGTTTTGGGGCGGGCGGTGCGCATCTGACTGCACAGGATGCCGCATACCAGCCCGGCAATGCCCAAAGGCAGCAGGATCACCAGCGCGATCCGCCCTGCACCGGAGCCGCCCGGCATGGGTTTGCCGTGGCGTGCGTAGTAATCCAGGGTATCGCCGCACATCTCCAAAAATGTATCGGCGGCTTTTAGGTTCTCGCCGTCCGAGAGCAGCGGCTGCACTTTTTGCTCGATCTGCTGGATGCGTGCATCCGAAAAAGCCTGTACAGCGCTGCCGTAGGTGATCGTTACATAGTCCCGGGACTCCATAGCCACCAGGAACAGCACGCCGCTGTGCTGGGTCCCGCTGCCCAGCTCATGGCTGCGGTAATAGTCCTTGGCGTACTCCCGGGCGGTCTGGCTGCCCACGTTGGCACAGGTCACATAATAGACGGCGCAGTCGTGTCCATCGGCTGCTGTGGAGGCGGTCTGTTCCAGGGCGGACAGGGCGGCGGCATCAAACAGGCCATACTCATCCCGTACACTGCCGCCTGCTGCTGCCGCCGGCAGCGCCAGCCCCAGACAGAGGATCAAAACGGCCAGGAACCGGCTGGCCCAAGATTTTTTATGCATGGTAAGCGCCCCCTTTACAACAGCAGCAAAGCCAGCACCAGCA
Source organism: uncultured Faecalibacterium sp. (assembly GCA_900540455.1). Lineage (GTDB taxonomy): Bacteria > Bacillota > Clostridia > Oscillospirales > Ruminococcaceae > Faecalibacterium. Next base: position 6,370 of record UQGD01000011.1, read on the forward strand.
TCAGCGGCAGGCTGATGCCCGCAAACAATGCAGCAAGCCGTCCCTTGTCGATGGGCAGATCTCCGATCAGCTTACCGGTCTGGCCGTTCATGGCAAACAAGAAATCCCGCCCTTCCCATTTGGTGTGCAGCATCCAGACCGGCAGCAGAGCATAGTGCGTCTGGGGCGGTGCTACCCGGACCTCCTCCTGCAGGGTGTGGTAGTCGGTGTAGCCGCAGATGGTGCTGTGCAGCGCAGAGGCAGTGGTGTTTTCGATGCGGGTCTTGGCCCGCTCAAAGGCGGTCTGCGCTTCCACGTCGTAGCGGTCTGCCATAAAACCCGGCAGATACGCCGTGGAAAACGGTTTCATCTCCTCCAGCGCAAAAGGCTCGATGGCATCCATGTGGGCGTCCGGCATACGGGAGGAACCGTCCGCCGGGATCCTGCAAAAGCGGGCTTCGCCCTCACGCTCCACCCGGAAATGCTGCACCGTGGTCACCTGGTAATCGCCCTCCCGGTGGGTCTCTGCCCGATGCCCCTCATAGCTGCCCTGGGCGGTGGCGGAAGCATCGAATACCCAAAAGGGGACGTAGACGCCCTGCAGCTCCTCCAGATGGTTTTCCTCCCGGAAAGCCTTCGGCAGCAGAGGCTTGCCCTTATAGTGCTTTTTCAGCGCTGCCAGGGCTTCTGCCCGGTCCATGCGGAAGGGCAGGATGAACTCTGGCTTTTGCTGGCCGGTGAACTGTCCCCCCATAACGGTGGGGTTGCCGCAGTAAGGGCAGCTGGAAGCCGCCGTAGTGTCGGCGCAGACCAGCTCTGCCCCGCAGGAAGGACAGCTGTAACTGCGCAGGCCGCTGGTCTCCTCCTGCCCCCAAAGGGGAGCTTCGGCCTGCGCAGCAGCGGACCGGTCGGCCTGGGCCTGTTTTTCTGCATAGCGGGCCTCCATGTCCGCTACTTCGTACTGCGAGCCGCAGTAGTCGCATACCAGCTTGCCCGCCTTGCCATCAAACCGCAGGGGGCCTGTACAGGCCGGGCACTGGTAATTGGTCAGTGTATTTGCCACAGATATCACCTCATCCCTTTAGCCGGCAAAAGGTTTGCCGCAGTTGGGACAGAACTTGGGGGGCTGTGCCGGGTCGGCAGGCTCCCAGCCGCAGGCAGAACAGCGGGCTGCCGGGCGGGGCTGCCCACATTCGGTGCAGAATTTCCCAAAGTTGTGTGCGCCGCAGCGGCAGACCCAGCCCTCCTGGGGGCGGGGCTGGCCACATTCAGAACAGAACTTTCCGGTATTGCCCTCATGCCCGCAGGCGCAGCGCCAGCCCGCAGCAGACGGGACCGGCTGAGGGGCGGCGGGTGTCCCCATCTGATACAGGGTCTGGGCCTGCGCACCCCCGGCTGCAGCGGCCTGCTGCATGCCCATAAAGGCCATGGCCGGCCCGGCAGCGGTGTTGGCGGCGGCAGCACGCATGGCATCGGCCTGCGCACCCACCAGGTGGGCAGCGGCCCGGGTGGGGTCCATCAGAGCGGCAGCGCGCTGCATCTCCTTGATGGCCTGCTCATCTTCCTCGCTGGCCTTGACGCTGGACAAGCCCAGAGAAACGATCTCGATGCCCCGCAGCTGGCTCCACTGGCTGCTGAGGGTGTCGTTCAGAGCCTGCGCCAGCTCTGCGGTGTGCCCCGGCAGAGCCGAATAGCGGATGCCCATGGCGCTGATCTTGGCAAAGGCAGGCTGCAAAGCGGTCATCAGCTCGGTCTTGAGCTGGCCGTCAATGGCGTCCCGGGTATACGGCTCCGAGATGTTGCCGCATACATTGGTATAGAACAAGATGGGGTTTACCACCCGGTAACTGTACTCGCCAAAGCAGCGGATGCCGATGTCCATGTCGATGCCGGCTCGCTGGTCCACCACCCGGAAGGGGACAGGGCTGGGGGTGCCGTATTTGTTGCCCACCAGCTCCTTGGTGTTGAAATAATAGATCCGCTGGTCTGCGGCGGCCTGTCCCCCAAAGGTGAACCGCTGGCCCAGCTCCGCAAAAACATCCTCGATGCCGTTTTTGGGCAGGGAGCCAGACAGCAGCGAGGGCTGCGTGCCGGTCTGGTAGGTGTATTCGCCCGGTTCGGCGCATAGCTCCACCACCTTGCCCTGTTCCACGATCAGGGCGCACTGGCCGTTGGCCACAGCCAGCACAGAGCCGTCGGTGATGATGTTATCACCGCCCCGGCGGTTGGAAGAACGCCCGGAACGGCGTTTCTCGCCCTGCACGGCGATCACATCGGCGGGCAGCGCATCGCAATAAAAATATTCTTTCCACTGGTCGCCCAGCACACCGCTGGCAGCTCCCAATGCAGCTTTGATCAGACCCATAACACAACGCTCCTTTTTAGGCGGGCCAGAGGCCCGCAGTGTTCGCCCCCAGTATAGCACAGCGGGCGGGCGCTTGTCCATTTGAGCAGGCGGCAAATAAAAATCCCCGGCGGAGCCGGGGAGATTTCACCGAACGGGCGCAGCCCGATGTTCCTGGCGATGTGTCAGATCATGCAAATACGGTCTGACACCTGTATGGTGCGGCCCGTAAATGGGGTTTCTTCATACAAAAAGCCCGCAGGGCAGCCCCTGCGGGCGGTAGGGGGATGCGTTATGCCAGAAGTGTAAACCAGACAAAGGCGGCAGCTACGGCCAGCATCATCGCGATCAGTGCGCCGTTGGCAAAGCCTTTTGTCACCGATGTTTCACAGTGCTCAAACAGCAATCGTTTGCGGCGGGCGTTGAGGATCTCCTGCTCTCCAAAGCCGTTCATCTTCTGCCAGGCGATGTCGTGACCGTTCAGAAGGAGCCAATCTGAAATAAGCCCATAAAGGATCACGACACCAAAGCCAAATACAATGATCCATACATCATTCCAAAGGTGAAGCGGGGATAATGCCTCTTTAAGCTCACCGCCGTTTGCTGCGATCACTGTACAGAAGATATAAACCATCGTGTTGGCAATATGCGTGTTGAGCGGGCCTTTTTTGTTCATCCTGGAACCCTCCTTTAGGTGAAATATTTTCTGTTACCCACCAATGGCCTGATAATAGTCCGTCTCGCTTCTAAGTACAGTATTACCCTTACATTCGCATACTGTTTGATGATAGCAATGCATATAATACAGGTAGCCGATGACGCTGGTCAGCGGGGTCTTGAGGTCGTGGGCCAGGTAGACCACCAGTGTTTTAGAATACAGACCTGCGTTTCAGCACAGATAGCCCTCAAAACAGTGCAGGTCCTCGGTTTTTACAACGCCTTCCAGATACAGACCGTCCGCGCGGTACTCCTCCTTTTGCACGCTGCCGCGCTCCCGCATGGGGGCAGCCAGGCCCAGTTTGTCATAGGGCAGCAGCACCCGGATGGTGCGGACCCGGTCGCTCAGGGTCTCGTCCAGGCGGCGCAGCAGTGCTTCCAGGCCAAATCCGGTCTTGGCGCTGGTAAGCAGGATGTCCGGGTCAAAGGACACCGCACTGGCTTTGTCGCATTTGTTGTAAACGGTCAGCCGGGGGATGTCATCGCAGTCCAGGCTGTCCAGGACCTGGTCGGTGACAGCCAGCTGTTCTTCCCGCTGGTCATCGCAGGCATCCGCCACCCGGACGATCACATCCGACCAGGCAGCCTCCTCCAGGGTGGAGCGGAAAGCTTCCACCAGGTGATGGGGCAGCCGGGAGACAAAACCAACGGTATCCACCAGCAGCACCGCCAGCCCGCTGGGCAGAACGAGTTTGCGGCTGGTGGGGTCCAGGGTGGCAAACAGCATATCGGCCTCGGCTACGCTGGGACCGCACAGGGCGTTCATCAGGCTGGACTTGCCCACGTTGGTATAGCCCACTAAGCTGACCACCGGCATCCCGGTCTTGGCCCGGGCTTTGCGGCTCTCGCCCCGGCGGCGCTCCATCTCGGCCAGTTTTTCAGCCAGGGCGTCGATGCGGGCGTGGACATGGCGGCGGTCCAGCTCCAGCTTGGTCTCACCGGCACCACGGCGGGCACCGCCGCCGCCCCCACCGCCGCCGCCCTGGCGGCTGAGGCTTTCGCCCATGCCCTGCAGCCGGGGCAGGCGGTAGCGCAAAAGGGCAAGTTCCGTCTGCAATTTGCCCTCGCCCGTCACCGCACGGCTGCGGAAGATCTCCAGGATCAGCATGGTGCGGTCGATTACCTCCACCCCTAGAGCGGTGGAGATGTTGCGGATCTGGCTGCCGGTCAGCTCGCCGTCAAATACGGCGCACTCCACCCCCAGGGTCTCGGCGGCCAGGCGGGCTTCCTCCAGCTTACCGCTGCCCAGCACGGTGCCGGTCTCCGGGGTCTGGCGCTTTTGGGTCACCTGGGCCACTGCCTCCATGTGGTTGGCCTCGCACAGGGCGGCCAGCTCGTTCAGACTGCGCTCACAGTCCCATTGTCCCTGGTCCAATGCCAGCAGCAGCACCTTGGCAGGGGGGGTCTCAACTAAAATATCGTATAATTCGCTCAAAATAGTCCCTCTCTGTATCCTGTTTTATCCTTTTTGATCTTCGTAGCGGCGCCGGGTCAGGAGATAGCACCGGCAGTCCACAGGGGTACCGTCAAACTTGTGGTATACAGCATCATGCTGGTAGACGAACCCGACTTTTTGCATCACCCGGCCGCTGGCGGGGTTGCCTGCGGCATGGCAGCAGCCCAGCTCCTCCCCCTGCACGGTATCGAACCAGTGACCCACTACCGCCCGCAGCGCTTCGGTGGTGTAGCCCTGGCCCCACCACGCCCGGCCGATGCAGTAGCCCGGCTCCCACTGGGGGTCATCCGGACGGAGATCGGACTGCATCTCCAGGCGGGAGAGCCGATAGATGGAAATAGTACCAAACACCTGGCCGCTGGCTTTTTCCACCATGGCCCATTGGTAGTAGTCCGGGTTTGGGTACAGCTCGGCCCAGGCGGACAGCAACGCCCGGGTCTCGGCCGGGGAGGTGTGCGGCTCCCAGCGCAGCCAGCGGGTCACCTCCGGGTCAGAGGCCCAGTTGTCAAACATCATGGGGGCATCTTCGGGCAGAAGCGGCCGCAGCAGCAGCCGGGATGTCTCGATTTTTTGGGTACCGGAATGACGCATCGTGTTCTCCCCTCTTTTCATCTGAAAGTATACACAGGATAGCATAAATTCCGGCACAGCGCAAGCGGTGCAGGGGGACAGATGCTGCGTTTGGCCCAGTGCGAAAACGAGAATTTTCCCTTGACAAACACGCAAACCTTATTAAACTGAAACCTATCCATAGAGCGAAAGGGGAAAGAATTTTTATGCAGGATCTGAAAACCTATCTGGCCCATCATCCGCTGGTGTTCGATGGCGGTATGGGCACCTATTATAAAGCAGCCCCTGGGCTTGCCTGTGAGCAGGCAAATACTGCCGACCCGGACGGTGTGCTGGCAGTCCACCGGGCCTATCTGGAGGCAGGCGCACAGGCGCTGAAGACCAACACCTTCGGCCTGACGGCAATGGCAGCCCGGCAGGAGCCGGGGTGGCAGGCGCTGGCAGATGCAGGGTATGCCCTGGCGGTCCAGGCTGCGCAGGACAAAGCCTATGTGTTTGCCGACCTGGGGCCGGTGCCGGATACCGAAGAACGGCCCGCCGGGCAGGTCTATACAGAGGTAGCGGAAAGGATGCTGGACCAGGGGGCGGAATATTTTTTGTTTGAGACCCTGAGCTCCGATGCCGGTGTACTGGAGGCAGTACAGGCCATCCGTGCCCGCTGCCCCCATGCTTTTGTGTTGGTGTCCTTTGCAGCCTTGCCGGACGGTTATACCCGGGAGGGTCTGGCCTGTTCGCAGCTTTTGCAGCGGATGCAGGCCAGCGGTCTGGTGGATGCAGCCGGACTGAACTGCGTCTCTGCGCCGGGGGCGATGGCTGCTTTGGTGCAGCAGCTGGGCCGGCAGGGGCTGCCGCTGTCGGTGATGCCCAATGCCGGGTATCCGGTGGTGGCCCGCAGCCAGGTGCGCTACCAGGGGAAACCGGCATATTTTGCAAAAACACTGGCGGCATTGGCGGGCCGGGGCGTGCGTATCCTGGGCGGGTGCTGCGGCACTACGCCCGAGCATATCCGGGCCTTGACGGAGGCGCTGAAAGAGCAGCCTGCGCTGGGACCCGCCTTTGCAGAGCCGGGTGCTGTCCCGGCGGCCCATCAGCCGGCCGAGACGGAGGATGCGTTTCTGTGCAAGCTGCGCAGCGGTCAGCCGGTGATCGCAGTGGAGCTGGATTCGCCTAAGACCGCAGACCTTTCCGGCTATCTGGCATCGGCCCGGCGCTTGCAGCAGGCAGGCGCAGATATTTTGACCATTGCGGATTGTCCAGTGGCTCGGGCCCGGATGGATGCTGCGCTGGTGGCCTGCCGGGTGCACCGGGAGCTGGGGCTGTGCGTGCTGCCCCATATGACCTGCCGGGACCGCAACCTCAACGCCACCAAAGCCCTGCTGCTGGGGCTGGCGGCGGAGGGCATTGGGGAGGTGCTGGCCATTACCGGAGACCCCATCCCCACAGCAGAGCGGGACGAGGTGAAAAGTGTCTATCAGTTCAATTCCCGCAAGCTGGCTCAGTATATCCTTTCTCTGGCGGGAGAGGGGGGCCTGCCCGCCCGGATGGCGGTGTTTGGTGCGTTGAACCTGGGGGCCAGAAATTTTGCGGTGGAGCTGCGCCGTGCAGAGGAAAAACTGGCCTGCGGGATGACCGGATTTTTGACCCAGCCGGTGCTCAGTACCCAGGCGCTGGAAAATCTGCGCCTGGCCCGCCAGACACTGGGAAGCCGGGCAAAATTGCTGGCTGGGGTGCTGCCGGTGGTCAGCCTGCGCAATGCGCAGTTCCTGGACAGCGAGGTCAATGGCATCCAGGTGGAGCCGGAACTGCTCCAGCGCTTTGCAGGACTGGATAAAGCCGCCGGGGAGGCGTTGGGCTTGGAGGTGGCGTTTGGCGCAGCGAAAGCGGCACTGCCCTATGCAGATGGCTTGTACCTGATGACCCCCTTCCAGCGGGTAGGCTTGATGGAAACCCTGATCGCCCGCATCCGCACAGAGCTTTTTGAGCAGATGTAAGGCTTGCCGGGGACGCTCCCTCTCCGCAGTCGGATGCCAGCAAAAAGAAAACCAAGGAAACCCCCGCTCTATGTATAAACCCGGTTGCTGCATCGCAAACTAAGGACAGGCTTTGACCGTACACAAATGCGAGATGGGAGTAACGAATGATGGAGCAACTCAGGAAGTTTTTGCGGGGCAAGGGCTTCGCGCTGGCGCTGGCAGCGTGTCTGCTGGCAGCCGCTGCTGCAGGGGTATGGACCGTGCGTCTGATCCGCAGCGAACTGCAAAAGAACCTGGACGGCCTTTCCCCGTCCAGCACGGTACAGCCCGCTGTGCCGGACGCAGATATTGATACAAAACAGGAGGCAGACCTATGGAAGCAGGATACCGCTCCGGCAGCAAACAGCGCATCCGGAGTGCCGGAGCCTGCATCCCGTCAGCCTGCGGCATCCTCCTCGCCGTCGGCCTCCTCTGCGCCTGGCTCTGGCTCGGTGTCCGAACCTGCCGCGCTGCAAAGCGACTCTGCGCCTGTCAGTCGGCCCTCTGCGCCAGCTTCCACGCAGCCCGTCTCTGGGCGCGTCTTAGCGGTGTTCAGCGGGGACGAGCTGGTCTATAACAAAACGCTGGGGGATTGGCGTACCCATAATGGGGTGGACTACGCCTGCAAACCGGGGGAGACGGTGTCCAGCCCGGTGGAGGGCAAGGTCACCGGTCTGGAGACGGACGGAAGCTGGGGCCCCACAGTTTCCCTGACCGATGCCCAGGGACGTGTCTGGCGGCTGTGCGGTGTTTCTGCCGCTGTGCGCCAGGGGCAGACCGTTTCTGCCGGGCAGAAACTGGGCAAGGCGGCTACGGTCAGCTGTGAATGTGAGCAAGAGCCGCATATCCACATGGAAGTGCAGCAGGGGGACCGCTACCTGGACCCTCAAAAACTGATGCACTGACGCCCACGGCAAAGCTGCCGGCAGCAAGCCCCCGCTTCGGCGGGGGCTTTTTTGGCGTTTGGCGCAGCTGCAAGGGCAAAAGCAGGAAGAAGGAGTTTCACGGTTCCTCCACAAATAGCTCATGGTTTTGATTTGATTTTGCTATCCAGTTCTGGTAAGATAAGAGATGAATAACGAAAAAACTTGAAACATACAGAAAGGGGCCGATGGATGGCAAAGATCGTGATCGTAGGCGGCGGCGCCGCCGGATTGATGGCAGCAGGAGCTGCCGTCCGACAGGGTCACCAGGTCACTGTGCTGGAGCATATGCAAAAGCCTGCCCAGAAGATCCTGGTCACCGGCAAGGGACGCTGCAACCTTACCAATGATTGTAACCCGGAGGAGTTTCTGCGCCATGTGCGCACCAACGCCCGGTTTCTATACTCTTCGCTGGGGGCGTTCCCGCCGGCCAAGACCATGGAGCTGTTTCGCTCCCTGGGCGTAGAGCTGAAGGTGGAGCGCGGCCGCCGGGTGTTTCCGGTGTCCGATAAAGCGGAAGAGATCCGTCAGGCGCTGCTGCGCTATGCCGCCGACGCAGACCTGGTGGAAGATAAAGCAAAAAAACTGCTGCTGGAGCCGCTGGCTGTGGACGAGACCCTGCCCGCAAAAAAGCGCGGCCCGGCGCTGCGCTGTATCGGGGTGCGGGGCGCTTCGGGACGAGAGTACCGGGCCGATGCCGTGCTGGTAGCCACCGGCGGATTGAGCTACCCCACCACCGGCTCCACGGGAGACGGCTATAAACTGGCCCAGCAGGCAGGACACAGCCTGGTGGAGCCGGTGCCCAGCCTGGTAAGCCTGGTAAGCCGGGACGGTGACTGCAAGCGGATGATGGGCCTGGCTCTGAAAAATATCACCCTGACCCTGTTTGAGGATAACAAGGCCATTTTTGAAGAGCAGGGGGAGATGCTGTTTACCCACTTTGGCATCAGCGGCCCGCTGACCCTGAGTGCCTCCAGTCATCTGGGAGATATGAAAAAACACCGCTATTTTGTAGAGCTGGACCTGAAACCCGCCCTTACAGAGCAGCAGCTCTATGACCGCATCACCCGGGATTTTGCGCTTTTGGCCAATCATTCGGCGCAGGGGGCGCTGGCAAAATTGCTGCCCGCCAGTATGCAGCCGGTGATGGTGGACCGCTGGGGCGTGGACCCGGCAACCAAGGCCAACCAGATCACCCGGGAGCAAAAGCGGGAGCTGGTGCGCTTGTGCAAGCACTGGCGTGTATCGGTGGATGCACGGGGCGACCTGGCACATGCGGTGATCACGGCCGGGGGCGTGCCGGTGCGGGAAGTAGACCCCAAGACCATGCAGAGCAAAAAGGCCGCGGGCCTTTATTTTGCGGGCGAGGTGCTGGATGTGGACGCCTATACCGGCGGCTATAACCTGCAGATCGCTTTCTGCACGGCACAGAGCTTTGCCAATAATCTGTGATCGGCAGAAAAGAAAACCATCTGCTTGGACCCCAAAATAACGCCTATCTCATTATAAAGGAGAGAGAACTATGGTATCGGTTGCGATCGATGGGCCTGCCGGGGCAGGCAAATCTACTCTGGCCCGCCGCCTGGCCGCTCAGCTGGGGTATATTTATGTGGACACGGGGGCAATGTACCGGGCTGTGGGGCTGTATGCCCTGCGGGCGGGGCGGGACCCCAAGGACAATGCAGCGGTGGAGGGGCTTCTGCCGCAGATCTCGCTGCGGCTGGACTGCCCGGACGGGGAGCAGCATATCTACCTGAATGGGGAGGATGTAAGCAGCGCCATCCGCACGGAGCAGGCGGGTATGGCGGCTTCTGCCGTAGGAGCAAACCCGGCAGTGCGGGCATTTTTGCTGGAGACCCAGCGTCAGATGGCCCGTACACAGAATGTGCTGATGGATGGCCGGGATATCGGCACGGTGGTGCTACCGGATGCAGCGGTAAAGATCTTCCTTACGGCCAGCCCGGAGGCACGGGCTGCCCGCCGCTGGAAGGAATACCAGGAAAAGGGACAGCAGGTCTCCTACGAGCAGGTCCTGGAGGACGTGCGTCAGCGGGACTATCAGGATACCCACCGGGAGGCCGCGCCGCTGCGCCAGGCCGAGGACGCAGTGCTGCTGGATACCTCGGAGCTGGATTTTGAACAGAGCCTGGCTGCAATGGCTGCGATCATTGCGGAAAAAACAAAATAAAACGGGACGTAATGCTATGCTGTTATATTACATTTTAGTGCCCCTGGCTTGGCTGGTCTGGCACTTGGTGTTCCGGATCCAGGTCATTGGCCGGGACAACCTGAAAAAGGTGGCCACGCCGGGGAGCATCATTGCCCCTACCCATGTGTCTGCCATAGACCCTGTGTTTATCATCATCAGCCGCTTTTGGGGCAAACGGATGATCGTTTTTGGCAAAAAAGAGCTGTTTGAGATCAATCCGCTGCTGACCTGGTTCTTCCGCTGCATGGGCGGCGTGTGCGTCCGGGGCACCCGGGAGGAACTGGCTGTCATCGACAACACCATTGCAGCCTGCAAGGAAGGGGATACCCTGCTGATCTTCCCGGAAGGCACCCGGGAGCGGGAGGGCAAGATGCTGCCGCCCAAAAGCGGAATGTTTGTGGTGGCGGCACAGGCCGGCGTGGATGTGGTGCCCTGCCGCATCTTTTACGATACCCCGAACGGCCGGGCAAAGCTGTTCTGCCGGGTGCGGGTCGTGTACGGCGAGCCGATGCCTGCGGCGCAGTTTGCAATGCAGGATAAGCGGGATGTCAAGGCCATGCGTGCAGGCAAGAAAGCGCTGACCGAAGCATGGGAGCAGCTGGGGGAGCCGTATGCATTTGCTCCCAAGGATGCGTAAGGGAGGAAAAGAAGCGATGGAGATCCGTTTGGCAAAGACGGCAGGATTCTGTTTTGGCGTTAATCGTGCCGTCCAGCTGGTGGACCGGTTGGTAGACGAGGGGGCCAAGGTGGCGACCCTGGGCCCCTTGATCCATAACCCGCAGGCAGTGGAGCGGATGCGCAGCCAGGGTGTGCTGGTAGTGGATCGGGTAAAGGACGTGCCTTCTGGATACCAAGTGGTGGTGCGCAGCCACGGCGTGCCCCGCAGCATCTACGATGAGATCGAAGCCCGTGGGCTGACCTGTCAGGATGCGACCTGCCCCTTTGTGAAGAAGATCCAGGACATTGCCGCCAAGGCAGAGGCGGACGGTGCGGTGCTGCTGGTGGCAGGCAATGCCGACCATCCGGAGGTGCAGGGCATCGTGGGACACACCCGGGGAGAGGTGTTTGTTTTTGGCGATTTGTCGGCTCTTCAGGCCTGGAAAGGCCCTTCAGACCCCCAAAAGCCGATTTATGCAGTTGCACAGACCACATTTCAGGTTACAAAATGGCGAGAAAGTTCGGAGTTTCTAAAAAAAGCCTATACAAACGCCCGAATTTTTGATACAATATGTAATGCGACGTGGGCGAGGCAACAGGAAGCGGAAGACCTCAGCCAGCAATGCGACATCATTGTTGTCATTGGCGGTCATCATTCTTCCAATACCCAAAAGCTGGTACAGGTCGCCGCAGAACACACGCGCGCCGTAACGGTCGAAACAGCGAGCGAACTTCGGCCAGAATGGTTTGCGGATGTAAAAACGGCGGGCGTCACGGCTGGGGCTTCAACGCCATCGTCTATTATTGAGGAGGTACTTAACAGTATGAGCGAAGAAATCAATGACAGCATGAGCTTTGAGGAGATGCTGAATGCATCTGAGGAGAAGCGTGTTCATGCAGGCAGTATTGTGAAAGGAATCGTGACCAGCATCTCTGCCAACGAGATCCAGGTGGATATCGGCGCAAAGCAGACCGGCTTTGTCAAGCTGAGCGAGCTGACCGATGATTCCTCCGCTAAGGTCGAAGACCTGGTGAAGGTTGGCGATGAGCTGGACCTCATCGTCGAGAAGGTCATGGATCAGGACGGCGTCATCCAGCTCTCGCGCAAGAAGCTCGCATCGCGCAAGGGCATGGAGGAGATCGCCAAGGCCGCTGAGTCCGGTGAGGTCGTCGAGGGCGACGTTACCGAGTTCAATAAGGGCGGCGTTGTTGTCAACGTCAAGGGCGTCAAGGTGTTCGTGCCCCGTTCTCAGGCCACGATGCGCCGCGACGAGGATTATACCGCCCTGGTCGGCCAGCACGTGCAGCTGGTCGTGACCGAGTGCTCCGGCCGCAAGATCGTCGGCAGCATCAACAAGGTCACCGCTGAGCAGAACAAGGCAAAGCGTGAGGAGTTCTGGGCAAACGTCGAGATCGGCAAGAGCTACACCGGCGTTGTCAAGAGCCTGACCTCTTACGGTGCTTTTGTGGACATCGGCGGCGTGGATGGCCTGTGCCACATCAGCGAGCTGAGCTGGAACCGCATCAAGCATCCCTCTGAGGTCGTCTCTGTGGGCGACACCATCGAGGTGTATGTGAAGGATATCGACACTGAGCACCAGAAGGTGTCCCTGGGCTACAAGAAGGCCGAGGACAATCCCTGGGAGCAGCTGAAGAACAACTACCCCATCGGCAGCTCCTTCCACGCTCCGGTGGTGTCCCTGACCAAGTTCGGCGCTTTTGTCCGCATCCTGCCGGGCGTGGACGGTCTGGTCCACATCAGCGAGATCAGCAACGAGCGCGTGGAGAAGGTCTCCGATGCACTGAAGGTCGGCGATATGGTGGACGTGAAGCTGCTGGATGTTGACTTCGACAAGAAGCGCATCAGCCTGTCCATGAAGGCCCTGCTGAAGAACGACGAGGAGTAATCTCCCCTCGCCGCATACAAACTGAGGCGGTCGCCTGATACAATGCGATCACAGCCCCGTTGCCGGGAAAACGGCGGCGGGGCTGTTTTGGTTTTCTGGTGTCGCCTCAAAAGGGAGAAACGCAATGAGTGCTTGGCTCAAAAAGCACCGGGAGGTGCTGGCCTACCTGCTGTTCGGCGTGCTGACCACCCTGCTGAACATCCTGCTGTATGCACTGTTCAGCGAGCTGTTTGGGTACAAGGCGGCCAACAGCTGGGGCAACGTGTTGGATAACATCCTGTGCATCCTGTTTGCCTATGCCACCAACCGGGCCTTTGTGTTTGCAAGCAAGACCCACGGCCGGGATGCCTGGCGGGAGTTTGGCGCATTTGTCACCTGCCGCCTGGGTACACTGGTGCTGGACGCTGTCATCATGCTGGTAGGGGGCAACCTGTTGGCGGCTCAGGGCGCTGCCCTGGTGGAGCGGCTGCTGGTGTCCCTGGGGTCATCCTTTGCGGGTGGAGCGGGCGTCTCCATCATCGGCGGAGCGGATGGGCCCACGGCCATCTTTGTCAGCGGTGCTGGCTTTGAGGACCTGTGGGGGCTGTCGGTCAAGGTGTTCTCGAACCTGGTGGTCATCGTGCTGAACTATGTGCTCAGCAAGTGGATCGTGTTCAAAAAGAAGTAACTGTGCATCCGCACAGCACTTATACTGCCATTTCAGGAGGTAACGTAGCTATGAGACGTGGTTTGAAAGGCTTTGCATTCCTGGTCTCCGGCTTGGTGCTGGGGATCATTGGCGCAGCGGTGTCCATCACCGCTATCGCACTGAGCGCCGTAGGCATGGGGAAGGTGCACCGTGCCAACAAGGGCTGAAACGCACCCGGAGGATATGAATTATGACTCGTGAAGAGATTTTGTCCCACGTGGACCACACCCTGCTGAAGCCGGAGGCTACCTGGCCCCAGATCCAGACCCTGTGCGACGAGGCTGTGGAAAACCACACCGCATCCATCTGCATCAATACCTGCTATGTCAAGCAGGCAGCTCAGTATCTGGCCGGGCGTATCCCGGTATGCTGTGTGGTGGGCTTCCCTCTGGGCGCCATGGACACTGCCAGCAAGGCTTTTGAGGCAAAAACTGCCATTGAGAACGGCGCTGCTGAGGTTGACATGGTCATCAACATCGGACGGCTGAAAAACGGCGAATACGACGCCGTGCGTGAGGATATCCGTGCTGTCAAACAGGCTGTGGGGGACAAGATCCTCAAGGTCATCATCGAGACCTGCCTGCTGACCGAGGAGGAAAAGCTGCGCATGTGCGATATCGTCTGTGAGGCAGGTGCGGATTATATCAAGACCAGCACCGGTTTCTCCACGGGCGGCGCTACGTTTGAGGATGTAGAGCTGATGGTGAAGGGCGTGCATGGCCGCTGCCTGGTCAAGGCTGCCGGCGGCATCTCCACCGTAGAGGATATGGAGAAGTTCCTGGCGCTGGGTGCAGACCGTCTGGGCACTTCCCGCGCCATCAAGATCATGAACGGTGAGGCCGCAAAGGGATACTAAGCCCCTGGCTGCCGCACAAGTTCCCTGCTTTTGAAAACAGGTCCTGGGTATTTTGGTCGGCCCGTGCGTTTTGCACGGGCCGATCCTTTTTGCGGAGCAAAAGCCGATGGGCAAACAGCGGGACATCTCCATCATTTCCGGCAGGGTGTCTAAAAAATTCACGTCGGTTCTTGACAAAATGACGGCGGGATGATAAGATATCTGACGAACACAACTGAATACCTGCTTATCAAGAGCGGCTGAGGGGACAGGCCCTGTGAAGCCCGACAACCTGTGCGCAAGCATAAGGTGCCAAATCCTGCGGGAAACCGAAAGATAAGAGTGCCAGCGCTCAGAACTTCGGTTCTGAGCGCTTTTTTCTTAAACTCTTGATGTCAGCGTATGAGGCTGGGCAGAACTACACAATACCAATGGAGGGTAACTTTTATGGCAAGACATCTCTTTACGTCCGAATCCGTCACCGAGGGGCATCCGGATAAGATCTGCGACCAGATCTCGGATGCGATCCTGGACGAGATCCTCACCCACGACCCCGAGGCCCGTGTGGCCTGCGAGACCTGCGCCTCCACTGGCCTGGTCCATATCATGGGCGAGATCACGACCAACTGCTATGTGGACTTCCAGAAGATCGTCCGTGATGTGGTGGCAGACATCGGCTATACCCGCGCAAAGTACGGCTTTGACGCCGACACCTGCGCTGTTATTTCCAACATCGACGGCCAGAGCCCGGATATCGCTCTGGGCACCAACGATTCCGTGGGCGGTGCCGGCGACCAGGGCATGATGTTCGGTTATGCCTGCGACGAGACCCCGGAGCTGATGCCCATGCCCATCAGCCTGGCACACAAGCTGGCAAAGCGCCTGACCGAGGTGCGCAAGAACGGCGAGATGGATTATCTGCGTCCGGACGGCAAGAGCCAGGTCACCGTGGAATACGTGGACGGCAAGCCCGTCCGTGTGGACACCGTGGTCATCTCCAGCCAGCACAGCGACACCATCAGCATGGAGCAGCTGCGGGCCGATGTGATGGAAAAGGTCATCAAGGCGACCATTCCCGCCGAGCTGCTGGATGAGAACACCAAGTACTTCATCAACCCCACCGGCCGTTTTGTGGTGGGTGGTCCCCAGGGTGACAGCGGTCTGACTGGCCGTAAGATCATCGTGGATACCTACGGCGGCTATGCCCGTCACGGCGGCGGCGCCTTCTCCGGCAAGGACCCCAGCAAGGTGGACCGCAGCGCTGCTTACGGCACCCGCTGGGTCGCCAAGAACATCGTGGCAGCTGGCCTGGCACGTCAGTGCGAGGTGCAGGTGGCTTATGCCATCGGCGTCGCGAAGCCGGTCTCCATCATGGTGGATACCTTCGGCACCGGCATCGTTCCGGACGAGAAGATCGAAGCTGCGGTGGAGAAGGTGTTTGACCTGACCCCTGCCGCTATGATCCGGGATCTGGAGCTGCGCAAGCCCATCTACCGTCAGCTGGCCGCTTATGGCCATATGGGCCGTGAGGACCTGGGCGTCCGCTGGGAGAACACCGACCGGGCAGAGGCCCTGAAAGCGGCTGTCGCTGCCCTGTAACTGAATAAAAACCTAAAAAAGGCAACATCCCTCTATAAAAAAGACAACAGAGGGATGTTGCCTTTTTGCGTATTTTCGTGCAGAAATACCCTTTTTACAGGAAAAAACCGGCAGAGAAAAGGCAGTCTTTTTGTCGAAAGCTCACAGACTGGGTGTGGAATTTTGACAACACCTGTGCAAGGCGCAGAAAATATGCCAAAAGGGCAAATTGATGGTGTCGGAATCGCTGTTTTGTGATAAAATAAAGAAAGATATACACCTCCATGTTTTTGGGAGAAGAACAAAGAAGGAGTTGCGAAACTATGTCCAATGAAATCACCCCGAAAGCTTTTTTCCAGCAGCCCAGCGTTGCGGAGCTGCGTCTGCTGGCCTGCCCCGGTGCGGAAGAGCTGACCAATCTGATCGACCGTCATCTGGTGCGCTGGGCCGCTCAGGCAGGCATCCAGAAGGAGAGCTTTATCATCCCGTGCGAGTGCCCCCGCTTCCAGAGCGGCGACGCCAAGGGCCTGGTGAAGGACTCGGTGCGCGGCGACGATATCTTTATCGTGGTCGATCCGGGCAACTACAGCGTGACCTATAAGCTGTTCGACCATGAGAACCACCTGTCTCCGGATGATCACTTTGCCAACCTCAAGCGCCTGATCCAGGCAGTGGCCGGCAAGGCTCACCGTGTGTCGGTGATCATGCCCAGCCTGTACGGCGGCCGTCAGCATCGCCGTGTGGTGCGCGAGAGCTTGGACTGCGCTGTGGCACTGCAGGAGCTGCAGACCATGGGCGTGCGCAATATCATCACCTTTGATGCTCATGACCCCCGTGTGCAGAACGCTGTGCCCCTGCTGAGCTTTGATAACGCTATGCCTACCTATCAGGTGCTCAAGAGCCTGCTGCAGAAGGACCCCGGCATCTCCTTTGATAAGGAGAAGTTCACTGTGGTCAGCCCGGACGAGGGCGCTATGAGCCGCAATATGTACTTCTCCAGCGTGCTGGGCTGCAACCTGGGCATGTTCTACAAGCGCCGTGACTACACCCGTGTGGAGAACGGCCGCAACCCCATCGTTGCACATGAGTACCTGGGCGAGTCTGTCCAGAACAAGACCGTGTTCATCGCTGACGACATCATTGCTTCCGGCGAGAGCATGCTGGAGGTCGCCACCAACCTGAAGGCTCGCGGCGCAGACCGCATCATTGCCAATGCCACCTTCCCGCTGTTCACCAGCGGCCTGGAGAAGTTCGACAAGGCTGTGGCAGAGGGCACCCTGACCTATGTGGTGGGCACCAACCTGACCTACCGTATGCCGGAGCTGCTGACCCGTGACTGGTATGTGGATGTGGACGTGTCCAAGTACGCTGCATACTTTGTGGTGGCTCTGAACCACGATATGTCCGTTTCCAGCATTATCGATCCCATCAAGAAGATCGAGGCTCTGCTGGCAACCCGCAACTAAAAAAGCATAAAAAATGCTGCTGTGCGTGATGCACAGCAGCATTTTTTGTTTACATCTCCGGTGGAGCCTCCTGCTGATGCAGGCAGCGCCATAGCTTGGGCAGCTCATAGGCCAGCATCAGCAGCCAGCCTACCGCATAGCTCCAGGGCAGAGCCTCAATCTCCAGATGAAAACACAGCACCAGCAGTGCAGCGGCGGGGACACGGGCCACCATATTCAGGATGCTGCTCCGCAGCGTCACCTTCAGATCTCCCATGCCCCGGAAATACCCCTGGATGCCGTTGGTGGCGGCGGGCAGGAAGTATAACAGTGCGATCAGCCGCAAAAACCGCGCGCCCAGCACCTGTACGGTGGGGTCCTGTACAAACAGCCCCATAATGCCCTCCGCACCCAAAAAGCAGACCAGGGACAGCCCGACGGTGTAGGCAAACTCGATGCGCATCCCGCATACAAAGCCCTGCCGCACCCGCTGGGGCTTGCCTGCGCCCCGGTTCTGGGCCATCAGGGTGGTCATGGCGTGGCCGATGTTCTGCTGGGGCGTATAGGCAAAGTCGTCGATGCGGCTGGCTGCGGTAAAAGCCGCCATGGTCTGGACACCCATCGTGTTTACAATGGCCTGCACAGCGATCTTGCCCAGCTGCACAGTGGCCTGCTGCATAGCGCTGGCCCAGCCATAACTGACCGTCTTGCGCAGCAGCCGGGGGTCAAACACCAGCCACCGCCGCCCCAGCTGCAATACCGGGACCCGGCGCTGGATATATCCAAGGCACAGGATGCAGCATAACGCCTCACTCAGCACAGTGGACAAGGCACACCCCGGCGCACCCCATCCCAACACCTGAACAAAAAACAGATCGCCAAAGATATTCAGCACCGAGCTGATCATCAAAAAGTAAAGGGCGCTTTTGCTGTCTCCCAGCGCCCGCAGGGTGGCGGCCAGAAAGTTATATAAAAAGGTGAAGATCAGGCCCGCAAAGACCACCCGCAGGTAGCCTGCCGCTATGGGCAGGATGGCGGCGGGGACTTGCAGCAGCCGCAGGAGCGGGTGGGCCATAAGGATGCAGAACAGAGAAAAAACGACCGAAAAACCTGCCCCGGCCAGGGCGGTGGTGGATACCTGCCGCTCCACCAGCTCCCGGTCTCCGGCCCCGTAGGCGGTGCTGACCAGGATACCGGCGCCCAGGCACATCCCATTGATAAACAGGATGGCCAGCGTCATCAGCGGATTGGCGGTGCCCACAGCGGCCAGCGCAGCCTCACCCACAAAGCGGCCCACGATGATGCTGTCCACCGCATTGTAGGTCAGCTGAAATAGGTTGCCAAGCACAAGAGGGATCGTAAAGTGCACCAAAAGCGGGGTGATGGCCCCGGTGGTCATGTCCTTGCTCATATCGTAAAACTATCTTCCTTCCCATACACCAAGGATCTGGAACGGTCACAGCAGCTGCCGTCCGCTGAATATCGCCAGCGCGCCCCGGCTGTTGCGGTTGGCCAGAAGCTGTGCCGCTGCGTGCAGCGCAGCGCCTGCACTGGGAGAGGCGGGGATGGCGTCGGTGCGCAGCACCCGCTGGGCGGCCCGCACCGCATCGGCAGTGGTCACGGCGGCCACATTGTCCACCACATAGGCGTTGTAATTGCCCGGGACCAGCCCAAAGCCGATCTCCGCAAGGCCGTGGCGTCCGGTAAAGCCGCCGCTCAGGGCCTGGTTCTCATAAGGCTCCACGGCCACGATCCGCACATTGTTGGTCCAGCCTTTTATCGTCTCGCCCACACCGGTCACAGTCCCGGCGCTGCCCACCCCCATGACGATGGCATCCACCAGGCTGGCATCCTTCCGAGCGATGGTCTGCAGGATGGCGGGCCCGGTGACCCGGCGGTGGTATTCGGGGTTGTCGTCGTTGGCCAGCCAGTTCATATAATACCAGCCCTTTTCGGCGGCAGTGCGCTGCGCCATGGCTCTGGCACCGGCCAGCCCGCTCTGGGCGGGGGAGAGCAGCAGCTGCGCGCCCAGGCGCAGCAGGGTCTCCTGCCGCAGCGGCGGTGCATCCTCCGGCATGGCCAGCCATACCGGGTGCCCGGCGGTCAGTCCCGCCAGAGCCAGGGCCATGCCAAAAGCTCCGGAGGAAGCCTCCACCACCGGCTGACCCGGGGCAAGGCGGCCTTTTTCCGCTGCAAGGGCCAGCATGCCCTCGGCCAGCGCATCCCGGCTGGTGCCGGTGGGGCCGCCGAAATCCAGGTAGGCGTACAGCTTGCCCTGCAGGCCGCAGGCGGCGGCATAACCCCGCAGTTCCACAATGGGACAGGGCAGCAGAGTCTGATAGAAATTGGGGTAAACAGGCATAGTACGCCTCCTCTCCGAAACGTTTGGATACAAGCTGATTTAATCGTAACGCAAAGCGGTGCGCTCGTCAAGGGGGGCGGCAGAAGCTGCCGCCGGATAAAATGCAGAAAAAACGCAGCATCCATAAAAAAATCCCCTATGACAAGCAAAAATACTTGACAATCATGCACCCATCTGCTATAATCCATCCGTAAAGCAGAAAAGCTTTACAAAAAGCGGAGGTCAGAGCGATGGCAAAGGATCTGGAAATGGGCTATCTGCTCGATTTTTATGGCGAGGTGCTTACCCCCAAACAGCGGGAGATGCTGCGCCAGTATTACAACGATGACCTTTCGCTCAGCGAGATCGGTGAGAATTTTGGCATCACCCGGCAAGGCGCCCGGGATGCCATCAAGCATGGGGAGACAGCCCTGCTGCAGCTGGAAGAAAAGGTGGGCTTTGCGGCCCGGTACCGCCGGGTGCAGTCCACACTGGAGCAGCTGGAGCAGCTGGTCATCGACACCCGGTTCGAGTGTACCGGCCCCGCCGCCTGCATCACCACCACTGAGTATGCCGCTGCATTGACAAAGATGCTGGAGCTGATCCGCTCCATCGACGAAGCCAACGAGAGCTGAGGAGATAGAGATGGCATTTGAATCCTTAACCGACCGCCTTGCGGGCGTATTCAAAAAGCTGCGCGGACACGGCAAGCTGTCCGAAGCGGATATCAAGGCTGCCATGCGGGAAGTGCGCATGGCCCTGCTGGAAGCCGACGTCAACTATAAGGTGGCCAAGGACTTCTGCGCTAAGGTCTCGGAGCGGGCTATGGGCCAGGAGGTCATGGAGAGCCTGACCCCCGCCCAGCAGGTGGTCAAGATCGTTAACGAGGAACTGGTGGCGCTGATGGGCGGCGAGGAAGCCCCCCGTCTGGTCATCAAGAACAAGGGCCAGACCATCCTGATGCTTTGCGGCCTGCAGGGCAACGGTAAAACCACCCACGCAGCCAAGCTGGCCAAATACTTCATCAAGCAGGGCCGCCGCCCCATGCTGGTGGCCTGCGATATCTACCGCCCCGCTGCGATCGACCAGCTGCAGGTGGTGGGCAAGCAGGCCGGTGCGCCGGTGTTCACGCTGCCGGGCGAGAAGCCCCCGGTCATTGCAAAAAAGGCTCTGAGCCATGCAAAGGATTACGGAAATGACATCCTGATCCTGGATACAGCCGGCCGCCTGCAAATCGACGATGTGCTGATGCAGGAGCTGGTGGACATCAAGCAGGCCGTCCCCGTGGACGAGACGCTGCTGGTGGTGGATGCCATGGCAGGTCAGGACGCAGTGAATGTGGCCAAGACCTTTAACGAGACGGTGGGCGTGGATGGCATCATCCTCACCAAGACCGACGGCGATACCCGCGGCGGTGCAGCCCTGTCGGTGCTGGCCGTTACCGGCAAACCCATCAAGTTCCAGGGCGTGGGCGAAAAGCTGGATGATCTGGAGCTTTTCCATCCCTCCCGGATGGCGAGCCGCATCCTGGGCATGGGCGATGTGCTCAGCCTGATCGAACGGGCGCAGGATGCAGCCGATGAGAAGGCTGCGGAGGAGACCGCCCGCCGCCTGATGGAGAACAAGTTCGATATGAACGATATGCTGGATCAGTTTGCTCAGATCCGCAAGATGGGCGGCGCAGGCGCGATGCTCAGCATGCTGCCCGGCGGCTCCGGCATCGACCCTAGCCAGATCGATGAAAAGGCATTTGACCGCATCGAGGCGATCATCTACTCCATGACCAAAGAGGAGCGGGAGAAACCCTCCATCATCAACCCCAAGCGCAAGCGCCGCATTGCCGCAGGCAGCGGCACCCGGGTGGAGGATGTGAACAAGCTGCTCAAGCAGTTTGAGATGATGCAGAAGATGATGAAGCAGTTCAAGAAAAGCCCCAAGGGCTTTGCGCGGCGTCTGGGCGGCCTGATGGGCGGCCCCGGCGGGATGCGCGGGCTGCGCTGAACCGTAGGTATACACCCAGGATCTGGGTTTGTACAGAGATATTTCAAAAACCTGCCCACGGGCAGAAAGCAATTTTTGGAGGAAATTTATTATGGCAGTTAAGATTCGTCTGCGCCGCGTTGGCGCCAAGAAGGCTCCCTTCTATCGTGTTGTTGTGGCTGACAGCCGCTTCCCCCGTGATGGCCGCTTCATCGAGGAGATCGGCACTTACGATCCCAACAAGGAGCCCTCTGCTGTGAGCATCGATGCCGAGAAGGCAAAGCAGTGGATCGCCAATGGCGCACAGCCCACCGATACCGTGCGTGTTCTGCTGAAGAAATCCAACATTCTGTAAGTAGGAGGGCAGACTCATGCAGGAGCTGTTGCTGGCAGTTGCCCGCGGCCTCGTGGAGGATAAGGACGCTGTCCGTGTGACGGTGGATGAGCCCCGGGAGGACGGCACCGTCGTCTACCACCTGAGTGTGGCAGAGGGAGATATGGGCCGTGTCATCGGCAAGCAGGGCCGGATCGCAAAAGCCATTCGTGTGGTGATGCGCGCGGCTGCTGTGCGGGTCGATGAGAAGGTCCTTGTAGAGATCGACTGAGCACCCTACTGGCTCTCTGCATTTTTGCAGAGAGCTTTTTTGTTTTTGGATATCAGAAAGGAGCGCTTCTATGCAGCAATATCTGGAGGCTGGCCGCATCGTCACTACCCACGGTGTCCGGGGCGAGGTCAAGCTGGAGCTGTGGTGCGACGGAGTGGATTTTTTGCGCAAGGCAGGCCGTGTGTATGCGACGCAGCAGGGCGGGCGTAGCTGGAAGATCGCATCCATCCGCCCCCAGGGGCAGATGGCTCTGCTCAAGCTGGAAGGAGTAGAGGATATGGATGCGGCACGGGCCCTGCGGGGACAGGTGCTGTACTTTGACCGTGCGGATGCCACCCTGCCGGCAGGGCGCTGGTATGTGGCAGACCTGATCGGGTGTGAGGTGCGGGATGCGGATACCGGCAAGGTGTACGGCGTTGTGACCAGTGTGGATCACCCCGGCGCCCAGGATATCTATACCGTGCGGGCCGCAAACGGCAAGGAATATATGTTCCCTGGGGTGGATGCATTTTTGAAGGAGCGCAATCCGCCGGAGGGGTACATCCTGGTCACGCCCATTCCGGGCCTGCTGGACGATGATTCCTGCAGCGAGCGGGAGGAGGACTGACCCATGGGGATGCGTGTAGACATTGTGACCTTGTTCCCCCAGATGTGCCAGCAGGTGCTGGATGCCAGCATCCTGGGCCGTGCAGCCCAGCGGGGCTATATCGAGACCCACTGCCATCAGATCCGGGACTACACCCTTAACCGTCAGAAACAGACCGATGATTACCCCTACGGCGGCGGCTGCGGCATGGTGCTGTATGCCCAGCCCATTGCAGACTGTCTGCGCCATGTGCAGGCGGAGGTGGCGGCACAAGGCCGCCCTGCGCCCCACATCGTTTTCCTCACCGCCGGAGGTGCCCGGTATACGGAGGAACACGCTCGCCGTCTGGCCGCATATGATAACCTGACCCTGGTCTGTGGGCATTACGAGGGCATTGATGAGCGGGTCATTGATGCTTTTGCAGATGAAGAGATCTCCATTGGAGATTACATCCTCACCGGCGGCGAGCTGGCCAGCCTGGTGGTGGCCGACAGTGTGCTGCGGCTGCAGCCCGGTGTGCTGGCCGAGCAGAAAGGCTATGAGGAGGAAAGCTACTGGGATGGTCTGCTGGAGTACCCGCAGTACACCCGTCCGGAAGTCTGGGAGGGGCGCGCCGTTCCCGCTGTGCTGCTGGGGGGCGACCATGAAAAGATCGCCGCCTGGCGCGGCCAGCAGAGCCGCCTGCGCACCCGCCTGCGCCGTCCGGAGCTGTACGACCAATGGTGCGACACCCATCCGCTGACCCAGCTGCCTAAGTGGAAGCGGGGCGAGACCATGCGCCTGGTGCGTACAGAAGAGCAGCTGGCGGCAGCGGCCCGGCTTTTTGCAGAGGGCCGGCGGGCCGTCTGCGCCCCAGTCTGTGACCCGGCGGCGCTGGAACAGCTGTCAGAGGAGATGTTCCTGGCGCAGCTTCAGGAAGAAAAAAAGCAGGGATGGGCCTGCTATCTCCACAGCACCAAAGACCAGGTGGACGGCATGGTCAGTGTGGACCACCGTACCGGCCGTATTGAGCATCTCTTTGTCACCCAGGCGGCCCGTGGCAAGGGTCTGGGCTGCAAGATGCTGGATTTTGCCCGCAAAAAGCTGCCGGAACATCCGCATCCGGTGCTGTCGGTGCTGGACAGCAATACCAGGGCCATGGCGCTTTACCGCCGGATGGGCTGGCAGTGCAGCGGCGTGGTTGAGGAGCGTCTGCTCCCGGGCCAGGTACCGGGTCTGCTGCGTGCCTGCAGTGTGGTGCAGATGCGCTACGAGGGGACTGCCGAAGAGGTGTGATACAGGGGCTTTCTGTGGCAGAAAGTGGCGTCTGCATAAGCGCATCCCTGGGAGCGGCAGCCCCCCTGAAAGGCGGGGATACCCCGCTGAGTAGAAAAATTGTTGAAAACTTTTGTATTTACCAGCCAACACTGGGGGAATAATTTTATTATCTTTGTATAAATCCTGAAAAAAGCCCCCCCCTTGATTGGGAAAACCGCCAAAAATGCGCAAGGGGTCTGTACAACCGCTGTGCCTTGCGATAAAATAAGTACAAACAAACCTGGCACGCAATGTTTTGCCCCCCAAAACGATAATAGATAGGAGCGTTTTGCTATGTACGTGAAAGAAGTTACCGTTGAAAATCAGGTTGGTCTGCACGCTCGTCCGGCTACCTTCTTCATCCAGAAAGCCAATGAGTTCAAGTCCTCGATCTGGGTCGAGAAGGAAGAGCGCCGTGTAAACGCAAAGAGCCTGCTGGGCGTGCTGTCTCTGGGTATTGTGGGCGGCACCACCATTCGCATCATTGCGGACGGTGCCGACGAGCAGGCAGCTGTGGACGGCCTGATCAAGCTGGTGGAGTCCGGCTTCGCAGAGTAATTCAGCTCTTGATTTTTTTGGCGGCGGGGTATTCCCTGCCGCTTTTTTGTTTGCTGCGTTTGCAGCACAGAAAGGATAGGCGCTGCCCATGACCAAAGCCCAGCTCTACCAAAAAGCCTGTATGCTGCCGCTTCTGCCGGGTGTGTATATCATCCGGGATAAAAGCGACACCATTATTTATATCGGCAAGGCCAAGCGCCTGCGCATCCGGGTCAGCCAATATTTTCGGGAGGGCGTGCCCCACGACAATAAGGTCAGCCAGATGATCGCCCATGCGTACAGCTTTGATGTCATCGTCTGCCAAAGCGAGTTTGAGGCTTTGGTGCTGGAGGCCAGCCAGATCAAAGCACACACCCCCAAATACAATATCCTGCTCAAGGACGATAAGGGGTACAGCTATATCAAGATCACCAAAGAGGAGTGGCCGCGGCTGTCCTTTGCGCTGCAAAAAGAGGAGGATGGGGCAGAGTATATCGGCCCCTATACCTCCAGTTTTGCAGCCCGCCAGATGGCAGAAACAGCAATGGATGCGTTTTTGCTGCCCCGCTGCGCAAAGCGGTTCCCCCAGGACATCGGCAAGGGCAGGCCCTGCCTTAATGCGCACATCGGCAAGTGTATGGCGGTGTGCAGCGGCCGCATCAGCCGGGAGAACTATCTCCAGGCCGTAAAAGGGGCGGTGCATCTGATCCGCTACGGAAAAAAAGAGATCCTGAAAAACCTGACCCAGCGGATGGAGGAAGCCTCCGACCGGCTGGAGTTTGAGACGGCTGCGCTGCTGCGGGATCAGATCGCTGCGATCACTAAGCTTACGGCCGGTCAGAAGGTGGTGGTGGACCCCGAGGTGGAGATGGACGTAGTGGCGCTGGCAGGCACGCCTGCCAGTGTGTGCGCAGCTGTGCTGCGGTTCCGGGAAGGAAGGCTGACCGATAAACGGGAGTTTTTGTTCCATGATACTGCGGATATCGATGCGGTGCGGGAAGAATTTCTGCCCCGGTATTACCTGGACGATGAGCAGATCCCCAAGGTGATCGCGGTGGACCAGCTCCCCCCCGATGCCGAGGCGCTGCGCCAGGCTCTGGCGGAGAAGCGGGGAAGCGAGGTGCAGCTCTATGTGCCCCAGCGGGGGGACAAAGCCCATCTGATCGAGATGGCCCACACCAACGCAGTAGAGCGCCTGGCCCGGGAGAGCGGCCGCTACGCCCGGGAGGAAAAGCTGCTGGATGAGCTGGCGCAGGTGTTGGGTCTGTCCGCACCGCCCCGCTCCATTGAAAGCTACGATATCTCCAACTGGGGCGATGGGACCAGCGTCTGCGGTATGGTTACCTTCCGGGATGGCAAGCCCTACAAGGCCGGATACCGACGGTTCAAGATCCAGTCGGTGGCAGGTACAGACGACTATGCGTCCTTGGCGGAGACGGTCTCCCGCCGTGCAGCCGAGTACGAAAAATATACCCGTCTGGCCCAGGAGGGGCAGCCCAGTGAGAATTATTTTGGCTGCAAGCCGGACCTGCTGCTGATGGATGGCGGCCGGGGGCAGGTGGGCGCAGCCAAACAGGCTTTGGCAGGTACTGCGTTGGCGGATGTTCCCCTGTATGGTATGGTGAAGGATGACCACCACCGCACCCGTGCCATTGTGGACAGCGAGGGCCGGGAGATCGCGATCAACATGAACCGGGGGACCTTTACCTTTATCACTGCGATCCAGGACGAGACCCACCGCTTTGCCAATGCCTACCGCAAGCAGCAGATGAACAAAAAAAGCTATGCCACCACCCTGACCGAGGTGCCCGGCGTCGGCCCCAAAACAGCCAAAGCATTGATGTCCCACTTTAAAAGTGTGGCGGCTGTGCGGGCAGCAGACCCGCAGCAGCTGGCCGCAGCTCCGGGTGTAGGGGCAAAGACGGCCCAGGCGATCTACGATTATTTCCACAAAGAGGGGTAAATGTCCCCGGGACGGTATCCCTCTGCCAGGCGAAGGGGCGCTGGCCCATCACAAACTTTTCATTCATCTTTCAGAAAAAGTATGGTACAATGGAGCCAGGATCAAAATTGAATGGAGGTTCTGCTATGCTGAAACGACTCCGGGATCGTCATCCGATGGCATATTGCGTTTTTTCCGAGGGGCTGTTTTTTGTTATCATGCTGCTGGAAAGCACGCTGCTGGCGTTCGGCCTTGTGGCAGCCGGTGTGGATGTGATGCAGCTGGATGATTATATGCTCAGCGCCATCCAGGAGATGGTGGGCGTTGCGGTGGCACTTTTGCTGCTGTGGCGTACCGGCCGTCTGGGGGTGCTGCGTCAACGGGGCGCAGGCTTTTTTGGCGGATTGCTGGTGGGTATGTACCCGCTGGTGATCATCGGCTATAATCTGGCGTTCCGGCTTATGATGCTGCCGGTGGGGCAGCCTATGCGTCCGGCAGGGCTGATCGCCTGGTTCCTGCTCTGCTTTGTGCTGGTGGGTGCTGCCGAGGAACTGCTGTTCCGGGGCGTGATCGCACAGACCTTGCTGGAGCACTATGGGACCTCCCGCAGCGGTGTATGGAAAGCCTGTCTGATCTCGGGTGTGCTGTTTGGCGCAGGGCATCTGACCAACCTGTTTTCCAGTGCGCCGTTTGGCGTGCTGATGCAGTGTGCGTTCAGCTTTGCCCTGGGATGTCTGCTGGCAGCGATCTACTTCCGCAGCGGCAACATCTGGGTGCCGATCTTCCTCCATGCTTTGATGGATATCACCTCCATGCTTTACGGTGGGTTGTACAACACCCAGTCGGTGTCGGAGGCAGTAAGCAGCTACGATGCCTCGATGCTGCTTTCGGTGCTGATCTACATGATCCCCACCATATTCCTGCTGCGCAAAAAGAAGATCGGAGAGGTAGCCCTTTATTTTGGGGAGGACGGCAAGAAGATGGCCCGTTGAGCCTGCCCGGTCGGTTTTTTAGAAAAGGAAACAAAAGGAGCCTCTGCATCCAAAAGATGCAGAGGCTCCTTTTGTACTTATTCGTAGTCGATGGGCAGGGTGGGCAGACCGTTCAGGGTAAGATCGGCCGTATGCCCGGCCATATACTGGTAGTAGCCTTGTGCGGCGATCATAGCGCCGTTGTCTCCGCAGAACTTCAGCTCCGGCAGGTAGACCTTGGCGCCCAGCTTCTGGGCGCCGTCGTTCACCAGCTGGCGCAGCCGCCCATTGGCAGCCACACCGCCTGCAAGGCAGACCTGTTTTGCGCCGGTGTCGGCAGCGGCAGCCAGCAGCTTTTCCGCCAGGATGCCCGCGATCCGCTCCTGGAAGCTGGCGGCCAGATCCGGCACGTTCAGGGGCAGATCCTTCATCTTTGCCTGGTTCACTTCGTTCAGCACGGCAGTTTTTAGGCCGGAGAAGCTCACGTTGTATTTGCCCTCTACATGGGGGACCGGCAGGCGGTATGCTTTGGGGTCGCCGGTCTTGGCGGCGTTGGCTACGCTGGGGCCGCCGGGATAAGGCAGACCCAGCGTGCGGGCCACTTTGTCAAAGGCTTCGCCCGCAGCATCGTCCACGGTACGGCCCAGCACCTTGTAATGGGTGTAGTCCTCTACCTGGACGATGTGGCTGTGGCCGCCAGAGGCCACCAGGCACAGAAACGGCGGTTTCAGCTCCGGGTGGGTCAGGTACAAAGCGGCAATGTGTCCCCGCAGATGGTGCACCGGCACCAGCGGCTTGTCCGCAGCGTAGGCCAGCCCCTTTGCAAAGTTGACTCCCACCAGCACTGCGCCGATCAGCCCCGGGGCAAAGGTGACGGCGATCGCGTCTACCTCGTCCAGGGTCTTGCCCGCATCGGTCAGGGCTTTGGCCACCGCAGCACTGATGAACTCGCAGTGGCGGCGGCTGGCGATCTCCGGCACGACACCGCCGTAAAGCGCCTGCTCCTGCACGCTGGTGGCAATAACGTTGGATAACAGGGTGCGTCCGTTTTCCACCAGGGCGGCAGCAGTTTCGTCGCAGGTGGATTCAATTCCCAATACGATCATGATTTAGTGGGCCTCCAGCCAGTTTTTGCCTTGATGGACGTCGGTGGACAGGGGAACGGCGTACTGCACGCAGCCCTCCATCTCCTCTTGCAGGATGCGGGCAGCCTGTGCAGCTTCTGCCTCCGGCGCCTCCACGATCAGTTCGTCGTGTACCGTCAGGATCAGACGGCTTTGCAGGCCCTCGGCCCGCAGCCGCCGCCATACCCGTACCATTGCCAGTTTGATCACATCGGCAGCGGTGCCCTGGATGGGGGTGTTCCGGGCCATCCGCTCGCCGCTGGAACGAATGTTGAAGTTGGAGCTGGACAGCTCCGGCAGAGCACGCCGCCGCCCAAACAGGGTGGATACATAGCCATTGGCCTTGGCATCGGCAATGGTCTTGTCCATATAATCGCTTACCTTGGGGAAGGCTGCCAGATAGCTCTTGAGGAAATCATCGGCTTCCTTGACAGAGACCCCGATGTCCTTGGACAGGCTGTATGCCCCCTTGCCGTACATGATGCCGAAATTGATGGCCTTGGCCGAGGAACGCAGCCGGGGGGTCACATCGGCGGGGTCCAGACCGTAGATCTTGGCGGCGGTGCTGCGGTGGATATCCTCACCCTGCAAGAATGCCTGCTGCATCTGCTCGTCCCCTGTAATATGGGCCAGGATGCGCAGCTCGATCTGGCTGTAATCCGCATCCACCAGCACCCAGCCGGGACGGGCTACAAAGTAGGCCCGCAGCTTGCTGCCCAGCTCGGTGCGGATGGGGATATTCTGCAGGTTGGGGTTGTCCGAGGACAGCCGCCCGGTGCGGGCTTCGGTCTGGTTGAAGGTGGAGTGGATGCGCCCGTCCGGGCCGATGACCTTCAGCAGACCTTCCACATAGGTGGAGTTCAGCTTTTGGTAGGTGCGGTATTGCAGCACATCGTCCACCAGGGGGTAACCGCGCAGGGCTTCCAGGGTCTCGGCATCGGTAGACCAGCCGCGCTGGGTCTTTTTGCCGTGGGGCAGACCCATCGTATCAAACAGCATCTCACCCAGCTGCTTGGGGCTGCTGGGGTTGAAGGTGGTGCTGCCGGTCTCCTGATGGATGCGGTCCAGCACCTTTTCCAGCTCGCCCCGCAGGGACTGACCAAAACTCTCGATGCCGTCCCGGTCCACCAACATTCCGGTGCGGGTCATATCCGCCAGCACCTGTGCCAGCGGGAACTCGATGGTGTTGTACAGTTCGTCCTCGCCCAGAGCGGTGATCTCGGCCTTCATCTGGCAGAACAGATCCTCCAAGCGGCCGGCATCCGGCCAATCCTCACAGACAAAGGCGGCCTTGGCCTGGTAGCGCCCGGCCAGTTCGCCCACATGGTACTTGGAGGCAGAGGCATCCAGCAGGTAGGCAGCCAGCTTGCCATCCCAGACGATGCTGCTGCCCCATCCGCCTGCGGCCATTGCTTTGGCATACAGCGGAGCCGAGTCGAATACGTCCAGCTGTACCTGGTCGTTGTCCAGCAGGCGCAGCAGGTCTGCATCTTCCAGGGGAAAGACAGTCTGCCCCTGGACTGCATACCAGGCTTCCGGCTGCAGGACCACGTTGCGGGAGCCGGATTTGCCCATGACAGCCGGGCGGGGAGCCAGCAGGTAACGCCCGGCAGGCTGGGCGGGCAGGGGGGCGCACACCGCCTCGGGCAGGGGAGCGGCCTCCGGGTCGGCAGAAGGATCGATGTCCTCCAGACCAAACCGGGGGATCAGAGAGTGGATCTCCAGTTCCCGCAGCAGACGCACAGCGGCGGGTCTGTCCCC
This sequence comes from uncultured Faecalibacterium sp., assembly GCA_900540455.1. GTDB lineage: Bacteria > Bacillota > Clostridia > Oscillospirales > Ruminococcaceae > Faecalibacterium. Next base: position 36,833 of record UQGD01000011.1, read on the forward strand.
CTCGCCGATGCGGTAGGCGCCCTCGTCGGTATCCACCGGTGCATCGGTACGGATGGTGCCCAGGGTGTGGCTCAGCTGGGCCAGGTCCTGGCACTCGATCAGATGTTCCCGCTGTTTGGGTTTGATGATGGGGTCATCCAGGTGGGCATAGACGTTCTCCATGGTGCCAAAATGCTGGATCAGGTTCAGTGCGGTTTTTTCGCCAATGCCCTTCACGCCGGGGATGTTGTCCGAAGTATCGCCCATCAGACTTTTGACCTCGATGAGCTGACGGGGGCTTACGCCGTATTTCTCCTGCACAGCGTCCACGTCCATCACCACCGTTTTGCTGCGGCCCATCATGGCAGAGGCCAGCAGTACGGTGGTGGTATCGCTTACCAGCTGCAGGCTGTCCCGGTCTCCGGTGGCCAGGAAGCAGTCGTCCTTCCGGGCGGCACAGGCGGCGGCCAAAGTGCCCAGGATATCGTCGGCCTCCCAGCCTTCGGCACTGACCGTGCGGTAGCCCAACAGCTGTAAAAGCTCTTTGAGCAGGGGCATCTGCTGGGCCAGCTCCTCCGGCATACCGTGGCGGTTGGCCTTGTAGCCGCTGTACATTTTATGGCGGAAGGTGGGGGCACGCAGGTCAAAGGCCACTGCGATCTCGTCCGGCTGACATTCCTTGATCAGCGAAAGCAGAATATTCAAAAATCCAAACACTGCGTTGGTATGGCGGCCGTCCTTGGTCGTCAGCAGCTTGATGCCGAAGAACGCCCGGTTGGCAATACTGTTGCCGTCAATGACCAGTAAACGCATCGTATAACATCCTCTCTTATTGCGTAGTGATTACTCTTTATCATACCACATCTGGGCGCAGGCGCACAAGGGGCAGAGTGGCCCGGCGGCAGGGCCGGACGTGCGAGGAGCTTCGCTTTTTCGAGAAAAAATGGAGAAAAGAGCCTTTCTTTGGTTTGCCCTTTTCAGAAACTGTGATAGAATAGAGCTATCCGTGCGGGCCCAGGATGACCCGCAGCAATATCAACAAGGAATGAGGGACAACACACGATGCTGAATATTCTGATCTTTGCTGCTGGTGCGGCCATTATGTTCTGGATGGGGCTTCGCTCTCTGCTGGCCCGCCGCCGTCTGTGTACAAAAGGCGAAAAAGTATCGGCCCGGGTGACGGGCACGGTGCAAAGCAGCTCCGGCTCGGCCTATGTGCTGGAGTTTGAGACCCAGGGGGGCAGCCACCGGCTCCAGTACCCGAAGCCCAGCCGGGGCAAGAGCTTTGAAGTGGGGCAGACCGTTGCGCTGTTTTATGACCCCGATGACCTGGACAAGATGTATGTAGAGGGCGACAAGGCTATGCTGGGGGCCGAGATCCTGTACTACGCCTTGGGCGCAGCGCTGCTGGTGCTGATGTTTGGGCTGATGGGAGGACAGGCATGAAGTTAGAACATTTTGGGCTGGCCGGGCCGGGGGACTGCCGGGTCGTGTTTTCTGCCACTGGGCCGGAGCTGGCACAGGCTGTGGAAGAATGTCGCACCGCTGCGCCGGAGCTATCCAAGGAGGATCTTCTGACCGAGGCTGTCAACCGGGCGATCCTGGCCGGTTTTCCGGCGCTGTATGAGCAGCTGGTGGCCCAGCAGGGGCTTATCCCGCTGAGCGACCCGGACTTTGGGCTGCTGGACGTAAGCGAGGAGACGGGGTTTCGGGCAGGGGCCGAGTTTTTCTGCCTGCCGCCGCTGGAGCTGGGGCGCTGCACCGGTTTTGTGCAGGCCATCCGGCCCCGCCCCATCCGGAAGCTGACGCTGGAACTGGAGATCAACCGGAACTATGGCGATGCAGACCGTGCGGCAGACCCGGCGGGCAAACAGGAGCTGCGTGCCCAGGCAGCCCGCAAGCTCTATGCCCAGCGCTGTGTGCAGGCCGAGGCCGTGGCCCGGCAGGAGCTGCTGAACCAGCTGGGCGCAGAGGTAAAGGGCGAGCTGCCCAAACAGCTGTTGGCCCAGAACTATTTTGCAGAGCAGCGGGCCTTCAACCTGCGTTTGCAGGCCAATGGGGTGAACTTTGACCAGTATCTGCAGGTGCAGGGGCAGACCGTGGAGCAGTTCCGCACTTGGCTGCACCAGCTGGCAGAGCAGAAGCTGCGCAGCCGTCTGGGCCTTTTGCTGGTGGCGCAGCAGGAGGGACTGTGGCCTGCGGAGGAGGAAGTGGACGCAGCGCTGTCCGCCTGGGACCCCAAGATCCAGGGCGAAAAGACCTTTGCGGCCAACGACCGGCAGAAACTGCGCCGCCGCTTGGCAGCAGACCGGGCAGCTGCCTTTGTGCTGGCACACTCTACCCTGACCCCGCCGCCGGAACAGCCGGTGCTGGAACAGGATATCTGAGATAAAAAAAGTGGATGCGACCCAAAAGGTCTCATCCACTTTTTTTGCGGCCGGGTGCCGGCGCCGTTATTCCTCCACGCCTTCAAACTGGCTGTTGTAGAGGGCGGCGTAAAATCCGCCCTTGGCCAGCAGTGCCTCGTGGCTGCCTTGCTCCACGATGTGCCCATCCTGCATGACCAGGATCACATCCGCCTGACGGATGGTGGAAAGCCGGTGCGCCACGATAAAGCTGGTGCGCCCCTGCATCATCCGGGCAAAAGCGGACTGGATGCGCACCTCGGTGCGGGTGTCGATGGAGGAGGTGGCCTCATCCAAAATCAGCATGGGGGGCAGGCAGAGCATGACCCGGGCGATGCACAAAAGCTGCTTCTGTCCCTGGCTCAGCCCGCCGCCGTCCTCTGCAATGGGGGTGTCGTACCCCTGAGGCAGCCGTCGGATAAAGCTGTGGGCGTGGGCCGCCTTGGCGGCGGCGATCACCTCGGCTTCGGTGGCATCCGGACGCCCGTAGGCAATGTTCTCCCGGATGGTGCCTGCCCGCAGCCAGGTATCCTGCAGCACCATGCCGTAGCTGCCCCGCAGGGAAGCACGGGTCACCTGGCGGATATCCTGCCCGCTGACCCGGATGCTGCCGCCGTCCACGTCATAAAAGCGCATCAGCAGGTTGATAAGGGTGGTTTTGCCGCAGCCGGTGGGGCCTACGATGGCGATGCGCTGCCCCGGCTGCACGTCCAGGGTCAGGTCCTCGATCAGGGGACGGTCCGGCAGATAGCGGAAGCTGACCTTGTCCAGCTGTACATGACCATCCGGCTGCAATGTTGCTGCGTCGTCCGCCTCCGGGGGCTGTGGGTCAGCGTCCAGCAGCGCAAAGACCCGGGCAGCACAGGCCAGAGCGTTCTGCAGCTCGGTTACGACACCGGAGATCTCGTTGAAGGGTTTGGTGTATTGGTTGGCATAGCTGAGAAAAACGCTCAGCTGTCCAATGCTGATGCCGCCCTGCACGGCATACAATGCACCCACCAGCCCTACACCGGCATAGACCAGGTTATTTACAAAGCGGGTGGCGGGGTTGGTAAGGCTGGAGAAGAATATGGCGTTCAGACTGGCGGAACGCAGCTCCTTGTTGACCTGGTCGAACTCTGCCAGCGCAGACGCTTCCCGTCCAAAGGACTGCACAACCTTCTGGCCGTCGATCATCTCGTTGACAAGAGCCGTCTGGCGTCCCCGCACAGCGGTCTGTGTTTGAAAGTAGCCGTAGCTGCGTTTGGCCAAAAATGCCGCCACCACCAAGCTCAGAGGGGTGATGCACACCACCACCAGCGTGATGGGCACATTCTCCCGCAGCATGAACAGCAAGGTGCCCAGAATGGTCAGCACGCCGGAAAACAGCTGGGTGAAGCCCATCAGCAGTCCGTCCGCAAAGGTGTCCACGTCCGCCACCATCCGGCTCAGGATATCTCCGGCGGGGTGGCCGTCCAGATAAGACAGGGGCAGCACCTGCAGCCGCTGCTGGGCGGCATTGCGCAGATCCCGGCTGACCGAAAAGGCGATGTGGTTATTGAACAGGCTCAAAAGCCATTGTGCCAGGGCCGCTGCAGCCGCCGCAAAAGCCACCTGCAGGGCAATGCGCACGACCCCTGGCAGATCCACCTGCCCGGGGCCGAACATCTGGTCGATGGCACGGCCGCAGAGGATGGGGATATACAGCTGTGCGGCAACACTGAGGGCGGCGGCCGCCAGGCTGCCGCCTACGGACAAGCCATACGGGCGGACCCATTGCATCACCCGGCGCAGGGTCTCAGCACGCTGACGGGCGGTCAGGCTGGTCTTGCTTTTTGCGCTCATTTCTCCTGCCCCCCTTTCTGGAACTGGCTTGCATAGATCTCCTGGTAGACGGGGCAGCTTGCCAGCAGCTGGTCATGGGTGCCCACACCCACCAGATGGCCGTCGTCCAATACCAGGATCTGATCCGCGTGCTGCAAGCTGGCGGTGCGCTGGCTGACGATGAACAGGGTGGGACGGCCCGGCAGACGGGCCAGCGCCTGGCGCAGAGCGGCATCGGTGGCGTAGTCCAGTGCGCTGGCGCTGTCGTCCAGGATCAGGATCTGAGGCTGTCCGACCAGGGCCCGCGCAATGGTCAGGCGCTGGCGCTGGCCGCCGGAGAGATTGCGCCCGCCCTGCTCCACCGGTTCCTCCAGGCCCAGCGGCTTTTTGCGGACAAACTCTGCGGCTTGGGCGGTCTCCAGTGCCTGCCACAGCTCTTGGTCGGTGGCATCGGGGCAGCCCCACAGCAGGTTGGAGCGGATGGTGCCGCTGAAAAGCTGGGCTTTCTGCATCACAACCCGGACGGTGCGCCGCAGGTCGGCACGGGGGTAGGACTCTACCGGCTGCCCGAACAGCCGCACCTGCCCCTCGGTGGCATCGTAAAAACGGGGGATCAGGTGTACCAGGCTGGTCTTGCCGCTGCCGGTACCGCCGATCACGCCAATGGTCTGGCCCGGCTGTGCGGCAAAGCAGAGGCCGGACAAGCTGGGCGCTCCGGCTCCGGCGTAGGTCAGCCCCACATGGTCGAACTGTACAGCGGGCTGGGCAGTGTCCGGGGTGGGGGCGGTATCCGGATAGGTCATGCCGGGCTTTACCTCCAGCACGGCCTGTACCCGCCCGGCGCAGGCCAGCCCCTTGCTGATCTGGACCACAAGATTTGCCAGCTTGACAAGCTCCACCAGGATCTGATTCATATAGTTCACCAGTGCGATCACGTCGCCGGCGGCCATCCGTTCCGCATGGATCTCGATGCCGCCGGTGTACAGCAGTGCGACGATGGCCAGGTTGACCAGTACATAGGTCACCGGGTTCATCAGGGCGCTTATGCGCCCCACCTTCCGCTGCAGACCGGTCAGCTCCTCGTTGGCCTGCTTAAAGCGTGCAAGTTCTTCCTCTTCCTTGCCAAAGGCACGCACCACCCGCACGCCGGTCAGGTTTTCTCTGGTAAGCCCCATAACGCGGTCCAGCTTGCCCTGTACGGCTTTGTACATGGGGCGGGTGGCCGCCATGATGCCGAATACCACCACCGACAAAAGCGGGATGGTGACCACGAAGATCCAGGCAGCACGGGCGTTTACCGTAAACGCCATGACCATAGCGCCTGCCACCACAAAGGGGCTGCGCAGGAACAGCCGCAGGAAAAGGTTCAGGCCGTTCTGCACCTGGTTTACATCGCTGGTCATCCGGGTGATCAGGGTGCTGGCGCCCAGCTGATCCATCTCGGCAAACCCCAGACTTTGGATGTGGGCAAACAGGGTGTGCCGCAGCGAGGTGGCACACCCCACCGCAGCCTTGGCGGAAAAATATTGGGCGGTCAGGCTGCAGGCTAGACCAATAAAGGCCAACGCCAGCAGCACACCGCACCGCACCAGGATATAGCGCAGGTCGCGGGCGGCAATGCCGGTATTGACGATGTCCGCCATGGCCAGCGGGACCAGAAGATCAAAACTGGCTTCCAGCATTTTGAACAGCGGAGCCAGAACGCTTTCCCGCCGGTAGCCACGCAGGTGGTGCAGTAATGGATTCAAAGGCACAACTTCCTTTCCTGGGTAGAACTTTCTCTCCATTATAACGCGAAAATACCCTCGGCGCCAGAAAAAATGCAGTCTTTTTTCCAAAGCGGCCTCTGATTTTGCAAATGCTTTGTGCCGCCGGGGGGAGAAGGAGCGTCCCGCCAAGGCTGCCCCGGATTGAGAAAATCCCCAAATCCTGTTATACTTAAAGAGATAAACAGGAATGAAGATCGCAATGCGATGGGGGGATACAGAATGTCACAGAGAAAGTTCCATGGAAGGTTCCGCCCGGTGGGGACCCGCCGGCCGACGGTGGTTCCATACAGCCCGGCGGGCACCGGGTGCCCGGTGGTGGAGCGAGCCATCCAGGGACTGTACCGCGCCCAGAATGAGGAAAGTTTTTGGACCCTGATGAGCGCGCTGAATTATGCGCTGGAGATCAACACCTATGTGCTTGTCCCGGTGCAGACGGCGCTTACGGTCCACAATGCGCCTGCCCCCTGGACGGAGCATCCGATCCCGGCGGAACGCTCCGGCGGCCTGCCGCTCTGGATCCTGCGCAGCGAAAAAGGCCGCAACTGGCTGCCGGTGTTCACCTCCAGCCGCACCGCCGCCGCAGACCGCAGCACCGCTGCCCGTCCGATGAGCCAGCACACCCTGCGGGACGCATTGTCTTTGGCACTGGAAACAGAGGGGGTGGACGGTGTGGTCATCGACCCCTGGGGCAGTTCGGCTACGCTGGATGCCTCCCTGCTGAACGGCTTGCTCCATGCCGAGCGGATGAGTGCGCAGCCAGGGGAGGCAGAGCTGGAGGCGGGCCGTGCTGCTGCAGCCAAAGGAGAGTGGAAACAGGCGGTGGAGGCTCTGCAAAAAGGGGCGGATGCCGGCTGTCCGGAGGCGCTGACCCGGCTGGCTGCCTGTATGTACTGGGGGCAGGGCACACGCAAGGATAGGGCAGGGGCTAAACGCGCCTGGAAACAGGCCGCAGAAGCCGGAGACCCGCTGGCGCTGGTGGCCTTGGGCGATGACGCCCGCAGCCAGGACCCCGGCAAGGCGCTGCTGTATTACCGCCAGGCGATCCAGCTGGCAGACCGTCAGCCGGATGTAGAGTATATGCCCTATGTCTGCCTGCGGATAGCACAGCAGGAGACCCGGTATATCTCGCCCCGGCAGGCGCTGGCACAGACGGCGGAAGCGGCGCAGGGGTTCCGGGTCCTGCTGGCAGAGGGCGACCCCACCGCAGAGGAATGGCTGCGTCAGGCAGAGACCCTGATGCAGGAGCTTTCGGCCCCGCCGACCTACCCAAATGCCTATAAAAATCAATGAATGTCGCCTGCACATAGAATATTTACATTTGCACTAAAAATTCGTCATACCGGGCCGGTATTATTAAGCAGAGCATAGTAAAATCAGGAACTGCGGGATATCCCGTAAAAATAAAGCGCCCGGTGCGCAAAAGGACAAGAGAGGAACAAGCAGTATGAGTAAAGTGATCGGCATTGATCTGGGCACCACCAACTCCTGTGTGGCAGTGGTGGAGGGCGGCAAGCCGGTGGTCATCGCCAATGCGGAAGGCGAGCGCACGACTCCTAGCGTGGTAGCCTTTACCAAGGACGGGGAGCGGCTGATGGGCGGCGCAGCAAAGCGTCAGCTTGCCACCAACTCCGGACGCACGGTGTCCAGCATCAAGCGGCGGATGGGCAGCGACTACCGTGCCCACATCGATGGGAAGGACCTGACTCCCCAGGAGATCAGCGCAATGATCCTGTCCAAGATCCGCCGGGACGCCGAGAGCTACCTGGGTGAGCCGGTGACCGAAGCGGTGATCACGGTGCCCGCCTATTTTGACGACAGCCAGCGCAAGGCCACCCAGGACGCAGGCCGTATTGCGGGCCTGGACGTGCTGCGCATCATCAACGAGCCTACGGCGGCGGCGGTGGCTTACGGCCTGGAAAATGAGGACAGCCAGAAGATCCTGGTCTACGACCTGGGCGGCGGCACCTTTGACGTGTCCATCATCGAGATCGAGGACGGCGCCTTTACCGTGCTGGCCACCGGCGGCGACACCAGCTTGGGCGGTGATGACTTTGACCAGCGCATCGTGGATTATGCGGTGGCAGAGTTCAAAAAATCCGACCGTATCGACCTGACCCGGGACCCCGCTGCAATGGGGCGGCTGAAAGAGGAAGCAGAAAAGGCGAAAAAGGAGCTGTCCAGCGCCCCCTCTGCACAGCTTAGCCTGCCCTTTATTGCGGTGGGCAAGGATGGCCCCCATCACCTGAATCTGTCCCTGACCCGTCCGCAGTTTGAGATGATGACCAGCGACCTGCTGGCCCGCACCGTAGAGCCGGTACAGGCCGCTTTGCGGGACGCCGGGGTGGCCCCGGCGGAACTGGGCAAGGTGCTGCTGGTCGGCGGCAGCACCCGGATGCCTGCCGTCGAGCGCCAGGTCAAGGAGATCCTGGGCAAGGAGCCCAGCCATAGCCTGAACCCGGATGAGTGCGTTGCAATGGGCGCGGCGGTGCAGGGCGCTCTGCTCCAGGGCGGCGGCAAGCTGCAAGGGGCTACCGGCGCAGCGGCACAGGGGCTGGTGCTGATGGATGTCACCCCGCTGACGCTGTCCATTGAGACGGTGGGCGGCGAGGCTACCCCGCTGATCACCCGCAACAGCATGATCCCCACCCGCAAGAGCCAGATCTTTACCACGGCACGTCCCATGCAGACCTCTGTGGAGATCAACGTGCTGCAGGGCGAGCGGCACTTTGCCCGGGATAACAAGTCTCTGGGCAAATTCAAGCTGGGAGGGCTGCGCAGCGGCTTCTCCTCCAAGCCCCAGATCGAGGTCACCTTTGACATCGACGTAAACGGCGTGGTCAAGGTCTCTGCCAAGGACCTGGCCACCGGCCGGGAACAGAATATCACCATTACCGGCAGCACCAACCTCTCGGAGAATGAGATCCAGAAGGCGATGGCGGATGCCGCTGTCTATGAGGCAGAGGATACCCGCCGCAAGGAGCGCCTGGAGCTGCACAACCAGGCAGAGGTGCTGGCATACAAGGTAGATGAAGCGCTGAACAAGTGCAAGAAGGAGCTGGATAAGGACGAAAAGAACCGGGTTAAGAACGACCTGGCCAACCTCCGCCGCTGCCTGCGCAAGGATAAGCCGGAAAAGATGAACGAGACCGAGGAAGCCGCTCTGCGCCAGGCCAAGAGCCAGCTGGAGACCAGCGCCAACCATCTGATGATCCTTTATACCAGCCAGCAGGCTGCTGGCCCGGATACAACAGAAAACAGCAATAACTAAGGGAGGCCGTGCGGCGTTCCGTGAGACACAGCGTAAGGAGATCCGCCTATGATGTTTGACCTGATTTTCAACCTGTTCCCACTGTTCTTTTTGCTGGTGTTGGGACTGATGATTTGGATAGTGGTCCAGAATATCCGCACCTCCCGCCGCAACGACCGCTCTCCCAAGCTGGAAGTAGATGCGATCGTCGTGACAAAACGTACCCACGTCTCTTACGATAATACAGGAACAGAAGTCCAGATGCACACCTCCTCTACCCGCTATTATGCAACGTTCCAGGTGAACAGCGGCGATCGGATAGAGTTTGCGATCTCCGGACAGGAATACGGACAGCTGGCAGAAGGCGATCGGGGGACTTTGCACTTTCAGGGGACCCGCTACCTGGGCTTTGACCGCCGGTGAGCTTTGGATGACGCAAAATGCATAACAAAAAATCCCCTCTGGAAATTCCAGAGGGGATTTTTGTTTTGGTTTTACAGCATCTTGGAGAGGAACGCTTTCAGACGGGGATGCTTGGGGTTGGAGAACAGCTCCTGCGGAGGCTCATCCTCCTGGATACGTCCGTCATCGATAAAGATGACGCGGTTGGAAACTTCCCGTGCAAAGCCCATCTCGTGGGTCACCACCAGCATGGTGATGCCGGTGTGGGCCAGCTCCCGCATCAGCTCCAGGACCTCGCCGACCATCTCCGGGTCCAGGGCGCTGGTAGGCTCGTCAAACAGGATCACGTCCGGGTCCATAGCCAGGGCGCGGGCAATGGCGATGCGCTGCTGCTGGCCGCCGGACAGGCTCTTGGGGTAGGCATCTGCCTTATCGGCCAGGCCCACGCGGGTCAGCAGCTCCATGGCGCGCTGCTCGGCTTCCTCGTGGTTTTTCAGCTTCAGCAGGGTGGGGGCCAGGCAGAGGTTCTTTTTAACCGTCAGGTGGGGGAACAGGTTGAAATGCTGGAACACCATGCCCATCTTCTGGCGCACAGCGTCAATGTGGGCGTCGTCCACTTCCATGCCCTCAAATTTGATGCTGCCGCCGGTGGGGATCTCCAGATGGTTCAGGCAGCGCAGGAAGGTGGATTTGCCGCAGCCGGAAGGGCCGATCAGGCAGACCACGTCTCCGCGGTAGATGTCGATATCGATGCCTTTCAGCACGTTCAAAGTGGGGGAGACTGTCTTGTCGCCGCGCCTCTTTTCACCGCCGTAGGTCTTTTCCAGGCCACGGACCTCCAGGATCTTATCTTTCACTTTGCGCCAGCCTCCTCTCAAATTTGCTCAGCAGCCAGGTGAATACCATGACCAGGATCAGATAGATACCGGCCACGCCCAACAGGGGGAACATCGGCTCGTAGGTACGGTTCATGATGCCCTGGGCGGCGTACAGCAGCTCCTTGCCGCCGATCACCGTGATCAGGGAGGTATCCTTCAGCAGGATGATGAACTCATTGCCCAGGGCGGGCAGCACAGCCCGGATGGCCTGGGGGATAATGATGACGACCATGGTGGTCATGTAGTTCAGGCCCAGGCTGCGGCCTGCTTCCATCTGACCGGGGTCCACGGCCATCAGGCCGCCGCGGATGATCTCCGACACATAAGCGCCGGAGTTGATGCCCAGCGTCAGAGCGCCCACCAGCGTAAAGTTGCGGCTGTTGCTGAAGATGACCATACTCATGATCAGCAGCTGCACCATCATAGGGGTGCCGCGGATGATGGTGGTGTATACCTTGCACACAGTATTCAAAACGCCCAGCACGGGGTTGGCGTGACCGGGACGCTGCTGGTCGTGGGCGACCCGGACCAGTGCAACCACACTGCCCAGCAGAACACCCAGTGCCAGTGCCAGCGCAGTGACCATCAGCGTGGGGCCAACGCCCTTGATGTACTGCAGCCAGCGGTCTGAGACGATGAACGCCTGGTAAAACTTGATGAACAGATCCTGCCCGAAGCTCAGCGCTTCGCCGCTGCGCAGCAGCTCGGTCAGAATTTCATATTGTGCGGCCATTCGCATCCTCACCTTTCTGTTGTTAGAATTTTGTAACCTTTATTGACAAAAAAAGAGAGGCGGCCGGGCGGGCCACCCCTCTGTGGCGCATGATCGTTTTGCAGAGCTTATTCTGCGGTGATGTACTTGTCCACGATGGCCTGCAGAGTGCCCTCTTCAGCCAGCTCAGCCAGAGCAGCGTTGACAGCATCCAGCAGGGCGGTGTTGCCCTTGGCGATGCCGATGGCATACTCCTCCACAGCGTAGCTGGTGTCCAGGACCTTCAGGCCGGGGTTGGCAGCAACATAAGCCTGTGCCGGTGCATCGTCGATGACCACGCAGTCCACCTGGCCGTTGTTCAAAGCCTGCACAGCGGTCAGGCCGCTGTCGTAGGCGATCACGCTGTCCTCACCAAAATCATCGGTGCAGTACAGGTAGCCGGTGGTGCCGCGCTGGGTGCCGATCAGGTGGCCGGACAGATCCTCCAGGGTGGCGATCTCAGAATCATTGGTGACGATGACGGACTGGATGCCGGTAGCGTAGCTGTCGGAGAAGTCCATCACGTTCTGACGCTCGGGGGTGACGGTGACGCCGGCCATCACGATATCAGCCTTGCCCTGCTGCACGCTCAGCAGAGAGCTGTCAAACTCCATGTTATCCACCTGCAGCTCCAGGCCCAGCTTGTCGGCAATAGCCTGAGCGGTGTCGATGTCGATGCCCTCGATGGTGCCAGCGTCGGTGGTCATCTCATACGGGGGGAAGGTGGCGTTGGTGGCCATGGTCAGCTTGCCGGATTCCACAGTGGTCAGCTCAGCAGCGGCGGAGCTGGAAGCAGCCTCGGAGGATGCGGCGCTGGAAGAAGCAGCGCTGGAAGAAGCAGCGCTAGAGGCAGAACCACCGCAGGCGGTCAGGGCAACGGCAGCAACGGAAACAGCAGCGGCAGCCAGGAAGCTGCGGCGAGAAATCTTTTTCATAGCAGTACAACTCCTCTATTCATCAGAATATTATAAAAATTCAGTGTCCCGCCAGACGGCACATTCCGCCCCGGCATGAACACAAAAATTAGTATAGGTTGTACAAATAAAAAAGTCAAGTGTTGTGCAGAAAATACTTGAAATTGAAACCGAATTGCAAACAAATATGCAATTTCCGGGGAGTTATGCTGTATATATTCATGCAGCTGTATGCAGCGTGCTCACCGCAGAAAACGGGCGATCTGTTCTGCACTGCGCTTGGGCACGCAGTAGTTGCGGTCTTGGTCCAGATAGTACTTTACACCGGTCTGCTCCGTCATGGGCACGATGCGGGAGCTGTGGGCGGGATAACCGAAGGCCACCATAAAAGCCAGCTTTTCTTCCGGCGCAAGACCCAGCAGCGCGGTAAGCGCAGGGCGGTCGATGGCGCCCATGATGCAGCTGCCCACCCCCTTAGCCCAGGCAGCCAGGGTCATATTGGACAAAGCAATGCCGCTGTCGGTGGCCAGGTCTCCGGGGATGGAGGTATCCTGCACCAAAGCGACATACAGAGTGGGCTGTTCTCCAGGCTGCGGAGTGCCTTGGTCCGGGGGCAGGTAAGCGGCCCACCGGACAAAAGGATGGATGCGGGATACGTCGCTGGCTTGGTCGGCGATGACCAGCCGCAAAGCCTGACGGTTTGCCCCGCAGGAGGATAAGCGGACTGCTTCGATCACATCTGCGATCACATCGGCGGGGATGGGGGTTTGGGCAAAGCGGCGGAAAGTCCGCCGCTCGGCCAGGAGGCGCATGATGTCCATAGCAAAGATCCCTTTCCTGAGTGTTGGTATCTTCTGCTTTTCAGGCAGAGACCGGCAAACGCTATCCCCCTGCCTGGAAAAGAGCGAAAAAGTATAGTATACTTTATTAAGTATAAAACATACCGGCTGGTGGCGCAATCGGCCGAAAGGAGAAAATCAGGGTGAAAATTTGTGTTTATTGCTCTTCTGCACAGGGCCTGACCCCGGCACTGTATGCAGCGGGGGAGGAGTTTGGTCTTGCACTGGCCCGGCGGGGGCATACGCTGGTCTACGGCGGCTACAATGCCGGGCTGATGGGGGCAGTGGCTCGGGGCGCAGCGCAGGGCGGCGCTCCGGTAGTGGCTGTGGTGCCAAAGATCTTTGACCAGGAAGGGTTTGTGCCCGCTGGCTGCACCCAGGTGTTCCATGTGGGCACGATGTCCCAGCGCAAGGCCCGTATGGAAGCGGAAGCCGATGCTTTTGCAGTTCTGCCGGGCGGGATCGGGACCTACGACGAGTTTTTTGAGGCCCTGGTGCTGAAAAGCCTGGGACAGCTGCCAAAGCCGATGGCGGTGTATGATATTTTAGGTGAGTGTGCACCGCTGCGGGGACTGATGGAGTCCAGTGTGTCGGCTGGCTACCTGTCCCCCGCAGTGGCAGCGCTGGCCCCTTTTTATACCGATGCAGAGCAGCTGCTGGATGCGTTGGAGCAGGGAGAAAATGCAGGCGACTGACCCGTAAAATAAACTAGACCGCCGTCTGTGCCATCAAGGGCTGCAGGCGGCGGTCTTTGCATCTATTATTTTTTTCGGAGCGGCCACTGCCGGGGCAGCGGCAGGCTCAGCACCAGCGAGATGCCCAGCGCCAGAGCGGCGGCGATCTTCAGGGTGTCAAAGCCGTGGAAAAGGCTGCGGGCGCTGTCGCCCTGGATAAAATAGTAGGCGGTGTAGTAGATGCCTGCACCGGGCACTAAGGGGAAAATACCGGACAGCAGAAACACGGTTACAGGCGCGCGCTGTGCAATGGCCAAAAAACGGGCCAGCAAAGTAAGGGGGATCACGGCGATGAGGGAAGCGGCCATCGTGTCGGCCCCCAAAAGCACAGCCAGGGCGTAAACGCCCCAGCCCACAGCACCGGTCAAGGCGCAGGCGAAGCGGGTGTGCCGGGGGATCGCAAACAGCACGCCAAAACAAAGGGTGCCTACCCCAGCCAGAAGGAACTGTACCAGCAGGTGGCTGATCTGCTCTGTGAATTGTGGATTCATACAACGACCACCCCCGTCAGCATCGTATACAGCCGCAGCACCACACCGGTGCCAATGGCAATGGATGCTGCGATCAGCACAGCATCGATCATGCGGATGGTGCCGGAGAGGTAGTCTCCGTGCACAAAATCCCGGATGCCCATGGTAAAAGCGATGCCGGGCGTCAGGAGCATCAAAGTGCCAATGATGGCATGGCTGGTGTTGGCCTGGGCCAGCGGGCAGACCAATACACAGATCAGCGTGATCAGCATGGCGGTAGTCACTTTTTGAAAACCGCCGGGCAGGTTCCGCCGGGCACACAGCAGCAGGTAGATGCTGGCCGCAAACCCAGCAAGCGAAGCCACCAGACCGGCCCGCAGGTCCCCGCCGAACAGCAGGGCAAAGCAGAAAGCGCCCACAGCGCCGCAGGCCAGCTGCTCCTTTGCGCCGGGCAGGGGGATGCACCGGGCATCGGCCAGGCGGCGCTCGGCTTCGTCCAGCGGGCAGCGCCCGGCGGCGATATCACGGGACAGCTCGTTTACTGCGGCTACCCGCCCTAAATGGACGGTGCGCTGGGGCACATTGCGCACCTCACTGATCTCGGCCGTGCCTGCGCTGGCAAAGATGCCGTTGGTCAGCACGTAAACATGGAACTCCCGCAGATGGAAGCTGCAGGCCATGATCTCCATGGTCTGCTCTACGCGAAAGACCTCTGCGCCGTTTTCTAAAAGGGTCTGCCCCGCAGCCATGATAAAATCCATGATGCGGCGGCGCTGCTCGGTATCGGGGTAAAGCTCTGTGGCGTTCATGGCGTCTCCTTGTTCGGCCCGGCCGGGCCGCAGATCGTTTTCCCCTATACTTTACCACGTCCGGCACCGCTTCTCAACTGGTTTGCGCAAAATGGTGGAAAAAGGGGTCTGCTGGCGGGAGGGGGACCCTTTTTGCAGGGCAGGGCGGGCAAAGGCGGCAGCCGCAGATCGTTTTTTGGAGTAAAAGCAGGAAACCGCCCTCCAGATGATTGACAAACTCCACAAAAAACTGTATATTCTCTATGTAAATGCGATGAAAAAGAGTGTGCGCAGCAGACCGCTTTGCAGAGAGCCGGGGTCAGGTGGAAGCCCGGCAGGCAGGGGCTGTGTACTGTCACTTTGGAGCAGAGGCGGTGAGCGAAGGTCAGCCGTCTCCGGGCCGCCCCACGTTACCGGGGCGTCAAGGGGCGCATACCAGTATGCGCAATTTGGGTGGTACCGCGGTATGTAGAGTTTACAGCCGTCCCATGGAAGTTTCCGTGGGGCGGCTTTTTTGCCCCACAGCAGTCATTTTGGAGGTACACGCATGAAAGAACTTGCAAAACAGTACGACCCCAGCCAGGTGGAGGACCGGATCTACCAGTTCTGGCTGGACGAGGGCTATTTCCACACAAAGGCCGACCCGGATAAAAAACCGTTTACCATTGTGATGCCGCCCCCCAACGTTACCGGTCAGCTGCACATGGGCCATGCGGTGGACAACACCATGCAGGATATCCTGATCCGTACCAAGCGGATGCAGGGCTATGCTGCATTGTGGGTGCCCGGCACCGACCATGCGTCCATCGCCACCGAAGCAAAGGTGGTGGAGGCCATGCGGGCAGAGGGGCTGACCAAGGAGATGGTGGGCCGGGATGGTTTCCTGGAGCGCGCCTGGGATTGGAAGACCCGCTACGGCAACCGCATCGTCAGCCAGCTGAAAAAGCTGGGCAGCAGCTGTGACTGGGAGCGGGAACGCTTTACCATGGACGAGGGCTGCTCGGATGCAGTGAAGGAAGTGTTTGTCCGTCTGTACGATCAGGGCCTGATCTACCGCGGCAACCGTATGGTGAACTGGTGCCCCCACTGCAACACCTCCATCTCGGATGCAGAGGTGGAGTATGAGGAGAAGGACGGCCACTTCTGGCATCTGCTCTACCCGGTCAAGGAGACCGGCGAGATGCTGGAGCTGGCTACTACCCGTCCGGAGACCATGCTGGGCGATACCGCTGTGGCTATCAACGGCGAGGACCCCCGCTATGCCCATCTCCACGGCTGCCATGTGGTGCTGCCCCTGCTGAACAAAGAGATCCCCATTGTCTGTGATGAGCACGCCGATATGACCAAGGGCACCGGCGTGGTCAAGATCACCCCGGCTCACGACCCCAACGACTTTGAGGTGGGCCTGCGTCATGACCTGCCCATCGTCCGTGTGTTCACCTACGATGGCCACATGACCGGTGCTGCCGATAAGGCGGCTGCGGATGCGCTGTTTGCAGCGGGTAAGAATACGGTCAACGAGCCGGAGGTGCTGGACTGCGGCAAGTACGCAGGTATGACCACCATGGAAGCCCGCAAGGCCATCCTGGCTGACCTGGAGGCCGGCGGCTACCTGAAAGAGGTGGAGCCTCTGAAGCATGAGGTGGGCGCTTGCTACCGCTGCCATACCACCATCGAGCCCATGATCTCCAAGCAGTGGTTCGTCAAGATGGAGCCCCTGGCCAAGCCCGCCATCGAGTCGGTGGAAAAGGGCGAGATCAAGTTTGTGCCGGAGCGCTTCACCAAGAACTATATGAACTGGATGAAGAACACCCGGGACTGGTGCATCAGCCGCCAGCTGTGGTGGGGCCACCAGATCCCGGCATGGTACTGCGATGAGTGCGGCGAGACCATCGTGGCAAAGGATGCTCCCTCGGTCTGCCCCAAGTGCGGCTGCACGCACCTCACCCAGGACCCGGATACGCTGGACACCTGGTTCTCCTCGGCTCTGTGGCCCTTCAGCACCCTGGGCTGGCCGGAGGAGGACAGTGCGGACCTGAAGTACTTCTATCCCACCAACACTCTGGTCACCGGCTACGACATCATTGGCTTCTGGGTCAGCCGCATGATCTTCTCCGGTCTGGCTTATACCGGCAAGGCTCCCTTTGATACCGTCTGCATCCATGGCATCGTCCGCGACAGCCAGGGCCGCAAGATGTCCAAGAGCCTGGGCAATGGTATTGACCCGCTGGAGGTCATTGCACAGTACGGTGCGGACGCGCTTCGCTTTATGCTGGTGGATGGCTCGACCCCGGGCAACGATATGCGCTATATCGAAAAGAAGGTGGAGGCTGCCCGCAACTTTGCCAATAAGCTGTGGAACGCCACCCGTTTTGTGCTGATGAACCTGCCGGAGGACTTTGTCCCCGGTCTGCCCGCTGAGGATCAGCTGGACATGAGCGATAAGTGGGTCCTGACCCGTCTGAACCAGGTGGCCGGTGCGATGACCGACAACCTGGACCACTACGAGATGGGCCTGGCTGCCGCCAAGATCAACAGTTTTATCTGGGATGTGTACTGCGACTGGTTTATTGAGATCGCAAAGCCCCGGCTGAACTCCGGCGACCCGGTGCAGGCAGATACCGCCCGCCGTGTGCTGGTCTATGTGCTGGATAAGGCACTGAAGCTGCTGCATCCCTTTATGCCGTTTATTACCGAGGAGCTGTATCAGGCTCTGCCCGGCTCTGCCGAGACCATTATGACCCAGGCTTGGCCCACCGTGGACCAGACCCATAACTGGCCGGAGGAAGAGGAAGCGTTTGAAAAGGTGATGGACTACATCAAGGCTGTGCGTACCATGCGCACCGAGATGAACGTTCACCCCGCCAAAAAGACCAGCATGGTTCTGGAAACTGCGGACCCGGCCCCCTTCCAGGCAGCACAGGTCTATCTGGCAAAGTTTGCTTTTGCTACCGAGGTCACCTTTACCCCCAAGTACGAGGGCAGCACGGAGGGCATGGTGCAGGTATCCACCCACGCCGCCCGCGGCTTTATCCCGATGATGGAGCTCATCGACCGGGAGAAGGAGCTGGCCCGCCTGAACAAGGAAAAGGCGAAGGCAGAAAAGGAGCTGGGTATGTTTGCAGCCCAGCTGGCCAACCCCAAGTTTGTGGAGCGTGCTCCGGCAGCGCTGGTGGAGGATATCCGCGCAAAGCATGCCAAGAGCCAGGATAAGCTCGCTAACATCGAGCAGAGCATCCGGGCGCTGGGCTGATGACACGCCGCTCGGCGGGCCGCACACCTGCGGCGCTTACAGCAGCCCGCATCCTGCTGCCTTTGGCGCTGGCAGGCGCCGTGCTGTTCATCTTCTCCAATTCCATGGAGGTGGCCGATGCTTCTACCATCAGCAGCGGCCGTGTGCTGGCCTGGATGCAGGCCGGGCTGTCCCGCTTGGGCTTGGAGCAGACCGCACAGCGCCTGACCATGCATTTTGTGCGCAAACTGGCGCATTTTCTGGAGTATACGCTGGAAGGCTTCCTGATGATGCTGTGTATGCGGGTCTATACCCGACGGTCGCTCCGCTACCTTAGCTGGCCGATGCTGGCGGGGCTGCTCACAGCACTGACGGATGAGACCATCCAGCTCTACTCTGCCGGGCGCAGCGGTCAGGTGCAGGATGTCTGGCTGGACTTTATGGGGGTCATGGCAGGCATCACCACGGCGCTTGTACTGCTGGCGGTGATCCATGTGGTCATCACTCATTATAAAAATCGAAAAAAGGACGGATTATCATGACCATCCAACAGGCAGATCAGTATTTTGCCGCCCTGCCGGAGGGCTTTGCTCTACCCCAGCAGCTGCAGGCAGCGGTGGGCGGCCTGGCAGATCAGGTGACCTTTGTAGGGGTGGCCGGTACTGCCGGAAAAACCGCAGCCGCCTCTCTTTTGGCGGCTATGCTCCAGGCGGCTGGCCTGCACGCAGGACTGTACTGCGCCGGGGCCGGGCCGCTGTCCGCCCGTATCCTGGTAGACGGTCAGCCTGCGGCAGAGTATTCCGCCCAGGCAGAGCTGCTGTCTGCCGGGGAGGAGCTGCCCCGTCTGGCGGCAGAGCTGGCCGCTGCAGCCCGGTGTTTTGGAGCGGCAGGCTGCGCCTTGGCCGTTGTGGAGCTGCCGGACGCAGGGCTGGCTTCGGCCCTGCCCCAGATGCCGGTCTGTGCGGTCACTGCCATTGGGCCGGACGGTGTCAGCCGTTCCATTGAGCGGTCGGCGGCCTTGGCTGCCGGTGCTCTGCGCAAGGGCTGTATCTGCGTCACAGCGCCGGAGCAGCCCAAAGCAGCCCTCAGTGAGTTGATCGTGGCGGCAGGCCGCTGCGACTGTGAGTTGGTGGTGCCGGACCCGGAGGATATCACCTTCCTGGAGGCGGAAAAGTTCGCCAGCCGGGTGGACTATGGCGGATATACCGCCCCCCTGGCCTTTTTGGGCCGCCATGCCGCAGGCAACGCTGCTGTGGCCGTGGAGATGGCGCTGGCTCTTTGGCGCAAGGGATTTGAGATCCCGGATGAGGCGATCCTGGAGGGGCTGGCTTCGGTGCCCAACCGCAGCAGCATCCGGGTGCTGTCCCAGCGGCCGCTGGTGATCCTGGACGCCTGCCGTACACCGCAGCAGGCTATGGCATTGCTGCGTGTGCTGAATATGGCCAAGGTGCGCCATATGAGCGCCGTGGTCGGGCTGGCAGAGGAGGAGGGGGCCGAGGCGTTCTTCTCCGCGCTGGAAAGCGGCCTGACCCCGGAGCAGCAGCAAAAGGATAAAGAGAATATGCCTGGCATGGGGGAAAACCCCTTTGATAAGCTTTATCTGGTGACCCCGGCTGGGGTAGAGCCGGAGCTTACCGCCCGCCTGGCAGAAAAGGCACGCTTCCACTTTGAGGTAGAGCAGTGCGATACCCTGGAAGAAGCCCTGGATAAGGCCCGGGTCAATACCCGCCGTGGCCTGCTGGTCTGCGGCAGCGAGACTGTGGCGCTGCAGGCAGGCGAGATCCTGGAAGCAAAATTGGGCAGCTGACAGCATTCCCTAAAATATTTGGCGCAGACCCCGTACACTAAGGATACGTGTACGGGGTCTTTTTTTGTGCCCGTTTATTGGATCGTGAACAAAAAAGGAGATGGACAAGCAATGGCCACTGTAAATTTCAGTGCGGCAGACCGGACGCTCTATGCCTACCTGGCGGGAGAGATCGACCACGATGCCGCACAAAATCTGCGCATACAGCTGGACGAGGCCCTGGTCAGCCGGACACCGGAAACTCTGATCATGGATTTTTCCGGTGTAGGGTTTATGGATTCCTCCGGCGTGGGGCTGATCCTGGGCCGGCAGCGGCGGGCGCAGGCGCTGGGGGGCAGCCTGCGTATCCAGCATGCCCCTGACCAACTGCGCCGTGTGCTGCAGCTGGCACAGATTCCCTGCAACGATGTGCAGCAAAAGGAGGAATAAACCATGAAAGCGGAAAACACCACAAAGATACGGTTCGACTCTCTCAGCGTCAACGAAGCCTATGCCCGGGGTGCAGCGGCGGCTTTTTTGGCCCGGTATGACCCCACAGTGCCGCAGCTGGCAGATCTTAAGACAGCAGTCTCGGAGGCGGTGACGAACTGCATCGTTCATGCTTACCCGGATAAGGTAGGCCCGGTCACCATGACCATTGCAGTCTATCCGGATCGGGAAGTGCGGATCACGGTGGCGGATCAGGGGGTGGGCATCCCGGATATACACAAAGCCATGGAACCGCTGTATACCACTGGAAACCCGGAGGAACGCTCCGGCCTGGGCTTTGCGGTGATGCAGAGCTTTATGGACAAGGTGACGGTGCGGTCCCGCCCGGGGCACGGTACAAGAGTGGTGCTGGTCAAGCATCTGTCCCAGCGGAAAGCGGCAGATACATATTAAAGAGAAACGAGGCGGAAAAGCATGGTATCGGATACAGCACAGCGCAGTGCCTTTATTGAGCAGAACCTGGGGCTGGTCCACGCCTGTGCCGGACGATTCCGGGGCCGTGGCATTGAGTACGACGACCTGTACAGTGCAGGCTGTATGGGATTGGTCAAAGCCTATGATGGTTTTGACGAAAGCCGGGGAGTCTGCTTTTCTACCTACGCAGTACCAGTGATCCTAGGCGAGATAAAAAAGCTGTTTCGGGAGGGTGGGGTAGTAAAGGTGAGCCGCTCCCTGAAAGAGCTGGGGATGCGGGTCAATGCTGCGCGGGAACAATACATCAAGCTGTGCGGTACCGAGCCAAGCCTTACACAGCTGGCGCAGCAGCTGGATGAACCATTGGATTCCATAGCGCTGGCAGTACAGGCTGCACAGCCAGCGTTGAGCCTGACACCGGATAATGGAGAGGAAAGCGGGGCACAACTGGATATACCGGTAGACTCCCCAGAGGAAGAACTGGCAGATCGGATCAGTTTGGGGGAGGTGCTCCGCAGCCTGCCGCAGGAAGATCAGGACTTGATCCGCCTGCGTTTTTATGGAGAGCGTACCCAGAGTGAAACAGCACGCCTGCTGCATACTACACAGGTACAGATCTCCCGCAGAGAGCGCAAGATCCTGCGTTGGATGCGTGCGCAGCTATTGGAATAGACCGGATTTTGGACAGATGACCTGAAACCTGCGCAAAAAATAGACGGAGATTTTAGGCAAAAAGTAAAAGAGAGAAGATAGGTAAAGAAAACGCTTGATTTTTGCAATGGCATGTGCTAGAATAAGTTACCGTCAAGCACGGATGCGCAAGCCGAAACTTGTCGCGGAATAGTGAAAATGGATCAAACCGCTCAGGTTGTTCCGAAAAAACTTGAAAAAAGTGCTTGACAGTAAATCACGAATGTGATAAAATAAGCAAGTCGTCAGCCGCGAGGCTGAGACGCACAGGACCTTGAAAATTGAACAATATCGAAAAA
>UQGD01000012.1 GCA_900540455.1 uncultured Faecalibacterium sp.
GAGTGCCGCTTTTTTATTTGCTCCGGTTTTTTTGCGGCAACACCGCCGCCACTCTGGGCATGATGGCGGTGATGCTGCCGCTGTTCTTCCTGGCCTTATACGAGCAAAACGGCCAGCCGCTGGAAAAACTGCTGGCCCACTATTTCCGGGCGCAGTTTTTTCGCCCGAAGATCCGGCCCTACCGGACCAATAACACCTATGCGCTGCTCATGAAAGGAGGCGTGACCCTTGATCCCGTTTTGGAAAAAGAGCGATAAGAACATCGAACCGCCGTCTGCGCCGACACGCAGGAAAAAGGTAAAACCGGCTGTCCCCCGCACGGCGCAGCAGTCCATCCCGTTCCAGCGGATGTTTGAGGACGGCACCTGCCGGGTCCGCTCCGGGTACTACACCCGCACCATCCAGTTTCAGGACATCAACTATCAGCTGGCCCAGCAGGAGGACAAGACCGCTATCTTTGAGGAATGGTGCAGCTTTTTGAATTTCTTTGACAGCAGCATCCGCTTTGAGCTGTCCTTCATGGATCTGTCCACCGACACCGAAAGCTTTGAGCGGAGCATCTGCATCCCCTTTCAGCGGGACGGCTTTGACGATGTGCGGGCCGAGTACAGCCAGATGCTGCGCCAGCAGCTGGCCAAGGGCAACAATGGTTTGACCAAGACCAAATTCCTCACCTTTGGCATCCACGGGGACAGTATGCGCCAGGTAAAGCCCCGGCTGGAGCATATCCAGAACGACCTGCTCAACAACTTCCACCGGCTGGGTGTGCTGGCTCAGCCCCTGAATGGGGCACAGCGGCTCAAGCTGATGCACGATATGTTCCACATGGACGGCCCCAGCCGGTTCTGCTTTGACTGGAAAGACCTTGCCCCCAGCGGCCTGACCGTAAAGGATGCTATTGCGCCCACGGCCTTTGCCTTCAAGACCAGCCGCACCTTTCAGATGGGGGGCATCTTTGGTGCGGTCAGCTTTTTGTCCATCACAGCATCCGACCTGAGCGACCAGCTGCTGAAGGATCTTCTGGACATGGATTCCAGCCAGATCGTCACCATGCACATCCAGAGCGTAGATCAGAACCGTGCCATCAAGACGGTCAAGCGCACGATCACGGAACTGGACCGCAGCAAGATCGAGGAACAGAAAAAGGCCATCCGGGCCGGATACGACATGGACATCCTCCCCTCAGACCTTGCCACCTATGGCCGGGACGCAAAGGCCCTTCTGAAGGAGTTGCAGAGCCAGAACGAGCGGATGTTCCTGGTCACCTTTCTGGTACTGAACACCGGACGCACCGAGCAGGAGCTGGAGAACAATGTGTTCCAGGCCAGCTCCATTGCCCAGAAGCACAACTGCAGCCTCTGCCGGCTGGACTACCAGCAGGAACAGGGTCTGATGTCCAGCCTGCCGCTGGCAGACAACCAGATCGAGATCCAGCGCGGTCTGACCACCAGCAGCACGGCGATCTTTATCCCCTTTACCACCCAGGAGCTGTACCAGTCCGGAAAAGAAAGCCTGTACTATGGTCTGAATTCCCTCTCCCAAAACCTGATCATGGTGGACCGGAAGAAACTGAAAAACCCCAACGGGCTGATCCTCGGCACCCCTGGTTCCGGCAAATCTTTCAGTGCAAAACGGGAGATCACCAACGCCTTTCTTGTAACGGAGGATGATATCATCATCTGCGACCCGGAGGCCGAGTATGCGCCGCTGGTGCAGCGGCTGAAAGGCCAGGTCATCAAGATCAGCCCCAACAGCACCCAGTTCATAAACCCGATGGACATCAACAGCAATTACAGCGAGGAAGAGAACCCCCTGGCTCTGAAAGCCGACTTCATCCTCTCTCTGTGTGAGCTGGTGGTGGGCGGCAAGGAGGGCTTGCTGCCCGTAGAAAAGACGGTCATCGACCGCTGTGTGCATCTGATCTACCGCCGCTATTTTGCAGACCCCCGCCCGGAAAATATGCCCCTGCTGGAGGACTTATACGAGGCCCTGCTCCAGCAGGAGGAAAAAGAGGCCCATCACGTTGCCACCGCTCTGGAGATCTATGTGAAAGGCAGTCTGAACCTGTTCAACCACCGCACCAACGTGGATGTGAACAACCGCATCGTCTGCTACGACATCAAGGAGCTGGGCAAGCAGATGAAAAAGATCGGGATGCTAGTGGTGCAGGACCAGGTCTGGGGGCGGGTAACGGCCAACCGCAGTGCAGGCCGTTCCACCCGGTATTATGTGGACGAATTCCACCTGCTCCTGAAAGAGGAGCAGACCGCCGCTTACTCGGTGGAGATCTGGAAGCGGTTCCGCAAGTGGGGCGGTATCCCCACCGGGTTGACCCAGAACGTGAAAGACCTGCTTTCCTCCCGGGAGGTGGAGAACATTTTTGAGAACTCCGACTTTGTGTATATGCTGAACCAAGCCGCCGGAGACCGGCAGATCCTTGCAAAGCAGCTGAACATCTCACCCCACCAGCTCTCCTACGTCACCCACTCCGGCGAGGGCGAGGGGCTTTTGTTTTTCGGGAATGTGATCCTGCCCTTTGTGGACCGCTTCCCCCAGGAGCTGGAACTCTATCGCATCATGACCACGAAACTGGGTGAAGTATCGGAAGGCGGGCAGAAATGAGTGACCCGAAGCTGAAATTCAAAGAGGAAACGCCCCGCAGCAAGACCCGTTCCCCGCCGAAAAAGTCCATGGCAGAACAGGCAGTCCCCAAAAAGAAAAAGCTGAAACTGGACGCAGACAAAGCCGCCGAAAAAGCGCAGCATCTGCGGTTTGGCAAAGCCGACCTGACCGTGGAGGAATCGCAGCATCTGAGCAAGGCGCAGAAGCGGGAGATGTACGCCGCCGCCCTGGCCCAGGCTGCCGTCCATCAAGAAGCGGACCGGTACGAGGAGGACAATGTCGGGGTACAGGCGCTGAACGAAGGGAGCAAAACGGCCGAGCGTCTCCCCGCTCTTGGCAAAAGCCGCTATGCGCAAAAGCTGAAAAAGCAGAAGAAACTGCAAAAGCCCGTGCAACGTCCGGAAAGGAACGCAGGGTCAGAACCACCGCAGCACGACACCGGCTCTCATCCCCTCTCCCGGACAAAACAGCGCAGGCTGAACCAGCACCGGGCACGAGCCGCCGCCCAAGCCGGGAAACAGACGGACAGCGCCGCCTATTCTGCCAGGGCCGTGCAGTCCGCCGGAGTGGCGGAGAAGGTCAAAGCCCTGGCGGGCAGTGCTGCGCAGAATTCCATTGTTTTTGCGAAGAACAACGCCCACCTGTTTATAGCTCTGGGGGTGCTGGCGGTATTGCTGCTTTTGCTGTTATCCGGCTTTTCCTCCTGCGGGGTGCTTTTTTCCGGCGGGACCCAGGTATCCGGGCAGGTGTTCTACACCGCTGAGGACGAGGACATCCGGGGCGCAGAGCAGGACTACAAAGAGCTGGAACGGAAATTGCAGCAGAAGATCGCCCGCACGCCCCTGGACAACCCCGGATACCACGAATACCAGTACCATCTGGACCCCATCCAGCATGACCCCTGGCAGCTGACCTCTTTTTTGACCACCCTGTATGATGATTATACCCGGTCGGAAGTACAGGCAAAGCTGCAGGAGATTTTCAAAAAGCAGTACAAGCGGACCACATGGGTGGAGGTGCAGATCCGGTACAAGACCATCTGGATGGTGGACCCCATCACTCTGATCCCCTACCCGGTGCAGATCCCCTACGAGTACCGCATCTTCCACACAAAGCTGGAAAACAAGGGGCTGGAAACGGTCATCCGGGGCGAGCTGAACGAGGACCAATGGAAGCGCTACCAGATCTTTCAGGACACCTTGGGCGGCAGGCCCTACCTGTTCAATGGCGGGTTGCCGCCGGGTGGTTCGGACGGCTCTGGGGAAGCGGGCATCGACTACCAGGTTCCGGCAGAAGCCCTGACCGACAGCGAATTTGCCGCCATCTACAAGGAAGCACAAAAGTATGTGGGCACCCCCTATGTCTGGGGCGGCTCCACACCGAAGACCGGGTTCGATTGTTCCGGGTATGTCTGCTGGGTCTACAACCAGAATGGCTACAACGTGGGACGCACCACCGCCGAAGGGCTATGGCAGAAAAGCCAGCCTATCCGCGAAGCGGAAGCAAAGCCCGGTGATCTGGTTTTCTTTGAAGGGACCTACGATACCCCCGGGAAAAGCCATGTAGGGATCTACCTCGGCAATGGCATGATGGTCAGCGCCGGAGACCCCATCAAGTACGCAAACATCCACTCGTCCTACTGGCAGAAGCATCTGGCCGGGTTTGGACGGCTTTCTAAATGAAACGGAGGGATCTCATGAGCGAAAAACTCGAGAAGCTGCGGGCCGACCTGGCCAAAGCAAAGGACCGGCGCATCCAGCTGAACAACCGCATCGAGCTGCTGGAACGCCGCATCGCAGAGGCCGAAAAGGTGGAGGTCAGCGAGATGGTGCGCAGCGCCAACCTCACCCCGGAGCAGCTGGCCGCCCTGCTGCGGCAGGCCGCCGATTTGCCGCCGAACCCTGCCCTGTTGGAAGCAGTCGGGGCGACGTTTGAAAAGGAGGGCCTGGATGAAGGGTAAGAAAGTTTGCGCACAGATCCTGTCGGCCGTGCTGTGCATCGGCATGGCGTTCCCCGCCTTTGCTTATGGGGGCGAGAGTATCCCCCAGCCCGAGGAAACCGAACTCCCGGTGATGGTTTTGGAGGAAGAAACCGGCCCTCTGACCCCGGAGGGCAACCTGGCCCTGGTGGACGACTACCACACCCGCTATTCGGACGGCAGCGGCCAGCAGTTCATCACCCTTGTCAGCAAGTCGGGGGCAACCTTTTACCTGGTGATCGACCGGAACAGCAAAGGGGCGCAGACCGTGCATTTCATGAACCTGGTGGATGAAGCCGACCTGCTGGCCCTGATGGAGGAAGAACAGGCCAGCGCCTACAACGCCGAAAAAGAAGCTGCCGCCCAGGCCGAGCGGGACCGGCTGAAAGCCGAGGAAGAAGCCCGCAAGGCCGCTGAGGAAGCCGCCAAAGCGGACAAACCGAAGGAGAACCCGCTCCCGACGTTCGCCGCTGCCTTTCTGGGCATTCTGGCTGTGATCGGCCTGGCCTGCGGCAGCGGCTTTTACCTCTACACCCAACAGAAAGCCCGGCAGCAGGCCGAAAAAGAAGCCCTTGACCCCGATGCGGATTACACCGAGGACAAGGGCGATTTTGAGATCCCTTTGGAGGAGACGGAGGACCGGGAGGACTTCTGACCTTCCAGGCGGCGTTTGCCGCCGTACATAGTTAAATTCGATAAAGGCTGATTTTCTTCCAATTTACAGGGAAACCCATTGCATGGAGCAGTTCTTCTTCTGAAATATGCGTGGTGGATTTCAGAAAGTTGTCAACAGGAAGGCGAAAAAGATGCTTGTACCCACTGACAAGCGAATAATAGCCAACCTGTTGCAGTTTGCAAAGAGTTTCAGCTTCGTCTGCAATTACAATGTGTTTTTCATCTCGCAGCTTGATAAGCTGCTGTTCATACGTCAAAAACGGCTTCGGCATTTTTCCGTCCTCATAAAGCACTCCATAAAGAAAGGAGGCTCCTATTGCTAGGAACCTCCTTCTAGGCTGTGGGCCTCGCAAGTATCCACAGCACGATCACTGTATATAGTATATGTTCAACCTTTCCAAAAGTCAACTGGCATTTGTTGCGATTACATAGATTTTGAACTTTAGGAGGGATGCTCATTGTCCTATCAACTTGTTATAACAGAAAAGTCCTTGGTGCGAGCAATCGAAAAGACAGTCATCTGGAAAGCAACGGCTATCTTGTCAGCTGGCGCATCGGGCATTACGACGAAAAGTTCGTCAAGTGGAGCATTGCCGACCTGCCCATCCTGCCGCAGAAGTGGCAGGATCTTGTGTCTCCATCCACCAAGAAGCAGTTCGGCATCCTGAAAGAGCTTTGGATGGTTGGCATCAACGCTTCCCGGCTTTTTTCATGCCTATCCGGTCAGCCGCTTGCAGTTTGATGGAGTCGGAAGAATTTATGACCGAAGTCAAAGATATGATTTCCTCGCTGGTAAACTCCACCGAGGCCGTGAAAGGAGCGAGTGCGCTTATGAAAAACAAAGTGATGGGTGTCTGCCCAAACTGTGGTGCGAATGTGGTCGAGCGGGAAAAGGGCTGGTTCTGTGAGAACCACGAGTGTCGTTTTGTGCTGTGGAAGGACAACACATTCTTCAAACGTCTGGGCAAGCGGCTGGATTCTCATGCGGCGGACAAGCTGCTGCGGAATGGCCGGGTGCGGCTGAAAGACTGCCGCAGTGCCAAGGGCAAGACCTGCAATGCCACGGTGCTGCTGTCTACCAAGTGCGATGGCCGCAGCAAGTTTACTCTGGAATTTGAGGAGGGCTGCTGATGGAGCAAAAAAATGAAGCGGTCTACCTGCTGAACGGTGAAACGTATCTGCATCTGCAAGAAAACGGCGCAGGGGTCGGCTTTGCCACCTACAACAAGGTGACAGGAGAACCGCTGGAAAACGGTCAGATCTCCAAAAAGAACCTGCCGCCGGATGGACGAAATGCGATCCCCGCTGCCCGGAACTGGTATCTCTTTGCACTGTCCGATGATCCCCGCAAGGTCATCCAGGAAGAAAGCCTAGCTGTGCTTGAGAATATTCCGGCTTCCGGCGTCCGCAGACGGCGCATCTGGGAACCGGAAACCATTCCGCCCGATGTTCGGCTTATCAACAGCCACTACGACGACCTCCACCGCATCCCGGATGGCGGCGTGATCCAGGTAGATCACCCGGATGGCCGCAGCTATACGGCACGGGTGGCGCACCTGGACGAATACCACTTTGATCTGGGCGGCCTGGGCAATGTGTATCACATCTGTCAGTTTGCAGAGGTCATGGAGCGCAGCGGTGCCGACTATTACCCAGAGATCCAGACACAGGACGAGCAGGGAGCCTGGGCGCTGGGCGGCAAAGGGTATATCGCCCTCCAGTCCTGTGAGGATGGCTGGGACTACACCCTCTACCACAGTGATTTTTCTGCAATAGACGGCGGTCAGCTGGATGCGCCGGAGCTGACCATTCAGGAAGCCCGTGAACAGATCCTGGAAGCACACCACATGGAAAAGGGGCGGCGGCTGTTACAGGATTATGATCTCGTCATGGACAGAGCCGCCGATGCCGAAGAACTGGGGCTGGACCAAGCCCCTTCGACACTGGAAAAGTTGGCGGGGCTGGCAAATACGACAGCAAAACCCACACCCACACAAGGGAGGAAAACAAAAAATGAGCCTGAACTTTGAATACGAAGAACTGAAACTGATGGCCCTCTACAACACCGGCAGCCGGGAGCGGCTGATGGAGAGCCTGACCGAGATGCGCACCTACCTTACTCTGTCGGAGATGGAGCTGCGGGACTTGACCGACAGCACCCTGGACAAGCTGGCCGGGATGACCGATGCGGAGTTTGAGGCACTGGAACTGTACCCGGACTTTATCTAAGGAGGCCCGCCCTTGCCAAGCAAAACCGAAGAATATTACGCCCTGGCCCAGCGCACGGCCAGCGGACTGACCCGGCACTGGGAAGCCTGGACTGAGTTTTTGACCACCGCATCCCGGCTGTACAAGTACCCCTTTGCGGACCAGCTGATGATCTACGCCCAGCGGCCGGATGCTACCGCCTGCGCCGCCTACGACATCTGGAACGACCGGATGAACCGCTATGTGCGCCGGGGGGCCAAGGGCATTGCCCTGCTGGACGACAGCAGCGGTTTCCCCCGGCTGCGCTACGTCTTTGATGTATCGGACACCGGGGTGCGGCGCAACTCCCGGGAGCCGGAGCTGTGGCAGGTGACCGAGCCGCTGCTCCCCGCTGTGACCGAGATGCTTGCCCGGCAGTATGACCTGCCCGAAAGCGCCTTCCCCCAGCTGCTGGCCAGCCTTTCCGGCCGGTTGGTGGACAGCTACTGGGACAACAACGGGCAGGACATCCGTGCCATCCTGGACGGTTCGCTCCTGATGGAGTATGATGAAACCGGGGTGGAGATGCAGTTCAAGTCCGCCGCCGCCATCAGCGTCACCTATACGCTGCTGGAACGCTGCGGCTGCCAGCCCGCAGGCTGGTTTGACCAGGCGGATTTCCACGCTGTCTGCGACTTCTCCACCCCGGATGCCGTCTTTGCGCTGGGTGCGGCGGTCAGCGACATGAGCCGGGAGGTGCTGCGGCAGATCGAGCGCACCGTCAAGACCCACACCCGCCGTCAGAATCTTGAAAGGAACCACTATGAACAGCAGGAGCACAAGCTACTCGACCATCGGGGACTATCAGCTCCCGAACCTGACCCTGCACCAGCCGCCGAAACCGTTGGGCCGATACGGACGGATGCGCCGGGCCTATCTGATGGAGCATCGCCCGGTACTGTACCACACGATGCTGCTGAACGGGAGCCTGTACCCGCATCTGTTGGAGTTGGAGCAGACAGCCCAGAGCCGGATGCAGCAGCTGATAAACTCCCTGTTGAAACAGAACCCCGCCCCGGACAAGGAGAGCCAGCAGATGGGCTGGGTACAGCACATGAACAGTCTGAAAGCACAGGTGGAAGAAATGATCCTGACGGAACTGATCCACAGCTAAGTTTTCTGGATACGAACATCCCCACCGAAGCCCAGCAGATCGAGAATATAGACCAAGCGGAGAGCGAAAAAACGCTCTCCGCTTTTGTTTTGCCACAGGCTGAGATCGAGCACGAACTGCGCACCTCCGGCTCTGGCTTTGCGCAGGGAAAGCAGCGCATTATGGAGTTGTTCCAGACCCAGCCGGATAGAAACCTTCGTGCCAAAGCTCTGGCAAAGGAATACGGCATCGGTGGGCACAGCCACTCCTATCTGGATGGCCGGAGCGGTTTTATCACCCACAACAGTTCCGGGATGGAATTTTCTCTGCATAGCGTCCGGGAGCCGTTCAAGCTGAAATGGGCTGCGATCGAACAGTATATCGACCTGATGATCCAGTCCGGGCGATACCTGACCGATGAGGAAAGAGAACAGCGTACAGCAGCGCAGGAAGCAACCATCTATAAGGTTGGGGACGAAGTTGTAGTAGACCTGTCTACCAGAACGATCGAGGGCACTATCGGCTATGTTGGCGAAACCGATGTGCGCATCGACACCAGTGCGCACGGTCATTCTTGGGACAATGAGGTCATCAACAAACAGCAGTTCGAGGATGCACTGCGGCAGGAGGAGCAGGACGAGCCGGAGCTGTCGGATGAAGAACTGGACGAGCTGCCCGTCTCTGTTGTGATCGACGGAAAGGTACAGACCTTCCCGGATGCCGCTGCCTTGGATGAAGCCCTGAACACGGAGAGTCTCCCTGAACCTGCCGGGAACTTCCGTATCACAGACGACCATCTGGGTGAGGGCGGCCCCAAGCAGAAATACGCCCGGAACGTGGAGGCCATCCGCACCCTGATCCGGCTGGAACAGGAACACCGTGCCGCCACTGCCGAAGAACAGCAGGTGCTGTCACAATATGTCGGCTGGGGCGGTCTGCCGGATGTCTTTGACCCGGACAAGGACAGCTGGGCCACGGAGTACGCCGAGCTGAAAGGACTGCTTTCAGAGGATGAATATGCCGCTGCCCGTGCCAGCACCCTGAATGCCCATTACACCAGCCCCATCGTCATTCGCTCTATCTATAATGCCGTGGAGCGCATGGGCTTTAAGTCTGGCAACATTCTGGAACCGTCCATGGGAGTGGGCAACTTCTTCGGGATGCTGCCGGAGGGGATGCGGTCCAGCCGCCTGTATGGTGTGGAGCTGGACAGTATCACCGGGCGCATCGCACAAAAACTGTACCCGCAGGCCGACATTACGGTTGCTGGCTTTGAGACCACCGACCGCAGGGATTTTTACGATCTGGCCGTGGGCAATGTGCCCTTTGGAAACTACAAGGTCAACGACAAGGCGTACAACAAGCTGGGATTTTCCATCCACAACTATTTCTTTGCAAAAGCCATCGGCCAGGTGCGGCCGGGCGGCATCGTGGCCTTTGTCACCAGCCACTACACCCTGGACAGCAAGGACAGCACCGCCCGCAAGCACATGGCAGAGCGTGCCGATCTGTTGGGTGCTATCCGTTTACCCAACAACGCTTTCCGTGCCAATGCTGGCACGGATGTTGTCAGCGATATTATCTTTTTGCAGAAGCGGGACCGTCCGCCCGATATCGAACCTGCATGGGTGCAGCTTGGCCGGACAGAAGATGGCTTTTCCGTCAACCAGTATTTTGTGGATCACCCGGAGATGGTGCTGGGAAATCTGACCGCTGAAAATACCCAGTACGGACGAGAGGAACTGACGGTCGTGCCTATCGAGGGGGCAGTGCTGGCAGACCAACTTGCACAAGCGGTGCAGCATATCGAGGGGCAGTACACGGAAGTCGAAATAGAAACACCGGATATTGCGGATGCAGAAGCAGAACACAAGACTCTCCCCGCTGATCCTGGGGTGAAGAACTTCTCCTACACGGTAGTGGATGGCGAGGTGTACTACCGGGAAAATTCCGTGATGACCCAGGTAGCGCTGTCCGACACCGCCCAAGCGCGGGTCAAGGGCATGGTGGAGCTGCGGCAGATCGTCCACGAGCTGATCGACCAGCAGCTGAACGACTTTTCGGATGAGGACATCCAGGCAACGCAGGCAAAACTGAACGCTGCCTACGACACCTTTGCCGCAAAGTACGGTCTGTTGAATGACCGCAGAAATGGGCGGCTGTTTGAGCAGGATTCCTCCTACTATCTGCTGTGTTCGCTGGAAAATCTGGACGAGCAGGGACAGCTCAAGAGCAAGGCGGCGATGTTCACCAAACGGACGATTCGCCCGGAGCGCACCGTCACCAGTGTGGATACCCCCAGCGAAGCACTGGCGGTGTCCATCGGGGAACATGGCAAGGTGGACCTGCCCTATATGGCGCAGCTGCTGGGGACCCCAGGTGAATACGGGCATATTACCACGGACCTTTCCGGCGTGATCTTCAAGGACCCTGCTGCCGACCCCACTGACCCGGAAGCCGGCTGGCAGATGGCAGACGAGTACCTGTCCGGCGATGTCCGGGAAAAGCTGCGAATGGCGCAGTTCGCCGCCGAAACGAACCCGGAGTTTGTGGTCAATGTGGATGCGCTGACCAAGGCGCAGCCCAGAGAACTGGAAGCCTCAGAAATTGATGTGCGGCTGGGGGCCACCTGGCTTTCCCCCGACATCGTCCAGAAGTTCATGGAGGAAACCTTTCGGGTGCCCTACTATATGCGCCGCTCCATCGCCGTCAAGTTCTCCCCTCACACAGCGGAATGGCGCATCGAGGGCAAGACCGCCTTGGGCAAGGGAGATATCACCTCCTGCGAGACCTACGGCACCGGCCGGGCCAACGCCTACAAGATCCTGGAAGAGACCCTCAACCTGAAGGACATCCGCATCTACGACACCATCGAGGATGCCGATGGCAAACCAAAACGGGTGCTGAACAAGCGAGAGACCACCTTAGCCCAGCAGAAACAGCAGGCCATCAAGGATGCCTTTGCAAACTGGGTCTGGCAGGACCCTCAGCGCCGCAACGCCCTGGTAAAGCAGTACAACGAGCTGTTCAATTCCACCCGGCCCCGAGAGTACAACGGCGAACACCTCCACTTTGTGGGCATGAACCCGGAGATCACCCTCCGGGAGCACCAGCGCAACGCCATCGCTCATGTGCTTTATGGCGGTAATACGCTGCTTGCACACGAAGTTGGTGCGGGCAAGACCTACGAAATGGCGGCCTCCGCAATGGAAGCAAAACGGCTGGGGCTGTGCCAGAAAAGTCTGTTCGTGGTGCCCAACCATTTGACAGAGCAGTGGGCTTCGGAGTTCCTGAACCTCTACCCCAATGCAAAACTTTTGGTGGCACGGCGCAAGGACTTTGAGACTGCCAACCGCAAAAAATTCTGTGCCCGCATCGCCACCGGCGACTACGATGCCGTCATTATCGGTCACAGCCAGTTTGAGCGCATCCCTCTTTCCTTTGAGCGGCAGGAGCGCATGATCCAGGAGCAGGTCCAGGAGATCCAGAACGCCATTGCAGAGCTGAAATACTCCAACGGGGAGCGCTTTACCGTAAAACAGATGGAAAAAACCCGCAAAAACCTGGAGGCCAAGCTGGAAAAGCTCCGGGCCGCCGACCGCAAGGACGATGTGATCACCTTTGAGCAGCTGGGGATAGACCGGCTGTTTGTGGACGAAAGCCACAATTTTAAGAACCTCTTTTTGTACACAAAGATGAGGAACGTGGCGGGGCTTTCCACCAGTGAGGCGCAGAAATCCAGCGATATGTTCGGCAAGTGCCGGTATATGGATGAGCTGACCGGCGGGCGCGGCGTGGTGTTTGCCACCGGCACCCCCGTCAGCAATTCCATGACCGAGTTATACACGGTCATGCGCTACCTCCAGTACAGCACCTTGCAGCAAAAGCAGCTGACCCACTTTGACTGCTGGGCTTCCACCTTTGGCGAGACCACCACCGCCATCGAGCTTGCGCCCGAGGGCACCGGCTACCGGGCAAGGACTCGCTTCGCCAAATTTTTCAATCTACCGGAACTCATGAATATGTTCAAGGAGGTAGCCGACATCAAAACGAGCGACCAGCTCCATCTTCCGGTGCCGGAGGCAACGTTCGAGACGGTGGTGGCAAAGCCCTCCGAACTCCAAAAAGAGATGGTGCAGAACCTGAGCGAGCGTGCCGCCAGGGTGCATTCCGGCATCGTGGATGCATCCGAGGACAATATGTTGTGCATCACAAACGACGGCCGGAAGATCGGGCTGGATGTGCGCCTGATGAATCCCCTGCTGCCGGACGACCCGAGCAGCAAGCTGAACGCCTGTGTGCGGAACGTGTTGCAGATCTGGGAGGAGGGCAAAGACCAGAAGCTGACCCAGCTTTTGTTCTGTGACCTCTCCACCCCAAAAAACGACGGCAGCTTCAACGTGTACGAGGACATCAAGGCAAAGCTGCTGGCCGCCGGGGTGCCGGAAAACGAAATTGAGTTCATCCACAACGCTGACACCGAGGCGAAAAAGGCGGCGCTTTTTTCCAAGGTGCGCTCCGGGGATGTACGCATCCTGCTGGGCAGCACCCAGAAGATGGGTGCGGGAACCAACGTGCAGGATCGGCTGGTGGCGGTGCATCACTTGGATGTGGGATGGAAGCCCAGCGACATGACCCAGCGCAATGGACGCATCATCCGGCAGGGCAATCAAAACAAACAAGTTTACGTTTATAATTACGTCACTGAAGGGACATTTGACGCCTACCTCTGGCAGACCTTGGAGAACAAGCAAAGGTTTATCTCTCAAATCATGACCAGCAAAAGCCCGGTGCGCTCCTGTGAGGATGTGGACGAGCAGGCTCTCTCCTATGCGGAGATCAAGGCGCTGTGTGCTGGCAATCCGCTCATCAAAGAAAAGATGGACCTGGACGTGCAGGTGGCAAAACTCCGGGTGCTGAAAGCCGACCACCAGAGCCAGAAATTCCGGCTGCAAGACAAGCTGCTGACCAAATTCCCGGCAGAGATCCAGGCGCAGACTGCAACGATCACTGCCTTGAAATCGGATGCTGAGATTGCTGCGGCACATCCGCAGGGCCAAGAGACATTCTGCGGCATGACCCTCAAGGGCATGACCTACGACGAGAAAAAGTCGGCTGGTGAACGGCTGCTTCTGGCTTGCACGGAACTGTCGAACACAGAGGAACAGTTGGTGGGCAGCTACCGGGGATTTGCGCTCTCCCTGCGGTTCGAGCCCTTCCGCAGCGAGTACCAGGCAGTACTGAAAGGCCGACTGCCCTACCCGGTATCGCTGGGCACCGATCCCCACGGCAGCATCACCCGGCTGGACAATGCCCTGAACGCCTTTGCAGACCGCATCGCCCACGCCGAGAACGAGCTGGACAACCTGAAAGAGCAGCAGCAGGCAGCGCAAGCAGAGGTCGAAAAGCCCTTTCCGCAGGAGGAAGAGCTGGCGCAAAAATCTGTCCGCCTTGCAGAGCTGAACGCGCAGCTGGATATTGAGGATCACCGCCCCGAGCCGGAACAGGCGGAAGCCCTCCCCCGCCCTTCCGTTCGGTCTGCCTTGGAAAGAATGGATAAGGCAGCGCCTGTAAAGCCGTTCAAAACTTCTCAAAATAGGGAAGGAGATGTCCGGTGAAAGAAAATCGAGATGAAACGATCATTCTTCGACTAAGCAAAACAGAAAAGAATCGCATCTATAAAAAGATGCTGACTATGGGGATCCACAGTTTGAGTGCTTATATCCGCAAGATGGCACTGGATGGCTACTGCCTGCATTTGGACCTGAAAGAGCTGCACAGGATGGCTTATCTTTTACAGATGTGCAGCAATAACCTGAACCAATACACCCACGAAGCCCACCTAACTGGCTATCTCTATCCCCAAGACGTAGAAGCCTTGCGCTGCCAGCTGGAAGAACTGACCGACCTCGCCCGGCAGATCCTCTCCCGGCTGACGGAGCTATGAGCATTTCCCTGCAGCTTCGGCTGTAGGGTACATAATTGCCGGGGAGGGCAGCTGCACCCCTAGGTTTAACAAGTCTGTTTTCAAAAGCAGCAAAATAGCGAAACATGTCCATGTGCCAGGGTGGAAAAGCCTCGTTTTTCCATGACAAGACGCACAAAATGCGTTATAATAGAAGTAACATCATGCAGGAGGCCCATACCATGTCCACCCAGACTCGTGTTGTTCGTCTTTTACAAAACACCCTCTACCCCACCTACCAGCTTCACGCCACCATGTCCAATAAACAAACCACCCCCTGCAGAGGGGCTTCGTTTTGCGGCGCTTACCGTTATGGAGTGGCTGCGTCAGCGCATTGGAGAGGATATCCCCCAAGAGCTGGTTCAGCCGGAACCCGAACGATATAAGGAAGCAGACGATTCCTGTCTGCCCTCCCTGCACATCCATCGGGGATACGTTGTGGACATCGTATCCCTGCCCAGTCAGGGGGTGTGGAG
The DNA here is from genome assembly GCA_900540455.1 of uncultured Faecalibacterium sp. Classification (GTDB taxonomy): domain Bacteria; phylum Bacillota; class Clostridia; order Oscillospirales; family Ruminococcaceae; genus Faecalibacterium. The sequence continues at coordinate 15,057 of UQGD01000012.1, forward strand.
CCTGCAAATTACCGAACCGGATCTAGGCTCAGAACCCGGCAACCCCGCTCAACAGCGCCAGGCTGTGCCGGGGCGGGTCATTGAGACCAACATCGGCTTCTGTATCCAGGGTAAGACCCTGGAATGTGGTTTCCAAACCGTGATCTCCGACCCAGTGGGCAGCGGTGCTCAGGCAGAGGTCTATCGTCTGGCGGTAGTGCGGCGTCTGATGGAAAGCCCTGTCTTTGGGTTGACCCACATTCTTCCGCTGAACGGCGGAACCTCCTCTCTCAGAAACACGGCAGAGCTCCGGAAGATGCTGACCCTTACCACCGCCCCAGAAAATCAGCTGCCCACTGTGATTTTTACATATCATCTATCCGAACCTGAAAACAGAAATCCTCAAACTGTGCTGGACCTGCGGCTGCCGTCCGTATCCTTCCCGGAGTTGGCTCGTCCTGGCCGGACCCAGGAATCTCTGTTCTGCGCCGCCGTCTCCCAGGAAAAATCCCCGCCCACATCCACCCTTCCCTACGACGCCGGTGCCTTTGCTGAAAAGCGGAAGGGTTGCTGCCGGGTCTATCTGCTGGATGCTGCGCTTATACAAGACCTTGCAGCAGAGCTCCACTGCAAACTCAGACCCGGCGATGCAGTATTGTTGGAGCCTGCCTGTTTTGGGGGCGGAGCGCAAGTATTCCCCTACCATCCCGCCTCCCGAGAGCGTGAGAAAACCATTGGCCTATTGAGCTACGCCGTGTACGACTACCCCCGGGGAAAGACCTGGAACTTCGGCTCGGTCCAGTTTCTCTCTGCTGCACGGGAAGAATTGCTCCTCAAGACTTCTGAGATGGCAAAGACCTCCCAGGCAGCCTCTGACCAGTGGAGACAGAAATTCACTCAGCTTGATACTGCCTACAAGGCAGAACTCGCCAAAAAAGATGAAGAACTTGCCGGGCTGCGCACCCAGATTGACCGGCTGCGGGAATACGAAAAGCAGCTGGAAAAGGAAAAGAACAGTCTTGCCCAGGCTATGGAACTGGAACGCCAGAACTGCAGGTTCCAGATCCAAGCGCAAGATGGTGAGGTGGCCTATCTGAGACGCAAGCTGACTCAACCCCAGAAGCACACTGAGGTGGTGGAATGGGCCCAGCAGCAGTTTGCTGACCGGCTGGTCATGCACAAGCGCACCGAGACCCTGCTGGCCAAAAAGACTGCCTGGGGCGTAGATCTGGGCTTGTTGTGCGATGCGCTGGACTTTTTGGCGACCGACTACTGGGAGCAGCGGTTCAAGCAGCTGCCGGTGGATGAAATGAATCGTCGCTGCTCGGCCAAGTACCAGCGCCCCTTTGATGTGAGCAGGCTGGGCGATATGACAGTCGAATTCACCCCTGGTGAATATAAGGTCAAATACCGGATGACCGGCACCGAAAAAGCCCGCGAGTATCCCTTGAACTGGCATCTCAAGGTAGGCAACGACCCAGAAAATCTGCTTCGCATCTACTTTTTCCACGATGATAAGGCCCGCAAGCTGGTGATCGGCTCTCTGCCCGAACACCTGCGAGCCGTACAGATCCGTTGAGGATGAAAGCCCCCGACCAAAAATCATACCAAAAAAGCTGTGTGCAGCATTTCAGCGCTGTACACAGCTTTTTCTGTTTTACTGGTATAGGGCCTTTCCTATTTACAAAGGAGGCAGCAGACGTGGCAGCAACACGGTTGATCCCTCTGCACAAAAACAAGGGCAAGTCGGTGGCAGCCTGCCTGAAAGACCGCACCGACTACGCCCAAAATCCGGACAAGACCGCCCAGGGCGAACTGGTCAGCAGCTATGCGTGCAGCCCTTTGACTGTGGATGAAGAATTCATGCTGACAAAACGTCTGTATGAACGGTCTACTGGACGCATCCAAAAAAGCGATGTGATCGCCTATCAGGTACGGCAGTCCTTTAAGCCCGGCGAAGTCACCCCAGAAGAGGCCAATCGTATTGGATATGAGTTTGCAGAGCGTTTTTTGAAAGGCAAATACGCATTTATCGTTGCCACCCATACCGACCGGGCACACATCCATAATCATATCCTTTATAACTCCACTGCCTTGGATGGAACCCGAAAGTTCAAAAACTTCTGGCTTTCCTCCTTTGCTGTGCAGCGTCTCAGCGATCGGATCTGTTTGGAACATCAACTCTCGGTGATCGAGATCAAACCCTACCGGGACCGGCAGAAGCGCATCCCCTACCCGCCAAAAGAGAGCAACCGGGAGCGGCTGTGCGGGGTCATTGACACCATCCTGATGAACGAGAAGCCCGCAGATTTTGAAGCCTTTCTTTCGGCATTGGAGCAGCAGGGCTATGAGATCAAACGGGGCAAGTACACTTCTGTCAAAGGCCCCCGGCAGAAGCGGTTCATCCGTTTCAAAACGCTGGGCGAGGGGTACAGCGAGGAGAAGATCCAGGCTGTGCTGGCAGGCAAGGCAAAGCACCAGCCCTACCAGAAGCAGCCGCCGAAAGAGCAGCCTTTCCACCTATTAGTGGACATTCAGGAAAAAATGGCAGAAGGCAAAGGCGAGGGCTACAAAAAGTGGACAACGAAGTTCAACCTGAAAGAGATGTCCAAAACGCTGCTGTTTTTACAGGAGCAGAAAATCGGCAGTGCCGAGGAACTGCGAGAACGTGCAGCGGCAGCAACGGAACGCTATCATGCTATGGGCGATTCCATCAAGGCGGCAGAAGCAAGATTGACGGAAATCGCCGTGCTAAAAAACCATATCATTAACTATGCCAAGACCCGTGAAGTGTACGCCGCCTATCGGAAAGCCGGGTACAGCAAAAAGTTTTTGGACGCCCATGGGGAGGAGATCACTCTGCACAAGGCGGCGAAAGCTGCCTTTGACGAAGCCGGGCTGCAAAAATTGCCGAAGATCAAGGAGTTGGATGCGGAGTTTGCAGAGCTACTGACCAAGAAGAAAGCCGCTTACCCGGACTACCGCAAGGCACGGGAGGAGATGCAGCCGTTGCTGCGGGCGCAGAAGAATGTGGAGCTGTTCTTTGCGGAGGAAAAAAACAGGCCAAAAGCAGCTCCAAGCAGGTAAAAGAGAACCGCCGAGGATCCTCTCTTTTGGAGAGGGGCCTCGGCGGATTTTTTCTTTGTCACATTGCGAAAAACGGGCAGCTGTTACCCGCACAGAAAGGTATATCAGCACCACCACATGGAACCCGGTGGAGAATTGTCCGACCGCATCCCGCCGCGCAGCTACCAGGGTGCGCCGCCCGCTGCTTACAGCAGCGGTACATCAGGGTTTGGGAGAAGTCCCAACAAGCATTTTGCAGTGCAAAACAGTCTTTGTATATACAAAGACATTGCTTGCCACAACAATGCGACCTTTCAGGCCGTATTCAACTGCTTTCAGTTCTAGTCAAACATGAGTGCTATCAGGAAGAAAATCGTGGAATCCCAACGAGCCAAGGGATAATTTTCTCTTGATGAAACTCTCGGAATCCCAATGATCTTATAAATAGAATACCCAATAAAGCAGAAAGCCGTTCACCGCATTTTATGAAATGCTGTCACTCTTTTTTAAAACTTCAACCGCTCCTGCAAAAAGCGGCACAATAGCTCCGCACAGGCGTTGTGTTGTTTTTGGGGGCGGAGAAATCCGGCACAGATAGGCGGCAGACCGTCTAATACCACATCCCTGACATTGGACATCTGATTGTGGGAGGCTTCCTCAAAACGGTTCAGAGATACACAATTCTGCTCCTGCGTGCGGTAGAGTACCTGATAAAATTGCTCGACCAGCTCCAACTGTGGGTGTGCACTGCTCTCCCGCAGTGCCTTCCACAGCGGTGCGAGGGCATCCGGGGCAAAGCCGGGAACCAGCAGGGTCTGCCCGTCCAGCTCTGCCGGTGTAATATGCATCCGATCCCAGAAAGGGCTGCTGCGGCAGACCATGACGGCGGCGGTATGCTGGGAAAGGGCGGTGCGTGCAAGCCCGGTAGCACAGCCGCCTAGGTCCATCACCAGCCCGGCATCCAGTGCGCCCCGTTGCAGCTGCACCGGCACTTCATCGTTGGACAGGGAAGCAAGCTCCAAGGGGATGCCGGGGTACTGCTGCCGGAATGCTTCCAGCACCTCCCCCAGATTGGGCAGATAGTCCGGAACCAATGCAACACTGATTCCCAGCCGCAGCGGTGCAGACTGGATGTCCTGATAAGCCTGCTGGCACAGGGCATCGAACTGCTGCACCACCGGCGCAGCCTGTACCCGGAACCGCTCACCCTTTTCGGTAAGGGCCAGATGATTGCGGTTGTTGACAAACAGCTTACCGCAGAGTTCATCTTCCAGCGCTGCAATACTCTGCCGTAAAGCCTGCCGGGACAGATACATCCGCCCGGCGGTGTGGGTGTAATTCAAATCTTCGCACAGCGCCAGAAAATAGCGCAGCTGCTGGATGGTCATGATGTGCTCCTTTTTGCAAAACGCAAGTTTTACTTGATACTTATAAGGATATTATAACTTCTTTTTCTTTGGCTGTAAATGTGATACTTTTAACAAGAAAGATTACTAACGCTTGCTACAAAAATTCAAGCCAAAAAGGAAGGAATCATTATGGAAAAAATCTCTCGCAAAAGTTTTTTGAAGATCGCTGCCGCTGCTGCTATGGGCAGTGTGACCGCTGCTGGTCTGACTGCCTGCAATGCAGCCAGTAGCGCCTCCGGCACTTCCAGCGCATCTGGTATCTACACCCCCGGCACCTACACCGCTACTGCCAAGGGCATGAGCGAGATCACCGCCACTGTCACCTTTGATGCCAACACCATCACCAAGGTGGAGCTGGACCTCTCCGGCGAGACCGAGAGCATCGGCGTTGCAGCCAAGGACAAGCTCATTGAGCAAATCATGAACGCCCAGACCAGCCAGATCGACGGCGTGACCGGTGCAACCGTCACCAGCAAGGCCGTGCAGAACGCTGTGGCAGACTGCATCCAGCAGGCCAGCGGCGGTGCCATCAACCCTGCACAGCAGTCCACCGAGGAGACCTCCTCTACCGCCGACTGGCTGGGTGAGGCACCGGAGATCGCCGAGAGCGATATCAAGCAGACCGTGGACTGCGAGGTTCTGGTGGTGGGTGCCGGTTCTTCCGGTACCTTTGCTGCCGCCGCTGCCGCCGAGGCTGGTGCCAAGACCATCCTCATCGAGAAGTTTGGTCACGATATGGCCAGCGGCATCCGGGATACGCTGGCAGCCTGCGGCTCCAAGCAGCAGAAGGAGGACGGCGACGACGTCAGCAAGAAGGACGCCGTGCGCTACCTGTGCAACTGGAGTCAGGGCTACACCCGCCGCAGTCTGGCACAGGTCTGGGCCGACAAGAGCGGCGAGACGATGGACTGGTTCACGGATGTTCTGGCCGAAAGCGGCATCGACTTCCGCCACGAGATCGACGAAAAGCACGAGGGTGACAATTACGAGGTACTGGATGTCGGCCACAGCACCCAGTATGGTGAAGAATACAGCGAGCAGCTGACCATGGATGCCGTGCTGAAGCACGCCGAGGCAGACGGCCTTGAAGTGCAGTACGAGATCACCATGGTCAAGCTGGAAAAGGATGGCGACCGTGTCACCGGCCTCATCGCCAAGAACGTCAGCGATGAGTATGTGCGCTACAACGCTTCCAAGGGCGTCATTCTGGCCTGCGGCGGCTACAGCGGAAACGAGACCATGATGAACGCCCTGCAGCCCCAGAGCGTCGAGCAGACCTGTGTAAACTACTCCAAACCCGGCGCAAAGGGCGACGGCATCAAAGCCTGCCTGTGGGCAGGTGCCATCATGGACACCACCCACACCTCCATGATCTTTGACCGTGGCGCCATCAAGCCCGATCAGGTGGGCGAGTACGGCAAGGCCAGCGATGGTGCCCTCTTCTGGATGGGCAGCCAGCCGTTCCTGAAGGTGAACCTGAGCGGTGAGCGTTTCATGAACGAGTATATGCCCTACGATCTGGTACTGCACGCTGCTGCAAACCAGCCCTACCACACCTACTGCACCATCTGGGACAGCAAGTATGTCGAGGACTGTAAGAAGTTTGCCACCCACGGCTGCAGCCGTCTGTACCCCCATGTCAACGGCACCAACCCGGTGTTCCCCATGGACTATGTGCAGGCAATGAACGCCGACCTGCAGGATCAGGGCTACATCGTGGAGGCCAACACCATCGAGGAGCTGGCCGACAAACTGGGTCTGCCGAAGGAGACCTTTACCGCTACGGTGAACCATTACAATGAGCTGGCCGCCAAGGGCGAGGATGAGGATTACGGTAAGGAGAGCTACCGCCTCTCCACCCTGAGCGAGGCACCCTTCTACGGCGTCCGTCAGGCGGGCGGCTACCTGATCTGCACCATGGACGGCATCCAGATCGACGACAATATGCACGCCATTGACCAGGATTTCAAGGCGATCCCCGGCCTGTACGTCATCGGCGACATGAGCGGCAACTACTTTTCCGGCAGCTATCCTAGCCTGATGGCTGGCGCAGCCGCAGGCCGCAGCGCTACTTTCGGCCGGTTGGCTGGCCAGAATGCCGCAGCAGGTATCTGAGATCAAACTCTTATCCCAGCAATACTTTTCCCTCCTTACTCTGCCTAAAAAGCCGCTCCGGTCAGCTCAAACCGGAGCGGCTTTTTTGAAGGGTAGGAAAAATCCCACTGAACTAAAAGAAGGGAAAATAGTTGCGTGTATTGCTGCTCTCTGGCTCAATCCAGGACTTTGTATCACATACCGTAGCACGCTGCCATAGGCTTTCCCCAGCAGGATCATATCATGACCTATTCCAGATTTCCCTATTTGTTATTATTATTTTTTTATTGGTGCTATCGACATCTGTCAGCGATTTTGCTGGTACAATATTTTATCAATGAAATAAAATCAGATTATCAGCACACATAATCACTGCTCTATGCCACTTCTAGCTTATCGTTTTAGCCAAATATACTCCCACAACAGAGCCTATCGTATTGAACAATATATCGTTCACGTCTGTCATTCTTCTTCCTGTAACATACTGCAAAAGCTCGCAACATGCAGAAAGAAGGAATGCACTACCAATGCTTATTTTTCGGCTTTGTTTCCATCTTTGGACGGCCCATCCAAAAGGAATATACAAAACCACATTCAAAAGATTTCCAGCCCATACATCTGCATCCGGCCATAGTTTCAAATAAAGTCGAATATTCTCGTTATATCCTGGCTCACGGCGCAGCAGTGTAATATATAAAATCAGAAAAACACCATAGAAAACCAGCAGATATGGCTTATCCTTACGGCCAAACCACACAATAACCGCAAAAGAAACCAAAAGTACGGATTCACATATGGTTAGATTCACGCTGATACTGGTTAAAATAGAATTTAGCACGCTGATTAAACTCCACACCCCTTGCTCTTGGTAGTCTCCACCACCTGGCTGACGTACTTCTGACAGGCACTGTAGCCAAGGTTTCTACCATGACCCACACCAGAATGTGGCCGGTGCTGCCCAGCGCTTCTGCCACCGACTGGATGGCCTTCTGTACATCCGGGTCGTTCTGGACGAAAGACTTATCGGTGGCACGGATATTTTCCAGCACCTGCGGATAGATCGTCAGCAGCTGCTCTTTCGCCTTCATTGCCTCTATTACTTTTATAACAGAAATATCTATGCTTTTAGCCAGATTTTCATCTGTTGCCTGCTGCTCACCACGGAGAGGTAGCACACTTGAGCAGCACAGCCATGTGACTGAACACATGACTGCTGTAAATATTAGTCTCTACGGAACAAATCTCTTGTGTAGACCTTTTCCTGCACATCATCTAGGCAGCTATCATAGCGGTTTGCGATGACGGCTTGGCTACGCTTCTTGAACTCCTCAAGGTCATTCACAACTTCGCTTCCGAAGAAGGTAGAGCCATTTTCTAATGTCGGCTCATAGATAATGACCGTCGCACCCTTTGCCTTGATACGCTTCATGACACCCTGAATGGAGGACTGGCGGAAGTTGTCGGAGTTGGACTTCATCGTCAAACGGTATACGCCAACAACAACATTGTGTTCCTTGCTAGGATCATAAGCCTCGTTTGCTTCATATGCGCCAGCGATCTCCAGCACACGGTCAGCAATGTAGTCTTTACGGGTACGGTTGGATTCCACAATGGCCTCGATCAAATTCTCCGGAACATCAGCATAGTTGGCAAGAAGCTGCTTGGTGTCCTTGGGCAAGCAATAGCCACCATATCCAAAGCTGGGATTGTTATACTGATCACCAATGCGCGGGTCAAGGCACACGCCTTTAATGATCTGCTGGGTGTTTAGGCCCTTCATCTCGGCATAGGTATCCAGCTCGTTGAAATAGGAAACGCGCAGAGCTAAATAAGTGTTTGCAAACAGTTTAACGGCCTCAGCCTCGGTGAAACCCATAATCAGTGTGTCGATGTTTTCCTTGATGGCGCCTTCCTGCAGCAGCCCCGCAAAGGTATTGGCTGCCTTCACTAGACGTGCGTTATCCACATCAGTACCCACAATGATACGGCTCGGGTACAGGTTGTCGTACAAAGCCTTCGATTCCCGCAGGAACTCCGGGCTGAAGATGATGTTGTCACAGTGGTACTTTTCACGCACAGATGCCGTGAATCCGACCGGAATCGTGGACTTGATGACCATGATGGCATCAGGATTATACTGGATCACCAGCTTGATGACAGCTTCTACTGCAGAAGTATCAAAGAAGTTTTTCTTACTGTCATAGTTGGTAGGTGCTGCAATGACAACAAAATCCGCATCTTTGTAGGCAGTTTCAGCATCAAGTGTGGCGGTCAGATTTAAGTTCTTTTCTGCCAGATACTTTTCAATGTACTCGTCCTGAATCGGAGACTTCTTGTGATTGATAAGGTCAACTTTTCCCGGGATAATATCCACTGCCATGACCTCATGATGCTGCGATAGCAGCGTAGCAATGGACAAACCGACATAGCCGGTACCAGCAACTGCAATTTTCATAATGCTCTATCCTCCCGATTTAAATCAGATAGTCCTATTGATATACCCTTCCGTTGCATTATCTCTATGCTTAATAATGCAGGGATTTCCAAAAACGATTGAATGATCTGGAACATCGCAATTCACGTAAGCGTTCGGTGCAATTAAAACATCGTTTCCGATTTTGATTGCACCAACAATCGTAGCATTTACGCCAATCCAAACCTTATCTCCAATTACAGGTGTACCCATGCGCTTTCCACGGTTTTCCTGACCAATTGTAACGCCTTTATGTATATTTATATTCCTACCCAGAATGGCTTTCGGGTTGATTGTTATGCAATACGCATGTCCAAAATATAAGCCCGCACCTATCTGAGTTTCAGCATCAAGTTCAATATATCGTTTGGATCGATACCAATTAAATATTTTCCTGCATAGCTTTTTTATTAAGGGATTTCGAACACCCTGCGATCTTCGATACCAAACCTGAAATTTCGGTACCCCCCCCCGAGATATCTTTCTTTATCCAATAGCAAAATCGTATTCTTCATCATTTACGCTCCCATATAAAACTCTTTATACCACTGGGCAAACTTCCGCAGGCCCTCCCGCAGCGGAGTGTGGGGCTTAAAACCGAAATCACGCTCCAGCGGCTCGGTGTCAGCAAATGTCACAGGCACATCACCGGGCTGCATGGGCACCAGCTCTTTGTGTGCCTCAAAATCATAGTCCGCTGGCAGAACACCAGCACGAACCAGTTCCTCAGACAGAATCTGCACAAAATCTAGAAGATTTTCCGGATTAGAGTTACCGATGTTGTAAACTGCATAGGGAGGAATAGGCAAGCCATCCTCACCATTCTTCTTTTCTGGTGCCTTCGCCATAACGCGGATAACACCTTCTACGATGTCATCTATATAGGTAAAGTCCCGCTTGCAGTTGCCGTAGTTGAAAATCTTAATCGTTTCGCCGTTTACCAGCTTATTTGTGAATCCAAAGTATGCCATATCCGGACGACCAGCAGGACCATAGACTGTGAAGAACCGCAGACCGGTGGAAGGAATATTGTAGAGCTTAGAGTAGGCGTGTGCCATCAGCTCGTTAGACTTCTTGGTAGCTGCATACAGGGATACCGGGTTGTCCACCTTGTCATCGGTGGAGTAGGGCACCTTCTTGTTACTGCCATAGACGGAGCTGGAGGATGCGTACACCAGATGCTCCACCGGATAATGACGGCAGGCTTCCAGAATGTTGTAGAAGCCAATCATGTTGCTCTCAATGTAGGCATCCGGGTTGGTGATGGAGTAACGCACACCTGCCTGAGCACCCAGATTGACCACAATATCCGGGTGATATTGCTCAAAAATGCTGTTGATAAGTGCCTTGTCTGCAAGATTTCCTTTTATAAAGGTATAGTTTTCAAATTTCTGAAGCTCCTCAAGGCGAGCTTCTTTGATGCGAACATCATAATAATTGTTCATGTTGTCCAGGCCGATAACCTTGGTATCCGGCTCAGTGGTCAGAATACGCTTGGCAAGGTTAGAGCCGATAAAACCGGATGAACCGGTGATGAATACTGTTTTACTCATCTTTTTCACACTTACCCTTTTCTCCACACCATTTTATTAACTACGTTTACATAACCCTGAATTATGCGAACCACCTTCATGGACACAGTCTCATCCACATAGTCGGGGCAGGGCTTACCCAGGACCCCCTTCTGCTTCATCTCAATTGCCATATCGGTGGCGTTAAGCAACTCCCGAGTGGTGATGCCAGCCAGGATGAAGTTCCCTGCTTCCAGGGCTTCCGGACGCTCAGTAGAAGTGCGGATGCACACAGCAGCGATAGGATGGCCGATGGACAGATAGAAACTGCTTTCTTCGGGCAGGGTACCGGAGTCGGAAACGATTGCAAGAGCGTTCATTTGCAGCTTGTTATAGTCGTTGAAGCCCAGCGGCTCATTGACCCGGACACGAGGGTCAAGTTTGAAGCCGCTCTTTTCCAGACGGTTCTTGCTGCGAGGATGACAGGAATACAGAATGGGCATATCGTACTTCTCTGCCAGTGCGTTAATAGCATTGAACAGGCTTAGGAAATTCTTTTCGGAGTCGATGTTCTCCTCCCGGTGGGCGGACAGCAGAATATACTTATCCTTCTCCAGTCCCAAACGCTCCAGCACATCGCTGTTCTGGATCTTGTCCAGATTCATGTGCAGCACCTCTGCCATGGGGGAACCGGTCTGATAGGTCCGCTCCTTGGGCAACCCGGTGTCCGCCAGATACTTACGGGCAAACTCGGAGTAGCACAGGTTCACATCGGAGATCACATCCACGATGCGGCGGTTGGTTTCTTCCGGCAGGCACTCGTCCTTGCAGCGGTTGCCGGCCTCCATATGGAACAGAGGAATATGCAGCCGCTTTGCACTGATAGCAGACAGGCAGGAGTTGGTATCACCCAGTACCAGATAGCCCTCCGGCTGCAACTCGGACAGAAGCTCATAGCTGCGCCCCAGAATGTTGCCGCAGGTCACACCCAGATTCTCGCCCACCACAGGAACCAGAATATCCGGGCCGTATTCCCCAAAGGTATTTTTTAGCTCAAAATCCTCCCAGAACACAGTAGAGAGGTTTCTGTCCCAGTTCTGGTTGTAGTAGACCACGCAGCAGTCAAAATATTCCCGGCAGCGTTTGATAACGGCAGCCAGCCGAATAATCTCCGGACGGGTGCCGCAGCCAATCATGACCTTGGTGCGCCCGTCGTTTTTCCATGTAAAATTGTGTTCCATATAATTCTCCTAACATCAACCAGTATCTTCGCTTACACCGGCTCGAAGAAGGTATCCGGGTGATTGGGGTCAAAGATCTCGTTGCAGGTCATCACCGTCACCAGATTTTCCGTCTCCGACAGATTAATAATGTTGTGGGTCCAGTCGGGGATCATGTGAACAGCCTCGATCTTGTCCCCGGAAACCTCAAACTCCACCGTTTCTCCGGTGTTGATGTTCCGCTCCTGGATCAAACCGTGACCAGCAACTACGATGAACAGCTCCCACTTGGAGTTGTGCCAGTGCTGCCCCTTCGTGATGCCGGGCTTACTGATATTGATGCTCACCTGACCGCAATCGGCGGTGTGCACCAACTCGGTGAAAGAGCCACGGTTGTCCACGTTCATCTTCAGGGCATACTTGAACTTCTCCGTCGGCAGATAGGTCAAGTACAGGGAATACAACTTCTTAGCAAAGGAACCGTCTGGCATCTTGGGCATCATAAGCGTACTCGGCTGCGCTTTGAACTCCTGCAGCAGATCTACGATCTCGCCCAGTGTTACCTTGTGTGTCACAGGGACACAGCAGTAGCGGCCATTTGCATCCAGTACTGTTTCCACACCGTCAAACTCACAGTGCTGCTCTTTTCCTTCCAGCAGATCAAACAAGCCTTCTACCAGATCATCAATATAGAGTAGTTCCAGCTCCGTGTTGCGATCATTGACCGTGAAAGGCTCATCGTTCGCAATCGCCCAGCAGAAGGTAGAAACAGCACTATTATACTTAGGACGGCTGTGTCCCATCAGGTTTACAAAGCGGTAAACTGCCACCTTTGCGCCGGTCTCTTGAGCATACTGGAAGAACAGCTCCTCGCCTGCCTCCTTGCTCCTGCCGTACTCGCTGTTGCCGAAACGACCAGCCAGCGTCGCCTGAATGGAGGAGGACAGCATGATGGTTGCCTTGTTGTTATGCTTTTTCAGGCAGTTCAGCAAGTCAGACGCAAAACCGAAGTTGCCCTTCATGAAATCTTCCGGGTTCTCCGGGCGATTCACCCCTGCCAGATTGAACACGAAGTCCGCCTTGCGGCAGTACTCGTCCAGCTCCTCCGGGGTGGAGTCCAAATCGTACTCATAGATTTCTTTAATGTCCAGTGCCGGGCGGGTCTTGTTTTTCCCATCCCGGATATTTTTCAGGTTGTTGCACAGGGCGGTTCCCACCATGCCCTTGGCACCTGTGACTAAAACGTTCATTCTCTCACCTCTTAATGTACTGCGGTGCAGTCCGGAATATCTGCGCCATCCAGCACTGTTGCATTATTGCAAATGGTGCAGTTGCTGCCGATGCGGGCAAAGTTCCCCACAGTTGCACCTGTGCGAATCACGCTGTTGGTATAGACCAAGGCGTAGTCCCCTACCGTTGCATCACAGTGGACTTCCGTTCCGGCATTCAGCAAAACACCGCTTCCGACAGAGGCTCCATTCTGGATACAAGCGTTTTGCAGCACCACACAGCCACACCCGACTTCAGCAAACGGACTGACGTAGGCACTGGGAGCAATGATGTTTGGGAACGCATAGCCAAGTGATTTTGCTTTCTCATACACCTGCGCCCGGAACTGGTTGTTGCCCATGCCCACCACCAGCAAGCTGTACTCTTTCCTCAGCTCCGGTAAATCGGCAAGGCCGCCAACCACCGGAATGCCACAGATCTCAGTGCCCACGTCTTGTCCATCATCCACAAAAGCACAGTCATACTGGATCATTGCCTGTTCCGCAACCATACGGCCAAAGCCACCAGTGCCCACCAGCAGGAGCTTTTCCTTAGACATTGGGAATGCCCTTCAGCTCGTTCTGGACATACTCGGTAGTCATAATCTTCTTGACAGTGCCTTCCACATCCAGGCGGGTGGTGTTGTGGCTGGTATAGGACTCATCTGCCATAGTCTGCACCTCACCCTTGACCACAAACTTATCATAGTTCAGATCGCGGTTATCGGCGGCAACACGGAAGTAATGGCCCATATCCTCACTGCGCAAACGCTCCTCCTGGGTCATCAAGGTCTCGAACAGCTTCTCTCCATGGCGGGTACCGATAATGTTCGTACCGGTATCGCCGAACAGCTGCTGAACAGCCTTGGCAAGATCACCGATGGTGGAGGCATCTGCCTTCTGGATGAACAGGTCGCCGGGATTGGCGTGCTGGAAGGCGAACATAACCAGATCCACAGCTTCGTCCAGATTCATCAGGAAACGGGTCATGTTGGGATCGGTGATGGTGATGGGGTTGCCAGCCTTGATCTGATCGATGAACAGAGGGATAACAGAACCACGGCTGCACATAACGTTGCCGTAACGAGTGCAGCAGATGGTGGTGCCGCCACGCTCAGCAGCTACACGGGCGTTGGCGTAGATAACGTGCTCCATCATGGCCTTGGAGATGCCCATGGCGTTGATGGGATAGGCTGCCTTATCAGTGGACAGGCAGACAACACGCTTGACGCCAGCGTCGATAGCAGCGTGCAGCACATTATCGGTGCCGATGATGTTGGTCTGGACCGCCTGCATGGGGAAGAACTCGCAAGACGGAACCTGCTTCAAAGCGGCAGCATGGAAGATGTAGTCAACGCCCGGCATTGCATCACGGATAGACTGCGGATTACGGACGTCACCAATGTAGAACTTCACCTTCTTTGCAGTGTCAGGGTGCTTGGCCTGAAGCTCATGACGCATATCGTCCTGCTTCTTCTCGTCACGGGAGAAGATGCGGATTTCCTTCAGGTCGGAGTCCAGAAAGTGCTTCAGAACGGTAGAACCAAAAGAACCGGTACCACCAGTGATCATAAGGGTTGCGTTATCAAATGCTGACATTTTTATTTCCTCTCTTTTCTTTATTATTCATTAAAAAAGCCGAATTCTTGACGTGTTACTCTTAACACTTCAGATTTCATATCTTCTTTATACGCTTTCATGTCATACGGCAACCTATTTTTCTTGCACTTATCTGCGTATTCTTTTGTTGTTTCAATGAAGTGGGCCGGTACCCCCCCCAGACTTCTCCGGGCGGTACGGATCTAGTTACCACACTTCCAGCCGCCACAATAGAATTGGGACCAATTTCAACCCCTGGCAATATTGTTGCTCGCATACCAATAAAGCAGTTATCCCGTATTACGACAGGTGCAAATTTGAAAACGTCTTTATATTCCTCTGTATCTCGAAATAAAAATGTTGCCGCATCGTGAGTGCTAAATTTAACATCAGCCGATAGAAGAACGTGATCTCCTATTTGGATAAGCCAAGGTTCACTGCCCCAACCAGGGTTACCAGTAAATCTGCATTCTTTTCCAACCTTGACGCCTAGTTTACGCGCATATTCAATTGGATTTCTCCGAGCCATTCTATCGGCTATTTTTGAAATAACACCCACTTTGCCTATCCTCCATATCGTAATTGACTCAAGCCTTCCATTTACCGGGTTGCAACTTTCCTTTAGGCTCTGTCCTTTTTCATATCCTTGTTTTGTTTCAGGTAATGAATGCCGTACACGGCCGTTGCAATGAAAATAACCGCCGCCACTGCATAACGTACAATCGCGTAATCATAAATCGAAATTGCAAAAAGCGAAACGATAAGTGCCATAATTGAAATTGCAAGAATCAGTTTGTTATCGTACACAAAATCGACTTCTTTTATATGCTTTTTAAATTCCCGATTTGCCCATATCGACAAAACCAATGCCATAACAATGTAAGAAATCAGCGTTGTGTAAGCCGCCGCCATATAACCATATGCGTTAATCATGATATAGTTCAATACCACATTAAGTGCGGCTGCAATGGCAGATGACACCATAACCATCTTTGTTTTCTTAAGATATACCAGAATGTCCGAATACAGATTTGAAACTGCAATAAAGTAAACTCCACCGGCAATTGGAGGCATTATGTATATACCTTTGTAGTATTCTTCAGTCGCAAGAATTCGAACAATTTCCGGTGCAAGGTACACTAACAAAATAGCCGCCAACGAATACATTCCAAGCATCGACATCGACAGTTTTTTAATCTTGCTTTTGGGATTCTCCATATTTTGATATAAATACGGTTCAAAAGAAGCATTGATTGCCGTCCAAACCATCAGTGAAAGCGAACTCACCGTATACAATGTGCTATAGACGCCAACAGCTGAATTACCAACCATTTTGCTAATCATAAGACGATCCGAAACACTCAAAATCTGAGAAGCAATCGAATAGCCAATCAGTGGCAAACTCAGTTGAAGTGAGAACTTCCAATATTTTGAAGAGTAAAAGCAACGCCCTTTCAGGAAAATGGAAAGCCAAATAACAAAAGCGACGCCATAGATAATTGAATAATTGGCAAAGAGCCGAACGCTTGCGATATCGGAAAATCCAATACTATTTGCATATAAAACAGCTGCAACCGCTAAGCCAGACGCCGCCACCGCCGAAAGTACTGTCATTGCACCTGATAGCTTATAGCGATATTCAAATCTCTGTCGAGAGAGCCAAAAATCTCTAGCCGGCGCAACAAGCAATCCAATCAAAAGCAATATCATCAGGTGTGTCGGAAGTCCTGTTATATTGTTCCAGAACAAAGGTGCAATAAAATAAAGGAGTGCCAGCCCGATTGCAACAATGGATGTCAGGGAGAGTACCGATGATACATATTGATCGCGCTCTTTTTCAAACTCACGCAACGCAATAGAAAATCCACCCGACGTTAAAGCTAACGTTGAAACAACTGTTATCATTGAATACCACGAACTATATAAATTGACCACCCCCACTTGATCTGTAGTCATAATTCTGGTAAAGATTGGGGTGGTAATAATAGCCAGGCCTCGCGTAAAAACAGTTGCAAACAAATACACTATTACTGATTTAAACCCGACTGGTATTGAAATTTTCACTTTCTTTTTTTCCATAAACGAAGGCTGTCCCTCTCTTATTTTCTGAGTAGTATGTAATCATTGAATATTTGATACTGGTGGCAGCATCCATAATAATACATCACGGTGCAGCCCAAGTTTTCATGATGCCACTTCTTATAATCCGGGTCAAAGCAGGTTGCAAGCTCACCTCTTTGACCAGTAAACACCAGCATATCATCGAGCTTTTGGAAATAATAGCACGGCTCAATTGCATCATACACACATTCAAAATGGTTTCTATTATCTATAGCATCAAGTTTTCCAACAAATACACCTATCGAGCTTCTCGATATCCCACTAAAACTACTGTCATTGACTTCATTGCGCTCTAGCGTGTCATGATCCGACGCATAAATCAAATCCCCCGCAGACGAATCATTCAGAATGACGCCCATTGTTCTTTGAACCGAGTCTCTTTTTGTATTAATTCTCCTGATGGTCAATTCCTCACTTGCGTCGGCAATAGAGTAAGTATCAGCTTTTTTCTGCTGCAGATACAAAAGCCATCCATTCGGATAGATTTCTCCCGTACCAATGATCCACCCATCTTTTAAGGTATTGATATGGTGGATGTGTCTACACGGCAAGGTTGGCTTTGCACTGGAAACCAATTCATATAGTTCTAAGCAATAATCATCCACCACTTTAACCTTAAATTGGAAGCCGTTTCTATTTCCGTTCTCATCTACGCCATCTGCAAGCATCCAGTCTATCGCATGAGGTTTGAGTTTCTTACCGCACAGTGCAATAATATTTCCCGTTGTTAGACCGTGCGGTGTTTGTGTAATAACTTTTACTGTATCGCCCTTTTGTAATTTCGACACCACACCTGATTCATTCCATTTGAATCGTGTCTTTACAGCCCCATCCACCGTTTCAGGCAAAAGCACCGTTCTCTTACATACAGTTATATCACTATTAGTGCAATCAACGTCATCCTCTATCCGTATTTTATTTCCAAAGTTTGTTCCCCAAGCGTTGCTATGACCCTGTTGAAATTCATACTCGCCTATGTCGCTAAACTCGTATTTACAATACCACTGTCTTCCGCCATCACTGGACGCAAAAATACAAACTCTGACCCCTTCTTCAACATTGGAACAGTATGTCCCAATCAGATTCATTTTGTCATTTCTGGTTCCTGTTCCAATAAAGCGAAAGGCATTAGACTGGAGTGTCTGTGAGTATCGGTAGAAACGCGAACACAGTTGCACTTCACCGCCGACTGACACTTCCTTGCTCTTTCCAAATCCCCCATTACCATATGTATCATGGTAGCTTGAATCTGAATTTACACAGGGTGTATAAGAATAGCAGTGGTTTGGTAGCCCCGGATAATAGCATTCGTACTCTTCAACATTATTATGAGGTACTGGGTGCCTTCTTCCTGGCAAATCCCAAACAACACTTTCCTCAAATTTGATACTATCTCCAGATTTTGAAGATCCCTCACAAGTTTTATTTCTTGCTGGCTTGTTATGATAAATTTGACCCTTATCTGTAAAAATGCAAAGCCGAACATCTTTAACATAGGTGTCCCGTTTTACAACACGCATATACGGAAGCAAAAGGCACTGCATAAAATTACTGCCTTGAATCAAACCGGGAAAGTTTTTATCACACAGTTCAATGCGATAATCAAGGAAAGGGACTCGGACGTTTGGAATGTAAAACAACGTGTTCCCTCTTCGCTTTACCACAATATCGCCATATGCCGCCACAACAGAAGCCGCTTTCACCGGGTGTTCAAATACTGCATACTCTTCTGTATCAATAATCCTTTTATAGCCCAGAAAACTGCGCGGGTTTGATTTCACAGCACATCGCGTACCAATTAGTTTTGCGGCATTTTCTTTTGTCAACTTTGCAGTAATCATCTTCCTCCTCCTTCCGTACACTGCATCAATCATGGTTTCATATTGACAGCTCTATCTAAAACGCCAGTGTACAACTCACCAACAAAACGCTGCTTTGCCGTCTCTATTGCGCGTTGTTTCATAGCATCAATCGAACCTTCATCCAATAAAAGAATTCGTTCAATGGCTTTCATAATGGATGCAGAATCGCATCCTTCAATTTTTATACCATTGAAACCATCTTTAATGATTTCATCAGCACCGCCAACTGCATTACATAGAACAGGAATTCCTAGTGATAGACTCTCAGAAAGCTTCGTAGAAAAACCTGCTTTTGCATACCGAAGATTCTCTCGAAAGAGAATGCTGAAGTCTGCTTTTTCAATCACCTTCACGCATTCTTCATGAGGAACACGACCATACGCGATGATTCCAATTTTCTCCGGATCATCGATTTGCAAAAGCGTTTTAACCTGCTCTTTTGTCACCCCAACGATATCCGCAACAACTCTTACTTGGTCATTGTTTATGTCCTTGATTGCGATTAGATACGGAAGAATCAAGTCCTTTTGCGCCGGCGACCCTGCATATACCAAATGGCGAACTCCATGCATTGTCGGCACAATTTCAGATTTGACACAGTTCATAATAGGCGGTATCTCAATCACATTTTTACAGCCATGGGACTGATAGTATGCTGTAAGATAAGGACTAATGGATATGATGTAATCCAACTTGGAATCCATGTTTCGGATACGATAATCCACGTTTTTAGCAACTACATAGTTCCACTTTTTTGATCGTGATAGCTCATACCATTCTGTTACGTCTGCGCCAACCGTAATCCCGCGTGGGTGGCAAAAAGCAATTATCTTTTTAGTCAGCCTCTCTTTTTCATTATAGACAATGACGGTATCCGGCTTTTCGGCAACAATCGTATCTTTAATTACACAGAAATCAGCACAACCACAAAATATGTTTTCTACATTCTTAATTTTCGACTTTGATTGTTCCTTTAAAATATAGCGGAATCCATCATACTCAATTTCGTCTTTCTTTTCTGCTGTCGGCTGACTCAAGCATAAAAAGATGACTTCATTGCCTGCTTCTCGTAATACCTTGGCAATTTGGTATACCCTTATTCCCGCTGCCGTCTCAGGTAATCCGGACCAACCAATATATAGAACTCTTGCCATTCCTTCTACCCTTTCAAGCTGCCGATAGTATTTTTTTCATCAAAGCATGCAACATATAAAGCGAAAAAGAACAAGACCACATCTGTGTAATTATTTGTTAGCGATACAGCAATACATATCATTAACAGTACACACTGGTATTTTCCTGCCAAGCTATTCTTTACCTTATTTACGAACGAGGAAATCGGCACAAGGTAATATAGCACCAGACTCATAAAACCTGCCGGAATTCCAAAAAGCACCGCGAATCTAAGCGGCAGCTCATGCGGATCAATTTTACGAGATAACAGACCATCGAATGAGGCTCCACTTCCCCAAATTGGATTTTCCAGTATGAACTTATACCCCTCTTCTCTTTTTTGAACTCTAGTTAGGATAGAATTTCCCAATGTTGATGTTCTACTGAAAATATTTTCGAATATCACATTTATTAAATCAGAACCATAAAAAGCCATCAAAATTAAGAACAAAAGAATCCAAATTTTAAAGAAAAAGCTGAGTGTATCTTTTTTGTTAATATACCAAAATAAAACTAGGCCTGCAGCAATTCCCACAATCGGTCCCTTCATTCCAGAGTTAAACCAAAGTGCAATGGCACAGAAAATCAGAATTCCCCAAAGTACTTTGTGCTTTTTATTTTTACTATTTGCAAAGTTTGACATTCCCACTACGATACCAACTCCACCAAAAAAGCCGGTATCATTTGAATTATGAAAATATGCCAACTGATTAAACGCATATTTATCAGAAAACAATTGCGTAAAATTTGAAAATCCAGCTACCCCTGCGTCGTACAATGATGTATTATCATTTAAATAGTTGCTTGATTTTATTACGCTGAAAATATTAACTCCGGCTAATGGGAGGTATATCACCATGAAAGCAAGCAGTACATGAATAACAACATATAGTTCAAACAATCTCTTAATATCTGTTCTTTTCCTATTTAACATTAAAATGATCAAATAAATCGGTGACATCTGTTCAATCCAAACATTAAGAGTCCCAATGTAAAACATTTCTGTAGAGAATGACTTTTGAAAAATGACAATGGCCATCCACAAGCACATCAAAAAATAGCTTCCTACTGTTATAAACAGTTTTTTCTCCATAAAACGGCTATTGTAAATTGATACAAGAAAAGCTAAAATAAGAAGGAGTTGCATAACGAAACTATACTGACCAAATCCAGTAGACAGAAAGCTTGCAATTCCATACGCATCTGTAGAAGAAGCTGTTATTCCATAATATAAAACAAATATTGCTGGATTACTTATAGCCAAGCAGCCGCCTATGGCGATAACAAGTAAAGAAATCGCACCTATCATTTTTTCTCCTTACCGCAAGTTAATACCTGAAGCCATGCATCTGCTATAATGCTCTTTCCAGTGCGTGTTCTAATATCAAGAGCTTTACAACCGATTTCTTTTGCTAATTCTCTATCAATGATCAATCCACGCATTTGTTTTTCTAGCTCATTAAAATCACCACAAGGTACAATTACGCCATTAGTACCATTTTGAATCAGCTCTCTCGCACCACCAGGCGAACAATCCGTAGAAACACACGGTAGTCCAATTGCCATTGCTTCTATTAGCGCATTTGGAATTCCTTCATAATCCGAACTCAATACAAAAAGCGCAGCATCCTTGATGTAGTCTTGGATATTGCTTTTCGCTCCCGGAAGAAACACTCTATCCTGAAGTCTTTTTTCTTTAATATAGGCTTCAAGTTCTTCTCTAAGGCTTCCTTCTCCATACACCACCAGACTGTAATCTGCAAGCTCATCAGCAATTAATGAAAAAGCATCAATCAACAGCTTCTGGTTTTTTTGAGGTTCCAGTCTGCCGACTGTAACGATTTCCTTTTTTTCATGCATAAAATCATGAATCGGATACCCCGTTGTATCCACCGGATTAAGGATAACTACACTTTTGTCCTGAACACCTTTAGAATAGCATTTCTGTGCGCCTTTTGTTTGAAAAACTATTGTATCTGCTCGGTGCTCAACTATTTTTCGGTACAGCTGGTCGCTTCTGCGCTGATTTGTTTTGTTCGGATCATTTCGTTCTGAGTAAATCAGAGGAATATGCAGCCCTGTAATTGCCAATGCTGAAAGTGCGCACAAATCATTATAGAATGAAATGACCACATCTGGTTTCCACTCTTTGCAAATCTCGCGCACTTTTTTGATTATTGCAATTTGCCCAATTTTAGCTTTACTAACATTGTCATAGCAGCTAATTAGAGTCACTTTATCTGATAATGGGTACTTACTAATTGCCTCAGTCCGTGTCACCAGTATCTTAGTTTCATGGCCTTTTTTTCCCCACTCGTCTGTAAGAATACTTGTCACACGCTCTGCACCGCCAAAAAGCATTCCTGCCGATACAAATAAAAATCTCATTCCTTTATTCTCCACTCAGCTTCTATATATTTTAATGTAGCTACTCGCCATTGCTTTTGCTGAGAATTCTTCAGATCTCAATGCCGCCGCATTTCCAAGGCGAATTCTAAATTCAATATCATTATAAAATTTTTCAATTGCCGTCTCAACAGCTACGTCGTCAGGTTCAACAAGAAGCGCATTCTCCCCGTTTACCAGCATGTCTGGAATTCCTCCAACATTGCTTGCAACAATCGGGAGTCCTGTCCCCATTGCCTCAATCAATGTCATAGGTACTCCCTCATATTCGGAGGGCAAGCAAAAGACATCTGCTTTGTTTAGATAGGGATATACATTTGACTGAAGGCCTAAGAACTCCACTTTATCTGCAACTTTGAGTTTTTCAGCATAATCCTTCATTTCATCGAGAAGTTCACCTTCTCCAAGGAGCTGCAATCTAATGCTTTCTTTTTTTTCAGCAAATCTCGCAAACGCCCGTATCAAAGTCTTATGGTTTTTCACTTTCATAAAACGACCAACATGAACAATTGTGAAAACACCGTTTGCTTCATAATCATTCTTTCTAATACACTTTGATAGGTCAATTCCATTATAAACAACAGGTATTATACTTTCCTGTAATCCGTAAACCTCGCCAATCGATTTTTTTACTTCGCTACTAAGTGCAACTGGCACTACGCCACAGTGTCGATACATGAAAGTGTTGACTTTCTTTCCCAAAGAACCCTGCTCCTTCTGAGCCATATTATGGACTGTATGTATCTTTTTCTTAACACCTGCAATTGCTGCCGCCGGCAAAGCATATTTTGACGCATAAATATGAGTATGAACGACATCCGGTTTTTCTTTTTTGAATAAGTGTACAAGCTTAATGATTACAGAGGCGTCAAATCCAGGTTTTTTATCAAGGTACTCTATGCGGACTCCCTTTTTATCCAATCTATCTGTAATTGCGGTATTCTCCGAATATAAACTAACAGCAATTACATCCACACCCGCATTTTTCAATGCAACACAAAGGTTCTCACACATTACCTCTGCTCCAGCTAATCTGAATGCCGGTATTACCTGTATTACCTTCATACTGTTTTCTCCATCACAAACGATAATCTATATATCCCTCTGTCGCATTCTCCCGATGATAAACTTTGCCGGGGTTTCCAACAACAACCGAATGATCCGGGACATCAAAATTCACATAGGCATTGGGCGCAATTAAAACGTCATTTCCTATTTTGATTTTTCCGCAAACCATGGCATTGCTGCCTATCCAAACATCATCTCCAACGGATGGAACTCCATTTCGGTATCCTCGGTTCTCCCTTCCAATGGTACAGCCCTTATTAAGGTTGCAATTTTTCCCGATTACCGCCGCCGGATGAACATTTATGTTATGTGCATGACCAATATACAGTCCTGCTCCAATATTTTTTGACAGTATTTCGAGTCCATATTTCCTACTTGCTCGAAGCGAAAGCAACGTATAGAGAATATGTTTGCCAGAGCGAATATGAAGCAGGTACCGCAGATCGTATCTTATAAGCAAATCTGCAATGGCTTTTACAGACCATTGTTTTCCGGTCATCCGATAATAATCCGCCTTAAAATTTTCATTCATCCTTGTCCCAGCCCCATTTCTTTTGCTATCTGCTTCATAACATAGTCTTCGCTATATGCAGCTGCTCTTTTCAAGCAGTTTTTTTTCATCGACACCATTTCATCTTGATGTTCAATCGCGTATTCTATGCGAGTCCTTAACAAGTCAGGTTCCTCAAAGTCGTAAACCAGTCCTGTTTTTTTGTCATCAATCATCTCACCACAGTACTGCCATCTACGCGCAATAATGGGGACTCCTGCCGAAAGAGCATCGATGATTGTTCCCGGAATCCCTTCATGCTTCCAATGTGTTGGAAATAGCAATGCATAGTAATCCTTTAAGGCTTCTACACTCTCGTTTGCCAGGACGACGCCTTTATATGCACACGCATCATCGTCTTTAAGGATTTCCTTCAGATGATTCAAATATGATTCCTCTGCAGGTCCATAAATGTCAAGCGTGACAATTTTCTTTCCGCGCTCACTATTTATATCTCGAATTGCTTCGATAGCGTCTTCAATGCCTTTTTCCTTCATGACACGGCTGAAGGTGCAAAATCTAAACGGCGCACTATACTCTGTGCAGAGTTCATCCTCTTTCAGGATATTTAACTTCTTGAAATTCGGAAGGTAGATGGCATTTCTAACACCTAATTTTTGAAGCTGCTCTGCAAGCTCGATACTTTCCATCCAGTTACTCTTAAACGATGAGACATATTTTTTCCAGCTTGGCTTCTCGCTCACCTCTCTGGCCAGCCTACCGCCGATTCCGTAATGATACACTTCCTTATTCAAATGTCGGCTCATAAAGCTCAAAATTGGAAAGAGTACTTTCCGTCCATTTGACGAGAGTAAGACAATGTACTTTTCATCGCTAAACAATCCACTTACGAATTGTGCCATAAAAACAAACGGATTCTTCTTGATATAGTATGTATCAATTTTATCGACATCTTTGATTCCATATCTCTTGAGCGCATCATAGATTGCAATGGTCTTGACCGTTTGACCATCATTAAATTTTTCTTTTCCACCAAAGTGGCCAATAATGCCAATTCTCATTGCTTTTCCTCTTTCAGATTTTTAGTCTTGCACCCATCTCATCCAAGAACTCTTGTGTATAATGTGAGAACACGCCATTCGTCGGTGAAAATGTCAGCTCTTCAAAGTAAACCTTTCCATTGATATCATACAGATCGACTCGGACAAATTTGAAATCCGCAGAGAGTTTCTTTGCGATATCGATCATCTGCTCCAGATGCTCAGGCTTTTCAATCTTATCTGATGTTTCATCTGTCAGTCCAACAAGTGGTTTCCAGTTCATATCGAAAACATGGCGGCTAACATCATTTCCCATTTCTGTTACAACCCAGTCACCACATACAAGCACAAACTTCGGAATACCGTTCATACAATGGAACTTATAATCAATCAGCTTATCCGCATCAGCCAGATAATTCTCCGCATAAATTCGGTGCGGTATTTTCAAATAATGCGGCTCCATTGAATATGTACCGTAGGTTGTTTGCAGCCATCTGGACATTTCAGCCATACATTTCTTCTTGTCGAGCTTCGTTTTATCAGGGACGAGATAGTTCATCTTACATCCATGTGTCGCCTTAAAAACAAAAGCATCTGGAAGTGTTTGAAAGTCGATCTCATTAACACTGCTCCACGGTCCTCCAGAAAGCGGAACCAAAATATCTGCGAATCCCTTATCTTCAACATACTGGCGAACTGCATATTTATCTGTACACTCTGGGGCAAGTGGAGATTGCTCGTGTAATTCGATGTAAGTCACCTTATCCGCTAGAGATTTTGGATTTTTCAGGTTCAAATTCCGGTGAAATCTAAGCTGAGTATCAAACTTTTTAGCAAAATCCACGCCAAATACATGGCTCATGGTAACAAGCATTTTTCCGTAGATTACCTTATGTTCATCTTTCATACTCCATTCTTTTTTGTGCAAGGATGGAATATGAACCGTCCGACTTAGATCTGCAGCAATTTGCCCATCTCTAAATCAAACTTGTCCGAAAGGTACGGAAAAACACAATGCGCCGGGGAGAATGTCAGTTCTCCGAAATAGACCTTTCCCTCAAGCTCATACAAGTCCACTCGTACAAACTTGAAGTCTTTTGACAGAATTTTGGCTATCCGAATCATTTCATCCAGGTTTTCCGGCCTCGGTAATTCTCCGTTGCCGGGACGCTCCAACCCAGAAGAAACAATTTCAGGAATCGGCTTCCAATCCATGTCAAACAGGTCTAATGTCACCTGCATTGCTTTGTCGCCATTGCTCTTTCGGTTGCTACACGTCAGCACAAACTGCGGTTCCCCATTAAGGCAATGAAACTTGTAGTCCACAAGTTGATCTGCCTTTTCAAGATACTTTTCAATGTAGAACCGGTGTGGAATCTCAATGTAATGAGGCTCCATCGAGTATGTTCCGTATGTAGTATCCATCCATCTTTGGATTTCTTTTTTACATTTTTCTGAATCAAACTTAGACTTGTCCGGCACAAGGTAATTCATCTTGCAGCCATGAGTTGCCTTGATTGCAAAACTGTCGGGCAACTCAGTCAAGTTGATATCTTCAAATCGAGTGTACCCCCCTCCATAAATTGGAACGAGGATATCTCCTAAACCCTTATTCGTAACATACTCTCGCACTGCATATTTATCAGTGCAACTGGCCGCCAAGGGAGACTGCTCATGCAGCTCGATGTAAGACACCTTATCAGAAAGCGTCTGCGGATTCTTCAGATTCAACTTCTTATGATCACGAAAAAGCGTATCAAACTTCTTCGCATTATCGATTCCAGCGACTGCCGTTATACACGATAGCAACCCGCCATATACTTCCTTCTTATTCATTTGAAAGGAGTCCCTCCTTCTCAGGTTATCTCATTATTTCTGACGATCACTCTCGGCTTGTTCATAACCACTGTACAATTATCCGGAACGTCATCCACTACGATTGCGTTTGCTCCAATTCTCACATTATTGCCGACATGGACATTTCCGATAATTTTCGCACCTGCACCAATTAAGCAGTTGTTGCCAATGGTTGGTGCCCCCCCAAAATTTTGGAGATCATTCGAGCCAATCGTAACCTGCTGGTAAATCACACAACCCTCGCCGACTTTCGCTCTCTGTGAGATGAAAATCCCGTAAAAGCCATGTGGCGTTGCAAAGCGGTTGATATCAGGCAAAATAGGAATGCCCGCACCATAATGCTTTCTGATAATCTTACAAAGATAATTTTCTAAGCAATGTTTCCCGGGGCGTTTCAAAATTTCCTCTCTTGCCATCCAGAAGGCATCAACATCCCCCAAGCCAAACAACGCCTTAATGTATCTCAGTGGATTCATTACACTTTCCTCTTATCAATACCCATTCCAGTGCCCTTTACCCACGCCCAGCAGCCAAGTTCGTACAGGCTACGAACCACATTGTGACCCTCGATTTCATGGTATAGCTGCCAATGGTACTTTGCCTGTTTCAACTTGTTACTGGACACCGATCCAGCACGGCCCATCCGATATGTACCCAAGACTTCTTCCATGCCATAGCAGTAATCCGTTTTCTTCAGGATCTTCAGCCACAGAGCAAAGTCATTGCGCTTCTTAATCGGCGGCACTTCAAACTTTCCCAGTGCCTCCTGATCGTACATCACCGACAGGTTGCCGATTGGATTGGAAAGACGAATCATTTTCTTGTAGTCAGTTTTCTTCGGAGGAATGAATACCGTGTGCAGGTCGTTTCCTTCCTCGTCCATCCAGCCATAGCCGGTCGCACTAAACTTTGCGCCAGTCCGCTCCATAAAGGCGATCTGCTTTTCCAGTTTATCCGGCATCCACAAGTCATCGCTATCCAGAAATGCGATATACTTGCCAGTCGCCCGCTTCATAGCCTCCGTCCGGGCAACCGCTGGTCCCCCATTCTGCGGAAGAACATAGTAGTGGATATTGGGATACTTCTCCAAGTACGGCTTCAACACTTCGGCAGTGTTATCCGTGCTGCAGTCGTCCACAATCTGAACCTCCCAGTCTGTAACCGTCTGGGCAATCACAGAATCAAGCGATTGCAAAATGAACTTGCCGCAGTTGTAAGTCGGCATAATCACACTAACTAGCATTCAATCGTTCCTCTCTCCGCATATCAAAGATTACAGCCCAGACTCATTCTCCAAGAGTCTGAGCCGTTTATTCCTTATAAAGCTCTACTAATCGTCCTCAGCAGTGTAAGTCACACTGCCGCTATGCCTTGTACCGCTACAATAAGCGTTGCTACGTTACGGTAGCTCCCATCTTTAGCCCTGATAGCACCAACACTCGTTACAATAGCCGTTGTCTTTAGTCCTGATGACACTATCACACGCTACGGTAGCCGCTGTCTTTAGTCCTGACAGCACCAACGCTCGTTACGGTAGCTCCTGTCTTTAGTCCTGATGACACCAACACTCGCTACGGTAGCTCATGTGTTTATTCCAGACTTCACTCATCCACGCCATCGTAGCTTCCTTGTTTATGCCGGATTACCCCAGACGAATGAGCATCTCTGCGACCATGAGATTCTCACATCCGACTTGTTATCTCCAAGACCAGGATGAAATCGCAGATGAGGTTATCATTGCTCCGTCTCGAAACCACTGTGTAAATATCAGCACATCTCATCACGGTGCAATCAGACATAAACCCACGAGCTACCGTCGCATCCATAAAAGTGCTTTTTCAGGGCATAAACGCCTCAATTCACACTCGTTTTACCCTTGCTCACGCCCGCGCTCTCAGCATTTTGCACTATCACGAGTGCTACATCTCCCCTATGCAGGGCAATTTGCCAACTTTCCAGCTTAACGCTACTGTATGAGCTGCATTTATACCCGATTCCACTCTGGAATTTCTTCCAATTTTTAGCAGTTCAAAATGTACAAAAGCGTCGTTATTTAGTGGTTTTCTCCACTCATTGCAGTGGTTTGGCCCTCAGAAACTCCCTCGGTGCTCTCCGGCATAAACAGGATCTTCACAGTAGCCATCATGATCTTCAGATCCTCGATCAAGCTCGGGTGCGCAATGTACATCAGGTCCATTTGCAGCTTATCATACGGAGTTGTGTTGTATTTTCCGTACACCTGCGCATAACCGGTCAAGCCAGCCTTTGCCTGAAGGCGCAGGGAAAACTCAGGCATCTCCTCGCAGTACTGGGCCGCGATCTCCGGACGTTCCGGCCGGGGACCAACAATGGACAAATCACCACGCAGAATATTCAGCAGCTGCGGCAGCTCATCCAAACGGCAGGCACGAATGATATGGCCCACCTTTGTAATGCGGTCATCCTTATCACCCGTAGACAAACGAGCCACGCCATCCTTTTCAGCATCCACCCGCATAGAGCGGAACTTCAGGATCTCAAACCGCTTGCCATCTTTCGTCAAGCGAACCTGCTTATAGAAAGCCGGACCGCCGTCCGACTTGACTGCAAGGGCAGTAATCAAAAAGACCGGGCTCAAGACGATCAATGCCGCCAGCGAAATAACAATATCCATCGCACGCTTAATAAACAGGTACTCTGGATTGGCCATGTAGCGCCCTACCCGCAGCATCGGCAGGTGGAACATATGCATCGGCCGTGCACCGCTCATAAGAACATCACCGACCCGGGGGATCACAAACATATCGATGTCTTTTGCTACACAATACTTCAGGATGATATTCCGCTCATGGCTATGGACACCGCTGACAAAGACCGTTTCCACCCCATCCAGGACACTCAGGTCTGCAATACATTCATCTGCATGAAGTGTGATCTGAACATCGTACTTTTTATCCAGCCCATACTCGCTGATGAGCTTTTCCATTCCCTGGCGTACATCATAAACGATTGCCGTTTTCTGCGGCGGGAATGCCATGTAATACCCTTTATTTGCAAGCATTGCCCAAACCGTTGCCATAATAAGCTGTCCTGCAATCGCAGCAATTCCCGGCCAAAGGTTGCACGCCTTTCCGGACATAAGGCAGATCACAATGTACATGATCCCGTCGGTTGCCATAGCGCCAAGGATCTGTCCATAGACCATCTCTGACACTCTCTGATTGGACATTGAAAATGCATCATAGATGCGACCGATCATAATGTACAAAATAAAAAACAGGACTAGGAGAGCTGCATCATCTTTCCAGCCGCCCCTTGTATATACATGTTCTGAATAGTACAAAAACCAGCAAGCCGCAAAGGGCAGCTCAATCATTAAAACATCCAGAACTTTTACGACCCGTAACATTACATCATGCTGAAACTTCGACATAATTCCGCAAATACTCCTTTAATCGTCCCTTTTCCCGCTTAACTTTCCAAATCCACTTCAAAACCGCTTTTTAGATGAATCCGTTTTCAGGCCGACGCCTCCTTCTTGGTCAAATTTCAGCTTCCATTTATTGCACCAAAAACATTCAAACCGATGCGATTCTGTTTACAGCCCTCGTCCTTGTCAAGACTGCGAGAACATCAAAAAGATGCCAGTTTTTCTGTTTTTGTGCAGGTGAAATCCCCCGAGCAGTAGCCTTACCCAGGGTCATGATATCAAATCATGTTGATGCCGTCCTCTACACCACTATAAAACAACATTTTATTTATAACAAGCCGTCAAGATTTCATTTTGACCACAGCGCAGAACGCCCCTTCTTTCTGGAGTTTTGAAGATGCTTCATCCAAATCAAATGCTACTAACTTTTTATATATTTTACCATACTTATCTTGTTTTAACAAGACGATTTGTCGATAAGTTGCGCTTGATGTCGTTGAAAAAGTGACATCCAAGATTGTATTTTTTTGATATGTTTGCCAAAATCCCCAAACTGCAAAACTCTCATCCAAATTTCCACATAAAGGATATCTTCTCACCACTATAATTTTCTTCAAAAACCGCTTCGTCTCATACAGTATCTTCCTCTTTTCCAGTCAAACGACTTCCGCCTCATTAAAGTATTACCCCCGCTCCTCTTTTGCTTGCTCAGACCCACCTAAAAAATCCCATTCGATGCTTGTAGCCCGCCAGAGATTCTGTTACACTGGACCTTGAGAAGGACAAAATCATTCATTTTCAATCGCCTACTGCATGGCAGCTAAGGAGTTTTATGCTGAACCAGTCACTGCGAGAAGATGCCGATCAGATCATCCGGGCCAGTCTGAATGCGGTTTTGCCGGATGAAGCCGTTGTTCGCGCCTTACAGAACTTCCGTCCAGGCTCTGGAAAAATCCTATTAGTGGCTGCGGGCAAGGCAGCCTGGCAGATGGCTGCCGCCGCTGTAAATGTCTTGGGTCATGTGGATGGCGGGATAGTCGTGACCAAATATGACCATATAAAAGGACTTATTCCCGGCGTCAGCTGCTATGAAGCGGGACACCCCGTACCGGATGATTCTGGTTTTTCAGCTACGCAAAAGGCCATCGAGTTGGTACAAAACCTTTGCCCGGAAGACACTGTGCTTTTTCTGCTGTCCGGAGGCGGCAGTGCTTTATTTGAAAAGCCACTGCTCCCCGCCGAAGAATTGCAGGAGATCACCCATCAGCTTCTTGCCAGTGGTGCTGACATTGTAGAGATCAACACGATCCGCAAGCGACTGTCCGCCGTCAAGGGCGGCCGATTCGCCCAGCTCTGCTCCCCCGCACAGGTATTCAACATCGTACTGAGCGACATTCTCGGAGATCCTTTGGACATGATCGCCAGCGGTCCGACTGTCCCAGACTCATCCACCTGCACCCAGGCACTTGCGATCGCAGAAAAATATCACTTATCTCTATCTGCACAGGCACAGCATCTTCTCCAAGTAGAAACACCTAAACAGTTGAAGAATATCACAACTCAGATCACCGGAAGTGTCCGTGAGCTCTGTGCCGCCGCTGCATCTGAGTGTCGTACCTTAGGGTATACGCCTGTTCTTTTAACCGACCAGCTCTGCTGTGAAGCACGGGAAGCAGGCAGCTTCCTTGCCAGCATCCTGCATACCCATGCGCAGGGGAAAAAGCCGCTTGCTTTCATCGCCGGCGGCGAAACCATCGTCCATTTGACAGGCAAAGGGCTGGGCGGCCGAAACCAGGAGTTGGCTCTGGCTGCAGCTCCTGGAATTGCAGGGTTGAACGCCTGCATTTTTTCCATCGGAAGCGATGGTACCGACGGCCCCACAGACGCAGCCGGAGGATATGTGGATGGGCAAACAGCCGCTGCTCTCCAGCACCAGTCGGTCCGCATCTTTGATGCACTGCAAAACAACGATGCCTATCACGCATTACAAGCTGTGGATGGGCTTATTTTCACCGGCCCCACCGGAACAAACGTGAACGACGTTGCTGTCGCATTGCTCCGCAGCTAATAGATCCCTGCGTTTTCTCTCTGTAAATAAAAGCAAAACCGCTCTGTACTCCTTTTATAAAAGAAGCGCAGGACGGTTTTGCTTTTTTGTATTTCAAACGATCAGTGGTTACGGCTTTGATAACTGCGCCGCATCATCTTAACCTTCACACTGCCATCCCCAGAGTGATATTGTCCCCATCCTGCCATCTTGCGGAAATACAAGCAATCTTCCATCGCCCAAATTTACTACAACTTTACAAAATAATACTGATTTTCAAACTGAGCCTTATATATTTTACCATGCTTTCTTTCATTTGAAAACAAAAAATCAGTCAAAATTCCATTTTCGTCCAAATGGAGATTTTTCCCGGTATAACCTTGGAAAAAATGCGCATTTACAAAGAAAACAGTAAATGATAGTATTAACTCCATCAATAAAATCATCCAATTTTTATTGAGCACAGACGCGACGATACATAAAAGGTAGAAAAGGGAGGTTCCGTAATGAGCAATCGTAGGGTCGATAGTAAAAATCCTTGTATCGCCAAAGATGACAAGGTAGTCATCCAGCTGATTCGTGAGATCACCGATCACGGTGACAATGTGGAGATCAAACGTCAACAAGACGGGACTCTAAAAATCTATGCTGTCAGAAAAAGTGTCGTGTACAAATAAATAAGGAAAGCCGGGCAATCGGGTTCGGCTAAAAGCCAATCGGGGCTGTCTGCTGCGTGTAAAAGCGTAGCAGACAGCCCTTTTTGTTTTGATAGAACAAGCTATAAACTCTCCCACACACAGCAACTTTACAAGTAAATAAAACCATGCGCTCCATTCTAGAAAAGAGCAAAGGTGTGGCTTTCAAGTTTTGAAAAGCCGGTCCTTCCCATTAAGCACCACTCTTTTTCTTGAAATGCAGGGCGTATTTTCGCTGCAACCGTACAGGTTCATTTACAGGGTCGGTGTTTCTTTACACCGGCCTTTCCTTTTTTGCCCCCTTTGTCCTTTTCTGTGAGCGCAGGAAAGGACAACCTGTGCGGACCTTACTTATTAGATGGTCTCCTCAAGCTGCTAAATACCCGTAAAGCTCCAAATTCTCAACTTTTCACAAAAAACGAGAATTTGGAGGTCACAATGGGATTTTATTATGCTACGGAAAAGAAAAACTTTGAGCTCCAGTGGAAATCTCTCCGCAAGCATTACGAGGCTTCTGGTATGAGCCAGGAAGCCATCCAGGCGATGTATGAGTATGACCGGTCTGTTTTTAACGGAGAACGTGCCTATTTGAATCATACACAGGATATCGCCATGCCTTCCTTTGATAACACCGCCGAGTCCTATTCCCCGCTTCTCAAGAAGTATCAGGACTCCATTTCTGTCACGGAAAGCTACCACGAAACCAAAAGCCGTTTTTCCTGGATCGGAAAGATCGAAAACGAAGAATTGCTATCTGCACTCGAAAATTTATCCGATGCGGACCTGAAACTACTTACGCTATATGTCTATGAAGGCTATACCGTCACTGAAATTTCTAAAGTTTTAGGGGTCTCACAGCCTACTATCAGCATCAAAATCAAGCGAATCACTAATTTTTTGAAAAAGTTTGATTTCAATGCTATGGATTGACCCTTCTCGATGCCTACCAAATAAGAGGCAGTTTTCCAAGTGGCACCCACCTCACGGACTGCTGCTCTCTGCAGAACCTTGACAACTGAATAGCTCAATCCTCCGGTACTTCAAAAAAGGTACTTCTGTAACACGCAGCCCGGCCGCAGAGAAGGCGGGGTGGCTGAAACGCCAATGGTGCGGTGAAAATCCGCCGCCGGATGATTCCCCACTCCTAGGGAGCCGAGGGCGAATATGGGAGACCTCTATCATAAAATCGCAGACTGTGCTGTTTTTAGGCCGGTCTTGTGAAGGACAGCCCGGCACACAACAGACCCGCCGGGCTGTTTATAGATCGGGAGTGTCCGGTATTTTTATCCCGGACAGCTCCTGTACTTTTTACATATCCATTTTTTAGGAGGTCTATATGAAAAAACAAATCGCTATCCGCCAGTCGGATATTTACAAGGAAATGCAGCTGACCCCGGAGATGCTCCGTTCCATTCGCACCCTTTGCGGCGTCTGCCTGGAAAACTACATACATTCCAAAGGTTTCCGTGTTCTTTTGGTTCCCCGCGCAGACCGGTGCAAGGATACCTGCACCCTCTGCCAGGTTCGCCGCGGCAATGACTATATCGTTATGCCCAAAGAGCCCCCGCTTTAAGTTTCTATCCACCCTGCAAAAAGATGGGAGGTGCACATTTGAAACGAGACTGGAAATTTCTCCGGGGAGATCTTTACTTTATAAAGTTTGAACAAGGAACTGGTTCCGAACAGAAAGGAAACCGCCCCGCAGTCGTGTTGCAAAACGACGTAGGGAACCTTTGCTCCCCCACCCTGATCATTGCTACTCTGACCAGCAGGACTCACAAAAAGAGGACGCTCCCCACCCACTGTCTGTTAGACACCCCTGGACTGACAAAGCCTTCTATCTTTCAGGCAGAACAGATCTTCACCATCGACAAAAGCCGGGTCCTGCGTTATATAGGGCATCTTTCCCCAGAGGAGATGCGGCAGGTGGACGCAGCGGTAAAAATCAGTCTAGCCCTGCATCCCATGGGGAGCGTGCAAAAACCGGTCCCCATTCGCCGCTCCACTGCTGCCTATGCGCCACCGGAGGTGGCAGAGGGAAAGCCGCCGGTCTATCCCTATACGCCCATCTCTTTCTCCTTCAAAAATGCCGAGACTCCGGAGGAGGAAACACTGTACATTGAACTTCAATCCGCTGTCCATGCCATGATCCAGCGGCTGGAATACAGTTTCACATTCTATCCCAGTCTGTTGACCATTCCCAAGCGCCAGCAGCAGGTAGCGGAGATCTTGGAGCAGGCCGAAAAATACATCTGGCAGATCAAGGAGGAAATGCGATCCATATGAAAAACAACACTCAATTTTCTTCTCCCTTTTCCGTCATCCCACCGTACCAGATGCAGGTCATCCACAGCAGCCGCCTGATCTATCCCCGCGAATTATATCAGCGGGGTGTACAACGCAAGCGGGTGGAGCAGATCGCAGCGGAGTTCAACGAGTATACTGCCAACGAACCCAAGATCAGCTTCCGAGAGGGACGGTTTTATGTAACAGATGGGCAGCACACAATTGAGAGCCGCATCCTGCGCAACGGCGGCAAGGATCTGCCCATTCTCTGCAAGGTGTATACCGGACTGACCATGCAGCAGGAAGCTCTATTCTTTGCTGCACAGAATGGGTTTTCCGCCCCACTGAAAGCAGGCGTCAAGCTCCGTGCAAAAGTTGTAGGCGGCGATGCCATCTCCACAGCCTTTGTGGAGGCCAACCAGCGGATCGGACTTGTGATCGACTATGGCCAGCGGGGCAGCAATTACCGCATCGGATGCGTAGGCACAGCATTCCGGCTGTACAAGCAGATGGGTGAACTCCTTTACTGCGAAGCCATGCAATATATCGTAACCGCTTGGGAGGGCCGACCGGATTCTCTCCGGGCTTGTGTGCTGAATGGGATGCTGCATTTTGTGGAGCTGTACCATGATGAGTTTGACCCGAACCGGCTGATCCGGGCTTTGCATCAGATCCACCCTATGGAGGTCTATCGCATCGGCCAGGACAACCCAGCTAAACTTCCAGGGTGGAAAAAATACGTTTATCCCATTTATACAGCCTATAATGGCCGGTCTCGGATGGACACCCTGCCGATGAAGTTCTAATTTTAGAAGTTATTCTTCCTTTCCGGATAATTCTCCCCCTATCCAAGCCCGGGGCAGCTGCATCGTACCGCTGCCCCGGGTTCCATAGTTTCCGTTTTTTCTCGGATTCGGACAAGCAAAATATCCCTCTTGCGCTCATATCCATAGTTATACTCAGTTTAGGGAGGCAATATCTATGAAAAAGCAAGAATTGATCGTGAAATGTATCTTTTCTAAAAATGGGGCCGATTTGGAAGAGCTGATCCTGCGCTCATTTCAGCTCTACCTGCGCCGCATCCTTGCTTCGGACAGCGGAAATGCGCTATGATAAGCACAACGATAAACCGCTTATCTCAAGGAGGCCATTATGTATTTAGAGATAAGCAACCCCATGGAATACCACGCAGCGCTGTATATTCGTCTATCCAAGGAGGACGAGAACGTCGGCCCCTCTCAGAGTGTCCAGAACCAGGAATCCCTTCTGCGGGAATTTGTGCAGCAGCACAGAGTATCGGTCTATGACACGTATATCGATGATGGCTGGTCCGGCACCAACTTTGACCGCCCCTCCTTCAACCGGATGATCCAGGACATCGAAGCAAAAAAGGTCAACATGGTCATCACCAAGGACCTCTCCCGTCTGGGACGTGACTACATCATGACCGGGCACTATATGGAGCGGTACTTTCCGGAGCACCGGGTACGGTACATTTCCCTGCTGGATGGCATTGACACCGGTGTGGACTCCACCGCCAACGACATCACTCCTTTCCGGGCGATCATGAACGATATGTACGCCAAGGACATCTCCAAAAAGATCAAGTCGGTCAAGCGGGATAAACAGCGGAAGGGGCTTTTCATCGGCGGCAAACCTGTATACGGCTACAAGATGCACCCCACCGAAAAAAACAAGATCGCGGTGGATGAGCCTGCAGCTATGGTCGTGCGCCGGATCTTTGCCATGGCTTTGAGCGGACAAAGTTGCCACAGCATCGCCAGTCAACTGAATCAGGAAGGGGTCCCGCCCCCTTCGGTCTATGCAGGCATCCCGTTAAAGAATGGGCGCTTCGCCGGTCTTTGGAGCAGCGAGCGCATCTCTGAGATGCTGCAAAACGAGACCTACATTGGCAACATGGTGCAGGGACGACAGGTGAAGATCAATTACAAGTCCAAAAAATGCCTGAAACAGCCGCCGGAAAGCTGGGTCGTTGTGGAAAACACCCACGAGCCCCTGGTAGACCGGGAGACCTTCCGGCAGGTCCGGCTTTTGGTCAACAGCCGCAAATACACCCGCAGCCGCACCTACGACTATCTATTAAAGGGTATGGTCTATTGCCACGAGTGCGGTGCGCTGATGACCGTAGCCAACCGCAAAACCACAAAGGGAGAGGACCGGCTGTTCTTCATCTGCAAGACCTACCAGCGCTTCACCAAAGCAGGGCTCTGCACCTGCCACACCATCAAGGTGGACACCGTGACAGAGGCTGTGGTAAGCAAGGTGCGGGAGGTCTGTCAGTCCTATCTGGACCAAGACAAGCTGCTTGTCCTTGCAAAGGATGCCCTGGCGAAAAATGCACAGAAAAACAAGGTGGAGATCCAGCTGGCCGAACTGCAAAAGAAGATCGACCTGCTGACTTCCAACCTGGACCGGATGTACACCGACCGTCTGAACGGACTTCTGCCGGAAGAGGATTTTCAGCGCATCTTCAACCGCACAAAGTCCGAGCGGCAGCAGCTGGAACTGCGGCAAGCAGATCTTCGCAGCCTGCAAAAGAACCCGGTCAACAGTTCCGACAAAGCA
Source organism: uncultured Faecalibacterium sp. (assembly GCA_900540455.1). GTDB lineage: Bacteria > Bacillota > Clostridia > Oscillospirales > Ruminococcaceae > Faecalibacterium. Next base: position 52,737 of record UQGD01000012.1, read on the forward strand.
AAAGAGCTGGTACAGCGCTTTGTAGAAAGCGCCTGTGCCAGCCGAGAGCTGCTTGTAAGCCTGGTGGACCGGATCGAGCTGACACAGGACAAACAGCTGATCATCCACTTCAGAATCCCAGAACTTCAAGATTTTTCCTTATAAAACATCGTGTCAACGACCGATTATTTCGTTGTTTACAATAAGCAGGGTGCTATGTATCCCGCCTGGAAAGCCACGCATTGCAGCTGCTGCGCCAGGCATGGGATCAAACCGACCGTCCGGTATAGCCGGTCCTGTGCCGCTTGCCGCAAACGATAAGACCGATAAAAATTTCCACCCCTTGCTGCGCCAACAGGCGTATAATAGAAACATCGTCCCCCAAGGTCAGGACCGTAAAATGCTGCGGTTTTTTCTGAAAAGAGTTTTATTTTATGCACCAGGTCTATCAGCAGGCCCTTGCTCTCCAGCCTGAGCTGGTGGAGATGCGGCACATCCTTCATCAAAATGCAGAAGTGGGGCAGCAGCTGCCCCGGACCAAAGCCCTTGTAAAGGAAAAACTGATCCAGTATGGCTATTGCCCGCAGGAGCTGGCCCACAGCTCTCTGACCGCCACCATCCAGGGCAGCCGCCCCGGCAAGACCATTCTGCTCCGGGCCGATATGGATGCTCTGGCCCTTCAAGAGCAGACCGGTCTGCCCTTCCAATGCAACACCGGCTCCATGCACGGCTGCGGCCACGATCTGCACACCACGATGCTGCTGGGTGCCGGGTCCCGCCAGGAGAATGAACTCTACGGCAAGCCCATGCACAACGCCGGCATCGTGTTCAATGAGGACATCTTGTCCTTTGGCAGCGCCATACTCGCAGCAGGCGCTATGGACTGGCTGGAGCACCACGCTCAACCGTAAAATCGCCGATGTGATAAACGCAAAGCCGCCCCTGGGGATCTGCTTTCCCAGGGGCGGCTTTATTCATTCTTCTGCCAGCAGTCTTGCTTGCAGCTCATCCAGCTGCTGGTAGGTATACAAACGGTTCAGTGCTTCTACAAGCTCTTTTTTAGACAGCCGGGGCGGCAGACCCAAAGCGGTCAGCAGACGGCGCTTGCGCTCGGCGCTGCCTGCTGTGCCGGAAAGCCCCCAGTCGTACAGATCCGTATAGGTGATCTGCCGGCCAGCCGGGCGGGGCGGAGCTTCCCCCGCCTCTGGGCCCAGTGCATCCCGCAGACACTGGAGAAGGATATCATCCTCTACCCCCTCCACACCCAGCAGTCCCTCCTTGCCGGGCTGGGCCTTTCGGCGCTCCTTGCCCGGAATGGCCGGGACATATGCCTGCACCACATTCTCCGCCCCCACCAGGTTCGTGATGTAGTTGCGGATGCGGAAACCCGCCGCATCCGAGTCGGTGAGAAGGATCAGTCCATTCTTTTTGGCCAATGCTTTGAACAGCTGCTGACGCTGCTTATCCTTATAAATAGCAAAGCCATCGGTCAGCAGGATCATGGCATCTGTCAGGTGGGACAGGCGTGCCGCATCGTATTTTCCCTCCACGATCAGCACCCGCTGGGTATGCAGCGGGGCCGCGGGGCGGCTCACCGTGCACCTCCTGCCAGAGCCAGGCGGCACAGCGCCATCTCCAGCAGCACAGCCTTATCCACTGGCTGGCTTTTCAAACTTTGATCCAGCTCCAGCAGCACCTGGAGACAATTTTCCAGCTGCGGCAGCGTATAATGCGAGGCCGTCTCCGCCGACCGCTTGAGCCGGAAGTCGCTGCCTTTATACCCAAAGTCCTTGAATACTGCGGCGTAGTTTTTCCGCCGGGAAGCCCCCAGCTTGACCCGATACAGATCCACATAGCTGCCGATCATAGCCGCCGTTATGGCGATGGGTTCCTGCTGCAGCCGCAGCAGGGTCTGTAATTTTTTGCAGGCCCCCGTGGCATTTTTGGCTGTGATCATGCGAATCATCTCGAACACATCTGCCTCCAGACTTACCGTACCCATTTCTGCCACCATTGCGGTGGTCACGGTCTGATAACCAGCCAGCGCACAGAGCTTGTCCACCTCATTTTCCAGCAGAAAAGGCTCCTCGCCGCAGCGCTCCAGCAGCGCCTGGGCTGCGCCCTCCGGCAGAACAGCCCCCTGCGCCTTGGCCCGGTCGATCATCATGGCTTTCAGCTCAAAGGGCTTTGGCTTTGCCAGCTCCTCCGCATAGCCCAGTTTTTTGCATTGGGCAGCCAGCTTCTGTGCCCGCTTGCCCATTCGCAGTTTGCCCCGCTCGGCCTCAAAGACGCTGCCCAGCACCACCACTGCATTCTCCAGGCTGGCAAGCGTGCCGCACAGTTCCTCCAGGTCTTTCTCCCCATAGGCAGACGGTTCCAGCTCCGGCAAGACCACCACCCGGCGGGTCCCAAAAAAGGAGATCGTACCTGCCGCCATGATAAGCTGCTCAAGATCCGGGGCGGCACCATCCAGCACGGTGGGTTCTTCTTCCCCTTCTGCACAAAGCACCCGCACGGCAGCAGCGGTGGCCTGCCGCACCAGGTAGCGCTCGGTAGAGTAAAAATAATAGACCGGACAATCCTTTCCGGCCAGCTGACGGAGCTTTGCTTCTGTGGCCAACGGCACGCCCCCTCCCTTCCGGCAGGACGCAGCCCTGCCATTGCTGCCCCATTGTACCACAATCCGCTCTGGTTGGAAAGAGCCGCACCACCGCAGCCGCCCGCAAAATTTGCCCAAAGCAGTTGACAAATGCCGCGGCCATGTTATAATTTGAAATGTACGCAAGCTGGCCTGATGGGCCTGTCCTGCGCCCATCAAAGATCATGACAGACGGCATAGATGGGGCCAGCGCTGTAAGCAATACCGGCCAGAGAGGAGACCCGCAGGCTGCAAGGTCTCCCGGTAAGCACAGCACACGCCACCCCGGAGCCTCCGGCGAAATGAGCTGGACGCACCGCAGCGTTAGCGCGGCAAAAGAGGCAGGTCCTGCACCTGCAATCTGGGTGGTACCACGGAGCTTACAGCAGCCTTCGTCCCTGAGGGGATGGGGGCTGTTTTATTTTTTCGTCTGCCAAAGGGTCTTGGAGCCGCTTGGCTCCTGCCATACGCAACACAACGATGTGAGGAGAATCAACCTATGCAATGGACCGGTTTGAATGAACTGCGCGACCGCTATCTGAGCTTTTTTGAGAGCAAAGGCCACCTGCGGCTGGACAGCTTCCCCCTGGTACCCAAAAACGACCCCAGCCTGCTGCTGATCAACAGCGGCATGGCCCCCATGAAAAAATGGTTTCTGGCGCAGGAAGAGCCGCCCCGTCATCGGGTGACCACCTGCCAGAAGTGCATCCGCACCCCGGATATCGAGCGGGTGGGCATCACCGCCCGGCACGGCACCTTCTTTGAGATGCTGGGCAACTTCTCGTTCCAGGATTATTTTAAGGACGAGGTCATCCCCTGGGCTTGGGAGTTTTTGACCAGCGAGGAGTGGATGGCCATTCCCAAGGACCGGCTCTATATCTCGGTATATGAGAAAGACGACGAGGCCTACGAAATCTGGACCCAGAAGGTGGGCATCGCCCCGGATCACATGGTGCGCCTGGGCAAGGAGGACAACTTCTGGGAGCACGGCTCTGGTCCGTGCGGCCCCTGCTCTGAGATCCACTTCGACCGCGGCCCGCAGTACGGCTGCGGCAAGCCCACCTGCGGTGTCGGCTGCGACTGCGACCGCTATATGGAGATCTGGAACCTGGTGTTCAGCCAGTTCGACTCGGACGGCAAGGGCCACTACGAGCGCCTGCCCCGCCCCAACATCGACACCGGCATGGGTCTGGAGCGTCTGGCCTGCGTGTGCCAGGGGGTGGACTCCCTCTTTGATGTGGACACCGTGATGAACATCACCCACAAGGTGTCCCAGATCACCGGCGCCCACTACGGCGAGAGCCACAGCAAGGACGTGTCCCTCCGGGTCATCACAGACCACATCCGCTCCGCCACCTTCATGATCTGTGACGGCGTGCTCCCCTCCAACGAGGGCCGGGGCTATGTGCTCCGCCGTCTGCTGCGCCGGGCCGCCCGCCACGGCAAGCTGCTGGGGGTGGACCACCCCTTCCTGTATGAGGTGTGCGACACCGTCATCCATGAGAACGAGGGCCACTATCCTGAGCTGCGGGAGCGCCAGGACTATATCACCAAGGTCATCCGCGTGGAGGAGGAGAACTTCGCAAAGACCATCGACGGCGGCCTGAAGATTTTCAATGATATGCTCTCTGAGCACAAGGCCAAGGGGGAGAGCACCTTCTCCGGTGCCGACGCCTTTAAGCTGTATGATACCTATGGCTTCCCCATCGACCTGACCCTGGAGATGGTGGAGGAGCAGGGCATGAAGCTGGATGAGGCTGAGTTCCACAAGCAGATGGACGAGCAGCGCCAGCGTGCCCGCAAGGCCCGTGAGGCTCTGGGTGACCTGGGCTGGGCCGGCGTGGAGTTCGGCAAGGACGTGCCCGAGACGGAGTTTGTGGGCTATGACCACACCGCCATTGACGACGCCAAGGTGGTGGCCCTGGTGGTGGAGAACGAGCAGGCTGAGGAAGTCATGCCCGGCGTCGAGGCCATCGTGGTGCTGGACAAGACCCCCTTCTATGCCGAGATGGGCGGCCAGGTGGCCGACCATGGTACCATCTCTGCCGACGGTGTCACCTTCCAGGTCACCGACGTGCAGAAGAACAAGGGCGGCAAGTATATGCACACCGGCAAGCTGACCCAGGGTGTGCTGAAGGTGGGCGATACCGTCTCCGCCTCCATTGATGTCAAGCGCCGCAAGGCCGTCATGCGTGCCCACTCTGCCACCCACCTGCTGGACAAGGCTCTGCGCACCGTGCTGGGCGACCACGTCCATCAGGCCGGTTCTCTGGTGGAGGAGGACCGCCTGCGTTTCGACTTCACCCACTTCTCCGCTCTGACCGCCGAGGAGCTCTCCCAGGTCAGCGCCATGGTCAACGAGGCCGTCCTGTCCGGCTATGACGTGGTCACCGAGGAGATGCCCATCGAGCAGGCCAAACAGCGGGGCGCCATCGCCCTGTTCGGTGAGAAATACGGCGATACCGTCCGGGTGGTGGACATGGGCAAGGGCTACTCTGTGGAGTTCTGCGGCGGCACCCACCTGGACAACACCGCTAAGGTCGGCGTGTTCCATATCAGCAGCGAGTTCTCCGTGGCCTCCGGAGTGCGCCGCATCGAGGCGACCACCGGCCGGGCCTCCCTGGCTGTGATAAACCGGAATCAGGAGATGCTGTTCCAGGCAGCCGCCGTCCTGAAGGCCAAGCCCGGCGAGCTGCGGGAGAAGGCGGAGCAGATCATGTCCGAGATGAAGAGCCTGAACCACACGCTGGAGAAATTCCGGGCCCGCGAGGCCGCCAACGAGGCCGAGCGCTTCCTCTTCTCCGCCCATGAGGTGGGCGGTCTGAAGGTGCTCACCGCCACCGTGCCCGACGCCGATGCCGGAAAGCTGCGCAAGATGGGCGACCTGCTCCGGGATAAGGAGCCCAGCGTGGTGGGCGTGCTGGCCGCTGTCAGCGGGGACAAGATCACCTTCCTGGCTGTCTGCGGCAAGGAGGCCGTCAAGCGGGGCGTGAAGGCGGGGGACATCATCAAGCAGGTGTCCGCCATCGCCGGCGGCTCCGGCGGCGGTAAGCCCGACTCCGCCATGGGCGGCGGCAAGGATCCCCTGATGCTGGACAACGCTCTGGCCATGGTGGACAACGTCGTCTCCATGAAGCTGGGGCTGTAAGAAACAGGACCGGACGCTCCGGCGCGCTTTGCGCCCCCCGAACCGTCCATCTGTGACCATGTCA